>CAJTUG010000031.1:8497-12856 GCA_910579605.1 uncultured Muribaculaceae bacterium | reverse complement strand
CAAGCTCAGGGGTCTCAAAGGAAGTATAGCCTCTGCGATTGGTACTATCCTACCCTCTTTTTTAATAATACTCCTCATAGCGATATTCCTCACGCCAGAAATGATAACCTCAAACCCAACCCTCACTGCAATATTCAAAGGTATACGACCAGCGGTAGTTGCCCTCATTATAGCGCCGGTAATAACGACCGCCAAAGCATCGGGAATAGTTTGGAAAACAGCATGGATTCCTGCTGTAGTAGCACTGCTGATTTGGTCAAAATTACCAATCGTATCAAATCCGATATTATATATTTTCATAGGCGGTCTTGCCGGATATTTCTTTACGGCTAAAGCACACAAGAACCTTGAACAAAGAAAGGAGAAAGCTGAAAAATGATGATTTATCTACGACTTATCTGGAGCTATCTCAAAATAGGCTTTTTCGGCTTTGGTGGAGGATATGCCATGCTCGCCCTCATTGAAAACGAGATAGTGACACCTGGATGGATTAGCGAGCAAACTTTTACCGACATTGTTGCCATATCCCAGATGACCCCAGGTCCTATAGGAATAAACTCTGCAACTTACATAGGCTATGTCGCACCAGGAATATCATCTCCGGCATTAGGATCTCCTATATGGGGGATATTAGGATCTATAATTTGCACATTGGTTGTGATTTTACCATCGTTCATACTCGTAAGATACGCCGGCCACTACATTAGCCGTCATCGCGACAGTGTTGCCATAAGAGGAATTTTTGCAGGTCTGCGGCCTGTAGTCGTCGGCCTTATAGCATCTGCTGCACTTCTGCTTATGAACACTGCAAATTATGGCGACACATCACCGGATATTATGAAAAGTATTGCTATAACCATAGCTGTATTGGGCTTGTCGTTATTTACCAAAATACATCCGATTTTGCTCATAATCGCAGCAGGAGTGGCTGGCATCATAATATTTTAAGTTTCACAACTATGAAGAAATGTATTATTTTTTTCCCTAAAATAAGCTCATCGGGATTGCCCGATGCGTTTAGTTGGTGGATGCAAGCAGCTGCCACTTATGGGATAGATGCAAAAATATGTTTCTTTGAAGATTTTGGATTTGCCAAATTACCCGACAAGCCCGATTTTGTTGTTATGAGGGGCTATGACAGTAGGATATCCTTATTCTACGAGAATCAAGGTGTCAAAGTAATAAACACATGGGAAGCTATGGATTGTAGCCACAACAAGTGGAAAACATACACTGCTCTGCTTGACAAATCTATTCCAACACCCCTTACAGTTTTAATCAACAACAAAACTACTTTTGACAGCCTTGCAAAAGAATTAGGCACTCCATTTGTAGTGAAGCAAACTAATGGCTCCCAAGGCTACAATGTATATCTCGTAAACACAACCCAAGAATATCTTGAAGCATATGGACAATGCCAATACAATGCCATAGCTCAAAAATACATATCCACAAGCCATGGGCACGATGTGAGAGTATGGGTTATAGGGAATCATGCTGTCGCTTGTGTACTCAGATACTCCAAAAGCTCCTTCATTTCTAACTATTCCCAAGGAGGACAGGCTAAAAGCTACCCCTTGACTGCAGACATTGCCAAACTTGCTGTAGATGCCTCAAATGCATGTGGTCTATTTTTCTCCGGTGTTGACCTCCTTTTTGCTCCCGACGGTAATTTCACCGTTTGCGAAGTTAATGGAAACGCAGGGTTCAGAACTCTTTCGGAAGTATCTGATTTCAATATTTTAAATACCTTTTTCAGTTCATTAGAAGACTATGACAATTGAGGATGAGAAATATAACTCCGCAATAGAAACCCTCTATGCGTGTCCTGCTTTCCAAAGCATAGGCAGCAAAGCTTACAAACCCGGGCTTGAGAATATCACGCGTCTCTCTCAGCTTATGGGAAACCCTCATAAGGCATTGAAATGTATACATATTGGGGGAACCAATGGAAAAGGGAGTACAGCTTCTACCATCGCAGCAATATTGGCTCAGGCAGGTTATAAAACCGGGCTATACACGTCGCCACATCTCCTTGATTTTCGAGAAAGGATAAAGGTAAACGGAGAAATGATTTCCAAAGAAGCTGTTATTGATTTCATGAATCGCTATGGTGAGATTGATACCGGAGACTACAAACCTTCTTTCTTTGAGATCACGACTCTCATGGCTTTCGACTATTTCCGCATTTGTGGTGTAGATATAGCTGTGATAGAAGTTGGATTAGGAGGTAGATACGACAGCACAAATATAATATCGCCTGAATTAGCGATTATTACCAATATTTCTCTGGATCACATGGCAATTCTCGGCAATACTACAGAAAAAATAGCACAAGAAAAAGCCGGTATCATCAAACCGGGAACGCCTGTCGTTATCGGTAATGCACACGGAGAAATAAGAAAGATATTTGCCGGCAAGGCTTCAGAACTCAACTCACCTATAACTTTTGCCCAAGACAACAAATATTTCGTTTCTTCAACAAAAGAAAACAACGGTTGGAAATATACGGGGACATCTTTCGGAACAATACATGCAGAACTCGGAGGCAACTGCCAACCAGAGAACACGGCAACAATATTAGCAGCCTTAGATATATTAAAACATAAGTTCACAAAAATCAACGACAAAGCTGTAGGCACAGGCTTTGCAAATGTCTGCGCCCTAACCGGTCTACAAGGACGTTGGATGGAAATAGACGAATTCAAACAACGTATAATCTGCGACACGGGACACAATGTCGGCGGTTGGGAATATTTAGGACCTGCATTGCAAGAAATAGCTCTCGAAAATACTCTCCACATGGTTTTAGGCTTTGTAAACGACAAAGACATTTCATCTATTATAGAAAAAATGCCTCGCAAGGCAAAATTCTATTTTGCAACACCTTCGGTTGAACGTGGAAGAGACTCAGCTTCCACAGCGGAATTCTTTGCCGAAAAAGGAATATCAGGTTCTGCATATTGCAATGTGAACCAAGCATTTAATACCGCCATAAAATCGGCTGCTCCCTACGATACTATCTTTGTGGGAGGAAGCACTTTCATTGTAGCAGACTTTTTAGAATCAATAAACAAAAAATCATAAAGCATATCATAAATGGCACGTAAACCTTCAACCCCCAAAGGCACTCGCGATTTCAGCCCTGTAGAAATGTCGCGGCGCAACTATATCTTCGATACTATCCGCGAAGTGTTTGCACTCTTCGGATATCGCCAAATAGAAACCCCCGCAATGGAAAATCTGTCCACCTTAATGGGAAAATATGGCGAAGAAGGCGATAAACTACTCTACAAAATTTTAAATTCAGGAGATTTTCTCAAAGACGTAGACCGATCTCTGGTAGACAACGGAGAATATGTGAAACTCACAAATCAAATTTCCGATAAAGGATTGCGCTACGACCTCACTGTACCTTTTGCGCGTTTCGTCGTGCAACACCGCGACGAAATACAATTGCCCTTCAAGCGCTTCCAAATACAACCGGTATGGCGCGCAGACCGCCCACAGAAAGGTCGTTACCGCGAATTTTATCAATGCGATGCAGACGTTGTAGGTTCAAACTCTCTATGGAACGAAGTAGAACTCCTCCAGATGATTGACGAAGTTTTTCGTCGCCTACACATTCGTGTAGCAATAAAGCTCAATAACAGAAAAATCCTTGCAGGCATTGCAGAACTCATAGGCGAGCCCGACAAACTCATAGACATAACTGTCGCCATAGATAAAATAGACAAAATAGGTCTTGAAAAAGTCAACCTCGAACTCGCGGAGCGCGGTTTGAGCCAAAACGCCATAGATACTCTAAAACCCATTCTTGAGCTTACTGGCACAACAAACGAAAGACTGGAAACTTTAGGCAAAATTCTCCAAAGCTCGGAAATAGGGACGAAAGGAGTGGAAGAACTCACATTTGTTGTAAACGGCACAAAACAACTGGGCTTAGACGCCACATTAGAGCTTGACGCATCTTTGGCCCGAGGCCTCAACTACTACACCGGAACAATCATAGAAGTAAAAGCCCTCGACACCCAAATGGGTAGCATTTCCGGCGGTGGACGCTACGACAACCTCACCGGTGTTTTCGGTCTTGATGGAATTTCTGGCGTTGGTATCTCTTTCGGAGCAGACAGAATCTACGATGTACTTACTACTCTTGATCTATACCCCGAAAACACAAAGCAGGCTTCAAAAGTGCTATTTGCAAATTTCGGAGAAGCCGAAGCAGCGGCCTCGCTAAGACTAATCAAGCTGCTTCGCTTAGCTGGTATTCCTGCAGAAATGTATCCAGACTCTGCAAAAATGAAAAAACAAATAGGATATGCCGACGCCGCCGGTGTACCTTATTTCGCTATTATT
>CAJTUG010000031.1:0-8414 GCA_910579605.1 uncultured Muribaculaceae bacterium | reverse complement strand
AAATTATAACAATTCTGGCATGAAAAATCAAATAAAATACAATTAACGAAAGAGGGAGTTTACAAAAAAACTCCCTCTTTTTATTCTAAGATATTTTCCTTTGTATACAGCAAAAAAATAGCAGTAAAAAGTTTTTACATATCTAAATTATTTATAAATTTGCCACTGATATTTTTTTAAATCCTTAAATTATTATTATGAAGAAAACTCTTCTTTCTATTTGCCTGCTGTGCGCATCTATTTTAGGGTATGCTCAGCTCGTAGAAGTGCAGAAGGTTGAGAAAGTAGCCATTCCAGGAAATCATTCTGTAAGCATGGCCACTTTAAGCCCCGATGGCTCATATGCCGTTGTCTCCCCTATATCGGGAAATGGGCTTGCGACTATCAACCTTGCTAATGGTTCTACCAAAATCATTTCACATGCAGCAAGCCCCGTAATGGTACAGTTCAGTGCCGACGGTTCGCATGTAATTTATCGCGAAAGCAGCTATGATTCTGCTCATCGCCGCTATGTAGCTCTTAAAAGCTACGATGTCAAAAACAACCGCAACGCGACACTCGTGCAACCTTCCCGCAATTTGCAAGGATTCTCAATAGAAGGCAACACTGCCATAGCTGTTGAAAACGGTCGCGCTAAAGCAAAAAGCATCAACGGAACCGCCGCTACTGCTAACGCACAACGCCCTACACTCAGTATCAACCGTGGAAAACTTTGCATTACTAAAGCAGGAAATACCACAGAGCTTTCGCCTCTTGGCAACAGAACAAATAGCTATCTGTGGCCCAGCCTCTCCCCCGACGGCAAACGTATCGCTTTCTTTGGGGTGGGTTGCGGTGCTTTTACCTGCGACCTCAGCGGCAAAGACGTAAAACCCTTGGGTATGCTTCGCGCTGTCTGCTGGATCGACAACAACGTGCTTGTTGGAATGGATGATCACGACAACGGCGTAGTCACGACAGAATCTGCACTTGTTGCTGTTTCTGCCGACGGATCAAAAACTCAAAAACTCACCGACGGTGACGTTGTCGCAGTATTCCCATCTGCTGGAGGTTCCAAAATCTCATTCACTACCCCTACAGGTGAACTTTACCTCATTGATTACAAACTCAAATAAGTACTGCCATGAAAAAAATGATATTTGCAGTGGCAGCCGCCCTTATGGTAGCCACCCCTATGCAGGCCAAAGAACTGCAAGATCTGCGCATCTACATCAATCCCGGACACGGTGGTTGGGGTAGCGGCGACCGTCATATGGGCACAATAGGCCACGGAGACGCCAATTACACCGATACATGCGGTTTCTTTGAAACCAACACAAATACTTGGAAAGGCCTTGCTCTGCTACAGCGCCTTGCCGACTATGGCTTCAAATACGACCCGACCCTTAACCAGAAGCCCGAAGGCGCCGAAGATGAATTATATCGTTGGGGAGCCGCTCGCGATATGTCTCAAGGCCTCGTCATGAGCCATGTCAAGAATGGGACAAGCCGAGATATCAATGAAATCGCAGTTGAAGTTGAAGTAAATAATTTCGACTATTTCATCTCCGTGCATTCAAATGCAGCTACAGAAGGATCATCAACAAACTACCCTGCCATGTTTATACGTGGCGAAGGCGGTAAGGAAAGTGTACCTGGCTCAACAGAAGTATCACGAATTGTTTGGCCGTATGCATTCAGCAACGAACACTCCAACTGGAGTCATTACTCCATGACCAATCCTTGCATTAACTACGACATCGATTTCTGGAGTGGAGACTATGCCATAACCACTATGCCCGACGGCACTAAAGTAAAAGGCTACTATGCAGTGCTCCGCCATAATACACCCGGCATGCTTTTAGAAGGTTATTTCCACACCTACCAACCGGCACGCCACCGCGCCATGAACCCCGATGTATGCGCATTAGAAGGTGAATCATATGCAAGAGGTATTGCCGAATATTTTGGTGTTCCTCAAGAACAAACAGGAGACCTCTACGGTATTGTTCGAGATCTACACGAACGTTTTAAACATAAATATTACAACGCACCCTCATCGTCGGCCGACGCTTTCAAACCCCTCAACGGCGCAAAAGTTACTCTTATAGATGCCACCGGTAAAGAAGTTGCCGAATACACTACAGACGACGAATGGAATGGCGCTTTCGTATTCCGCCGCATCGCTCCTGGCGACTACACCATCAAGGTTAGCTGCGAAGGATACAAAGACGCAACACCCGATCAATGCGGACCTTTCACAGTTGAAGCTGCAAAAGTAACATATCCTCGCGTTTATCTTGAAAGCCTCACATATGAGCCACCTACAGTCACATTCACCGACTATGTCGATGAAATCAACACTCCGGCTATTTTAGCAGCAAGCTCATATAATTTCAATGAGCAGCCCATCTCTGCTACTATACCCGCTCTTGAAGGTAAAAAGATCAAACGTGTTATCTACCGCAACGACAAGCTCTACATTCTGGCTCACGACGAAGCCAAAGCTCCTACCATTTTGGTAGTAGACGCAAACACCCTCGCAGTAAAAGCTGAAGTATCCACCGAAGGCACCAAAGGCAGCCTTTGCAACCTCAGCGACATTGCAGTGACTGCCGACGGCTTCCTCATTGGTTCTGCAGCACAACACACAGTTCTCTTGGACGACGAACTTGAACCGGGCGAAGTTAAAGCAAACTGTAATTTCTACCGTTGGGAGAATGCCGAAGACGGTACACCGCAAGGAAATCCTGTTAAATGGTTTGAAACAGGTGCTACCGCTAATTTCTACAGTGCCATAACCGGTTTCACCTTCGCCTACTCAGGTACAACCAAGGAAGGAACTGTATACCTGCCTTCTTACTCTACATATTACAACCGCAAAGTATGGCTCAACACACTCGACATCTTTGAATCGGAATTGTCGTCTTCAGGATTTGTAAATGTAACGAAAGATCACATGAACATGGATGAACTTGGCGACGACGTTACTATAAGTGTTTCGCCGGCTTCAAGCAAATCGTTCATCGTCAACAGCAACCTCATAAGCCCTATGCAATTCAACGGCATAACTTATGAAGAAGAAGGACAAATGCCTGCAAAATATCTCTCAGCTGAAGTTGCTTCAGAAGGTTATTTCAAATTTGCAGGCCATGGCATGATGGTTGCACACGACAACGGTGCTATACGCCTCATTGATATCACAAAAGGCCTTACAGCTCCAAGTGAAATAGAAACATCAAATACTGCCATTGCTGGCCCTGCAGCCACTACCGGACGTGCTGTTGTAACCCGCGACCAGGATGACATCATTACAGCTGCACACATTGAGCTCTTCTCTATTAACGGTACGGCAATATCTCGCTTCACTACAAAAGACGCCGAGCAACCAACAGTACGCGGAAACTGGGCTTACCAACTCACAACAACTGCCGAGGAGAACGGGGAATATACCTTGTCGTTCCAACTCACAGACGACGCCCATGCTACTGTTCGTCTGGTCACTCTTCAATCATCCTCCGAAAATCCTGTTATAGAAATAGCCAATACTGATTTCACCAAAGGATTGAACTCAGTTGTTGTTGACGGTAAAACTATCTCAGGCGTATACACATGGGAAGTTGTAGTAGACAATAAAACAGTTCCAGCTCCTACCACAATCTTCAACAGCGACGTCGTATCAAGCGGTGTAGCTATTAACCTTGACACCGACAGCCCGAATTTCGGTACTATTTACGTATCTCAGAAAGACGGTCAACGTGGTATCCGCGCTTTCAATCCTGCATTTGAAGCATACAACACCACTCCTTGGCTTGCAGGTATGTGGGATACAAGCGTTGGTGCATCTCCATGGCGTCTTGCAATGCTCAACGATAATCTTCTCATCACAGACTGGGGAGACGCTCAAGGTGGCATATATCTCTTTGATCCGGAAAACACGGCAGCACGTTCTAATTTCTTTGCCGGCACATGCAACCCCGCTTCTGGCGAATGGACATACGAAGGTAAAGTAATAGGAGGCTCAACCTCTGGTTTATCTGTTCGTGGAAAAGGAGAAGAAACAACAATCATATCTTTCCAAGAAGACTGGCCATCCAACTACTCCCTCAACTTGGTAACATACAATCTTGGAACAGCCACACAGATTACCGAAGCTCCCACACAATCGGATAAATTCAAATCGGTAAGCGGATACCTCGTTAACGGTAACGTAGAAGTCCTTACCTGCGACAAAGGTATGGTTCTTGGCCAAGTACGTGGAGGCGGCAACAACTCCAAAGGTGTTCCCTCATTCTTGATAACAAGCCTTGAAGGCGATATCCTCTTCAACTCCGGCGAAAGCATGGAAACCCTTACAGGTTCTGTTGGTTGCTTTGCCCTTTCGGCCGACGGTTCTATCTTCTGCGTTCAAGACGACGGCAATAACATCCACGTCTGCAGCCTTGAATGGGAACCCGAGTTCAAACTCACTGAACTATATACCTTCAATGTGCTCATGGACGGTGGCATGGACCGCAACTCATATCAGGCAACATTTGACCCTGCCGGTAACCTATATGTAGCAAACCGCTCGTCGTTCCGTGTGTTCTCCTTGCCACGCGAAGCATCACAAGCCACAACGCAAGCTCCTACTACAGCTCACATCCTCGGATCTTTCGATGGTGTTGAAAACATAACAATAGACGCATCCGACAACGAAGAAGCAGCCGTATACTACAATCTCCAAGGTGTGAGGGTATCCTCCGATAACCTCACCACCGGTATCTACGTGAAAGTCGTACAAGGCAAAGCCACAAAGGTACTTGTAAAGTAAACTGAACCAACAATATCCCAACATAAGAGGGTGTGTCAAAATTCATGGCACACCCTCCTAATTTTACCCTGTCTCAAATAATTTTATCGGACCGCAATAAGAGAATAACAATATTGAAAAGACGATCAAGCGTAATTTTTAAACATCATCTAAAAATTGGGAGAGCCGTATAATTGGGAATTATGGAATATAGGGGAATGTGATCAGTGCCGTTTCTAAACAATGCCCCTCATATTACGTAATATGAGATTCTCTGTCCGTATTGATTGTACGTGTTGAGAAATATCGCCAAAACCTGTAGCCAAAGAGCGGCCATGGCCTAAGATTTCGCGTCCAGTTGTAACATCCCGACCATTCATATGTTCCCCTCCTAATATAATCAATGAATGTGATCCTTTTTTAGTTGGTATGGTAACACCACCTCATCCTTCATTTTACAATTAACCACAGAGGTACTCCTCCATTTGCTTCAATTATTTGTGGCATATGCGGGCCTATTCCTCTTACATAAATGATGGTAGAAATAACGTTTCTGCTTGTTGTGATAGTACAACAGTCCCTGAAATGTACTCAACCATACGAATATCATCAGGGTTAATAGTATTTACCACCATATCCGCTAATGCCTGTTGGTCTTCATTGAGTATTATTCCACTAAACGCTGATGAATGAGCATCGGCAGATATTGCAGCAGATGCATACTTTATGAGGTCATCCGTGAAATCTTGAATGACATAGGAAGCGAATATGTTATCAACTTTTTTCATGCTGCTTTTTAGTGAATTTTTATTTGAGAGCCTACTTAACATTTAATCCGTCATCGATTAAAGGGTGACTTGGTCAAACACGTCAACTAAAATGTGCTTTATTAATCATAATTTTCTACATCTATCGTATCTTTCCATAGACTGATAATAAATCTCTTTAATTCATCTATTTTTTCTATGTTACCTCCCAGCTCCTTAATTCGCATTGACGAGGAATCAATTATAATTGGAACATTATCAACCATTATGGTTAATTTGTAGTAGAAAGGTTTATATTCTTTATCAGTAACGAATTGAGCGGACGCAAATTCATCTGGAGCCTTCTCAAAAGCCCAGTTTAAAATAGGTGACTTTTTGCAGATTGTTAAAAAGTTTATAGTATTACCATCCGAAATGTAAACATCAAAACATGTATCATCTTTTACTATATATACCGAATTTATTTTTGAAAATCCAAATTCATAGATTATGTATTCACGGCTCTTATCACCATCGTAAAAGTTGATGTTTTCTTCTGCTTCACATTCAGTTTCAATAGGATAGGAGTTTTGTGCGCTACAGATGCAGAATAAAATAGGAAATAGAATACATTTCATTATGTGAGTTGGCTTTCTAAAGAATAACAATATTGAACAGATTATCAAGCGGAATTTTTAAACTTCATCTAAAATTTGGGAGAGCCGTATAATTGGGAATTATGGAATATAGGGGAGCGTGATCAGTGCCGTTTCTAAACAAAGGAATCCCCATATTACGTAATATGAGATTTTCTACTTGAATAGGTATGATATGTTGTGACTGAGCATCTCTGTATCCTAATCTAAACGAACGTCCATGCCCGATAATTTCATGTCCCAGGGTTGCCGGACGATTTGTAACAAAAGCATCGGGTGTTTTTAATATAGTAGTTAAAGACCCTATTTGTGTGGGAACTGTAGAGGCTTCTCCACATAAAGCCATAACGAATTTAGAATATCCACCTTGAACGTTAGCGACCATCTCAGATGTAATGCCTAATGAATTTAAGATTGGTGAATAAACTTTCAGAGAAGATTGTGACATATCGCTTCCCGGTGTAGTGTATTCGACCTTATGAATATCATTAGAGTTTATAGTGTTTACCACCATATCCACTAATGCTTGTTGGTCTTCATTGAGCGTTATTCCACTAAATGCCGATGAAAGCGCATCTGCAGATATTGCCGCAAATGACTTGCCATTTTGTTTTTTACCGGATTGGACTATTAAGTTCCTGAAATTTGCAAATTCATCCCCCGGGAACATTGTCCGGAAATCTTCAACTGCCATTGCGGCATCTTTTTTAGTCACACCTTCTATTACACATCCTGTAGGATCTTTGCAGTTTACAGGGTCGCCGCCACAATACGAGTATGGAGATAGGTGAGAGAATGCATCCATTGTTAATGGATGCATTATTGATATAAGATTCCCGAATATGATAATTAAAATATTTTTCATTTTGGCAATAATTTTTCTTGAGTATATTTTTGAGCTTCTATCGCTTGTTGTTTTCGACGTTCTCTGATTTCTTCGGTTTCCACTGTCATATAAGTGGCATCAAGACGTATTTTAGAGTCATTCATTAAATCTATAAGATAAACTGCATAATCGTCAATAAAATATCCTGTTTTTAGTAGATGTTCTTGAATCATACGTTCAAGGGATTTACCACGTATAATCCATGCATTTGGATTCATTGGATAAAATTCTAACGACCGGCTTGAACAGTAAAATGTAAACTCATCGTACCTATTGAATTTTACTTTGTACCCAAGGGCAAGTTCTGCCATCTGGCAAGCCACGGTCTGAATGTCTGTCAAGGGAGTCATGTAAGTTCCTACCTGAACGGCTGAGTCGCATATTTCAAAATCCTGTTTAATCCACCACTCCGGTTGCATTTGATGGGTTGTCAATTCAAGATTAATCCAATCCTCTGGAGTAAGATTATCCTCGTCTCTATACATGATGTAACAATGTCCGGGCGCTTGTGCCAATGAAACGTCAGCACCTGTTTCATTAGCCAGGATTTTATACATCCATGGTAGAGAGCGACATTGACCGCTATGGGTTTTAAGGACATTAGATACGAATTGCCATTCCCATAGTCGATCATCCATGTAGAAAGTCTCAAAATCATAAGTATACGGCTTATATTGATTCCCCGAATAAGGTCTGAAAAAGTACTCGTTTAACGCCATCTGTTTGCCAGTCTTATATGAATCAAGCCTGTTAACATCATAAAACAGATTGACGTATTTGACAATCCTGCCGATTTCATCGCAAAAGTCTGTTTTATAATCCAAATTTCCTTCAAAATAAGCCCACTCGGCAAGATACACGGATCTCTTTATCGATAAAGAATCTCGCCCAGCAAGCATATCTGACATCTCATTAAAAGCTGTCATATAATAGTCCTCAGCTGTTTTTATTTGTGCAATAATGTGTAGCGGGAATATAAATAATATAATAAACAGGGCTATTGCTTTCATAGCCACAAAATTAGGGTTATCTATTGAATCAACAAAATGTGGTGATATGTTATACAACACCTGTTTATCGCCGATTCATCCGGCACGACCTATTAGGCAAGATATCTCAGCTGCCCTAAATTCAGTTCAAAAATGATGTATTTATGATTAGTCAAACGATTTCATCACCTGAATATAAAGCGGCCGTCTGCTGCCTGATATGTCATGTAATCTCGTCTTCATTGATTATGTAAAAATATGTTATAAACATATTGCGCAAATTTGGATTATGCAAGATTAATTATTATTCTTGGGAAAAATATGAAAAAGCTATTGTTATTAACATCATTTCTGCTTTATCCAATT
>CAJTUG010000030.1:30503-30634 GCA_910579605.1 uncultured Muribaculaceae bacterium | reverse complement strand
TTAGACAAACCCCGCCAATTCCGCTAAACCGCTGTATCCAACCCGATTAACGAATTTACAGCGCAGTTGAACAGTTTGATTCAATCTTGAACATTAATTAGTCATCTTTTCCAAAACAACAAAATAAGAGC
>CAJTUG010000030.1:0-30391 GCA_910579605.1 uncultured Muribaculaceae bacterium | reverse complement strand
TTTTGATATAACTAACCACCTCGTATTTTTATGTGTGGAATTAAATAACACATCATAAAGGTTATTTCATTAAGATATCCAAACATTGCTAATCTTTAAAGGCGCCAACAAATTTAAAATTGTATAATAAATATTTTTTTTGTAATTTAGCTGAGTGAAAACAACTATAATACATATTTATGTAATTTAGAAGAATGAAAGCAACTAAATTAATGATTATTGGTGCTGCGGCTTTAATGGCCACAGCTTCTTACGCGGACAATCCTAAACGAGAATTCCGCGGTGCATGGATGCACACAATTTTCCAGGGCCAATATAAGGACCAAAGTACCGAACAGAACAAGGCATATCTAAAAAAAGAACTCGACAGCCTCAAAGCCGCAGGAGTAAATGCAGTTTTATTCCAAGTACGCCCTCAAGCCGACGCACTATACCCAAGCTCATTAGAACCATGGAGCCGTTTTTTGACCAACGACGGAAATGCACCCGAACCATTTTGGGATCCGTTGGAATTTATGGTAGAAGAATGCCATAAGCGTGGCCTTGAACTCCATGCATGGCTCAACCCATACCGTGTGACATCTAATACCAAACAGGTCTTACCCAAAGGACATATTTACCATAAACATCCCGAACGCTTCATTAAATATGACGGGAAGTTATATTTTGATCCAGGTATGCCCGAAAACCGTGAATTTATAGGCACTGTTGTAGACGACATTGTGGCGCGCTACGACATTGACGGGATACATTTCGACGATTATTTCTACCCCTACCCAGTGGCCGGAAAAGAATTCGGAGATGATGCCTCATATAAAAAATATGGCAATGGAATGAAATTAGACGATTGGCGCCGTAAGAATGTAGACCTTTTGATTGAAGATCTCCACAAGCGCATTCATGCAGCCAAACCATGGGTGCGTTTCGGCGTGAGTCCCTTTGGTATACACCGAAACAAGAGCACAGACCCAAATGGCAGCGAAACGAGCGGTCTTCAAAACTACGACGCTTTATTTGCCGACGTTTTACTATGGGAAAAAGAGGGTTGGATAGATTATCTAATTCCCCAACTTTATTGGGAACTTGAGCACAAAGCAGCTTCTTACCTTGTTCTCGTTGATTGGTGGAACAAGCATGCAGGCGACAATTGCCACCTCTATATAGGACAAGACGTAAGCAAAGCCATGACTAAAACCGATCTTGCGCCAAGCACAGAAAAGACACAGCTGCGCCACAAGGTTGAGCTTGCCCGAGCCGGAAAAAATATTAAAGGCAACTGCTGGTGGCCAGGTTATGCAGTAACTAAGAATGTTGGTGGCGCGGCCGACTCCCTTAAGACCTATTTCCAAAGCACAATGGCATTGGTTCCAAGCTACGCGAATATAAAATCAGATGGCCCACAACCCGTTAAAGAAGTCAACGTAAAAGATGGCGTTATTTCATGGAAAGGATCAAACAGCGGCAATAAGACTGAAGATGCCGTTAAATATGTGGTATACCGTTTCAGTGGCTTAGACAATATTGACATGAACAACGCCGGAGCCATACTTGATGTGACACCCAGCACCAATTTCAAAACCAACGGCAGCGGAGTCTATGTAATCACGGCACTTGATAGAGTGAACAACGAGTCTGAAGGTTCTTCGGCTATAATAATAGAATAGCCCCACTTAATCAATGATATCGATTATTGTACCCATTTATAAAGCTGAACGATATCTGCGAGAAAGTCTTGACAGTATCGTCGGCCAGAATTACGCGGATTGGGAACTGATTCTGGTCGACGATGCTTCTCCCGACAATAGTCTTGAAATTTGCCGCAGCTATGAAAAGCAATATGGTGATAGAATAAAAATAGCCATACACAGCCACAATAAAGGGCTTTCGGCAAGTCGGAATACAGGAATAACGATGGCTACAGGCGACTATATCTTGTTTTTGGATGCCGACGATTCCTACCTTCCCTTAGCACTAAATACCATGGCCTCATATTTAGACCGTTATTCAGAGGTAGACATGGTTTGCGGAAAAATTATAAATGCGGCAGAAAAACCTGCATACATATTAGACAAACCTCTTTCCTTACAAGTCTACTCGCCGGAAGAAGCTTTGAAAAAAACATTCTACCAAGATAAAGATTTGCTCCACTCGGCGTGGGGCAAGCTATACCGACGCAAACTTTTTGAGGGTATAAAACTTTTCAAAGAAGGAAGTTGGTTTGAAGACATGGAAATATTCCCACGCTTGGCCTTAAACTGCCACAACATCGCTGTAATAAACCAAGCGGTTTATTTCTACCGAATCAACCCCACGAGTTTTGTAAATACATGGAGCAAAGGTCGTCTTGATGCATTAACGATAACAGAGCAAATAGTCTCTGAAATGAAATCCAGGCACAAAGGCTTGATAAAATCGGCAGAAAACTTAATGTTCAGCGCCAATTTCAACGGTTTCTTCTTGGCTTCCTTCCACGGCGAAACGCAAACCGCCAATGAATGTTGGTCAAAAATAAAGGCCGGACGGCTACAAGCTTTAACCGATTCTCGTGTACGTCTTAAAAACAAAATAGGCGCACTGCTCTCTTATCTCGGAAAAAACGTCATGCTATCAATAGCCAAAAAGAACTCAAAATATGGCGGCTAAAAGGAGAATTGGCACATAGCACCTATACGACGAGCGAATTTTTTCTCGCCACTAAAATTCCTTCGCATACCAAGATCAAATTCCGCAGCTACCTGCATTCTCGGTGTTAGATTCCAAAACACATTGGCAGCACCAAAGAAGCCATACTTATAATCGTTGGGATCTACTTGTTTAGCAGGAAGATATCTGCTTTGGCTTGCAGAAACAGAAACAAACAAATTTGGACGGAAATTGTATTGTATGCCAAGACACCAACCAAATCCAGCAGGAGCATAGAGGCGACCCGGTGTTTCGGGATCGGCAACGAGATCGTAACTCCCAATCTGCAAATCTCCACCAAGTTGCTGATACCCATGACCATAACTAACTGTAGCGTATGTTGTCAACGGAGATATCGGATGTGCAACTGAACTAAGCTGCAAACCCCAACCTGTATGATTATAATTTTTTTGTGCTGCAATATCTCGATAAGCCAAGTTCCTAACAATTCCAGCTAACCGGACGTGTTGTCCCTTAGCCCATTGATATTGTAGCAAAGCCGCCCCTTCAGGAATCCAACTTTTAACTTTAGCCGTATTCACACCATCAACTGCCACTTCTGTGTCGGGCGTTTCGGCTGATACTCCAAAAGAAAATTTACCGAAAGCAGGCATATATCTGAGCAAGACTCTTGTTGGAGAAATCTTATTGTTTGGACCTTGCGCATCAACCGTAGGTGGCACGGCGGCAGGATCAGAGAATGTTGAACTGGCGTATCCAACTGTAAAATCATTTATGATTGCATACGCTTTTTTTAGATGAAAATCTCGTGCTGCATATCCATTAAAGTTAGCTTCAATATAGAGTTGGTAACTCCCAAGCACTTTGTTTCTACCAATCACCCTAAAGTATATACAAGTACCGGCCGGTGTAGTATTAAACTGTTTATTCGCAGTAGGGTCCGGAGTCATCGGAATTAAATATGGTGCAAAACCCGGCGAAGGTATAGCACCACCCCAATCAAAATATCCTCTCATTCTCACTGCGCCACCTATACCCATAGCAAGTTGCGCATCTTTGCTCATAAATAAGAAGTATGGTGCTTCGGGGTCTTGGAAATGCCGGAACTGATCATAGTAGAAAGCAGATATAACTTGCCTTACAGAATCTACATACTGTTGTGTTTCAAACGAAGATGGCTTACCGTCTATAAAAACAAATTTATGGTTAGCGATAAGCGAATCAGCATGCGTATCTACAAGCGGCTGAGATGCGAAATTTACAGACGAAATAAATGCTTCTAAAGCTACAACTAACAGAATAACTAATTTTTTCATAAAAAAGCGGAGTGATGAAT
This sequence comes from uncultured Muribaculaceae bacterium, assembly GCA_910579605.1. Classification (GTDB taxonomy): domain Bacteria; phylum Bacteroidota; class Bacteroidia; order Bacteroidales; family Muribaculaceae; genus CAG-873. The sequence continues at coordinate 26,412 of CAJTUG010000030.1, read as the reverse complement.
GTTTTCAAAGAAAACAAGCATGCGCTCCGCTTGGTTCGTAAATTATATGAGTTTATCCACAATTAAAATGTTTTTGAACCATTTCAAGCATTAGTGCCGGATCGGCAAGAGCCTTATGAGATGATTCAGAGTCAAAACTACGAAGTTTTTTAATGATACCACCAATCATATCTGAAGAAAAAACGCCCTTTTCAAGGAACATATCGGCATTCTCTTCAAGAATATCTGCAGAACCTGCGCAATCTACAGGCAATGTGGGCAACGAATTGAGTTTTTCAGCATTTTCAGGCCTATGGATATCTACATCAACGTAGAATTTGTCGGCTATTTCAAGCGCTTCTTTTTCCGGCAATTCAAAGCCGTGACGAACAGCTACTGCAAGCCCAGCCAAAAGCTGATAAACATCAGCAGAACCATCAGCAGAACGTATCTCAAAAGTTTGCTTTTTCTGAGGCACAACATCATTTGCCGAAGCCTGAGGACCGTTTGCATAAGCACACATATCGCTCTTGGCCGTCCATCCTAAAGGAACACGGACAAGGACCGAACGGTTTCTATCTCCCCAACAAACGTTTGTCGGCGCTTCTTGATGAGGCACAAGCCTGAAATATGAAGTAGGGTTAGTATTGCCGAAAGCTGTAATGGCCGGTGCTGCTAACATGAGTCCTGCGATAGCTTTTTTTGCAGCAACAGACAGGTGTCCATTCTCTACAGTTGCCGAGGTGCCATCTTGGTTCATCAAACGCATATGGATGTGAAGACCTGAACCGGCTTTCCCTACAGTAATTTTCGGAGCAAAAGTAACATCAAGGCCCATGCTATAGGCCAAATTACGAATTATCCACTTTGCGATAACCAATTGATCTGCGGCTTTACGCGCATCTACCGGCAAAAATTCTATTTCATTTTGTTCGTAAATCTTCCCTTTTAGAGTAAAATTACCGACTTCTGAATGACCATATTTAATCTGCCCACCAGCGGCAGCGATATAACGCATTGCTTTTGTTCGGAATTCGTTGAACTTTGCAAATGGGGCTGATTCGTGGTAACCTTTCTGATCTGTTGCAGGATATATATACTGGTCTGCTCCTATAACATAAAATTCAAGTTCACCCATAGCCTCAAAAATAAGTCCAGTCTCTTGAGTAAATGCCTTGCAAGCTCGATCTAAAGTACACTCAGGTGCACTGGCCAACGGATTCCCGTCTTTATCAAAGAAGGAACAAAGCATTGTGAGAGTAGGATATTCAGCAAAAGGATCAACAAAAGCTGTCGAATATCGCGGAATCACATATAAATCTGAACTTCCTGCACTAATGAAAGGAAACAGAGAAGATCCGTCCACCCTCTCTCCTAATGTCAAGATAGTTTCAAGATATGCCTTGTCGTTGATGACAAAATTTAGCGTTTTAAGACGGCAATCGGCCGCCGGGTACATAAAATTGACCATTTCAATGCCATTTTCGGCAATGAAACGAATAATATCTTCACGAGTAAAATCATCTGATTTCTTACCCAAGAATGCAACAACAGCATTCTTAGACATGGCAATAGTATTATCCATAATTAATCTTGGTATGAGATATAAAAATAATCAGGCAAGAGGAACAACGCCGATACCGGGACGATTTGGGATCGTCACCTTCCCATCAACGATTTTCATGCCATCAAAAATATCGTTTGCAATAAGTAAATTTCCATCAAGGTCGGCCCAATCTACCAGAGGCGCAAGTTGAGAAGCAGCCGAAACAGCGCAAGAGGTCTCAGTCATGCAACCAAGCATAACTTTCATTCCTAAAGCCCTTGCTAAAGAAGCCATCTGATATGCTTCGTGCATACCGGTACTCTTCATCAACTTTATATTAATTCCATCATAGACTCCAGCGGCGCGGCGCACATCGGGCATACGTTGCAAAAACTCGTCGGCTATAATTGGCAATGGCGAGCGTTCACGCAACCATGCGGTATCGTCGATTGCAGATTTGTCCATCGGCTGTTCCACAAAAAGACAATTGCGTTCTGCCAACCAATGACACATTTCAAGGGCCTTTTCCTTGTCGGTCCATCCCTGGTTTGCATCCACGCAGATAGGCACATCTGTATGGCGTCGGAGCGCTTCCACTATTTCTTTGTCGTGGTCAAGACCCATTTTCACCTTCACCACTTTATAAGGAGCCGTTTCTTCTATTTTCTTCCTCATCTCCTCCGGATCTGCATCATAGCTGATAGTAAATGATGTATTCGGAGTCCTTTCAGGATTCAAGCCCCAAATCTTATACCAAGGCTGACCCATTATTTTCCCCGTCAAATCGTGCAATGCAATATCTACCGATGCTTTTGCTGCTCGGTTATTGGGCGCAACAGACTCCATGTATTCGTGTATGTCCTCAATCCGGAATGGATCGGAAAACTGGCTTAGATCCAACTGCGACAAGAACTGCGTGACAGATTGTATAGACTCTCCAAGATATGGCGGCATTGAAGCTTCACCATATCCAACAATTCCATCATATTCTATTTCTACTTGCACACCAGGAGTACTTGTTCGCTGCGAGCGTGCAAGATTAAATGCATGTCTTAATTGTAATTCATATGGGCGAAAACGGAGATTTAACCGACCTTCGCGAGTGGCATTGCGAGTGGCTTGTCCAAATGCAGAAAAGCTTATCGGCGAAGCAGCCATCAAAGCTCCAATCATACCCGTTTTTAAAAAATTCCTACGATTCATGGAAAAATAGTCAAGATTTAAGATTGTCTAAAAATACCAATTGTGGTTTCGGGCTCTTGTAATACCTTTTGTCTCTTCATTTCCGGCTATTCTTACAGCATGGAGAAAAGGTGTTTTGAGATAAGAAGACGATTCCGGATCTACGCTATTACGTTTAACCCTGCCCGAAGAATGAACGTAGTTGCCGTTATTATCGTAGATTGCCACATGTGTTACTCTCCGAGTAGAAGGATTGCCGAAAAACAGCAAATCTCCAGCTTGGCAGTTGGGCCAATCGGAAGCTTCAATTCGCGTTCCTGTCAATGCTTGTTGAGATGCATCTCGCATAAGTATTATACCATTTGCAAAATAAGACACTTTTGCTAAACCACTGCAGTCTATTGCCTTGGTAGATGTTCCGCCCCAAAGATATGGAGTCCCCTCCATGGAATAAGCAATGTCAAGTATTTTTTCGGGATTGAAATTTTGTGCTGCCCATTCCTCTATTGGAGCTACATCGGAAACGTCTACATAAGCCCTACGGTCATCAGGCAACTTGATAGCCAAACGACCGTTAGAAAGAACAACATCGCTATTTGCAGGTTCTACGATACAACCATTTACTAAATCTGTCACCACATCTCGCAAACCATTTTTATCGGCAGAAGAATAAGCACGTATCTGAAAAGGACTTGTAACTATGAAACGCTTAGCTTTGCGCCATTTTTCCATATCCTCGGCCGTTTTAAGCTGTACCGACGATTGTGGCACCCAAGCTATATATCCATCCGGGGTTTGTACGTGATACCATTCCCCCGAAGATTCCAAAATACGAAGCGGTGTGCCCATTACAGCTTGTGTAGCCATCTCCGCCGCATGTTTGCCGGCAGTCCTGAGACTTGCAACTGGAATACGGACCTGTCCCCAATTGTCGGATGGGTAAACGCATATAGAGTCGGCAAAGTCCACGCCATGTGACGAGAGGGCTTCTACAGCCGAATCACGTATGGTCTGCTCCGAGGTCGTACCTTCAACCGTAAGAATACCATCAGGGCTGTTGAATGCCTTCAGACCGAAAATAACCTGACGCCCGTCGGGAGCAAGGTCTTCCTTGATTGTTTGAAGAATTTCTTGAGCTTTAGTCAATGCATTAGCAGAAGATTGCGCCCATAAAGGCATCACTGCTACAGACAATGATAGAGCCAATATTATTTTTTTCATTTGTTTAAAATTTCTATTGGTTGGTTTTCAAGAATTTCCATGTGGTAGTTCCACATTGGATAGAAGAGATTTCCACGGGTAGTTTCCACCTCGCCAACTTGGAAATCTACAGTTTCCGAACGTATGTATTTCTTTTTAGGATAAAAATCGCCGCCAACAGCCTTATTCACTGCCATACGGTGTGAATCAATGCCATGGCTATAAAAACCTGATATTTCTGCTTTATCCGATCCCGAATATCGTCCGAAGGAAACATCGACAGGAAGCCATCCCACACCTTCAAAATACACTTCTGCCCAATCGTGAAGGTTTAATTCGCCGGGATGAAGCATCCAACCACTTTCCCAACGAGCAGGAATTCCCAAGGTACGCATCAACGATATATATAGCAACGATACCTGACCGCAATCGCCGTGGTGCTGTTCTACAACATATTGAGGGATGCATGGGATTATGCTGTATTCAAGAGCTCCTGCCCAAGGATAATTTTTAGCTATATAATCGAAAACCAACTCGCTTTGCCTATAAGGGTTCGTTTCGTCTCCCACTATAGCATGAGCAAGAGAATCAAGAGATACTATATGCCGGTTATCAAATGAGGTATATTTATTGTACTCTTCGGAATTTTTATCATATGGTTTAAGATTGCTGAGAATATTTTCCTCCTTACAGTACTTTCCAGATGTCGTAAATACGGCAGTAAGTTCAAAATGAGCGGTATCACCAGGCTGAGGAGCTTGTGCTAACATATAAACACTATTATGGCAACTGCGTCCATTTGATCGGATGTAGGGATGAGAAGCATCAATAATCTCTATATCGCTTTGCCGATCGCTCTCCACAGGCAAGGGCATCCATACACGCAAAGAATCACCTTGAATTGCAGCGGCATAAGGGACATCTATAGAAAAACGGTATTTCACCCGTCGTGCATTGCCTACAGCATTCTCGCCGGCATAATAATCAAGCACGGAATCAACATATGAAATGCGAGCTTGACTGGCAGTTGCTCCACGACCTGAAAAATGTTCACCTGCTTTCGGACACAAGATACCAAAATTACGCACTGCTTTGCGGTGAATACGGAGTGTATCGTTTATAATTCTCGCTTCAATATATTTTAAAGCAATAAAACTATCTATTTGCTCGTCTGTGAGCCATGGATACTTTTCCATTGCCGCTTGAGCAAATTCTTGTCGAGTCAAAGTAAAATCCCTTCGTGTGCGACTTTCTATAGCTGCAACAGAGTCGCTTTCAAGCCACCGGTGCTTGGCCCCAGCTTCTTGAGCCGAACGCTTATACGACAAATATGCTGCTCCAAAAGCACCAAACAACAAAACCAAAAGTAATATAAGTTTACGTTTCATTTAATTTTTGGGGGTTGAAAGTATTTTCTGTAAAAATACATAAAAAAATCGGCACAGCCAAATTTTTTAACGGAGATTAGCAAGTTAATATACTAATTTGCCATATTGTTCACAAGACTGAATCTACCATTATTTTCTCCCGCCCTACCATAGCAAAAGAAGAATACAATTCTAATAAGTCTTCTAAGCTTGTTTCAGCGCCTTTTCCGCAAAGACCACACTCCCCAGCCAAGTAACCTAATATTTGAGATGGTGAATAGGCCTTACGTAGCTGATCCATACTTAAAGAACTGTCGCGTTTAGATAAACGTATCCCACGAGCATTGCATATCAAAGGGATATGAGCAAATTCCGGCTCTCTCAGACCTAATAAGCGATATAGATAGATTTGCTGTGCAGCAGACAGGAGAAGATCGCAACCACGAACGACTTCGGTTATACCCATAGCAGCATCGTCGACAACAACAGCCAGTTGATATGCCCAGGCACCATCGGCACGACGAAGGATGAAATCGCCACAATGAGTAGCCAAATTAACTCTTTGCATACCGAAATAACGGTCTTTGAAACGTATATCTTCTCCAGGCACATATAAACGCACCGCTCCACCTTCTCGCATGAGAGGGAACGGAGGTCTATCCAACGGACGGCAGCGACCTGAATAAACAACACGGCCGTCGGACTGGTGAGGAGCTTGAGTAGCCAAAATATCGGCTCGGCGACAGCGACAACGGTATAGCAATCCCAAAGCTTCCAACTTTGCCAAAGCCTCCTCATAAAATTCCCCTCTTTTGCTTTGCATATAAGGACCATGAATCCCTATATTTTCCAGTCCTCCTTCGTCCCAATCAAGACCAAGCCAAATCAAATCATCTTCCAACAATTTAGCATATTCAAGTTTAGAACGACATGTATCCAGGTCTTCAATTCTCAAGACCCACCTACCACCACGACTCTTTACAGATAACCAAGACATGAGAGCCGCATACACATTTCCCAAGTGCATGCGACCAGTAGGCGAAGGGGCAAAGCGCCCTACTGGAATATTATTTTTTTCTTCAAAATCCATTTCAGTTGCAAAATTACACAAAAATGTTTCCCTTACCAATACGCAACAAGTCCGCAGCTGCTAAATAACGCAGTCGCGGACTTGATATCTATAAAGCTTTACGCTTGTGTTTTGCTGTTTGAGCTATTATTTATTTAAGCGTGAAATTGAGAGACTGAACATTTTCACTGTCTGGGCCTACCATTGCCACAAACTCGCCGGGTTCTGCCACATATTCAAGCTCAAAATTATAATATTTCAACAAATCTGCAGTAATTACAAATTCAACTACTTTGCTTTCGCCTGCTTTCAAGTTGATTCTGTTGAAACCTTTAAGCTCCTTAACAGGACGTGCAGAACTACCAACAAGGTCACGAAGATAGAATTGGACTATTTCGTCGGCATCTCGGCTGCCGGTATTAGTTACTTTCACGCTGGCAGTAATAGTGCCGTCGGCAGTCATTTCTGTAGAAGAAAGAGCGAAATCGCTATATTCAAAAGTAGTGTAGCTCAAGCCATAACCAAATGGATAAAGCGGAGAATTAGGGCTATCGATATAACCTGTGCGGAATTTCTCAAATTTAACATCTTGAGCTTTGGGGCGGCCGGTATTGAAATGATTATAATAGATAGGAATTTGACCCATATTTCGCGGCATAGTACATGTAAGCTTTCCAGATGGGCAAACATCGCCAAATACAACATCTGCAATAGCATCAGCTGCTTCCGAGCCTCCAAACCATACATTTAGGATAGCAGGGACGTTTTCGCTTTCCCAGCTCATAATAGTTGCTCTACCAGAGAAATTTAGCATCACTACCGGTTTACCTGTAGCTACAAGAGCCTTGAGAAGTGCTTTCTGGTTTTCGGGCAATGAAATATCGCTACGGCTTGAAGACTCGCCACTGAATTCCGAAGATTCACCCATTGCGGCAATGATTACATCGGAATTACGTGCTACTTGGAGAGCTTCGGCAAGTAAAGCCGCTTCAGAACGGTTGTCTCGCATTTCGCGACCGAACATGGTAGCATTTGCTTCAAGTTCGGGATCCGACACAAGGTTGGTTCCTTTGGCATAGGTTACAGTCCCATTATTGCCAACTGCATCACGGATTCCTTCGTAGAGCGATTTGTATTTATCGAACGCCGCAGCTACACTCCATGTGCCTGGCATATTAGAGCGAGTGTCACCCAAAGGACCTACAACGGCAATTCTGCCACCTTTCTTGAGGGGGAGCACATTGCCCTCATTCTTAAGAAGTACAAAAGTTTCTGTAGCTATTTTGCGTGCTTCATCGCGGTTTGCGTCTGTATAAACCTCGTTTTTCTCACGGTCTACATTGATATATTTGTAGGGATCCTGAAATAGACCAAGCTTATATTTTGCTTCAAGTATACGACGAACAGCAGCATCTATCTGGCCAAGATCAACTTTACCTTCTTCAAGACTCTGAGCAAGTGTGCCATTGAAGCCATCTGCAACCATATCCATGTCAGTGCCAGCTTTAAGGGCAAGAGCCGATACCTGCTGCAAATCGCCCAAACCATGCGCGATCATTTCGGAAATAGCAGTGTAGTCTGTAACGACAAAACCATCCCATCCCCACATTCCGCGAAGGACGTCGGTGAGAAGCCAACGGTTGGCAGTCGCAGGCACTCCGTCTACCGTATTGAACGAGGTCATGAAGCTACCTGCTCCGGCTTCTGCTCCGGCTTTATACGGTTCGAAATATTCATTGAACATACGTTGACGACTCATGTCTACAGTGTTGTAATCACGACCAGCTTCGGGTGCGCCATAAAGAGCAAAATGCTTGACACAAGCCATAATCTCATTATTATTCTCCATGTTGTCGCCCTGGTAACCATGAACCATCGCACGGGCAATAGCAGCTCCAAGGAATGGGTCTTCGCCAGAACCCTCGGATGCGCGGCCCCAACGTGGGTCGCGACATATATCAACCATTGGGCTAAATGTCCAACAGATACCAGAAGCTGAGGCTTCGGTTGCAGCAATACGGGCAGTACGTTCTATCGCAACAGTGTCCCACGAACACGAAAGAGCCAAAGGTATGGGGAATACTGTTTCATATCCATGAATAACATCCATTCCGAAAAGCAGAGGTATACCAAGACGGCTTTCTTCTACTGCAACTCGCTGCAAGTCGCGGATTTTTTCCACACCTTTAATGTTGAATACACCGCCTACCTGGCCTTTAGCAACCATTGAACCGATGTTGCTGCTCTGAGCTTGTCCTGTCACGATATCATCGGAAGCAGGGAGATTCAATTGCCCAAGTTTCTCCTCAAGCGTCATCTTTGCCATAAGATCATCGACAAATGCATGCATCTCGCCGTTGCCTTGACCTTTTGAATCACCGCACGATGCCATGGCAAAGAGAGCCACGGCTGCTGCTCCGGTGTAAAGGAAATTTTTAAGTTTCATGTCTGTATATATTATTTAAGGGGTTTCATTGAGTTTTTTACTCTTAATGTTTATCGGTAGTAAATCCCAATTTATTAAGGCCTTCCTGAATTTCGGGTGCACCCATGAAAAGATTCCAAATAAGACCTGTCCTATAGTTCTCTATCATCGGAGCTATTGTCAACTGATCTATGGCAAGATAACGGGGTGTTGTCCAATTTTGTTCTTCGGAGAATGCATCATAGAACCCATATTTACCTCTCAGCCAATCTCCTTTAGAATAAAAATATTTTGCCGCACGCATGGATTCCTCTGGAGTATAAGGGAACGAAGACAAAGCAGCGGTGGGGGTGATAACGCCCAAATCATTATTTGGCGCATGGGCAGAATAGCCGTTGGGCGAATAACTTGCAGTCAATCCCCAGCAGTTTTCACCATAGCCTTTATAGCCTTTAGGATTAGTAACGCAATATAAATAGTCTGTCTTGGCATGATTGCTGTTAAGCTCCCAATAATCTGCATATTGATCCTTAAGTCCGCGAGGATCAAGACCTATATATGAATAATGAGACCAAAAGAGCGGGCCACCGGTTTCTTGCGCACCATTGTGTTTAAGAACCAAGGGAAGACCCATGAATTTCTTGTCGCTTACAATATCACCACCACGTGCCCATCCTTTGTGGTAAGCCGAAGCCGGAATAGTATGCGTTGGAGACGATGCTGCCAAAACATATGTTATGAGGCATTCGTTATATCCTTCCAACGGGAAATTCATTTCCCATGCATAATCTGGTGACCAATGCCAATAAAGAACGTCTTCGCCACCTTTAGTATACCAATCAAATTCCATTTCGCGCCAAAGTTTGTCGATATCGGCTGCAATCTGTTTTTCCTCCTCGCTTCCGTCTTTAAAATACTCGCGAGCAGCAAGCAAACTTGCCATAAGGAAAGAGCTTTCTACAAGGTCGCCACCATTATCTTTCTGACCAAAAGGAACTGTTTTGCCAGTAGGACCATCGATCCAATGAGACCACACACCGTGGTGACGGTCGGCTTTACCCAGATAATCTACAATTTTTCTAAATCTTGCCACGCCTTCTTCTCGTGTTATAAAACCTCTGTCTATAGCAGCGATGAGGCCTGCAATACCAAAACCCGAGCCACCGGTGGTGATGACTTGTTTATCGTTTTGCGGGTAAACATTATCCATGTGAATACGTTCTGGGGCAAGCCCTGAGGTGGGTTCGGCCCCTTCCCACATATAATTGAAATGAGTTTTTTGAATCCAGTCCAAAAATTCTTCATCGTCGGCAAAAGCCGGTTGCTCTTCAACTGGGGGTGTTTGTTCGGGTGCTTTGGTAGCATCGTCGCTGCAAGATGTGCATGATGCGGCGCCAAACAAGGTTACGGTTGCAAATAATGTCTTGAACTTAAAATTCATTGAGATAGTAATTCAAAAATGTTTTATAATAATAACGAAACTAAGTGTCTAAAATTATAGGGAATAGGCTTATTTTAGCTAATGCACTATTTTGGATTTTGCAGATCTACCTCCTTCTCCAAGAGCTTCAACAGCGAAATAATACTCCGTGTCCCTGTCAAGGCCGCGCATGTCGTAGCTTGTGTCGCCAAGAACCGTTATGGCGTTGTATAGCTTGTCGGGAGAAATACCATAATACACATTGTAGCCATAAGCATTTTTTGCCGATTGCCACGAAATCATTGCATTACGAGGGTCTGTTTTATCGCGTTCTACTTTTAGGTTCTTCGGAGTTTGTGGAACAAGAGAAGAATCATTACCAAATATCCTAAGACCCGAAATCGCAAAATGCCCTGCCGGCATATGAAGATTTTCAACTTTTATATAGCGCGTGGCCAAAGGCTCTGCAAGTTCTACATAATCATGTGGTACGTCCTTGTCGTTATCACTCTTGTCTATTACCAAAGTCCAGTCTTCACCGTCGAGCGAAGAATATACACGATATTGGTGATACAAATCGTTTGCACGGTCATATTGGATGGCCTTATGATCATAATAATTAATCTGGATTGCCCTCACATCTTTAACCCCTTCAAGGTCAACGGCAAGCCATTCTCCTGGTTTACCAGACGCTGCGGCCCAATATGTACGCATGCTTTCGTCGGTAGCATTTTTGGCTTCAAAAACACTATCGGTTGAAGAAACTGCAACCGGTTTTCCGTAGCTCAGCAACATCCAACCCGCAAATCTATCCTCGGGATTGGCGATATCTTTATCGCCGTTGAAATTAGGATAATCACCAAAAGCTGCAGAGCTATACATTATACCGTCTGCATCAAAACCTACAGGATAAAGGCCTATGCGTCGCTCAAACTTGTATTTAAGCGAAAGCATACATGTTGAAACATGCCAATAGTGTCCTTTATTATCTCTGAAAGTACCGCCGTGTCCACTACCTTGAACAAAGCCACCAGGCTTATAGCTCATTGGATTATGCCGTTGGTATTCAAATGGTCCAAGAGGACTGTCAGACACATAGACGCCATCGGCATAGACTTTGAATTCGGTACCGGGAGCTCCATATTGAAGATAATATTTGCCCTTATGTTTTGTCATATAAGCACCTTCTGTAAAAGGTGCCAATGTGGAAGTATCATCGTTGTTCATGCCAAAACGCTCCCAGCCATGCATATCGGGATGTAAAGCCATGACATCTACAATCTTACTCTCGGGGAAAAAATCTTCGCGGCTTATCTGCACGCCCTTAAGAGGATATTCATTGCTTGAGCCGTAGTACAGATACAATTTCCCATCATCGTCAAGAAAGAGACACGGATCCCACGACGGCAATGCATTGCGATCTACAGCACGTCGGAATTTCCCCGATTTCGGGTCTGTCGTATACCACACCGGCAATCCTTCGTAGGTACTTCCGGTATAGAACAACGTATCGCCACTCACATATGCAGCAGGAGCACATTGGTCGTCGTCGGTAGGACGACGTTTAAATGATGCCAGCGCAAATTCCCAATCAGTAAGGTTTTTTGAATAATGGAATCCGTCTTGGTTTGTAGAAAAAAGGAAAGCCTCGTCGCCGTATGTTAGAGCCATAGGATCTGCCGACGAGCGGAATGCGCCATTTGGCTTAACATTATTATTATACGGTTCAAAGTTATAGCTTATGTTTATAGGATTGCAGAAAGTAGAGGGGATATATATGTCTGGATTGTACCATTTCGTTGCCAAAGCCTTCCTCCGTGGTATGATTTGTCGTTTTTCAGCCGGCCTAAGGCGCACGAGAACATTCTGAGAATCTTTTCCCAACGGATGATTCTCAAGAGCCATGCCAGGATAAAAGACATACAATGACGTGTCTGCAGGAGAAGCCTTGATTCTGAAACGCCCCATATTGTCTGTTTGCTCGTGGCAAGGGCTTGCAAAAAACATCACTGTTGCACCATCCAAGGGCTTCCCTTTATCATCTACTACTTTCCCGGAGATAAAATGTTCATCAACAACCGTGATATAATAATCGCTCACTTGCCCTTTGACAACCTTTATAGAATCGGCAGAAGCAGCGAGGCCGGCCACAAGCATAACTGCAAAAAAGAGTTGATGTTTCATGGTTAAAAAAATGGCCGCCCCCTGCCTGGGGAAGGGGACGGCCGAAAAGTCAAAGTTCGTTTATGCTTAGAAAAGAGTCAATTCTGTAAAGGGTTCGTTAGCCAATTCAGGTGCCAGGTCTATTTGAGTCTGAGGAATGGGGAAATATGTCTTGGCTTCAGTCCATCCATTGGGGCCCAAAACTGTAGCAGCTTTGCCTGTACGAACAAGGTCGGCATATCGTTCGCCCCATTCGCCGCAGAGTTCCATGCGACGTTCGTCAAGGATTTGGTCTACGGTAACATTAGTGAGATTAGGCATTTCTGCACGGGTGCGTACGAGGTTAAATGGAGTATCGCCGTTCTCGCCAAGGCGTACTTTAGCTTCAGCATTCATCAAAAGTACATCAGCATAGCGGAGTAAACGCACATTGTTATTGCTGCCATAAGTGGAGCGACCTTCTGTGAATTGTTCCAAAGGAACATAGAATTTACCGTTCCATATATTGGTATTGTTGGGGTTACCTGCTGGCTGCACATAGTCACCGCTTGGGGTTGTTGTACCACCTACAAGGAATGTAGTTGTAGCACGGATTTTTTCACCTCTTGCGACAGCCCAGTCACGGAAGCTTTCAAAATAACCTACGAAATTCCAACCGCCAGTACTTTTAAGTGTTGTATTTTCGTTTCTAATAGTCGGACCGGCGCAATTAAAGAACTGGTCAACGCCAACGTAATCGCCGGAGCCCATACCAAAATCGGTAACCTGGCATTCTGCCAAAGACTCATCGCAAAGACGTCCGGGTATTTTCCAAAGTTGATAGTAGTCCGGATAAAGAGTAAAGAGCTTGGAATCGATAATATCGTTTGTAAGTTCTTTAACCTTTGAATAGTCGCCAAGTTGGAGATTGATTTTGGCGGCGAGAGCTTCTGCTGTATAGTAAGAGAAAGCTCCTACGTGAGCCATTTGGTTGGGGCGAACTCTGGGCAAATTCTTCATTGCATAATCAAGATCCAAGAGAGCATACTCAAAGACAACTTCGCGAGTAGAGGGAGTGAAATTTGTCTGATAGTTATTGTTCAAGATGGGTATAATGCCGAAGAATTGTGTCAAGCGATAGTAGGCAAGAGCTCGGATTATGCGCACTTCACCGCAATAAGAGCGGTAGGTAGACATATCATTTTCGTTGTTGATATTTGCGGCAAAGAGATCAAGCTGTTCAAGAGCAGCATTACAGATACGTACAATCTGATAGTAACAGCGCCAGCTTTCTGTAACACCCCACCACGAGCTGTTGTACACATAATTATTGCCCATAGAAACAAGGTCTCCTTGGTCGTCTACACGTCCAGACCAGATATCGCCGTCGCGTGTATTGGTTAGCAAGTTGATAATCCAATGCATATGATATGAACGGATAGCTGCATAACAACCGCTCACAGCACCATACATTTGGTCTACATCCGTATAGTCCACGCTTTCGCCAGGAAGAGTCTTTTCCGGCTCGATGTCGAGGTAATCGTCGCAAGAAGGGAGGGCTACCATTGCAATGCCGATAGCCACAGCTGCGAATATTTTATGGAATTTGATTTTCATTGTTTTTTTTAATTTTAAGCAGTTTGGCATTAGAAATCAAGCTGAACACCGAATGTGTAGGTTGAGCTGAGAGGATAAACCTGAGTATCCCAACCTTCTACACCATCAGAACCGGTAAGTTCGGGAGAGAATGTATTAGCACTGAAGAAGGAGAACGGACGATCTGCAGTCAAACTCAAGCGGATACCGGGCATTGTGTAATTACCCATCTTGATGTTGCGGAATGTGTAGCCCAAAGTGATGTTCTGGATACGGAAGAAATCGGCAGATTCAACGAAATATGTATTGGAAGCTGTTGCCGAAGAACTTACGTTCCAACTCTTAGTGAGCGCTTTTGCAGAAGGATACTTGTTTGTGCTGCCGGGACCTGTCCAACGATTCTTGAACTGGTCTTGGTCAAAGTTGTAGTTAGACTGGGCAAAGCGGAGCTGACGTTTACGGTTGAACATCTTGGCACCGGCCTGGCCGAATGTGCTGATAGCGAAATCAAAATTCTTGATTGTGAAACCAAAATTGATACCGTAGCTCAAGCTGGGAAGATAAGAACCCATGGTTATACGGTCGTTGCCATCGATAGAACCGTCGCCGTTAACGTCGCGGTATTTGAAATCACCGGGTTCAAGACCGTTTGCAACTGCGATTGGATCGGCAGCCACTTCTTCAGGAGTCTGATAAACACCAATCACGTCGTAGCCATAGAAGCTATTCATTCTTTCACCTACTTTGTTTACAGTACGGCCACCGATAATGTACTGGAGACCTCCACGGAGAGACTTAACTTCATTGTGTAGAGTAGAAAGATTTGCACCTACATAATATTTGAAATCTCCTACACGGTCGTTCCAGTTAAGAGAAATATCAAAACCAGTGTTGAGGATTTCGCCCCAGTTACCTGCCAAAGCATTTTGGAAGATAGGAGTAGCAGGGGAGATTACAGCTTCGGTTGTGAGGCGGTAGAACCAGTCAAGTTCTGCGCTCAAACGGCCTGTGAGTGTCTGATAGCTAAGACCTACGTTGGTTTCGCTCACTTTTTCCCATTTCAACCAGCTAAAGAAAGAATTGTCATAGAAACCGGCATAAGGAGTACCGATACCTGTTCCCATAGATCCGAATACGCCGGAAGCGCCGTTACCTGTGGTGAGAGAAGCAAAACCGTCGGATGCAGCAACCTTGTCGTTACCGAGCATACCCCATGAAGCACGGAGTTTGAGGAAATCGGCCCAAGTCTGACCTTTCATGAATTCTTCGTTAGAGATATTCCATGCAGCACCAACAGAGGGGAAATAACCCCATTTTTCCTGATATTTGGAAGACCCGTCGGCACGGAATGTAAATGTGAGGAGATAGCGGCTGTCAAAATCATAGTTCAAACGTGCAAAGTAGCTCTGGCTACGGAAGCGTGTGCCATTGTCTTCAGCCTTTGTTGTATCACCGTTGCCGTTGCTGAGATACCACCATATTTCTTTATCGTAAGGAACGTTTTGGGCAGTACCTTTGAGGAAATGATATTCTTCCTGGCGCATGGAGTAACCAAGCATAGCGCCAAAACCATGTTTGCCGATTTTATCTTTATATGTGAGGACGTTATCCCATACCCACTTATTCCATTGGCTGTTTTCTTTTGTAAGTTCAGAGGTTTCTCTGTGCTGGTTGTTGCTAACGAAATAGGGAATACCCAAGTTTACTGCACGAGTAGAAGCGAAATCATAGCCATAGCTTGTGCGGAAATCGAGTTTTTCGGGAAGGATTGTGAAATCGGCAAAGAAATTGGTCATTGCCTGATAGTTGCGGTTGCGAGCATTATTATAAGTAGCCGTGGCAACAGGGTTGTTGAAATTGTTGGTGTAGCCAAGAGTACCGGGAGATGCGAATTTTTCAGGGAAAGTCTGGCCATTCTTTTCATCATAAACCGGCATGATAGACGGCATGTTGAAAGCTTGTTGCCATGCGTTGAAATTAGCATTGTTCTGAGTGCTGTTGGAGAACACGCCTGTAAATCCTACTTTCATCCAATTAGTTGCGTCATAGTCTACCTGAGCACGGAAATTGAGACGTTCGTAGTCGTTTTCAGCTTTCATGATACCATTTTGGTAGAGGTAGCTCATACCCAAAGAGTAAGTAGCACGATCACTGCCTCCACTAATGTTGAGGTTATGGTTTGTTATCACAGCTGTACGAAGGAGTTCATCATACCAATCGGTATCGGCGTTGAACTGGAGGTTGTCCATGTTGCCACCATAGTTTTTAATAGATTCTTCAAGGAAGCTTCTATACGCGTCCGGATTAGCTTCCATAAGCATTGTTGCGTATTCATGAGAGTTACACATTTTAAGGAGATGAGTAGCTTTCTGAATACCTACATAACCATTATATGTAATCTTGGCAGCTTGGTGCTTGAAACCTTTTTTGGTTGTAACGAGAACCACACCATTTGCTGCTTTAACACCATAGATGGCTGCAGCAGAGGCATCTTTTAATATAGATATATCTTGAATATCGTCGTTGTTGAGCCAGTTGATGTCATCGTAGAACATTCCATCTACAACATAAAGGGGAGACGAGGCTGTAAACGAACCGAGACCACGGATTTGGACTGTAGGTCCTGCACCTGGAGCGCCGGAGTTAATAACGTTTACACCGGGGACTTTACCAGCCAAAGCGCCCATAGGCGAAGAGGACGGAATATTGGTAATCTCAGCTCCAGTTACAGTAACAATCGGTGATGTCAAGTCTTTCGCTTTTGCCGAACCATAACCGATAACTACTACCTCGTCAAGGTGGAGGTTGTCGTCATGCATTGTAACATCAATAGTCGTGCGACCGTCAACTTTGATGTCTTGGGTAGCCATTCCAAAATAGGAAAAGGAAATTGTTCCGTCTTTGGGAACATTGGTTAGTTTGTACTGGCCGTCTAAATCTGTAACGGCGCCGACATTGGAACCTTTTACAGTAACGGAAACACCAATCAGCGGTTCTGCTGATGCATCAATTACTGTACCAGTTACTGTAATCTGGGCCATTGCACTCATGGCACCACAGATTAGAGCACATAGTAAGAAAAAGATTTGCTTCTTCATGTGTGGTTTGTTTTGGTTTTTTATTAAGGTTAATTAACGTTGTATTCTGTTATGTAATTTATGAAAGCATAGAGAATGGGAAAAGCGAGAAGAAATAAGCAAAGATAATTTAGACTTCCTTTCCCAACTAATTTATGGTTTTAGGTGCTCCGGCTTACAGCTTTTATAAGCCAGCTTTTAATATTTTTTCATTTTTACGGCAGCAAAGTTAATTAAGCTCAAACAGAAAGAACAAATTTTATACTACTACAACAATACGTCGGTAAGAAATATACACTACGCTTTTACTACGTTTATTTTTGTAAAATATTAGTTTTCTTATATTTAATACAGTACTTTTTTTGTAATAAATTTGCAATTTTATTTTATGTTTCCTAAATTTGCAGCGTTAAAAAATTGCAAGTCTTCCGAGACTTATCTCGTGAGAAATCCCTTACCTAACCATGAAACTCCTTCAAATATGCCTCACTGTTCTTTTGCTTTGTGCCTTTAGGGTATATGCAGCACAAGACTTTGAACCTGTCATTACAAATTATTCCGACAGTGATTATAACGGACAATTACAAAACTGGTGTGTTGCACAAGACAAAGACGGCATATGCTATTTCGGCAACAACAGTGGATTACTTAGATACGACGGATATACTTGGGAAATGTTTTCGCTACCCGGCTCGACTATCGTTCGATCCGTATTTACCGACGATGACAGAATATATGTGGGTACATTTGAGGACTTTGGCTATTTCCAAGAAAACGAGGACGGCCATTTGCGTTATACATCTCTCGCCACCGGGCGTCAGGGCATAAAACTTGAAAATGAAGAAATATGGAATATTTCCAAATTAGACGACAGGATAATTTTCCAAAGCTTCTCCAATGTTTTTACGTATAATACAATAACCGATAAAACATTGACCCTACCGAGAGATATAAGAGACAGGCCAGATACCGATGGAGATGGTTCTATGAAACCATTGATGAGTTATAGGGTTGGCAGAGAATTATTCGCCCAACGTACAAATGGAGGCTTTTATAGATTTGAAAACGGCGGCTGGAGACTCTATTGGCACAAAAAGCTATATGGCAGCCATATAATGGCGATTCTCCCTGCCCCGGGTGGCGACGAACATGAAATACCCGACGGATCTTTGCTGTTTACACAAGACCACCTTATTTTCAAGGTTACAAAAGGAAGACCTGTACCATTCCCAACTGAAATAGATAAAGAACTTGGCAACAGCCGAATAAACCGGGTAATCTGCGGCAAGGACAGTTCTATATTCGTTGGCAGTGTGGGTAATGGGATTTTCAGAATAGACAAAAACGGGCATAAATTAGGGCACTACAATATTTACAATGGGTTGCAAAATAATTCTGTCTTAGGCATGACATGCGACAGAAACGGGAACATATGGGCAACATTAGACGATGGGATTTCACTCATACATTTCGGAAGTCCGTTCTCAATCTTGCGGCCAAACCAAAACGATCCGTATATAGGCATGGGGTATTCAATTGGTGCCCACAACAAACAGATGCTAATTGCAACAAACCAAGGATGCTATACTTTCTCGCCAAATGAAGGATTCCATATTTTCCCTGGTACAAAAGGCCAAAACTGGTGCGTAAGAACTATCGGGAAACAAACTTTTGTTGGAGGCAACGACCAAACTATTATTCTGGACAACGACGGTAATGTAACCAATATGCCATTCAGTGGTACTGATATTAAACATGGAACTATCCATAGACACGAGATATTGCTGCAATCATCGTACTACCCTCTCCAGCTCTACACATTAGATCAAACTACAGGAAAATGGGAATATCGTCACGATGTAAAGGGATTGGACGCACCGGTCAGACAAATAGAAATAGACAACGACGGTACATTATGGGCCACACACCTCACCAATGGTATTTACAGATGTAAGATATCTTCTGATTTCAAATCCATTTCCAAAAAAGATTTTTACAAAAACATTACCGAAGACAGTATCGGTAAAGCTTGCTTTGTAATGAAAATAAGAGGTAAAGTGGTGTTCTCTCAAGCAAACACCTTTTACACATTCAACGAAACTTCAAACTCCTTCGAACCTTTCCATAAGCTCAACAACGAGCTTCCCCTGCTCAGAGGTGCTAAATCTGCAGAGACAGTCGATGACGATCATTTTTGGTTGGCAACTTCTAAAAATTATTGTCTCATTGAATACAAAAACGACAAATACAAGGTTATCCAAACTATCCCAATGGCAATATTTCCACGAATGTCTAATGGAGACAATTGCAGCATAACACATTTGGGAAACGGCATTTGTCTTTTCACCTTAAGTGAAGGGGTCGGCAAAATAGATATTAATTCGTTGCCCGACAGCACAGAAAGATACAATTTGAAAATACATTCTATCGGTGCATTAGATATACACGGAAAGATGACCCGGCTGCCTCTTACCCCTCAGCGAAATCCTGTTCTGGAAGCTTCAAATCTAAGTGTCCTGCTATCTTATCCAAACTACAACCACGCTCCCCTGAGATTTCATTATACATTGACAAACGGTTATGAAGACATAGACACCCTCACAACACATCCGTCAATGTCTTTCCCAATTTTGCGCAGCGGCAAACATGTTCTACACTGCGGAGTTACAGACATAAACGGGTTGGAGATAGACGGTTTTGACTATTCATTCTCTATCCCAAAGCCATGGCCTCTAAAATGGTGGGCCATATGTCTATATATTGCTATTTTTGCCGCCCTCGTATATGTGATCGCCATATTCAATACACGAATATCAATGAAACGGAGACAACGGGAATTTGATGCAGCAAAGGCCAAACAAGACCTCCAGATACACGAACAAGAACTTATAATCGCCGAACAACAACGCCGTCTCCTGCAAAACGAGCTCAGCTCCAAAAGCAAAGAACTCGCGACTATGGCACTTGGCGCATATGCCCGCGAACAAGCAGTGGAAAATATGCGAGCCTCACTTTCCGACTTGAGAAAAAAAGGCAACACATCTTCCGAAGCAGAAAGAGTTCTTCGAGACATCTCTAGAACTGAAGGAGATAACAGCGTTTTCTGGGACATCTTTGAGCGCAATTTTGACCTTATACACGAGCATTTTTTCCGCAATTTACGAAAACAATACCCAAGCCTCACCGCTTCCGACCTCAAATTCTGCGCATTCCTCAGGATGAATCTATCAACTAAAGAAATATCCAAGGTCACAAACATTTCAGTGAGAGGCGTGGAAACCGCACGCTACAGACTCCGTAAAAAATTCGCATTGCCAGCAGACCAGTCGCTCGTACAATTCCTGATTGATTTCAAGGCCGAAAACCAAAATCAAGAGTCGCAATAGGCTGAACCACCGCAGAGTGCAAATTGTTTGAAATATCAACGATGACTCAACAACAAATTTATACAAAACTACACTTTTAGTGCATATAGTTTGAGTTATCCTCTTTTTTTATTATTTTTGCATTCTAAAATACATTCCACATTATGGAACAATACAACAGCTTAGGACCATACATCCGCCAAGCCATTCGCGACAATTGGGAGGAACTCGCTCTCACCGATTTCAAAGGCCAATCGTTCCAATACCGCGACGTTGCACGTAAAATTGCAAAACTGCATTTACTTTACGAAAACGCCGGGCTTAAAAAAGGCGATAAAATAGCCCTTTGCGGCAAAAACTGCTCTCAATGGGCTATCGCGTTCTTAGCCACCATAACATATGGCGCGGTGGCAGTACCAATACTTCACGATTTCAAAGCCGACACTATACATCACCTCGTCAACCATTGCGACGCAAAGTTGTTTTTTGCAGATTCTTCTACTTGGGAGAATCTTGATCCGGAAACAATGAAAAGCATACAAGGGGCTATTCTCATAAACGACTATTCATTACTTTTCTCCCGCAACCAAAAGCTAACAAAAGCACGCGAAAACCTAAACAAACTTTTCGGCGAGAAATACCCAGAAAGATTCACACCAGAAAACGTAGATTATCCAGATGATAATCTTAACGACTTGGCAATAATAAACTATACGTCAGGATCTACAGGATTCTCCAAAGGTGTAATGATAAGCTACTTGAACCTATGGTCTAATATCAGGTTCTATGTAGAACGCCTCACTTTCCTGAAAGCAGGCGACGGAATGGTGAGCATGCTCCCATTGGCCCACATGTTTGGCCTCATGATAGAGCTTATGAATTCTTTCGTGAGGGGTTGTCATGTTTATTTCCTCACACGCACACCTTCTCCAAAGATTATAATGGAAGCCTTTGCGCAGGTACGCCCCAAGCTAATAGTGAGCGTACCGCTTATAATCGAGAAAATAGTGAAAACTCGCATTTTCCCGTTGCTTGAGAAACCATGGATGAAACTCCTCACCCATATACCAATGGTCGACGACAAGCTTTACGGAAAAATAAAAGACCAACTTGAACAAACTTTTGGCGGTCAGCTCAACCAGCTTATCATAGGTGGAGCAGGCCTCAATAAAGACGTAGAAACATTCTTGCGACGCATCAAATTCCCGTTTACTGTGGGATACGGGATGACAGAATGCGCTCCGCTTATCTCATACATGGAATGGGACAAACAACGTCCAGGATCTTGCGGCAAGATAGTGGAGAGGATGCAAATCAAAGTCGACTCAGCAAATCCAGCTGAGACCCCTGGCGTTCTATGGGTAAAAGGCGATAATGTGATGCAAGGATATTACAAGAATCCCGATGCGACAAAAGCCGCTTTCAAAGACGATTGGATGAACACAGGAGACATATGCAACGTAGACGAAGACGGATATATCTACATCCGTGGCCGCGATAAAAACATGATTCTTGGTCCTTCCGGACAAAATATCTATCCTGAAGAAATAGAACAACTCCTCAACAACATGCCATATGTTGCAGAGTCTCTCGTTGTAGACAAGGACGGCAAACTTGTAGCCCTCATACATCCCGACATTGAAACGGCATCCCATCAAGGAATTTCTATGACAGAGCTACAAGATATAATGAAACAGAATATAGACAAACTTAATCCTGAACTTCCCGACTACAGCAAGATTAAAGATTATAAGATTTTTGAAGAAGAGTTTGAGAAAACGCCAAAGCGTTCTATCAAGCGATACTTATACCAGCATTAATCAACTTGATGACAGAACCATTGCTCACTAAACGCCTGATAAAAGATCTGGCTTCGCTTGATACACCCAAGGGACGTAAACGCACTGGATTGTTTGTTGCTGAAGGCACAAAATGCGTATGTGACCTGTTGCCGGCGTTTAGGCCTCGCCATATTTTCTCTGGAAAGGAATGGGCAGAACAACACCCCGATGTTAAAACGACAATTGTCGGTGGGCACGAATTATCTCTGCTGACAAGACTCCAAAATACTCCGCCGGTCATCGCATTTTTCGAGTTGCCGGAAATTTCCGGAGATTGCTTGCCAAAGGCAGACAAACTCGTATTGGCTTTAGACACCATTCAAGACCCAGGCAACTTAGGTACTATTATACGCACCTGCGACTGGATGGGTGTCAAAACTATCGTAGCGAGCCACGAAACAGTTGATGCATTCAATCCTAAAACCGTACAAGCAACAATGGGTGCCTTGGCTCGGGTTAAGATTATCTACACCTCTTTAGAACTTTTTTTAACCTCGCTCCCACCAAGCACACCCATCTACGGCACATTCTTAGACGGGGCAAACATATACACCGAAAAACTTGAAACATCAGGAGTGCTCATAATGGGAAACGAAGGACGTGGAATAAGCCCAGAAATAGAGAATAAGGTAAACAGACGCCTAACAATCCCTTCGTGGCCTCCTTTTGAACCAACTTCAGAAAGCCTAAATGTGGCAACTGCCACAGCAATAGCTCTCTCGCAGTTTCGGAGCAGACAATTTTAGAACTATATGGCAAAGCAAAAAACAATATGGTTCTGCAATTCGTGCGGAGCCGATTCTCCAAAATGGGTTGGCCGCTGCCCTGCCTGTGGTGAATGGAACACCATGGTAGAAGAAAAAGTAAACTCAGGCACACAAAAAACAAGAATCAACCGTGGTGCAAAATCAAGCCCACGGGCGGTAAACCAAATTCAAGCAGTCGACGAGCCGCGCATTTCAATGCCTTCCGAAGAACTCAACCGAGTGCTCGGTGGCGGTTTGGTCAAAGGATCTATCGTACTCATTGGCGGCGAACCAGGCATTGGCAAATCAACATTGGTACTCCAAAATCTATTGTCTATCAGAAACCGTAAGATCCTTTATGTTTCCGGCGAAGAAAGCGCAACTCAATTGAAACTACGTGCCGACCGAATTGGCCGTGGGAGCGACAATCTTTACATCGTTTGCGAAACCTCTCTTGAAAACATTTATTCCCACATAGACGATATCGAACCCGAAATTCTCGTAGTAGACTCCATCCAAACAATCGCTTCGGAATCGCTTGAATCTTCGGCAGGTAGCGTCAGCCAGGTTCGCGAGTGTGCAGCCTCTTTACTTAAATACGCAAAAGAAAGTTCTGTACCAGTTCTCCTCATTGGCCACATAAACAAAGAAGGGTCTATCGCAGGACCAAAAGTTCTTGAACACATTGTAGATGCGGTACTTCAATTTGAAGGCGACCGCCAATACATGTACCGATTACTTCGTGGTATAAAAAACCGTTTTGGAAGTACCTCGGAAATAGGCATCTATGAAATGTGCCAACGAGGCCTACGCGAAGTTCAGAATCCATCCGAAATGCTCTTAGGTCAAAACGGAGAGGAACTCTCGGGGTGCTCAATTGGCGTTACATTAGAAGGAATACGACCCTTCCTCATAGAAGTACAGGCATTGGTAAGTACTGCAGCATATGGCACCCCTCAACGCTCTGTGACAGGTTTCGACAGCAAGAGAGTAAATATGCTGCTTGCAGTATTGGAAAAGCGCGTGGGCTTCAAATTAGGTCAAAAAGATGTCTTCCTCAATATAGCAGGAGGGCTTAAAGTGAATGATCCTGCACTTGACCTTGCTGTAATAGCAGCCATTTTGGCCAGCAATGTAGATATGGCAATACCACGCACTTGGTGCATGGCAGGCGAAATAGGACTCACAGGCGAAATAAGACCCGTCACGAGGATAGAACAGCGCATTAGCGAAGCCGAGAAACTCGGAATGACCGACATTCTCGTGCCAGAAGGAAACTTAAAAGGCTACGATAAATCTAAAGCAAATATAAGAATCCATGAAGTTGCAAAGGTATCTGATGCTTTCAGGGTACTTTTCGGCTAAATAATCAAATAGAAAGACCTGTCCGTTCGTGAAGACCAAACAACAAGTTCATCAAATGCACGGCGTTACCGGCCTGTCCCTTTGTGAGAATATCCATTGAAGCGTTTATACACAACCTGTCGTCTCGTCGGAAAAGCTGCAACAGGCATTTGTTGCTTCCTCTTAGGTCCTCGTCAACACCATCGCGACCCGATATCATATAAACGAAATTATGGTCACCATAGGCTTCCTCATAGATTTTCTCTATCTCATCCAAACTTAAAGACGTTGGAAGATTGAGATGTAGATCCAATCGTCCATAAGGAGCCGGTTCGTCGTGTCTCACCTTTATTGACCCTTCAAAATCTGTTTGTATCTGTTTTAAGAGCCGAAGCGCTTCATCTATCTGAGGGGTAACTCCTGATGGCTGCGACACCATTCCGGCCACATCTCCTTTAAGTTCCCAATTCTTTGCCAAAGGAAAAAGAGCCAACTCAACAAGCATAGAAACAGGAGACGGCGACACTGCGGCACGAGCTCCTCGCACCAAAGCCTTTCTGTTATATTCGGCAAGCCCGTAGACAAATTCATTATTATCTCCAGCCAAAAGCCCTGGTGCTTTTCCCAAGACTATGATTCTGAAATCTTTGTCGACGCTTAATTTATCAAGCGCTTCCTTTGGTAAATTTTCCTCATCGATAACAAAAAGTACATCCAAACCTTCAAGTTCCAAATTCCTTTCAAGTTTCAAATCCGTTTCTCCTGCATATACCGGATGGAGTTCTGCTATGGGAATACCCCAAGAACCGGGCGAAGCCACCAAACGCAAGTCTACATCGGGATGACGCAACAGAAGGCGTAATAATTGTTTCCTTAACGGGTCGGCACCTGGACATGGGCCATATATTCCTACTTTTATCATGATAGAGGCGAGAGCATATTTATATTTATAACGTCAAACCAAAAATATCGTTCATAATCAATGGTGTAGCCCCGATATTTTTTTGTATATAGGAGCCTGCAGATTTCCCGGATTGTTCCCTTAAAGAATTATCTGTTGCAAGCTTCCCCAAAACAGAGTCAAATACCTGTGCGGAATCCACACAAAATCCTCCGCCACAAGCTATAAGAGCGCGGGCCTCATTAAATTTCTGGTGTTTAGGGCCGAAAACAACAGGTATTCCATAAACAGCAGCTTCGTTAATATTATGTATTCCGGCACCAAAACCACCGCCAATATACGCAATATCGGCAAACCGATACAACGAGCTCAAAAGCCCGAAACTATCTATAACAATATATTTCAAACTTTTTGCTGCTTGAGCAGCCGCCATAGGATTATTGTGATAAAGCCTCAAATAATCCGAAAAAAGAATAGTACGGTCTGTCCCCAGCTTGCGCCGCAATAACGAAAGCCTGTTCATATCAAATTCGTGTGGAGCTATAATAGCTTTCACATCCTCGTTCTTGGCAAGCCAGGGAATATAAATTTCCTCGTCTTTTTCCCAAGAACTCCCAAAAACCAATGTGAGACTACCTGAAGCATTTGCAAGAAATGTTTCAATCTCTACTACCGGTTTACAATTGTTTTTTATTGAGGTAACACGATCAAAACGGGTATCTCCGGCTACAGAAACCTTATCTATCCCAATTCCAGCAAGTAGACGGCGAGAATTCTCATCTTGTACATAAAGACGAGTGAAATTTTGCAACATCCGACGGAACATAGAACCCCAAGGACGGAAAAAAATCTGACTCTCACGGAATATCGACGATATAATATATGTCGGCACTCCTCGCTTATTCAATGCAACAAGATAATTAGCCCAAAATTCGTATTTTACAAAAATTGCCATCTTAGGTGATGCCAATTCCAAAAATCTTTCTACAAGACTTGGCGTGTCAAAAGGCAAATAAACAACAGCAACTTTGGGATTGAAATTACAACGAACCTCATAGCCTGAGGGAGAAAAAAAACTCAAAAGAATCTTTTTTTCAGGTATATGATCCAACAGAGCTTCTATGAGTGGGCGTGCTTGCTCAAACTCGCCCAAAGAAGCCGCATGAAACCATACGTCAACACCATCAGGCGCTAAAGTTTTTCTGAAATTCT
>CAJTUG010000029.1:30124-31197 GCA_910579605.1 uncultured Muribaculaceae bacterium | reverse complement strand
TCAATGCTATCGACGAAATGAACATCAACCAGATTTCACGTTATAGCATCGAGCTTCCTACAGCTACCGACACCCTTTTGCTCCGCCACTTTGAGCAAGCAAATAACGAGACTATTATCCGCCCCACCATCCGCCAGAAAGCTGCAGCAGCAGCTCCAGCTGCTCAGGCAGGTGAAGAAGCTACTCCTAACTCTTAAAAAATTTAGATTATGGCAAAAGACGTAGATCTTACCTCACAAGAGTGGCTTGATATAGTCTTCGACGGCAAAAACAAGGAATTCGGCGCATATAAAATGCGCGAAGCCTCAACATCTCGCCACACCAAAGCTATCATTTGGGTAGCCATAGCTCTCGCTATCGTCCTCGTGCTCCTTATCCTCTCTGTAAACGGTGTTTTCAGCAAGCCTGAAGAAGAAACCATTGCAGTGGGTACAGAAGTGGAAATGACAACCTTTGAAGAAGAAGTCATCGAAGAGGAGGAAGAAGAAATGGAAACATTCGAGCTTCCCGAACCCGAAGAAATCATCGCTCCTGAAGAAGTTGCAAACTCTCAAGCCGTTACCGACCTTCTCATTGTAGAAGACGATAAGGTTGAAGAAGACAAGCAAGTTAAAAACCAGGAAGATGTATTGGAAAATGAATCTGCAATCGGTAGCGTAGACTTCTCCGAAGGCGTTAATGACCTTAACAAAATTGAAGTTAAGGAACAAGTTATCGCCGAACCCAAGGTTGAAGACGAACAACCGATGAACATCGCAATGGTTGAACAGAAACCTTCGTTCCCCGGCGGTGATGCAGAAATGTACAAATGGCTCGGACAGAACATAGTTTACCCGCCTGCCGCTTCCGAAGAAGGCGTTCAAGGACGCGTTGTCGTTGAATTCGTGGTTGGCAAAGACGGTTCTATCACAAATGCTCGCGTTGTACGCCAACGCCACCCGGCCCTCGATAAAGAAGCCCTCCGCGTGGTTCGCGCAATGCCCAAATGGATTCCCGGCCGTAACAATGGCCAGCCAGTGAAGGTTACATACACACTCCCTGTCACCTTCAAGCTTCAATAAGAAAGCTTTTGA
>CAJTUG010000029.1:0-30098 GCA_910579605.1 uncultured Muribaculaceae bacterium | reverse complement strand
CGCCCGGCAATTGCCGGGCGTCTTTTTTACTATCTTATGTAATAAATCGCAGTTCATTCTCGAGGATTTGTTTGCCCAGGTACAATATGGCCTTCACGAGCAATCCTGGCACCGTCGGTACCTAAAATACCAACATATTTGGCTACAGAAAATGTATATGGCTCAAGAGAATATGAACGCGCCACTATTCCTGGATGCAACTTTGCTCCACCAAAATGTATGTGTTTATGCCCGTTTTTCTCGTTAAATTCAAAGCCCCATTTCCATGGGATAAACGAACGGAGGAACGATAATTCAACATCGATATTCCCAGGCCCGTCATCGCTCTCCGAAGCCGCAATCCAAATATTCTTTATATTTATAAGATATGGATAGACATCCATGTGGCCATCACCAAATTTTATATCTACGCTTAGACGGTCTATTGTAATAGGCCTATCCTTTTTTGGCAATAGCTTCTCTATTTTTTCCAGTTTATCAATACCCTGAATGGTGAGTTTATGGCCAACCAGCGACACATCACCAACAATACTTTTCTTTACCATGCACATATCCCTTCCTATCTTAGAGCTCGCCTTAAGAGCAACATCTATCGTGCCACCGAAATCGTGAAGCATCGGCAATATTGAATCTACATACGGAACAAGATGAACCATTTCCTTAATGTCAAGGCTACTCAGATGTCCTTCTGCTGCAATCTCCATACTATCAGGTCGTGCCGCTTTATAACGCATCTTCAAGTCCAGATTGCCCATATCAGTAAGAACATTAAGAGTATCAATGTCAAGACAACCTTGATTGAGCCTTATCTTCGTTCCCAAATCATAGAGGACCACAGTATAATACATTATTGTGTGGGCATTTACATTAAGATTCAAATCCAGATTCATCGGCAACAGCATAGGAGCTACAGTATCGCTAAAAGCATTGGCTTTAGAATCTGAATTTGATGTTCCAGAAGACATTTCGGCGCTCTCTTTTCCTGTGGGGCTTCCCACGCGCGCTAATTGGTTAAGATCTAAAGTATCGCTTAAAATATCCAAATCTACCTTTAAGGGCTGCCGCGTACCACCCAAGGCATGCCGAAGGTTTGAAACCAAGCCTTGCAACCTCACATCGCTATTTCCTGCCCGGCACCGACCGCTAACAATTTCCATGCTATCGGGATTAAACACAATATCTATAGAGTCCAATTTAGTCTGAACAGGGAAAGCCCTGGTATAGTAACGTGCACCAACGGCAGACACAGAACCGTCTACGCCCCAATTATCAATAAGTTTGCGCAAAGTCTCGCTCAAGCCAAAATCAACGATATTATCGCCTATCGGCACTGCATAACCACCTGGATAAGGCTCACGTTTGTCAAGGCGTGCATTTGCCTTGATTTTGGCCTTTGCGAGCCTTGCTTCTGCTCCAGGAGTTATATAAGCCAAGCTGTCGGCAAGCAAATCCAAGCCCAAAAGCGGTGCTTTAAGGCGGTGTTTCCACCTTTGTAGCGATGTATGGCATATCACCTTACCAAAACCCAGATAGGAAGAATCTGAGCGCATAGAAAGCTCCTGAGCGTCAAAATCTACCGACAAAGGATTGATTATAGATGTGTCGGCACTGGTAGGCCCTACATAAGAAGCAACCTTACACCTAAAATTAACAGTCTTGAGATCCAAACCCTTAAAATTTATCTTAGCGCTGTCTATCTGCACATCAGCTCTAAGGGTAGAATCAGAACTAATTTTAATTGGAGAATCCAACGCAAGACTTGCTCGGTGAGCCGCGAACGATAAAGTATCTTCAGGCATTTTCATTGCAAAATTGGTTAATTCCAAATTACCGCCAAGCCTAATCTTGTGTAATCTTTCAAGACAAATGTCACCGAGTGAAAAATCAAAGGTAGATTTCCCTTTTACCAAACCGTCTACAGAAAACGGTATAAGTTCCTTTAAAAAATCCGGTATATGCCCCAAATCTATCCATCCGTCAAATGCTCCTTTAAACGCAGGCAGACCTCGTGCAAACGATATGGCGGATTTCATTTCTGCCACACCTCCAAGACCAGAAAAAGAAAGCCTGTCTACACATATTCTTGATTCTTCTGGGCAACCTCCGCGAAACACCCCATTTGCAGCCAACGAAATGTCTTGTATACTTTTACCGTAACGCAAAATTTTTCCGCTATCTACAGCCATAGAGAAAACCAACGTAGGCAGACGAGATTCCGAAATCTTGCCTTCATTATCTACCGAAACCTTACCGCTCAGAAAAAATTCAGCGCCAAGATTCCCCACCTTACTCCGAGCTTTCGCTGGTAAATCGGACAAAAGCCACTCAAGCGACGGCGAAGTCACCGCAAGACGGTCTACCTCTACTCCAAAAGAATCATTAAAATCAAACGCAAAACTGCCGTCGGCTTCCACCTCGCCCACATTAAAAAGAACATCCTCAAGACAAAGACGATAAGGATTGTCATGCTTCCATACAATTCTGCCATGCAAGCCAAGTTTCATGTGTCTTATCTTCATCCCGTCAATATCTGAATCTATAATATTGGCATTATCCGAGAAAAAACGGCCTTTCGGGGAATCCCAAAAATCAGAATCGTCTAACTCCAGTTCTATTCGCGACGAATCTGCCATATTTGTAAAGGTAAAAGGTCTGGCATCTTTTAAAACAAACGAACGGATTTCAATATCCGGAAGAGAACCGAAATCTGTCGGACCAGTCTTTATTATATCATAATTGGCCAAAGAATCGTTCACAGACACAAGTTGTACCATAGGCCGCTCAAATACCACCGAATCCACCTCTAAAAGCCCTTTAAACGCTTTTACAAGATTGAAAGAACCTCTCAATGCGCCAACAGTAGCAACCGTATCACAGCCCACCGGCAAACCCTTCAACAATTCAGGAGTAAAATTACCGCTTATCAAAACGAGAGAATCCAATTTAACCTCAACACGTGGGAAATCTTTAAACAAATCTACATCCACACGGCCAATATAGATACTGCCAATCAAATGTTCATCGGCAAAGCGATCTAAAAGTCGCGCCAAACGCTGCGGCTGTGTCTGCCATGACAAAAAGCCCCATACTCCCACCATAAGACATGCCACTACAGACGCTACCCAAACGATAACGAGGGCAACGGACTTAAAAAATCTGGAAACTATAGATTTCGACGACTTTAGCGGCATAATGCAGAAATAGCTTTATACTAAAAAACATCTCTGCAAGCCAAAAAGTTCCTATCTAAGGACGTTTCTCCTCGATGCGTCTATTTTCAAGAGGATGAAAAGCAAGATCGTAAAACCCCACAACGACGATCCTCCATAACTGAAGAATGGCAACGGAATACCTATAACCGGACACAAACCTATAACCATGCCTATATTTATACAGAAATGGAAAATAAAATAACTTGCCACACAATAAGCATAGACACGGCCAAAAACAGTTGGCTGACGCTCTCCAATGCGGATAACTCGCAAAATAAGTCCCAAAAAGAGCAACGTAACAAGCATGGTACCAACAAAGCCCTCTTCCTCCCCTATAGTACAAAAAATAAAATCCGTATGTTGCTCAGGAACATATTTCAGTTTGGTCTGAGTCCCATTGAGAAAGCCTTTACCAAAAAAACCGCCAGAGCCGATAGCAATCTTAGACTGATTGACATTATAACCTGCATTACGCAAGTCTTCGACAATTCCCAAAACTACCTGAACTCGCAACTGTTGATGAGGCTTGAGGTGCTGGAAAGCTGCGTTTGCACAAAACAAGAAAGCAATAGCGCACACAGCCGTTGCCATCGGAACATACAGACGCGGCCGACGTAACTTTATGGCTTCAACAGCCACATAGACACACGCCACACCTATAACCGAGAGTATTACAACCATACCGGGAATAGGCACCCCGCACACATCCACTACCGCAATAACAACCCCGGTACCGGCAAACCAGAAAAAAAGATTCCTTGCAACCTCAAAACGACGCGTATAAGTAACAGTCATGGCAACCATAACCACCATAACCATTAACATAACAGAAAATTGCCCTGTCGGAATGCCCAAAACGGTAGTCTCTGTAAATTTGATTGCTACCACAAAAATAACTACTGCAAACAAGGCTGCAAAAAGCACAAGCCCGCTCATTCCCTCGCGATAAAGGACAAAAAACAGAGCCATGAAAGTTAATGCCGAACCCGTTTCATTTTGCAGGAGAATAAAAATAATCGGCAGGAAAATAATTGTGAGAGCCTTGGCATAATTGGCAAAACCTCTCAAAATGATAAGAGCTAAACAACTTTGCAAGCGCCAGTGCTGTAGCAAACTTGGCAAACTCTGCCGGCTGAAGACTCATCGGGCCAAGAGAAATCCACGAATATGAACCTTTTATATCCCTGGCAAGAAAGGGCGTGACTGCCAACAGGACAACCACTGCAACATACACCGGAAACGAATAAGTTTCATACATCCGGGCATCTATAAGAAGCAAAACAACTCCCAATACAAGGCTAAGACCTATCCACCTCAACTGTTTACCCGAAAATTCATCGTAGGAAAACATCGAAGCATTGTCAAAATCATAGCTCGCCGCATAAATACTCACCATTCCGGCAAAAACCATGATGAGATAGATAAACACTGTTGGCCAATCTATATACCGGAAAACCGAACCGGCATCATTTCTTCTTGGAAGCATAGAATATCGACGAATTAATCATTTGATCCTCCATATATTTTCTTTCTGGAGAGATTTGCCCGGTGAGGTATTTCTCCATTACAAGAGAGCCGATCGGAACTCCATAGGTAGCTCCCCAACCGCCGTTTTCAACATATACGGCCACTGCGATCTTTGGATCATGATACGGGGCAAAACCCATAAACGCAGAGTGATCCTTCCCATGAGGGTTCTGTGCAGTACCCGTTTTGCCGCAGGCCTCTATCCCGGGAATAGCGGCACGGCGGCATGTCCCTCCTGTAACAGCCATCCGCATACCTTCGGCCACATCGTCATAGTAGTGTGAAGCAATAGTAGGATAACGCTTCTCATTATACCCGGAAGGCATCACTGTATCTTGAATCTCTTTTACTACATGAGGGGTTATAAACCATCCTCTGTTGGCAATGGTAGCACTAAGATTTGCTATCTGCAATGGCGTAGCCAAAATTTCGCCCTGACCTATGGATACAGAAATGATAGTATTACCGCTCCAACGACCCTCGCGGTAAAAGCCATCATAGTATTTCGCGTTTGGAATAAAACCTCGGTTCTCGCCGGGAAGATCAACGCCGAGCTTATAACCATAACCCATACTCACAAGATGGTTTTTCCAAACCTCAAAAGCTTTGGCCGACGTACCATATTTACTGCGCTTGTCTATCATGGCCTTGAATCCCCAACAGAAAAAAGCATTGCAAGAAGTCTGCAAAGCAGGTTTTAAAGGCAAAGGCGACCCATGCGCATGGCAACCAACCCTCAAACCTCCATTTATATACCCATGCGAACACGGATAAGCAGTGTTGAGGTCTATTATGCCTTCTTCAAGAAAAATCAAACCTTGGGTAGGCTTGAAGGTAGAACCCGGAGGATATGTTCCCATGAGCGCACGGTCGAAGAGAGGCCAAGACTCATCGTTCACAAGTTTTTTATAAGATTCGCCGCGTTGACGGCCAACAAGCGACCGAGGATCATAATTGGGCATTGAAACCATACAGAGAATTTCGCCCGTCGCCGGTTCTATCGCCACCACAGCACCACGTTTACCCACCATGAGCGATTCTGCATACTGCTGCAACTTTATATCGAGACTCAATCGCAAGTCTCGCCCGGAAATAGGCTCTATATCGTTAGCTCCATCTTCATATCTACCCTGTATACGCCCTCGCGCATCTCGTATAAGGATTTCCACTCCTTTTACACCGCGAAGGTATTCCTCATAGCTCTTTTCAATACCCAAATCGCCGGTATAGTCGCCGGCGGCATAATAGGGATCGTTATCTATATCTTTTTTGGAAACCTCACGTATATTCCCCAGCACATTCCCGGCCGTTGGCTTATCATATTGCCGCAAGATACGTTTCTGGATAAAAAAACCCGGAAAACGATAAAGTTTCTCCTGCAAACGGCCATAATCTTGAGCCGTGAGATGCGTTATAAGACGCTGGGGGGTATACTGCGAATAGCCGGGATTTTTACGGCGGTCTTTCATCTCTTCAAACCGCTTGTCGAGCTGCTCACGAGTAATGTTAAGAGTATTGCAAAAATCAAGAGTATCAAACGGATGCACATCGCGCGGTATGAGCATCACATCATAGGCCGGCTGGTTGAAAACCACCAATTCACCATTACGGTCATAGATAAGGCCTCGAGATGGGTAAACCGTCTTCTTGAGGAAAGCATTTGAATCTGCCGACCGCTTATATTTCTCATCGTTAATCTGAAGATCAAAAAGCCTTATCAAGAAAATTATGGCAACCAGAACCACAAATCCCCCGATAATGAATTTTCGCTTTTCTAATATATAATCTTTTCTCACTGCTTGGGTCTTGAAGAGGATTGAGAGGATGTAGAATCAGACAGCAGTATCATGCTTGCGAACCGTCAGACAGTCTATAGCATACAATAGCACGAAAGTATAGACCGACGAAGCTGCAATACGCAGAATAAGAAGCCTGAAATTAAAGAACTGGAAGGCTTCTACCATAAAAAGCATTCCGCAATACACAAGCACCATCGTACTCATATATTTCATGAATGCAGAGTAGCCCATAGAACGCGTCGAGGGCGACCGACCTGCCAAATCGTCATCCATAGAAACATATAAGTGGAATATTGGTTTACGGGCAAACGCCAAAACAGTGCAACACAAAGCATTGACACCGGGTGTATCGCAAAACACATCAACAAAAAATCCGGCAAGGAAACCTGCCAAAACCGACAGATTAGTACCTACTGTGATCGGAAGTTTGATTATAAGACATATGAACACAATGGGCACAGCCACAGAAAACAGCACAAGATGGTTGAAAATAACAGCCTGAGCCGGTACAAGCAGCAAAAATGCCAATGCAAATTTTATTGCCGATTTAGTCATAAATGTTCAATTGCCGAATGGATTCTTTTTACTGTCGTTTTCTTCGCCGGCTCGTAGTACCCGTAATTCTTCTGCCTGATTATTCAGAACCACCTGAACATTGCTCAAGGTAGTGAAATCTGCCAAAAGCCGTACTTTAAGGGTAAAGAAATTCTGGTTACGGTCCGTATCGTCGTCAATTACCACTCCTACAGGCAACCCGGCAGGAAAAACTGCCGAATAACCGCTTGTCACTATCGTATCGCCGATATCAAAGCGAGTATGGCGTGGCAACTCCTCCAACAATGCAATCTCAGGGCTCTGACCGTCCCATACAAGCGACCCGAAATAATCGGTACGCTTGATTTTGCACGATAGACGGAAATGAGGATTTAGCAGCGATATCACCCTCGAACTACCCGGCCCGACATTGCTTACGATACCAACCACGCCATTGCGGTCTATCACACCAAGCTCCGGCGAAATCCCGTCGTGGCTTCCTTTATTTATGGTCAGGTAATTATACGGATGAGAAATACTGTTGTTAATTACGTGAGCAACGATAAACTCAAAATGTCGCACACCGGAATCGGGCACAAGGGTATCTGTAAACAACTGTTCTTGCAGCAGCGCAATGGTTTCTTGCAAGCGCGACACCTCGGCTTGCAAGTTCGCATTGCGGCTGTTAAGTTCCCCGTTGATTTCGTGGAGATTGAAATATGAGGTAACATTATTGGCGCCTTTGTATACCGAAGAGGCCATACGACCGGCCGACGTAAGATATACATGCTGTCGGTATGGGTCGCCATGAAGCAGCATAGTAACACTTATCGCCACGAAAAACGTGAAGACAAACCACTTGCTGTTCCTCAACAAGAAAGCGAAAAGTTCGTTCACTGCCCCGAAACGGATTTTTAGCGGATGAGGAAGGAGAACTTATGGATGTTCTTGAGTGCTACACCCGTACCCTTGGCTACTGCCAAGAGGGGATCTTCGGCAATATGGAACTGGATACCAATTTTGTCTATAAGGCGCTTATCCAAGCCTCGGAGCAAAGCGCCGCCGCCGGCAAGCCATATACCGTTGCGGACAATGTCGGCATACAATTCCGGAGGTGTCTGTTCTAATGCGCTCAATACAGCAGCCTCTATTTTAGATATCGTTTTCTCTATACAGTGACAGATTTCCTGATAACTTACAGGCACTTCCAGAGGCAAGGATGTCATCAGATTAGGACCATGAACCACATAATCTTCCGGCGGATTTTCCAACTCTGTCAATGCAGAACCCACATGCATCTTGATTTGCTCTGCCGTGCGAACTCCAACCTTGATATTGTGCGCACGACGCATATGGTTCAAGATATCGTCGGTCAAGTCATCTCCGGCAATCTGGATACTCTTGTTGCTTACAATACCACCAAGAGAAATAACGGCAATTTCTGTAGTACCACCGCCTATATCAACAATCATGTTCCCTTGAGGAGCTTCAACATCAAGACCTATACCCAAGGCTGCTGCCATAGGCTCATGAATCATGTAGACATCGCGGCCGTCGGCATGTTCCGAAGAGTCTCGCACGGCTCTCACCTCCACCTCGGTAGAACCGGAAGGAATACCCACTACCATGCGGAGAGACGGAGAGAACCAGTTGTTCTTTGTCGAAGCCTTTTTGACGAGTCCGCGGATCATCAGCTCCGCGGCATTGAAATCGGCTATCACACCTTTGCGGAGCGGACGGACTGTGCGGATTCCCGGATGTCCTTTACCTTCCATGAGGTGTGCTTCTTTGCCTACAGCTATAAGTTTGTCTGTGCGGTTGTCAAGTGCCACAATCGACGGTTCGTTAATAACGATCTTGTCATTGTGTATTATAATCGTATTGGCTGTGCCAAGGTCGATTGCTATTTCTTTTGTTAGCGAGAATAGTCTCATTTTTTGGATGGTAGAGTAGAGAATTTGTCAAAATTAAGGGTTTGAATCAATGGCGGAAATGACGGAAACCGGTCATCACCATTGTCATATCGTGTTTACGGCAATATTCCACTGAGTCGTTGTCGCGAATAGAACCGCCAGGTTGTATCACCGAAGAAATACCGGCAAGATGGGCGATCTCCACACAATCGGCAAAGGGGAAGAATGCATCCGATGCCATTACTGCTCCGGAAAGGTCGAAACCGAAAGAACGAGCTTTCTCCACAGCATGTTTTAACGCGTCGACGCGAGATGTCTGACCGACACCGGAAGCCAAAAGCTGCCCGTTGCGAGCAAGAACTATAGCATTGCTCTTGCTATGCTTAACAATCTTGTTTGCAAAAAGCAAATCGTCGGTAATTTCCTGTGTCAACGCAGGACCGGCAACCAAAGTAAGGTCGTCGCCGCACTCCTGCTTGGAGTCGGCATCTTGCACAAGCACACCACCGAGAATACTGCGCATTGTCTTTCCGGTTTTTGCAGCATCCTTGCGGACCAATATTATACGGTTTTTCTTCTGCTTGAGTATTTCAAGCGCTTCAGGGGTGTAAGAAGGCGCTATCACCACCTCAAAGAAAATTTTGCCGATTTCGGCTGCTGCATCTTCATCTATTTGGCCGTTTGTTATCACAATACCGCCAAAAGCCGAAACAGGATCTCCTGCAAGTGCATCGGCCCATGCCTGTGCCACGGTAGGACGTGTGGCAAGACCACAAGCGTTATTATGCTTGAGGATGGCCACTGTCGTGCCTTGGAACTCGTCGATAAGGTTTACGGCAGAGTCTATGTCGAGCAAGTTATTATAAGAAATCTCCTTTCCGTGAAGTTGGTCAAACCAAGCATTGAAATCGCCAAAGAAACAAGCTTGCTGGTGAGGATTTTCGCCATAGCGCAAACCCTTGGCTCCATCTACTGCCACTCGCAAAGCCGACGAATAACTGGGCTGAACGGGAGCCTGATTGTCAAACCAATTGTAAATTGCAGTATCGTACCCCGAAGAAACGGCAAAAGCACGGCGAGCCAAGTAAAGACGTTGCTCATAGGTAGTTTTTGCTCCTTGGGCATCAAGGAGATCTTCAAGATAAGGGAATTCTGCCTCTGAAGCCACTATGGCAGTATCTGCAAAGTTTTTTGCTGCCGCACGGATGAGGGAAATACCTCCTATATCTATCTTTTCTATAATCTCTTGGAAACCGGCACCCGAAGCTACAGTCTTTTCAAAGGGGTATAAATCCACTACCACAAGGTCTATTGCCGGAATTTCATAACGTTCCATCTCGGCAAGATCGCTTTCGTTTTCGCGACGGCCCAAAATACCGCCAAAAACTTTGGGATGCAAAGTCTTGACACGGCCGCCCAAAATCGACGGATAGCCGGTAAGATCTTCTACCGCCTTGCATTCGAAGCCCAAGCCTTCGATAAACGATCGTGAACCGCCGGTTGATAAAAGTGTTACCCCTTGCGCTGCGAGTTTGCGCACTATGCCCTCTATCCGGTCTTTATTGTATACCGAGATAAGGGCGGTACGGATTTCTTTGAAAGTCTGCATTTTAAATATTGGTGTCTTATGAACTGCAAAATTACGAAAAAATCCCCATGTAATAAAATAAAATTAAGCACTATTGCAATTCTATTTTCATGCCGGAGCTGCAACGCGACGGCCTACCACCTGCTTGATCTTGAATCCGGTCAAAGCCATGAGCAACGACATTAACGGCGACAGGTAATTGAAAATGCAAAACGGGAAATACACGAGGGTAGAAACGCCCAAAACGGTAGATTGTGTAACACCGCAGGAGTTCCATGGAATAAGCACAGATGTAACCGACACAGAGTCTTCAAGAGTACGGCTGAGCAAACGCGGCTCAAGACCGACCCTACGATAAACGTTGCGGAACATATTACCGCCGATAATGATAGAAAGATACTGGTCTGCCGTACAGCAATTTAAGAAAAGCCCCCCTGCCACAGTAGACGACACGACAGAAATACGATTGCGCAAACGCCAGATTATAGCACTGGTAATGCTCGTGAGCATACCTGTACCTATCATAGCTGTGCCGAAAATCATGGCACATGTTATCAGGAAAATCGTAGATAGCATTCCGGATATGCCCCCCGTGGTAACAAGATCATCAAATACGGCATGCCCCGTCTGAAATGTGGTTTCCGACCACAAAAGGTGGCTTATCATCTTAGGCGAAGCTCCACCGAGCAGCTCGACAAGGTCTCCTTGGAAAACAAAAATTCCGGCCAAGCCAAACATACCGCTAAGGAAAAGGGTCAGCAATGTGGGCACACGGAACATTATCAATGTAAAAGTAAGCGCCGGGATAACGAGGGTTACCGGCGAGATATTGAAAGTAGCATGCAAAGCACCGAGTATCTCTGCCGTCGCCACACTACTGCTCGTTTCTGTACATAATCCAGCCACAAGGAAAGCAACCAACGCCACTCCCATCGACGGTATCGCTGTCAGCATGAGATAACGGATATGCTTAAACAAATCCACTCCGCATGCAGACGAAGCCACAACGGTAGTATCGCTCAACGGCGACACTTTATCACCGAAATAAGCACCGGAAATAATTGCACCGGCTACCCAGCCCGGATGAAAACCCATAACGGTCCCGATACCCATAAAAGCCACACCTATCGTAGCAATGGTACTCCAGGAGCTGCCCGTAAGGACAGATATGAGCGCACACACAAGGCAGCAAACCACCAAAAACGTAGCAGGAGTAAGCAATTCAAGACCATAGCAAATAAGAGTCGGGACAACACCGCTGAGCATCCATGTGGTGGAGACTACTGCAATGAATATAAGCATGGGAATTGCAGGCATAATCTGCCTGGCGCTTCTGAAAAAACCCAGAAACATACCTCGCCGCGAAAGGCCTACGGTCAGCGCCGTAAAAACAACTGATGCCGCAGACGCAGCTAAAAGAGCATAGGGGCTGACCTCGGAAATAGCATCAGGACCCAAGAAAACAAGCACTGCGGCAAGCGCCCCAAGAAGGAGCATAACGGGCGCCACAGAAACGGAGAAAGACGGCAAACCTTGTGCCGTAGAAAACACCTTATTTTTCAATCTTATTCTTTTCGTACCTAAAAATTGGAAATATGGCGCAAAATTACACAAAAAACGCCGTTTGGCATAACTCAAACAGCGTTTTTAAGTTTTTTTGAGAGCAATTTGGATTTATTTCTTTCCGTTAAGCTTAAAACCCATATAAACACCCTCATAAGAGTTAAGCAGATCCGAGAGGGTCGTGAGTGTAGAATTATTCAAGACTCCGGAAATCTTAGAAAGCACATCAATAAGTTTAGACGCGTCAAAAGTCAGGTTCAACGTGTTGCCGCTCTTGGTTGCGTTTGCTGTAAGCTTGCCAAGAGAAATACGGTTGAAAGCATTGAGATTAAACTGGAGGCGGTCGTCATCGGTTTTCTCCACAACACCCTTAAGAGTTACCAAGCCCAATTTGAGAGTGAAATTATGGTCGGCATCCACAACAAGACTTGTCCGGTTGAACCCTAAGCGCTTATAGTAAGGCTCCAATTTGTCCTCGAGCGCAGTAGCTGCGGCTGCACCTCCTATTTTTTTGAGAGCATTTCCGCTTTGGAAACTCACTGCCGGCGAAACATATGTCCATGTACCGGTCAAATCATCAATAGAAAACTTATTGGAAGCCAAAGTGTTATTTATAAAATCGCCAATAGCTCCCAATGGGCTCGACTCAGATTCTTCCGATCCGGAATTCCCTCCGGCCAAACCAGAAAGTATTTCTTTGGGATCAAACGCATTTGCCGGCAAACTCCCGCAAAGCAGCGCCAAAGCTGCAGTTGCGGCTACGATTATTCTTTTCATTTATTGTTGGTATCTATTTCGTGCATAGTAAATGCATCTGGTTCCTCTTTAATTTCCTCGTCAACCTTCTGCCAAATTGAGTTATTGGACTTAAATTCCGGCACGATATGCTTCATTTCCGCCACTATGTCATGGCTTGCACCGGCTTCAACTGCGGCATGAAGGCGTTCAAGATGTTCCAAAACATCGCCATATGCATACGACCGCACACGAGCAATCATAATTTTCTTATGATGCGTGGCAATGGTATGCTCTTTTTCGTTGAGCAGCTCCTCATAAAGTTTCTCGCCGGGGCGCAAACCGGTTTCAACAATCTCGATATCTTCGCCTACACGAAGGCCTGAGAGCGAAATCATACGCTCGGCCAGATCCCATATTTTAACGGGTTCACCCATGTCGAATACGAATATCTCGCCACCTTTACCCATACATCCCGCCTCAAGCACCAAAGAACAAGCCTCCGGAATTGTCATGAAATATCTTATGATATTGCGGTGGGTTATGGTCACAGGACCGCCCTGCTCAATCTGACGGCGGAAAAGAGGTATTACCGACCCATTAGACCCGAGCACGTTGCCAAAACGGGTAGTGATGAAACGTGTAGACGGCCGGTCGGAATTATTACGGAGGTGGAAGAAAAGGGATTGCACATAAATCTCAGCAATACGCTTAGACGCACCCATAACGTTGGTGGGGTTCACAGCCTTATCCGTAGAAACCATGACGAATTTCTCAACGTTGAATTTCACCGAAAGATCGGCAATATTCTTTGTACCGAAAACGTTTGTGAGAACAGCCTCCGGCGGATTACGCTCCATCATAGGAACATGTTTATATGCAGCTGCATGGAACACATATCGCGGATGATATTTCTGGAATGCATGCTCCATACGCTTATAGTTGGCAACATCGCCTATAAACAAATGTATTTTCGTATCCGGGAACGCAGCCTCCATTTCAAGCTGCATGTCGTGCATAGGAGTCTCGGCCTGGTCCAAAAGCACAATGTCGGCGGCTCCCATGCCCGCAACCTGACGGACAATTTCGCTACCTATAGATCCGGCAGCACCGGTAATCATGACAGTCTGACCACGGATAACGCTCTTTATAACGGGATTTTCCGTACGGATAGGCTCTCGTCCCAAGAGGTCTTCAATCCTTATATTCTGAACGTGGGTCGACAGATTTGGCATTGCCTTACCGTTGACATCAAATTCTTCAACCTGGTTAAGCATCAAAAGCTTAACATGATTTCTAAGGAAAACGTCGGCTGTACCGTTACGCATAATTTCCAACTGCGTAGACAAGAACAAAAGAGTGTTGCACTTATAGTATTCGAACACCTCCGGCACAGTTTCAGGGTCAAAAGGCACGATTGGAATACCGTTAACTGTGCTGTCTGTGTTTCGCGACGACAAACTCAACAAGGCAACCGGGTCAAAACGGCCTTCAAACTCGCTCTTCAATGCCGAAGCCAAGAAATACGAATTGATTGCAGAACCAAGAACTATGACTCGCTCCTTGAGCTGGGTAACGCCGGCCACAGTGATATATAGATATTTTATGGCCAGACGCATAAGCAACATCAACGAGAACGAGATTACCGCAAGGGTAAATATGGTCCAGAAATCGTAATAGTAAAATCCGGCAGCAAGACGTGTAGCCACCGACAACACGGCAAGCGACAACGACGAGACAACCACAAGAAGCACCAACTTATATGTGTCTTCTATTACCGACAGTCGAATGATATAGCGACTTGTCCCTAAAATCAAAGACAACATCGTATAAATGCCGAAAGCCACAAGGCCCCGGACCATAGGTTCATACACAGCCCCGGATATTCCTTGCGAAGAACCTCCGAATGCAAACACACACAAACAGCTTAATGCAATAATAAGAACATCGGCAAGGAAAACCATCCATTTAGGTGTAGGCTTGGCTACAAACGCTCTTATTATCCTGGAATTTGCTATTTTCTTAATTAGTTTCTTTTTCATCTTTCAGGTAGGCAGCAACTTTAGAAAATCGGTTTAGGCTGCAAATTTACAAAATTTATTACCACAAACCAAAACATAAGTGTCTAAATTATTCATAGAGTGGCCAAAAGCGATACAATAGCCCTTGAACTATTAAAAAATGCCAATGAGGCTAAGAAATAATTGCCACGCCCATCATGCTATTAAGATTTTTTAGTAACTTTGCATATTAAATCAATCCGGACAAAGCGCCGGCTCAGTCTAAAGCTAACCAACATCAATATCGCATATGAAGCCTCTACAAGCTAAGCTCTCTAAATATACCGCGCCTCAAGAAGCTAAGGCCGCCGGTGTATACCCTTATTTCCGTGAAATATCTTCCGAGCAGGATCCCGAAGTAATCATAAACGGCAAACCCGTCTTGATGTTCGGTTCCAATTGCTATACAGGACTTGTCAACGACCCTCGCATTAAAGAAGCAGCCATAGAGGCAACACGAAAATACGGCACCGGATGTGCCGGTTCGCCATTCCTCAACGGCACACTGGATCTGCACAAGAAATTAGAGAGAAAAATCGCCGAATATATAGGCAAAGAAGACGTGATGATATATTCGACAGGTTTCGGCGTGAATTTAGGAGTAGTTTCCACTCTCACCGGTCGCGAAGATTATATTTTGTGGGACGAGCAAGACCACGCTTCAATTATTGAAGGTCGCCGACTTTCATTCTCGCAGTCGCTCAAATACAAGCACAACGACATGGAGTCGCTCGAAAAACAACTCCAACGCTGCGACCCCGACAAAGTAAAGCTCATAGTCACCGACGGCGTTTTCTCCATGGAAGGCGACGTTGCAAACGTACCCGAAATTGTACGCTTGGCCAAGCAATATAATGCAGCCGTCATGGTCGACGAAGCCCACTCCATCGGCGTATTCGGCGAAGGCGGCCGCGGTATATGCAACCATTTCGGATGTTCCGACGACGTAGACCTCATCATGGGCACATTCTCAAAATCTTTCGCCTCATTGGGAGGATTCATCGCCACCGACAAAGAAATCACAAATTTCCTCCGCCACCACTCGCGCTCTTATATCTTCACTGCAAGTATAACTCCTGCCTCTACAGCAGCAGCACTCAAGGCCATGGAAATAATGGAATCCGAGCCCGAGCTTCAAGAAAGCCTTTGGCGCAACACAAAAATCGCCCTCGAAGGTTTCCGTGCAGCAGGTTTTGAAATCGGCAGCACCTCCACGCCCATCATACCGCTCTATGTCCGCGACAATTTCAAGACATTTGCCATCACACGCGACCTTCTCAACGAAGGTGTATTCGTAAACCCGGTAGTATCTCCGGCAGTCGCCCCCCACGACACGCTCATCCGCTTCAGCCTCATGGCCACACATACTCCGGAACAAGTGAAAGAAGGCCTTGAAAAAATCACTAAGGTATTCCGCGCACACGGCGTCATTGAATAATACATAACGATCAACATAATTTCCACATAAAATCACAAAACAATGAAAAAACAATTCATTTGCACAGTGTGCGGCTACGTCCATGAAGGCGACGAAGCTCCCGAAAAGTGCCCTATCTGCGGCGCTCCTAAAAGCAAATTCAAAGAAGTAGACCCCGAAGCAGAACTTAAATTCGTCACAGAACATGAAATAGGCGTTGCCAAAGGTTGCGACGACCAAATGATAGCCGACCTTACCGCACATTTCAACGGCGAATGCGGCGAAGTAGGCATGTACCTCGCAATGTCGCGCCAGGCCGACCGCGAAGGCTATCCCGAAGTGGCCGAAGCTTTCCGCCGCTATGCCTTTGAAGAAGCTGAACACGCAGCTAAATTTGCAGAACTCCTCGGCGAATGCGTTTGGGACACAAAAACCAACCTCGAAAAACGCATGGCAGCTGAAGCCGGCGCAAACGAAGACAAAATGCGCATCGCTCGCCGTGCCAAAGAACTCGGCCTCGACGCCATCCACGACACCGTTCACGAAATGGCAAAAGACGAAGCCCGCCACGGCCAAGGCTTCCAAGGTCTATTCAACCGTTTCTTCAAAAAATAATCGGTTTTAGCACCGACAAAGACAAAAA
Organism: uncultured Muribaculaceae bacterium; assembly: GCA_910579605.1. Classification (GTDB taxonomy): domain Bacteria; phylum Bacteroidota; class Bacteroidia; order Bacteroidales; family Muribaculaceae; genus CAG-873. The sequence continues at coordinate 13,107 of CAJTUG010000029.1, read as the reverse complement.
GACAGGGCACACCAATTCCGGTGTGCCCTGTTTTCATGACCTTATCTTATCATAAACAATGCTTCAAAAAAACAGCACGAAGCATAACGACCATCCATCTTCCACCACGCAAGTGCGCAATGGTGTTGCGCACTTAACTATATGACTTTACAGGATATTATAATTGCCACCGAGCGCAAACTGCAATCATTCCTCAGAGCTATCTTCGGCATCGGCTTCCAAAGAAGCATCAAGGTAATTGCGAGGCAAGTCTTTTTTTGCTTTTGCACCGAGGGAAGACAGCAATTGCGCCTTACCGACAAGATTGCCCGAACCGCTCGTGAGCTTGGAAAAAGCCCCGTTCCAGGCTTCACGGGCTTGGTTGAGCGAGCGGTCTATACGGTCCATATCGTCTACGAACCCTTTGAATTTATCTAACATAAGCCCGGCCTGACGAGCTATTTCCAAAGCGTTGCGGTTCTGTTTATCATGACGCCACATCTGCTCTACGAGTTTTACGATAGACAGCAAATGAGTGGGCGAAATAATGAGCACACGGCTCTCGTAGGCCGTCTGCCACAAGGAATCGTCGAGATTCATCGCCGCGAGGAATGCGCCTTCGTGAGGAATGAACATGAGGACAAAATCCACACGGTCGCCGCCCACATAATCCTGATAAGACTTATCGCGCAATTCGGCAATATGCTTCTTTACAGAGGCCACGTGAGCGCGGCCTAACTCGCGACGGCGCTCTTCGCTTTCGGCATCAAGCATTCCTAAATATGCCTGAATGGAAACTTTAGAGTCGATAATTATTTTACGGCCTTCCGAATACGATATGATAACGTCGGGGCGCAAGCGGCCATCTGCCCCGGCTACCGTCTCCTGCACCGTATAGTCCCGGCCTTTCGTGAAACCGCACCGGTCCAAAATATTATCGAGAATCATCTCACCCCAATCGCCCTGCATTTTGGAATTTCCTTTCAACGCATCGGCCAAACGGCGTGTTTCGCGCCCAACAACGGAATTCAGATCTATGAGCTGCCTTATTTTCTCTCCCAGTCCGGCACGATCTGCCGCATCGCGCTCTGCACGTTGGTTTACGGCCCTGCTAAATGCCTCAAGGTTTTCTTTTACAGGATTAAGCACACTGTGGAGAGATCGGAGATTTTGCTCTGCAATCTCACGTGAATTCTGCATCAGAGCCTTTGCGGCTAAATTTTTGAAACGTTCTTCGTCGTCGGCTTGCGAAAGCAACGTTTCCAAGCGAGCCGACAGCCGCGCATTTTCAACGCGTTCGCGGCCAAGACTACGATATAACCACAGAGCTATGCCTACGGCAAACAGCAATGCCAACGACAGAATAACAAGAGCCGCTTCCATATCTTACTGAAGCATCGGCTCTATAGTTTTGAGAATCAATTCCTCAAGCATATTATATGCATCGGCTACTGGATGGACTCCGTCGACGCAATAAGCAGGATTTATACCCTTGCCGTCGGGCGCAAGCATAAGAGTATAGAAATCGACAAACGGTATCCCGTTTTCATTGCAATATCTTTCTACACGGGCGTTTAGGGCTTTGATTTTTTCAGGAATATCAGTTATGTGCTGATGCCAGTAATATGACTCGCAGGGCAATACAGATGTTACTATCACCTTAATTCCATTGGCACGCGCTATTTCTGCCATAGAAAAAATATTCCCGGCAGATGTTTCCAAATCAAAAGGATGTGAATTTTCGGCCACATCGTTTGTGCCGGCACCTATTACCACAATCTGCGGTTTCAGGCCTACCACATCGTTGCGGAAACGCGAAAGCATATTGTAGGTTGTCTGGCCGGAAATGCCACGGCAAACAAAACCATTATCTTTAAAGAATCCGGGATGCTCCGTATTCCAATTTTGGGTAATGGAATTACCCATGAATACTACACGGCGGCAAGAGTCGGGGAGTTGGAGCACTTGCGCATTTTCCTGGGAATAACGGGCAAAATTTGCCCAATCGTCGGCGGCAGCAAGGCTAAACGAGGTCAAGGCCATGAAAAGGCACAAGGAAGAAATTACTTGTTTCATCACACTATATAGAAGGGAAAGTATTGGTTTATAATTGAATAAAAAACGGCGCAACCCGTAGACCGGATTGCGCCGAAATTTTTTTGTGCCTGTAAGCGGATTATTGTCCTAAATAAGATTTGAGCAAACGGCTTTTCTGACCTTTCAGTCTCCGGATAGCTTTTTCCTTGATTTGGCGGACACGTTCGCGGGTGAGGTCAAACTTGGCTCCAATTTCTTCAAGTGTCATTTCCTGACATCCTATACCGAAAAACATTTTGAGGATGTCGCGTTCGCGTTCGTGAAGCTGGCGGAGAGCTCGCTCCACCTCATTGGAAAGCGATTCTTGAGTAAGACCTGCATCGGCCATAGGAGAATCGTCGTTTGTGAGAACATCCAGAAGACTATTGTCTTCACCTTCAACGAATGGCGCGTCTACCGAGATATGACGGCCCGATACTTTCAATGTGTCTGCGATTTTCTCTACAGGGACATCAAGAGTTTCGGCCAATTCCTCGGGGGATGGGCGGCGTTCGTTTTCCTGTTCAAATTTAGATAGTGCTTTGCCAATCTTATTCAAGGAGCCAACTTGATTGAGCGGCAGCCTTACGATACGGCTCTGCTCTGCAAGGGCTTGGAGGATAGACTGGCGAATCCACCACACGGCATAAGAGATAAATTTGAAACCTCGCGTTTCATCGAATTTGCGTGCTGCTTTTATCAAGCCGAGATTGCCTTCGTTGATCAAGTCGGGAAGAGATAGCCCTTGATTTTGGTACTGTTTAGCCACCGATACAACGAAGCGAAGATTTGCACGGGTAAGTTTTTCGAGAGCTGCTTGGTCACCTTGGCGAATACGCTGGGCCAATTCCACTTCTTCTTCTACGGAGATTAATTCTTCGCGTCCAATTTCTTGAAGGTACTTGTCCAGAGAAGCGCTTTCGCGATTAGTAATTGATTTGGTGATTTTAAGTTGTCTCATTTCTCTTTTTTGAACCGATTTTTGCAAATAGTGTGCAAAGTTACGAAATTTTTTCCGTTTTTTCTCAGCGTTAAAGTTTTTTAAGTCTAAAAAGCCACACGTTTATAGAGAAATCACGATAGACTAAACGGAAAAGCAGGGCTATTTGTTGTGCTGATCATAATTTTGCAATGCTTCGCTGAGTTCTGTTTGTATAGCGGCTCGGAGTTCCGGCGGTTCAAGAACCGTTACGCGAGGGCCGTGCGACAAGATTTCTTCTACCAGGTCGGCACTGAGGCGCATATAATAGTAGAAGATGGAATAATTGTCGTGTACAATTTCTTCTTGGCTTGCATGCAGCGGCAAAGCTCTGAAATATTTTGCTTGCCTTGGATCTGTGCGTAGGGCAATCCGCTTTGGATTGCCTTTCCCAGTAATGATTCCGAAAGAATGGCGGAAAAAATCTTCGGGATCAAAAGAGGGGTCGGTTTTGAATTTCTCGGGCAACACGTGCAAGTCTGTCATGCGGTCCAAAGCATAAGTCTTCACTTTGTTTTCGGCCACTACACGCCCTATGACATACCACCTCTGCTTAAATATTTTCACGAAATATGGCTCCAGCACCACTCCGCTTGTTCTGATGGTGCGGTAATATGGCAGATAGTCAAATTTGACGAGATTATTCTCTCGGAGAGCGTCTATAACCGGGGCAAGGAATTCTCGGGCAGAAGGGACGTCTTCTATGAAAATCTTGTCGGCTACCTCTTTGGAGTTTGCCACCAAATCGTTTACCACGGCAGAATTCAAAAGCCAATTTGTGACAGACTCGCTGTGGCGATCTTCAAACTCGGGTATATAGTACTCGTATGTCGCCGGGTCGCACTTTATTTCAAGGTTGAAGAGTTCCATTATGGCCTGCCGGTAGTTGTAGAATGTACGCCGTGGTATTTTCTGCCCGTCGGAGTATTGCGAGCGCAGCCAACAATGGTCCAACTCGTTTCGCGTTATCCGCCCATAGCGTTTAATCGTATCGACCAGCCATATATATCTATTGAACAGCTCTTTTGCCATAGCAAAAAATCAAAGAGTATTGTCGGTTTTAACAGGCCTTGGCGCGGTTACCGACAATAGTCTCAAGCCCAATAAAGTTATAAGAGCGTTCATGATGAGCAATTCGAAACTCGTTTCATAGCCCCACATGCTTTTGAGTCCATATTGTATGGCCCAAGAAAGAGCCGGGGCCGCCACGCATACCAGAGGCACAAATCGGTCGTGGACAGGCTTGCTCCAGAACATACCGTAGACAAAAAGTCCCAAAATAGGGCCATAGGTATACGACGCGAGAGTATAAACCGCAGAAATGGCATCTTGATTGGACAGGTAATAAAATGCAATGATTACCAAACCCATTATTACAGACATTGCCACGTGTACGCTTTTGCGTGTTCTGGTGAGTTTTGCGTCGTCGCCGCTCTTATGCGCCCCGAGGATATCGACGGTGAATGATGTTGTGAGTGAGGTGAGAGCCGAGCCGGCAGCGGAATATGCAGCCGAAATAAGCCCAAGCACAAACAACACACCCACGACCACAGGCACGTCGGGATGAGTTGCGACCATTCCGAAGATTTCGTCGCTTTTTTCGGGCATTGCGATTCCTTTTGCATCCATAAATATGACTAAGAGAGTACCCAAGAGGAGGAAGAGGGCAATGACAAAGAATTGCGTTATACCGCTGACAATCATATTTTTCTGGCTTTGCCCGGTGTCGCGGCAAGCAAGGTTTCTCTGCATCATATCTTGATCCAGGCCATTTGTTGCAATAGCCATGAATACCCCGGCAAGAAACTGCTTCCAGAAATATGTTCCTTCTTTGGGGTTATCGAAGAAGAACATACGCGACGTATGGTGGTCGGAGATAGCGGCAGTCATTTCGCCGAAAGAGAAGCCTAAGTTTGTGGCCACGAAATATATACACAGAATCACCGACATTATGAGGCAGAAGCTTTTGAGCGTATCTGTCCAAATCAAGGTCTTTACGCCACCTTGCACCGTATAGAGCCAAATCAATGCGATTGTGACAATAACATTGAAAATGAAGGGGACATGCAATGGCGAGAAAACCAAAAGCTGCAATACGGCGCAAACCACGAAGAAACGCACAGCGGCGCCGAGCATTTTTGAGACGAAGAAAAACCACGCTCCCGCACGGTATGTATTGGTGCCGAAACGTTCTTCAAGATAGCCATAGATGGATATGAGGTTGCGTTTATAGAACAATGGCACAAGGACGAAAGCAATGACGAAATATCCCACTATGAATCCCAGAACCATCTGGAGATATGCATAGCCTTTGGAAACCACCATGCCCGGAACCGAGATGAAAGTGACACCAGAAATTGCGGCACCAATCATAGCGAAAGCTACAACAGGCCAGGGCGCACGACGATTTCCGGTGAAAAAAGTTGAATTATCCGAGCCTCTGGAGGCAAAGTACGAAACAGCCATCAGTAGCGCAAAATACGCCACTATGGTTATTATAACTATTACAGGTAAACTCATGTCGGTAAATTATTCTGCGTAAAGGAGATAAGGTTTGCGGGCTTTACGGAAGGCTTCTACATCCCCTGCCCATGTCTCTTTGATTTCGGCAGCACTCATACCCTGCTCAATCATTTTGCGGATATCACCTTTGCCAATCAATTTTTCAAAAAACGAGGTAAAGAAAGCGTCGCCCATATTCAAATCGCGGTAGGCGTCTATGACATATTCAAGATTGATCCCCTGGGCAATGGCTTGCTCATCGGAAACACCGCGCAGGTCAACACCATGGCATTGCTTGTCTAATAGCGGAGGGTTCTTTGCGCCGGCAACGCTCCGTGGCGTGAATGTAAAGTCTCGGCCTTTCATATCGGGATGTCCATATATTTCAAATGGCATATCGGTTCCTCGTCCAAGGCTCACAGGCGTGGCTTCAAAGAAGCATACAGACGGATAGAGGTATATCGAGGTCATTGTCCGCAGGTTTGGCGACGGTGCTATAGGCAGCCGATAGCGAGTGGAGTGCGTGTAGTCTTGACATGGAACCACTGTGAGTTTGGCTTTAGCACCATCGCGAAGCCAACCTTCGCCGTTTGCCATCATAGCAAGTTCGCCCAAAGTCATGCCATGGACAACAGGAATAGGCAATCTGCCCACGCCGCTTTCATATTTCATGTCGAGTATGGGGCCGTCTACGGTCATGCCGTTGGGATTAGGGCGGTCCAGAACCACCACCTGTTTTCCATAACGCACCGCAGCATTCATCAAGTCTATCATGCTGCAATAGTAAGTGTAGTATCTCAAGCCCACGTCTTGTATGTCTACGACAATGACATCAAGGCCGTCCATAATCTCTTTTGCAGGCATGCGTTCTTTTGAGTGCGAATCGTAGAGCGAAGCTATAGGCAGCCCTGTAGGCCCGTCGACACCGCTCTTAACTTTTTCTCCGGCGTCGGCAGTCCCTCTGAATCCGTGTTCGGGCGAGAAAAGAGTTACTACATTTACGCCGTTTTCAAGCATGAGGTCGACGGTATGCTTGTCGCCTACCATGCCGGTATGGTTTGAGAACAAAGCAACGCGCTTACCCTTGAGCAAAGGCAGGTATTGGTCCAAGCGCGCTGCGCCGACTACAGGCTCGCAAAGCCCCGGCAATGCCACACACAATAAAATAACACAAAAAAATAAACGGGAAAAACGTATTAGTTTCATGGAGTTAGAAATAGAATGTTTCAGAGTTCAAAAGTAAGGCTAAAAAACGGAACGGGCAACTTAATAAGACCATAAAAACATTAACAAAAGTTAAACACGCGGTATAATTTTTTTATTCCGTCAATAAAATATAACTTTGCACAGCAAAGAAGGGGTATTAGCTCATCTGGTAGAGCGCAACACTGGCAGTGTTGAGGTAAGCGGTTCGAGTCCGCTATACTCCACAAGAATAAGGGCAAGTGCTTGGTAGACAAACCTATCAAGCACTTAGTTTTTATTGTTAGGACAATATAAAGATACCGATTGCGAGTCAACGTTTTTTTGTTTCTTTGCAGAAAAACCAATTAATTTTTAAAACTTACTTTTTACTATGCCTTGGTGGGTTGCAATGGTAATCGGAGCCGCATCCGTTTTTGCCTTTGAAATTTTTAAAGCACTCTTGAAAAAAGGCAACATGAAGCCTATCGTGCTGAATGTTTGCTCTTTTGCGTTGACTATGGCCATGGCTATGATAGTTGCCTACGCTATCAGATACGCTTTTTTCACTCCAATATGGGAATAAAGCGACAAATCGTCGCGCCGCAAATACCACCATCGTCCACGAAAAAATCGAGCATGTCTAATCATGTATTTTATGGGCTTTTTAGGCTTCTTTTTTGGAGGAACGGTTGGGATTTATTACTTTTGTCGTATGAACGCTTCTCAAAGAATTTTATGGGCCGACGACGAAATAGATCTCCTCAAGCCCCACTTGCTTTTTCTCCGAAACCGCGGTTATGAAATAGTAACCGCCAACAATGGCCGTGATGCCATAGAATTGGTTTCGGCAGAGCCTTTTGACCTTATAATCCTTGACGAGAACATGCCCGGCCTTACAGGTTTGGAAACCCTCGCCCTCATAAAGCAACGCCACCCAGAGCTCCCGGTAATAATGATTACCAAAAGCGAGGAAGAAAACATCATGGACCAAGCTGTGGGCAGCAAAATCGCCGACTATCTCATAAAACCTGTAAACCCCAACCAAATTCTCATAGCGATAAAGAAACATCTCCACTCGCCTCAATTGGTTTCGGCGCAAGCGTCGCGCGACTATCGCGAGGAGTTCGGCACCTTGGGATCTTTGATAAATACGGCGTCATCTATCGACGATTGGTTCGGCCTCTACAAACGCCTTGTATATAGAGAAATGGAACTTGCCGGCGCCGATACCAATATGGACGAGCTTCTTGAAAACCAAAAACAAGAGGCTAACTCTGAATTTTTTAAATGGATACGTCGCAACTACGATAAATGGATGGACGAAGGGAATGATTCCCGTCCTTTAATGAGCCCGGACATCTTTCCCAGAGTAATTTTCCCTATGCTTGATGCCGGCGACAAGGTTTTCTTCGTATTGATAGATAATTTCCGTTTAGACCAATGGCGCACTGTAAAGCCGCTGCTGGCAGAATTTTTTAACATGGAGGAAAATCTATATACGTCTATCCTACCCACGGCCACACAATATGCACGCAATGCCATTTTCTCGGGACTAATGCCTCTGCAAATAGAGAAATTGTTTCCTGATTTATGGGTAGACGAGGAGTCTGACGAAGGGAAAAACATCAACGAGTCGCCGCTCATAGCCACCCAGTTTGAACGCCACCGCCGCAACATCAAATTTTCGTATAACAAAATAAACGACAGCGTGGGCGGAGAAAAACTCCTCAGGGATTTCTCCAAGCTGGAACAAAACGATTTAAACGTTATAATTTTCAATTTCATAGACATGCTGTCCCACGCCAGGACCGAGAGCAAGATGATACGCGAACTTGCCTCGACCAACGCCGCCTACCGTTCGCTCACCGAGTCGTGGTTCAAGCATTCGTCGGCAATGGAAATTTTCAAACGCATAGCTCAAAAGGGCTACAAAATAGTATTGACCACCGACCACGGCACTATAAGAGTGGACACACCCATAAAAGTAGTGGGCGATAAAAACACTAATACTAATCTGAGGTATAAGCTTGGCAAGAACTTGGCATACAACGCCAAGCAAGTGTATGAGATAAAGCAGCCGGCACGATTTGGCTTGCCCTCTCCCAATGTGAGCACCGCGTATATTTTTGCGGCCAAGAACGATTTCTTTGCCTACCCCAACAATTATAATTACTACGTACAATATTATACGGGCACTTTCCAGCACGGAGGAATCTCCATGGAAGAGATGCTGATTCCATTAATAACACTTTCACCAAAATGACGACAATAAACATTCCATCGACCGAGGCGTTGCCACAAGCTGCAAAAGAATTTGCAGCTATAATGGGCGACAACACTGTATTTGCATTCTACGGCGACATGGGCGCCGGAAAAACCACATTCATCAATGCCTTATGCAGCCAATTGGGCGTAGATACAGAGGAAACTGCCTCTCCCACTTTTGCCCTGATCAACGAATACCGCTCCGATACGACGGCCGAACTTATATATCATTTTGATTTCTATCGTGTGGAGTCTCTTGAGGAAGCTCTCGAACTTGGCATAGAGGATTATTTTGATTCCGGTGCTATCTGCCTTATAGAATGGCCGGAAAAAATAGCTGCCGCTTTGCCTTCGGATACCGTATCCGTAAAAATCACTGTAAACGACGACGATTCCAGAACCCTCACCATAAGCGAGTGAAATTTTCTGTTGAATTTTTAGAAGAATGCCCATCTACAAACGCCTGGCTCTACGGGTTGGCCCACGCCCCCGAAGGCCAGGTTATTGTTGCCCGCAACCAGACGGCGGGTCGGGGACAACGCGGCAACTCATGGGAATCCGAGCCTGGTCAGAACCTCACTTTCTCGCTTCTTCTACGCCCTGAGAATCTTATTGCGTCGCGGCAATTCGAGCTTTCTATGGTGGTTTCAATTGCCATAGCCGAAGCCATAGGGCATTTTTTGCCTCGGGAAAACAGGCCGGAGATAAAATGGCCCAACGACATATATGTGGGCAATAAAAAAATCTGCGGAATACTTATCCAGCATTCCCTTAAAGGCCCGGGCATAGACAGAAGTGTCGTAGGGGTAGGAATCAATGTGAACCAAGAGGTGTTTTTGAGCGACGCTCCAAACCCTGCATCTATCGTACATTTCAACGGGATGAGGCATCTTGACATAAACGCCGTACTCGACGATGTTCTAAGCCAAATTTCCACATATTATGACGAATACTGCAAATGCCCCGACCGGGATATGCTTTATGAAAGCTACCACAGCATGCTTTGGCGCAGAAATGGCTGCTGGCCTTTCCAAAGTTCCGATGGCGCTATTTTTGAAGCCTCTATTGAGAGTGTGACGCCAAGCGGCATGCTCGAGCTTTCCAACGGTTACTCCTACGCCTTTAAGGAGGTTTCTTTCGTGCTTTGAGAATACGCGCAAAGCAAGCTTATAAAAACAATGAAAGTGCGCTACTTCACAGTAACGCACCTCCCTCATAACCAAAATTCAAGTATATTGTGAGTCTAACAAAACGTTATCAATGTAGCCGATACACAACTAAAAGTATATCATGGTGCAAAGATAGCTACAATTTTCCGAACCGCAAACAAAAATTCGTATACAAAACTTAACGATAGTTAAATAAACTGCCAGCTATCTTTAAATTTTTAATCTCGTCTTCATGTTACCATATCTACAACTTGAAAACCGAAATTTTTCGGAGGCAAATATAATACTTTTTTTAAACACGAACAAATATTTTGCAAAAAATACATCATTTTAGCCTTAAAAGCCGAATTAAAAACAAGACAAATATAGTATATCCTTCGCTCAAACCACCAATCTTTTATCTACTGCTAAGACACAAGAAACAAGCCAAAAAGATGTTCTTTGGCATATTTCGCGAAAAAGTAGGCTTAAGATTTTGCTTTTAGACAGAAATAAACTAAATTCGCAGTAAAATTAACCGATTTTAAACTAACCTAAAATACACCCTAAGACCATAATGAGTTATCTTAAATTTGATAGAATCTGCTCATAAACTTGGACCAGTCTCTCCCCAAGGAGATGTTACGAACCAACCAGGCCGGGGCTTACCACTGCACTTCATTGATAGGTTGCAACACGCGCAAACAGCACGGGCTTCTTGTAATCCCCATAGAAAATATGGGAAACAGGCCTCATGTCTTGCTTTCGAGCCTTGATGAAACGGTGATACAGCACGGCGCACCATTCAATTTAGGCATACACCGCTACCGAGGCGGTGTTTACAGCCCAAACGGTCACAAGTATATCCGCGAATTCGACTGTGAAGGAGTTCCACGCATGACCTACCGTGTGGGTGGAGTTATCCTCACAAAAGAAAAAATCTTCATAAGCCAGGAAAACAGAATCCTCATCCGCTACACCTTGGTAGAAGCACACTCTGCCACAACCCTAAGATTCAGGCCTTTCCTTGCGTTCCGCGACGTAAACAATCTTTGCCAAGCCAACGACAGCATAAACAAAGCGATAGAAGAGGTTCCCAATGGCGTGGCAACATGCCTCTACGAAGGTTTCCCCACGCTTTATATGCAGTTTAACCGCAAAGCCCAGTGGGTAAACGAACCAAACTGGTACAATGGTATCGAGTATGTGAAAGACCTTGAACGAGGAGTCCCCTACTGCGAGGATCTTTGGGTTCCGGGGTATTTCGAGGTCCCCATCAAGAAAGGCGAATCTATAATATTCTCGGCCGGCGTAAGCGAGGTAAATCCAAGAAACCTCTCGAAAATGTATACATCCGAAATTGCGAGCCGCACCCCACGAAGCAGTTTCTTCAACTGCCTCAAGAACTCGGCCAAACAATTCTATATGCGCCAAGGGCATGGGATGTATATCATTTCGGGTTTCCCCTGGGGCATAGTATTGGCCCGCAACACTTTCATGTCGGTACCCGGGCTCACCCTTGCCATAGACCACCGCAAAGACTACGAAGCCATAATGGAAACGGCTTTGAAAGCCCTTCTGAATTTTGTACGCAGCGGCCATATATCTGAAAGAATACACGGTATCGACTTACCCGACATCCCCTTATGGGCTATATGGGCAATTCAGCAATATGCAAAGACTATAGGTTTGGCAGAAGCGGCCAATCTATACAGCGATGCAGTTGCAGAGCTGTTGGACTACATTCTCTCGGGAGGACATCCCAACCTTTTTGTCGACACCGAAAACGGCATGTTAGACACCGACGGCCACGACAAAGCCGTGTCGTGGATGAATTCCACAATAGGCGATGCGCCTGTAGTGAGACGCACCGGCAAATTGGTGGAATTCAATGCTTTGTGGTATAACGCATTGATGTTTGGCGCAGCTTTGACCGAGGGAGACCAAGCCTATGCCGAACGACGCCAAAAATGGATTGAGACGGCCGACAAGATGAAGCAACCGTTTGTAAACACGTTCCTCAACGAAAGCGGCTATCTGTATGATTATGTAGACGGTTCTTTTGCCGAGCCTACCGTGAGGCCAAACATGGCCATAGCCATAGGGTTGGACTACTCTCCGCTTGACCGCCGCCAACGCAAAGGTGTTCTTGATTTCGTCACCCGCGAACTCCTCACGCCCAAAGGCCTGCGAACCCTTTCGCCCAAGAGCTATGGTTACCGCCCGTCGTATGTGGGTTCTCCCGACGAACGCGATTTTGCCATGCACAACGGTCCTGCCCGTCCTTGGCTTATAGGTTTCTATGCCGATGCCTACATAAGGGTATTCGGCATGAGTGGAGTAGGCTACTTAGACCGTATGCTCATAGGCTTTGAAGACGAGATGACGCAAGGCTGCATAGGCTCGCTTTCTCAGCTCTACGACGGCAACCCGCCGTATACAGGGCGCGGCGCAGTGAGTCATGCCACAAACGTAGCAGAAGTTCTCCGCACGTACCGCACCCTCAAACGACTTGAACAATAAACTCCTCGTCTCAAACACCTAAATTACATTACAATGAAAGCTTTAATGTTCGGATGGGAATTCCCTCCCCACATCCTTGGTGGGCTCGGAACGGCAAGCTACGGGTTGACCCGTGGAATGTGGGAATGCGGCGATATGGACATAACATTCGTCATCCCCAAACCTTTCGGCGATGAAGACCGGAGTTTTGCCCGTATAATAGGCACATCGCAAGTTCCTGTTGCTTGGCGCGACGTAGACCGCGACTATGTAGAAACCCGCATAGGCAAGGTTATGGATCCCGACCTGTATTTCCGCCTCAGAGACCATATATATGCCGATTTCAACTATATGCGCACCAATGATTTGGGATGCATAGAATTTTCCGGCAAATATCCCGACAATCTTCTTGAAGAGATCAACAACTACTCCATTACTGCCGGCGTTATAGCCCGGACTCTGGATTTCGAC
>CAJTUG010000028.1:21547-32474 GCA_910579605.1 uncultured Muribaculaceae bacterium | reverse complement strand
TGCCGGACGTGGGCAAACGGCCGCGGTACGGACATAGGCAGCCGGCCTGCCGCCCCGTGGCCGAGATAACCAGGTCGTATTCCGCCGTCGTATTCATGGCTTTTGCCCCTGGGATTTCCTTTTACTAAGTTGTCTATAATGTCTTCTAATATCTAATGCCGCATAAATTTTTCAATGTCGCAGAGATTTGCTAAATTTGCGGTATGACAACTATAAAACGATATCACAGCCTTGATGTATTGAAGGGCATGGCTATTTTCCTTGTCGTTATGGGGCATGTGCTCACTATGTGTATACGTGGGCTTGACCGCGCGGCGATTTTTAAGATTATCGGCGAGGTGCATATGCCGCTATTCTTTTTTATAAGTGGTTTTTTAAGTTATAAGGAAGATGCAGAGGGTAGAGCCGTCGCTCCGAATTTGCTTTCTCGTGCAAGGCAGCTTTTGTTGCCTATGGTAGCCGTCAGCAGTATTTGGATTTACTATTTTCCTCATTCTGGCCTTGAGAGTCCGTTGGTGTCTACCTGGCATGGGCTTTGGTATGATACTTTTAAGAACGGATATTGGTTTACTTTGGTTCTATTTGAGGTTATGCTTGTGTATTGGCTCTCATTGCCGTTTTTAAGGCGGTTTACAGGTTTTTGGGGTGGTGCATTGGTTGTTATTTCATTTTGGGGGATAACGTGGCTGTTGTGGTCTTTACTGCCGGAAAGCGTTATAAGTATACTGTCGTTTGGTTTGACGGCGAGGTTTATACCTGTTTTTCTTTTTGGGGTGCTTGCCCGGCGTCATATACAAGGCTTTAACCGTATTTGCTGCAATGGATGGTTTTTGAGCGGTTCTATAATAACAGCTGCATTCACTCTATATTATAGTTGTTGGTATTGGGAATTTCCAATGATACCGGCATGGGCAGGCGAGATTTTTCGTTCGGTTTTCCATATAGCGCTTGCTGTAGTGGCAATATCGGTTGCTACGCCGTGGTGTGAGAGTCAGTTTGAAAAACAAGCCCGACCTTGCACTGCTGCCAGATTATTGCAGTATTTGGGCAAGGAGAGTCTTGTTATTTATTTGTTCCATTATTTCTTTTTGTTCCCAATGGGCTTTGTGCGCCCTGTTTTGGAATCGATGTCGCTTGGATTTACACCCTTGTTTTTCGTTTCTGCAGTTTCTGCAGCTTGTGTTATCTGTTTGACTCTTGGAGTAGCTTATATAATAAAGCAAGCCAAACCGCTTGCAGTTGTATTGACAGGGGCTAAAAGTTAAAATCTTGGTAGAAACTATTATGGAAGATAGAATAAAGTTGTCGTTGCCGGCATGTACCGGTGAAGAAATAAAGTATATAAAAGAGGCTTTGGCCGGGGATTGGATTGTCCCTTTGGGCCCGCAGGTGGATTATTTTGAAGAGTTGTTGGGAGAGTATCTTGACGCACCTGGCAGAGTGGTAGCTTTATCATCGGGTACGGCAGCTTTACATTTAGGTCTTGTAATGCTCGGAGTAGAGGCAGGAGACGAAGTTATTTGTCAAGATCTGACTTTTTCTGCTTCGGCTAATCCGATAGTTTACCAAGGTGCACATCCTGTTTTTGTGGATAGCGAAATTGGCACAATGAATATTTCTCCGGAATTTCTTGAGCAGGCTATCTGTGAGCGAATTGCTGTAACAGGTCGTAGACCAAAGGCGATTGTAGCTGTCGATTTGTATGGTATGCCGGCGAAATGGGACGAAATTCTTTCAATAGCCGACCGTTATGACATACCTGTTCTTGAAGATGCGGCAGAAGCGTTAGGCTCAGAGTATAAGGGCAGGAAATGCGGAAATTTCGGACGTTATGGTGTTTTAAGCTTCAATGGGAACAAGATGATAACGACTTCGGGTGGCGGAGCGTTGATATGCCCCGACGTTGCATCTGCTCGCAGAGTCAAGTTCTTTGCTACACAGGCAAGGGAAAACAAACCTTATTATTATCATGAGCATATTGGGTACAACTACCGGTTGAGCAATATAAGTGGTGGTATAGGGTGCGCTCAAATGGGCGATTTAGCCCGTCGCGTTGAACGCCGCCGCTCAATCCATGATTTTTATAAGGAAGAATTATGCTGTATAGATCTTTTGAAGGTTCAAGATAATCCCTCTGCTGATTATGTTTCTAATTTCTGGTTGACGACTATTCAAATTCAAGACACCAAAGGTGGCATTACTCCTGAACTTGTAAGGCAGCATATGGATTCGCACAATATCGAGACACGCCTTTTGTGGCGTCCAATGCATATGCAACCGGTTTTTTCTGTAGCACCATATTATGGTTCACATGTTGGAGAAGAGCTTTTTGGTGGAGGGCTATGTTTGCCCTCGGGTGCATCGTTACGTCAAGACCAATTGCAGAAGGTGGTTGACTCGTTAAAAGAAATCTTACAATGAACAAGGTTCTTTTTGCTTTTGATTTAGACGACACCCTCTATAAAGAGAACGAATATGTCGATTCCGGTCGGCGAGCTGTGGCTGCGGCCGCAGCTTTGCAGTGCGGTTCCGACGGTGATTCGCTCATGCGCCTTATGGCGGACAGTCCAGATCCTCTTGGTGCCGTAGAGAAGGCCACTGGCGGATGCCTCAGTGTGGAAGAAATGGTTGAGATTTACCGTTATCATCAACCGCGCCTTATGATGGACGAAAATACCGAACAAGTACTCAAGGAATTGAAAGAACGTGGTTATGATTTAGCTGTGATTACCGACGGGAGTTCTCGTCGCCAACGGCTTAAAATGGACGCATTGGGCCTTGCTGATTATATACCACGTGAAAATTGGATAATAAGCGAGGAGACAGGAGCAGACAAAAACAGCTCTTTGCCTTTTGAAAGGGCCGAAAAAATGTTCCCTGGCCATAGGCGAGTGTATGTGGGGGATAATCCCGAAAAAGATTTCCGCTATCCCAATCTCCGTGGCTGGCATACGGCAATGCTTGCCGATTTAAAAGGCGAGAATGTTCATCCGCAGACAATAGCCAATTTGCGAGGTGAATTCAAACCTCAAACAGTATTAACAGATATATCCCAACTCCTCAAATATAAATTTTAGACTATGCCTACAGCATTAATAACCGGTATAACGGGTCAGGATGGCTCATATCTTGCCGAATTTCTTTTGGAAAAGGGCTATGAAGTGCATGGAATAATCCGTCGTAGCTCATCGTTTAACACCGGAAGGATAGAACACTTGTATCTTGACGGGTGGGTAAGAGACCAGAAAAAGCACCGGCCTGTGAACTTACACTATGGCGATATGACCGACTCTTCGTCGCTCATCCGTATCATAGGAGAGGTGAAACCCGACGAGATATATAATCTGGCGGCACAGAGTCATGTGAAAGTGTCGTTTGAGGTTCCGGAGTACACGGCCGATACTGATGCTATAGGAACGTTGAGGCTGTTGGAAGCTGTGAGGATCTTAGGTTTCGAGAATAAAACCAAGATTTATCAAGCATCTACTTCAGAACTTTTTGGGAAAGTTGAGGAAATTCCTCAAAGCGAGACTACTCCTTTCCATCCCCGTTCGCCTTATGCCGTTGCCAAACTCTATGCGTTTTGGATAATGAAGAATTACCGTGAGAGTTATGGCATGTTTGCTTCCAATGGAATCCTTTTCAACCACGAATCGGAGAGGCGAGGAGAGAATTTTGTTACTCGTAAGATAAGCCTTGCAGCGGCTCGCATAGCTGTGGGAGTACAAGAAAAATTGTATCTCGGTAATCTAAATGCTATGCGCGATTGGGGGTATGCTCCCGACTATGTGGAATGCATGTGGCTTATACTTCAGCAAGACCGCCCCGACGATTATGTTATAGCCACAGGTGAGTATCATTCTGTGCGGGAATTTGCTACTTTGGCTTTTGCAAGAGCCGGTATAAACTTACGTTGGGAGGGTAGTGGTGTCGATGAAAAAGGTATTGACGAATCTACCGGACGTGTACTCATAGAAGTTGACCCACGTTTCTATCGTCCGGCCGAAGTGGATGAATTGTTGGGTAATCCGAGAAAGGCCAAAGAAGAATTAGGCTGGAATCCCACGAAGACATCTTTTGAGCAGCTTGTGGAAAAAATGGTAGATTCCGATATGGAATTAGCACGAAAGGAGGCTTCAAGATGACATTGCTGTCAAAAGATTCTAAAATATATGTAGCGGGACATAGAGGTCTTGTTGGTTCTGCAATAATGAAGAACTTGCGTGAGCGAGGCTTTGAAAATGTAGTAGGTCGCAGTCATGCCGAGTTGGATCTTATGGACAGCATTGCTGTGGAAGAGTTCTTCTGCGAGGAGAAGCCAGAAGCAGTAGTGCTTGCTGCAGCTCATGTAGGGGGCATTATGGCAAATTCGCGCTATCGTGCGGATTTTATCTATCAAAACCTTCAGATACAGCAGAATGTTATAGGCACGGCTTGGCGGCATGGCGTTAAGCGGCTTCTGTTTCTTGGGTCTACGTGTATTTATCCCCGAGAATCACCACAACCTATAACTGAAGATTCTTTGTTGTCGTCGCCTTTGGAATATACCAACGAGCCATATGCTATAGCTAAAATAGCTGGCTTGAAGATGTGCGAATCGTTCAATCTCCAATATGGTACAGACTATGTTGCGGTAATGCCTACCAATCTATATGGGCCTAATGATAATTTTCATCTTGAAAACTCCCATGTCTTGCCGGCTATGATACGCAAAGCTCATCTTGCCCGTTTACTTAGCCAAGGCGATATGGATGCGGTCCGTGACGACCTTGCCAAGCGTCCGGTTTCGTCCGTTTCCAATCCTTATGAGTACACCGACGACAATATACGCCGTGTTTTAGCCGAATTTGGAATAGAGGCAGGGAAATTAACTCTTTGGGGAACCGGTAAGCCTTTGCGCGAATTTTTGTGGAGCGAAGATATGGCCGATGCGTGTGTCCATATATTGTTGAATGTGAAATTCAAAGATTTATGCCGCCATATCAATGGCGAAATACGGAATACCCACATCAATATCGGTACGGGGAAGGAACTTACAATAAAAGAATTATCGGAATTGGTAGCCTCGGCTACCGGGTTTGACGGTACCATTGAGTGGGATTCGTCCAAACCCGATGGAACACCGAGGAAACTATGCTCTGTAGACCGCTTGCATAAGTTGGGCTGGACTCATAAAGTTGAGTTAGACGAAGGAGTTAAGCGTTTGTATAATTGGTATGTTGAAAATTAAGTAATAAAATAGGTTATGGAACCGATAATAGACTACCAAGGAGTTGAAATATTACGCAACGAGCATGTAGCCCTCAAGGAAGTGGATCTACGTGTAATGCCAGGAGAATTCATTTATCTTTTGGGCAAAGTTGGTAGCGGCAAAACTTCGTTGCTTAAAACAATGTATGCCGAGGTTCCAGTAGCCAAAGGTCAAGCCCGTATTTTTGATTACGATCTTTCCGGTATCCGTAGCCGTGATATTCCATATCTTCGGCGGCGTATTGGCATAGTTTTTCAAGATTTCCAATTATTGTCGGACCGCACCGCCTATGCCAACCTTGAGTTTGTCCTTGAAGCTACAGGTTGGAAAGACCGACAGGAGCGTGATGATAGAATAGAGACTGTTTTGCGACGGGTAGGTATGTTGACTAAAGCCCATAAGATGCCTCATCAGTTATCCGGAGGCGAGCAGCAGCGAATTGTCATTGCCAGAGCCTTGCTCAACGAGCCTGGGCTGATTCTTGCCGACGAACCTACGGGTAATCTTGACCCAGATACGGGCATGCAGGTAATGGGTCAACTCTATGAAATATCGCAAAATACAGGGACGGCTGTGATCGTTGCCACTCATAACCATTCCTTTTTGCACCGTTTCCCGGGCCGTACTTTGGCATGTGGCCGTAAAAGGTTGCAGGCTTTATAGCGAGACAGCATGACAGAACTTTTTATCGTGTATAGGTGTTAGAATCTTAGAGTCTAACATAAAAACATCATTTATCATGCCTACTAAACAAAAAAGCATTCGCGGTACAAAAACCGAAGCTCAGCTTGTTGCTGCCTACATGGCAGAATCGGCTGCTTATACAAGATATACATTCTATAGCCAAGCTGCAGAAAAAGAAAATTACTTTCCTATTGCCAGAGTATTTTCAGAAACTGCTGCCAACGAGTTACGCCATGGAAAGATTTTCTTTAAATATCTTCAGGGTGGCAGCGTTACTGTAGAATTACCCGTAGATGCAGGCGTAATAGGCACTACAGCCGAAAATCTTGAAACTGCAGCAAAGGAAGAAGAATCCGAAGGTGTCGAACAATATACCAATGCCGCTAAAATAGCAGAGGAAGAAGGCTTTACAGAAATAGCCGAACATTTCCGTGCCATAGCAGAAATAGAGAATCAGCACCGAGCACGTTTCCTCTATTATCTTGACCAGGTGAAAAAAGGAACAGTATGGAAACGCGATAAACCTATAACTTGGAAATGCCTTGTATGCGGCTATGAATTTGTAGGGAAAGAACCCCCACGCGTTTGTCCTGCCTGTGATCATCCCTATCAGCATTATATGGCTATGGATTATCCCGAAGGTTTGGAATAATAATTATGAATAATTAAAAATAAAACAGTCATGAGCGAATTTTATGATATGATAGCCGGCGATAAACCCACTTTGGTAGATTTTTTTGCCACATGGTGCGGTCCTTGTCGCGCACAAGCTCCTATCCTTGAAGAGGTAAAAAGCCGTATCGGCGACAAAGCCAATATCGTTAAAGTAGATATCGACAAAAATCAACAGTTGGCAATGCGATATAATGTTCAGTCTGTGCCTACGCTGATTCTTTTCAAGAATAACGAAGCTGTTTGGCGTACTGTAGGAGTTCAGCAGGCCGACCTGCTGTATGCTAAACTTATGGATCACCAAGAAACCAAATCCGACGAAAGATAGTTTAGTCTGTTGATATTACACACAAACGCGTCCCGACGAAATTTGCGCCGGGACGCGTTTGTGTGTAACAGTAGAGCTATATTGCGCTATTGCAGATTCTCATGTAGATACTCAAAAAATGCAATTTTGCAAATAACAATAAAAATGGCTATCTTTGTAGGCTATGACAACCGATGTTATAAAATTATTGCCCGATTCTGTGGCCAACCAAATAGCGGCCGGCGAGGTTATCCAGCGTCCGGCATCTGTCATAAAGGAATTGGTGGAAAATGCAGTAGACGCTGGTGCCACTTCTATTTCCATAATCATAAAAGATGGTGGACGTACTTTGATACAAGTGATCGACAACGGCTGTGGTATGTCGCCAACCGATGCTCGTATGGCATTTGAACGCCATGCTACGAGCAAGATTTCGCAAGCGTCCGATTTGTTTTCTCTCCACACCATGGGTTTCCGTGGCGAAGCATTGCCATCGATAGCTGCAGTAGCACAAATAGATATGCGCACAATGCGTAAGGGAGATACCGTAGGCTCGCGTCTGTTGATTTCTGAATCGCAATTTGAGAGCCAGGAACCCGCATCGTGTGTGCCTGGAACCAATCTTATGGTAAAGAACATATTCTTCCATATGCCGGCGCGCCGTAAATTTCTCAAGAAAGACAGCATAGAACTTGGCCACATAATGCGCGAGTTTGAAAAGTTGGCATTAGTAAACACCAACATCGATTTTACACTTGTGCACAACGATGTTACGCTTCACCAATTCATGGCGTCATCCTTTAAAGAAAGGATCGGTTCTCTCTTTGGTAAGAATGCCGAGCAGCAGCTCGCTTCTATAAATACAGAGACATCTTTGGTGAAGATATCAGGTTTCATAGCAATGCCACGATATGCAAAACGCAGGGGCGCAAACCAGTTTTTCTTTGTCAACGGGCGCAATATGCGTCATCCTTTATTTCATAAAGCAGTTTTAAAATGCTATGAGCAACTTATCTCTGCCGATTCACAACCCTCGTATTTTATTAATTTCGAAGTTGAGCCTGAGTCGATAGACGTTAACATCCATCCTCAAAAACACGAGATAAAGTTTGAGCACGAACAAGCTATTTTCCAGATTCTCACAGCCGCCATAAAAGAAACTCTTGGTAAAACTCAAGCCGCAGGAGCATTGGATTTCGATGCTGATGAGATTCCGGATATACCGCTCTTTGACCCTTCATCGCAAGCAACGACTCCGGCAGAAGATTTTGAAGCAGGGTTTAATCCGTTTTCTGCAGAGAAAGAGGACTATGGCTCAACTTTAAGGCAGAGTAGAGTGGTTTCGTCAACTGTACCTCGAGACTGGAATAAACTTTACGAGGATTTTGAACGCCGTAAATCGGATTCTTTTGAAGAATTGCGTGGCAGTTCTTTGAATTTAGAAGGAAACCAAAAAGAAGACTTTGAATCAGACCCGACTGATGCCTTGTTTAGTGAAACAGAGCCAGCCAACAATTCCGGCTCTTGCATCCAGATAGCTCTCAGATATATCGCGTCGCCGTCGCAATCGGGACTTATGTTGGTTTCTCAGCATAGAGCTCATCTACGAGTGCTCTACGATCGCTTCTATGCTAATCTCCAAAGCGGTAATATGTCGTCGCAACAATTGATTTTCCCAGAAGATTTGGACTTGTCTCCAGCTCAGGGAGCTGTGTTGTCGGCCAATTCCGATAAACTTTCGCAAGCCGGTTTTGCCATAGAACATGTTGCCGAAAGCCATTGGAGCATAACTGCTGTGCCTGCAATGTTGCATAAAGTTAGCCCCGGAGAAGCCTTGTTGGGGATATTGGAGTCTTTGGAGGAAGAAAGCGACAACGATGCTTTCCTTTCGGCAATGGCATTATCGTTGGCAAAAGTAGGTGCAATTTCGGCAGGAACAGTTTTGAGCAATGCAGAAATGGATTCTCTGCTCGCAGATTTATTCCGTTGCGACAGCCCGGACTATACCCCCGATGGAAAGTTGATAATTAGCGTGCTTGATTCCGATGAGCTGCTCAGGCGTTTTGAAGGCGTATGAAACGATTCTACTCATTAGTTTTAACGCTTTTCTTGTGTATTGCATGTTTTGGGACAAGTACACTTGAGAGTGGAATAGAGGAAACAGATTTGCGAGAAGCATTAAGTGTCCTTGACAATGAGCTATCCCAAAGGACAAATTATATTTCACGACGTCAACATAAAATTGATTCTCTTATATCTGTAACAGGGGTAAATCCACGGCTATCCGTTTTGGAAGAAATTGCCGACGTATATACCTCGTTCAACAACGATTCTGCCATAGCCTATCTTGACCGGGCTTTAAAAATTGCGAATCCAAAAGAGGCAATGCATTTGCAGTGGAAACGTGCTTCATTGCTTCCTTTGTCTGGATTTTTTGAAGACGGGATTAAAACTTTTGAGTCCATTCCGGTTGATAGTATTTCTACAGAAGAACTTGCGTCTTACTATGATAGTGGCAGGCAGCTATACAGCTACCTTGCATCGTTCTATTCGCAGTATCCTGAATATTCAGAAACAGCGGCTAAACAGGCATTGAAACTTCAACAAGAATTAATTAAAATCTTACCGGCAGGAAGTGTCGCCTCAAATTTCAATATTGGAGAATTCTATTTTCTCACCGGGAAGCATGGTCCTGCAAAAATACTGCTCGAAGAAATTGTGGAATCCGAAGCACCAGCAAGTACTTATCGCGCAAGGGCGGCACATCATCTGTCGGCTTTGGCTAAAAATGCAGGAGATTACAACGGATATTTATACTACCTTGCAGTTTCTGCTACAGCCGATGTAATGGCTGCTACGCGTGAGATTCTGTCGCTGCAAGACCTTGGGGCCAGTCTTCACGATAAAGGAGAAGTTGCTCGGTCTTATAAATACTTCTCTACGGCTTTGGAAAATGCCGTAGAGTGTGGGGCTGCTCTGCGAATGGTTGATATATCACGTAGCTTGCCCATAATAGAAAAATCGCACAGCGAGCATATCGCATCGTGGCGACGAATGATATATTGGATTATTGCAATTATGGCTGTATTGCTAATAGTCCTGGCTGTGTTACTTGTGGTGTTGAGGCATGAAATGATAAAATTGCAGGTATTGCAAAATAATCTTCGCAGCGCAAATCGGGCTAAAGAAATATATATAAGCCAATTTCTCCAGCTTTGTTCTATTTATATGGATAAATTAAACCAGTTCTGTAAAATTGCTACACGTAAGTTAGCTGCTGGACAAGCCGATGAACTTTACAGAATGACTAAATCTGGCAAGTTTGTCGAAGAGCAGAGCCAGGAATTCTATGAGGTTTTCGACAATGCATTCCTCCATATTTATCCTAATTTTGTAAAAGACGTAAATGCTTTACTCAAACCCGACTGCCAGATTGAGCTTAAAGAAGGAGAATTGCTTAATACAGATCTAAGGATTTTGGCATTCATGCGCCTTGGGATAGAAGACAGTTCGCGTATTGCCCAAGTATTGAATTATTCTCTCAATACCATTTACGCCTATCGCAATCGCCTCAAAACAAGGTTGATTAATAAAGAAACATTCATGCAAGAATTAATGAAAACGGGTGAAATATAAACGTATATATTTGATACTTTTTAAAATCAGTTTATATTTTCACCTATATATAATGCATTTAAACTGCTTGTACTCAGTAGATTGTAAATATCAGTCATTTATATTGGCCTAAAATAAAGCTATATTACAAAAACAGGAGAGGAATTATTCATTAATTTTGCAATGTAAAAAAAGATACACGATTATTCAGTTTTAGGGTTAGTATAGATTATTAGTACTTAATGAAACTTATCTCAAAATTTCTGTAGAAGTCTTCTAAGCCGGTCGTGTAGCACCACGATACGGCAGTAAGACTTTTGTAGTAGTTTAGAATTAAAAAATGTGTTTTATGTTAGTTATGTAATTGTTTTAAGTCATTTTAAAACGCGCCATGGCGT
>CAJTUG010000028.1:16152-21505 GCA_910579605.1 uncultured Muribaculaceae bacterium | reverse complement strand
ATACGCCATGTTTGTATAACCGTTTTTTTTGTTAAAAAAACGTTCGTTTATAGCTAAAATATCAATGAGTCATTATAATTCCGTATCTTTGCAGGTAATTTATGTTAAAGCTTGAGACTTTGTTAACAGATAGATCTAATTATATATGCTTCTCACATTTTTGACGCTTATTTTTGCGGCCGTTTTCTTCGTATGGGGGAAACTGCGCTCCGATATCGTTGCACTAATAGCCTTGGTCGTTTTGGCCGTTGGAGGTGTAATAACAACTCAGGAAGCCCTTTCAGGTTTTGGTAATTCCATCGTTATAATGATGATAGGACTATTTGTCGTCGGAGGTGCAATTTTCAATACAGGCTTGGCAAAGATTATAGGAGCAAAACTGTTGCAGCTTGCAGGTAACAGCCAGTCAAAGTTATTTTTACTTGTAGTAGGAGGTACAGCATTTATCGGGGCTTTTGTAAGTAATACCGGAACAGTTGCTCTCATGTTGCCAATCGTTGTGAGCATGTGTACCTCTGGCGGAAATTCGCCGAGCCGTTTGCTCATGCCGCTCGCATTTGCCGGAAGTTTGGGCGGAATGCTCACTTTAATAGGAACACCTCCCAACCTTATAATTGCTGAGCTGTGGGAAGAAGCCGGAAATGCGCCATTATCGTTTTTTTCTTTTTTACCCGGTGGCCTTATCTGTCTTGTCGCAGGCACCCTGTTGCTCATTCCTTTGAGCAAGTGGTTCCTTTCTGGCAAGACAAAGAACACAGACAGCAGCTTGAACCATAATAAAAGCCTTGCCCAACTTGTAGAAGAATATAATCTCCAAGCAAATTTATACAGGCTCTTTGTGCCGGGATCGTCAAGAGCAGTCAATAAATCTATTGCCGAGCTTTCACTTCGCAAGGACTATGGTCTCGAAATATTAGAAGTGAGAAGTGGGGAATCGTCAAAAAAACTTATAAAGAAAGTGCGGCAACATGCGCCAGGACCCAATACCCAATTCCGTACCGGTGATTATGTATATGTCAGAGGTAGCAATGACGATGTGCGTCGTTTCGCTCATGATTATGGACTTAGCCTTGCAGATAGTGATACAAGTAGCAAGCAGATGGAATTCTATGATATTGGCCTCGCCGAAATCGTCCTTATGCCAAATTCCCCGATTCTCAACAAAACTCTCGGAGATATAGGCTTTCGCAAACGTTTTGGTGTTAATGTAGTGGCAATCCGACGCAAAAAAAAGTATATTTCGGCAAACTTGCCCAATGAACAATTCAAAGCTGGCGACGTGCTCTTGGTTCAAGGGACTTGGGAGGCAATAGATGGTCTGAGTGCAGAAACACAAGCATGGGTTGTTTTAGGCCAACCCCTGGCCGAAGCTTCTAAAGTTACGCTCGACTATAAGGCACCGCTTGCCGCTGCAATAATGCTCGGCATGGTAGCAATGTTGGTTTTAGATGTTTTTCCGGCAGTAGTGGTGGTTATGATTGCGGCTTTGTTGTGTGTGCTGTTGGGCTGTTTCCGTAACGTTGAAGACGCTTACCGTAAAATTAATTGGGAAAGCACTGTGCTTATTGCTGCCATGATGCCTATGTCGTTCGCGCTTGAGAAGACTGGTATATCAGAACTCGTTTCCGGTACCTTGGTGGGAAGCCTCGGATCTTTTGGTCCTACAGCTTTACTTGCAGGCCTTTATTTTACTACATCTTTGCTCACAATGTTCATAAGCAACACTGCCACAGCTGTGTTGGTCGCTCCCATTGCGGTGCAGAGTGCATTGGCTCTCGGCGTTAGCCCTCTGCCGTTCTTGTTTGCTGTTACCTACGGCGCAAGTCTTTGTTTTGCCTCTCCTTTCTCCACTCCTCCAAATGCTTTGGTAATGCCTGCCGGGCAATATACTTTTGCCGATTATATAAAAGTAGGTTTGCCGCTCCAGGTTCTCCTTGGTATATTGATGATTTTCGTGTTGCCGCTCCTATTCCCGTTTTAGGTTATATAAATGAAAGCATCTATAATCCGACAAAAACTGAAGCCATGGATGTTGCCAATAGCCATGGTATGTGGAGTGCTCTTTCACTCGCAGATAGAATATGTGGCTCCTATAGTCCCATACCTCATTTTTTCTATGCTGCTCATCACATTCTGTCGTGTTAAACCACGAGAGTTCAATATAAGTAGAGTCTTGTGGGAACTGCTTGTTATTCAACTGGTCGGCTCGGTGGCTTTGTTTTGGACGCTTCGTCCGCTTGGCCTCGATATAGCAGAGGCAGCTTTCATATGTGTCTTCTGTCCTACAGCAACTGCAGCCCCTGTTGTTACCGGTATGCTCGGAGGCAGTATCCCTAAAGTTGCGGCTTATTCGGTGATAAGCAATTTGGCCGTAGCATTGCTTGCTCCTTTATTGTTCACATGGATGGGCGAAAACCAAACAGATATGACATTCACCCAGGAATTTACCGAGATAGCTGCCAGAGTTGCTCCTCTTATTGTTTTCCCCCTCTTGGTTTCATTCCTGCTTTATTTTTTCGCTCCAAAAGTTCATGGCATGATATCGGGGGTTCAGAGCCTTTCGTTCTATCTTTGGGCTGTATCGCTGATTGTTGTTGTTGGTAGGTCGGTAAGCTTCATGCTTGCGGAGCCTCACGAAAAAATACCCGAAATGATAGCCATGGCTTTGATAGCGGGAATAGTATGCATTTTGCAGTTTATCATAGGGCGAAAGCTTGGACAAAAACATGGCGATAAAATTTCGGCAGCACAATCTCTTGGTCAAAAAAACACAGTCCTTGCCATATGGATGGCTTTGACTTATCTTAATCCTATAGCTTCTGTTGGCCCTGCAGCCTATGTCGCTTGGCAGAACACAATAAATTCTGCCCAGTTGTATTTAAAAATGCGCAAGGTCGGGAAATAAGCTTGATACAAAACCAAAGGGCTTATAGGAATGTTAATATTTTAAGTAGCTATTAATTCGCAGCTTACAGTTAGGAGGTATTGTTATATGAGCAGCACTTTTGATCTTTTAATGGAGTTCCCGCTTTTGATGGGCGTTTCACGGGAAAAACTCGCAAAGGTTATAGGGGATATTAAACTTCATTTTCTCAAATATCAGAAAAGCGAAAAGTTTATAGAAATCGGGCAAAAATGCGACGATCTTACTTTGTTGCTTTCAGGAACAGCGCTTTTCCAAGTATATGGACCCGACGGCTTCCTTCTTACATATACAATGACCGGCCCTGTCGCTGTAGGGGCAAACTATCTTTTCGGCCTTCAGCCTAAATATCCCTTTACCGCTATTGCAGCAACAGATATAAGTGTGCTTAGAATACCCAAAGCAGATTATATCAAACTTTTGAACCAAGACAAGGTTTTTCTATTCAGTTATCTAAATTCCCTTGCTCTCGGGTCGCAAAATACTCAATCGGTATACTCGAGATTTGCCTTGGGCTCTTTGAGAGATAAATTCAGGTGGATAGTGGAATCCATTGTTCCGAGAGAGGCGGTAAATATTAGCATTCGTGCCGACGAGAGTATATTATGTAAATATTTCAACGTTGATCCGGCAGCTTTGCAAAACGAGATCAGCTTACTCGTACAAGATGGTATTGCCGGAAGGGTAAGCAACATGCTTCGACTGTTTAACCGCGATTTTTAGAGGGCTACTATTCACTTACTGTGAAAATCTGAAGCCATGAAACGCGCTACAGAGTCGGTGTAATTGGGCTCTATCACAATATCGGCAGCTGCTTTAACCTCAGGTAATGCATTTTCTACAGCTACAGCAACGTCGGCAATCTTGAACATTGGTAGGTCGTTGAGATTATCTCCGAAGACAACAAGCTTTTCTGCGCCGGTTCGTGCTTTCATCTTTTCTACTGCAATAGCTTTTGAAACACCTGGCGCAAAAATCTCAAGAAGCGCCACCTCAGGATTGAAAATATCAGGATAGCAGCTTATTGCACAATCTGTGTGTTCTTTGAGCTGTGCAGCAGCTTTTTCTATGGCTGTCCTTTCGCTCATGGCAAAGAGAAGTATTGTAGCATTCTTGGCTCTTGCAGGCGCTAAC
Organism: uncultured Muribaculaceae bacterium; assembly: GCA_910579605.1. GTDB lineage: Bacteria > Bacteroidota > Bacteroidia > Bacteroidales > Muribaculaceae > CAG-873. The sequence continues at coordinate 17,448 of CAJTUG010000028.1, read as the reverse complement.
TCAGAGAGATGAAACCGTTTCAATTTCAAGCGGCAGCGTTCAAGATAAAAAGCGTCCTCATGTTTGTTGAGACCTTTGCCGCCATGGTAAACATCAAGTTTGCCGTCTTGGGCCAATACATAGACAAAAGGAAAGAAACCTAAACCATGACAAATCTCAAGTACGGTTGTAAGGTGATTCGATGGGAAAAAGTTGACGTGAGAATAAATGTTGTCTTCGCGGTTATAGAGAGCAGCCCCTGTCATTACAATGGCCGGTGCGTTGAGATGAGTTCCGCGGAGAAGAGGTTCTACTGTGGCTGGCGTCCGGGCCGTCGCTACAGTTATGAGGGCGCCTTGATTGGAAAGATCGGAAATTATACTTGAGCTTTGGTAGGATACTCTGCTGTCCGGACGTAGCAAAGTGCCGTCCATATCTGTTACATAGAGGGTTTTCACTTTCTGCGTAAGGTTATGAATGAATATGAGGGTTCGCCGTGGCAACGGCCCGAATCATTTACCACTTCAAAATTGTCAAGTTCTATCGTGGGAAAAACAGTATCGCTCTCAGGAGCTTTATCATGGACAATAGTGATGTCTAATATCTCAGCCATCGGAAGCGTTTGTCTATATATCGATGCACCACCGACTACAAACGTGTCGCCTGGCCCGGATTTGGCCATTTCCAGCGCTTGCTCTACAGTCAATGCTGTTTCGGCTCCATGAGCCTGAAATTCTTTGTTGCCGCTCACGACGATGTTGCGCCTTCCCGGCAAAGCGCCCTTTGGAAGAGACTCGAATGTTTTGCGCCCCATAACTATGACGTTACCCAATGTCAAAGACTTGAAGCGTCGTAAATCGGCAGAAATGTGGTAGAGCAAGTCGCCGCGGTTTCCGATCCCTCCGCGGCGGTCTATTGCGGCTATTAGATGTATCATACTGAAACCTCAGCTTTTATATGTGGATGAGGGTCGTAGCCCTCTAAATGGAAATCTTCGTAGCGGAAACCGAAAATATCGTCAACAGCAGGGTTGATTATCATTTTGGGCAAACGGCGCGGTTCTCGGCTTATCTGCAAGCGAGCCTGATCTAAATGGTTGAGATAGAGATGGGCATCGCCGAGCGTGTGTATGAATTCTCCGGCTTGCAAACCAGTGACTTGAGCCATCATTTGGAGCAATAGGGCATACGACGCTATATTGAAAGGAATCCCCAGGAAGCAATCGGCGCTGCGTTGGTAAAGTTGCAGGCTCAGTTTGCCGTCTGCAACATAAAATTGGAATAAAGCATGGCAAGGCGGCAGATGCATAGAAGGCAA
>CAJTUG010000028.1:0-16141 GCA_910579605.1 uncultured Muribaculaceae bacterium | reverse complement strand
TCAGCTACGTTCCATGCGCTCACTATTATTCGGCGCGAGTCGGGATTATGTTTTATTGTGTTTACAGCTTCTGAAATCTGGTCTATGCTTCCACCGGAATAATCGGGCCACGACCTCCACTGGTAGCCGTAGATATGCCCTAAATCTCCGTCAGGACCGGCCCATTCGTTCCATATCCGCACCCCGTTGTCTTGAAGATATTTCACATTGGTATCGCCTTTGAGAAACCAAAGGAGTTCATGGATGATAGACTTGAGGTGTAATTTTTTTGTTGTTACCAACGGAAATCCGTCAGACAGGTCAAAACGCATCTGATATCCGAATACACTACGTGTACCCGTACCTGTGCGATCGGTTTTCTCTGTTCCGTGCTCCAGAATATGGCGTAGGAGGTCAAGATATTGTTTCATTGCTGTTCATTTGAGATTGAGAAGCCGATGTACTTTGCATCATTGGCATCGACAACCGGTTACGCCCCGTTTTGTAGCTTATGGCACCGTTGGGGCAAACGGCCATGCAGTCGAAGCATACAACGCAACGCTGGTAATCTATTGTATGCATTTTACTGTCTATACACTCGGACTTGCAATTTTGCTCACACAAGCCGCAATTAATGCATTTATCAGGATCTATCTCGGCATGGAAAACAGCCTTGGAGCTACCTATACCAAGCAATATCCCTACCGGGCATACTGAATTGCACAGAAGACGGCCTCGCTTAGGTGCAACAGCAACAATAGCAAGTGCGGTTGCGGCGGCCGCCGCGAAAGCTGATATGCCGAAACATACCGACGGGCTTTCCAAACCCAACGGTCTCATCACAAATTCGGTAACCATACGGGCATAAGCCGTGTACGGATCCAGAAGTGTAGGCAAGATACCCGTGCCTATAAACATCAGTACCAAGGCCGCAATAAGTGAGATAAAGCGTATTGCGCCGGGAGTGGTGCGGTAGCGGTAGTTGCGGGATGTGCGCATCACAAAGCGCGAAATCCAACTCATTCCGTCCATACAAGTTCCCAACGGGCAGAGTGTAGAACAGTATATCCGACCATAGATAAGGGTCACGGCAGCCCAAAAAACAAGCGTCGCAGCCACGCCTGTGAGAAACGCCGTAAAAATCTGCATTCTCACAAATACGCTGTCGTATCCGGCGATAAGCGCCCATGTGGGTACTGCCAAGGCTAAAATGGCTATAAATATGCGGAGGATGCGTATGGATTTATACATTTTGTTGTCTATAGGGCTTACTTGTGCAAATATAGTTATATTTTGGCGAATTTTGCTTTTTTTCTTGCTAAAAACATACCGCCGGACTTGGAATAAAGTGCGATTTTTGCTTATCTTTGTGAATGGACTTAAACCTCAAGACGACGCTCTATCCTGTTGCCTGGCCTGATGTTTAGTGAAAATGCTGCTTTACGGCTCGTATATTCGCTTATATATTGGAAATGATAGCGTTCAGCACCAAGACAATCTATCTCGGCATAGGCTCGGGTCATTTCCGGAAACAATGTAGAACCTGCAGTGAGGCGCTCTTCAATTATGACATCAAACCCCGATATCTTTACAGCCAAGGAATATGCCCCGTCATCATGTATACCTTCTAAGCCAAAGCGATATATCTCCAGTTTCCCCATGTCGGAAACAATGCATACAATACCTGCTTGGCTCGTCGGATTACTCGGGCCAGCCGGATTACTCAGAACGCCGGAATAAAAGAAGGTCCTTACCGCTCCCTTGCGCGACGGAACAGCACAAGCCCCGACAACAGCAGCGGCAATAAACGCTACTATCACATAAAATTCTACCGTCTGGAAAATACTCATACATATCATTCCACAAATATAGCAATAAAACACCGTAAATAAATGCCTGATTGGACGAATATGCAGTTTCTGAATAAAATATTTTCTCGACTGCCGGGACTGCTTCTTGCTCCCGCCATTTGCCCTTGTTGCGGTAAGCTGCTTTTAGACAGCGAAGAAGGACTATGCCTGGAGTGCCTGTCGCTGCTTCCGAGAGCCACGGGTATAGACAGGGTATCTATTGAGCCATACCTGTCTAATGGCGTTGCACCTCCGGGGATTGCAGCCTCTTGGTTCTTATACCGCCCTGATTCTCCATTTGCAGCCATTATACGTCAGGCTAAATATGATGGACGTCCGCGCTTGGCAAGGGAACTTGGACGTTGCTTCACCCGAGAATTGATGTCTCGTCAACTTTCAGGCATTGGCTTAGCGCAGGTGGATGTGCTCCTGCCCGTACCCATGCATATTTCAAAAAGGATAAAACGTGGCTATAATCAAGCAGATTCCATTGCCGCAGGCATTTCGGATATAACCGGGATTCCTGTTGGCGACAATCTTGTGGCTACGCGTAGGCACAGCTCACAGACAAGACAATCAGCTACCCGGCGGAGGGCTAATGTTGCCGGAATAATAGCATGCTGCCACGCTGAAGAGCTGGAAGGGCTGAATGTAGCTATTGTCGATGATGTAATAACCACAGGAGCTACAATTACAGACGCGGTTCTGGCCATAAGCCTTAGTTCTGCCATGCCTGCAACAATAGGTGCGCTGTCATTGGGTTTGGCCGGAAACAGATGACATTAGATATCAACAGCCTTTGGTATTTCCTCGCGAATGTTGCGGAATTGGATTATTATGAGAATAGCCGTGACTAAAGTTGCGAAAAGGTCGGAAATAGGAAAAGATAGCCAAACGCCATTGAGTCCCAATTGTCCTGGCAACCACAAGAGTAATGGAACCAGAAAAATTACCTGCCGTATCAATCCTAAAAAAATAGATTTCGCTGCTTTGCCAAGGCTTTGGAAGAGACATGTGGAAATGATTTGGAAACCTACAACAGAAAATGCCAACATGCTATGGCGCAAAGCATTGTCGGAAACAGAAATAAGTTCTGTCGAGTCCGTAAAAGCTCTGGCTACTGTAGATGGGAAACAAAGACCTACAACGCTGCCCCCTAAGGTGAGAATAGTGGCTACGCCGACGGCCAGCCAATAGGTGCGGCTGAGCCGGTCTAAGCGCCCGGCGCCGTAGTTATAGCCGACAATGGGCTGCATGCCTTGGCAGATGCCTATGGTGATAGTGGTTATTAGCGATGCAAAAGTAGTGAAAATGCCTGCTGCGGCAATTGCCGTATCACCACCATAGCCAAGAAGTTTGATATTCATGATAGCATTTATGGCACAAGCCGAAGCGTTAACAACCGCTGGCGCTGCGCCAATGGAAATTATGCCGATGAAGATATCCCAATTTAAACCGTAAATCCCTCTGCGGAAACCAACCGTCACATCCTTGCGGCAGAAATGCCATAAAACGAATATCGCCGATATGGCCATGGCTATGTCGGTTGCCAATGCTGCCCCCAAGATGCCTAACTCTAAAACTTTTATGAAAATGGGATCAAGGATACAGTTGGCCACGGCTCCTATCAGCATTGTTGCCATGGCTCGTTTGGGGTAGCCCGAAGCTCTCATTACATTATTGAGACTAAAAGCAACGTTTGTTAGAAGTAAGCCGGGCATTAGCACCAACATGTATTCCGATGCTATAGGATATGTCACGTCGCTTGCTCCGAAACCTCTGAGAAGCGGTTCCAAAAACAAAAAGAAGAACATGAGGTAGATACAGCCATTGAGAATGGTGAGTGAGAGGGCATTCCCTAAGTATTTCTCGGCTGTGGATTCCTGTCCTGCCCCTAAAACTATAGAAACTCTTGAACTTGAACCAACACCTACAAGAGTGCCTACGGCAGTGGCTAAGTTCATCAATGGGAAAGTGACTGTGAGTCCTGCTATAGCATCCGGACCACACCATTGACCGATAAAAATTCGGTCTACTACATTATACAACGCCGTTACCAGCATGCCTATGACTGCCGGAAGGCTGTATTCCCAAAGCAGTCGTCCTACTGGCCGGTGTACAAGAGCTTCAAGATTTGTGTCCATGTTCTATTGTGCTGAAACCAAAAAGGGACAGCCCTGAGGACTGCCCTTTATACATTAGTTTTTCTAATAATCTTATTTGCCGGAAGCTGCAAGGGCTCTTTCATAGTACTTGCGGATGTCTACCGAGCCGTTGCTGTAGGTGGGGTATTCGTCAAGGATTGTTTTGTAGGCTTTGGCTTCCTCTCCAAAATTACCCTGAGCATGGTAAATATGGGCTATCTTAACCAACACGAAAGGAACGATTTCCGGGTTCTTGTCGGCTTTGCCTATTGCTGATTTGTAGCAAGAGATAGCTTTGTCAAGCTGGTCAAGATTAACATAGCAATCACCTTCAAGGGTTTTAACGCCGGCAGCGGCGATATTATCGTCAAGGCTGCAATCGCCAAGTTCTTTAACTGCTTCTTCATATTTGCCGTCGCGGTAGAGGCGGATACCCAATTCTGCTTTGGCGCGGTTGCCGCTCTTATATCCTGCGTTAGCCGCATCTGCATAGAGGGTCATGGCTATAGAGTCGTTCTGTGCCTGATCGGCCAATGCTACCAACTCGTCGGCTTTACGGCTGCCGCTTTGGGCCACCAAATACCACACAACAGCACCTATTGCCACTACAAGCACAATTATGAAAATGCTCATGATGGTGCTTTTGTTGGCTTTGGCTTTCTCAATGAGCTGCGCGGTCTGATCCAGTTCTTCTGGAGCGGGAGTTTTCTTTTCCATTGATTGTTTATCGTTTTTCAATTATTTCTACGTGCGGAAAAAGCCGCCGTGATAAAAGCGGCCTTACGAACTGCAAAAATAGTGCAAATTCCCTAAATGTAAAAATTTTTTGCCCTATATTTTTGATTGATGAGCTTAAAATAGCTAATTTTGTATTCAATAAAAGCCAAATAAAATTTAAGGCATGAGAGAAATAGATATTGTCACCCCTATTAAGGCATATGCCTACGAGGAACTGTCGGATAATGACCGTTCGCTTGTCGATGCCGCCCGCCGTGCAATCGCCGGCGCATACGCTCCATATAGCAATTTCAAAGTAGGCGCCGCCATTAGGCTCGACAACGGCCTTGTAATAACCGGCGCAAACCAGGAAAACGCAGCCTTTCCATCCGGGACTTGTGCCGAGCGTTCGGCATGCTATTATGCAGGAGCCAACTATCCCGATGCCAAATTCGACACTATTGCTATTGCTGCAGTGGAACCTTCGGGCAAAGAAATCAAGAGCCCGGTAGCTCCGTGTGGCGCTTGCAGGCAGGCGTTGTTGGAATACGAGAAATTAGCAGGGCATAAAGTGCCCGTATTTCTTGTAGGCAGCAACGAAATTTACCGCTTGCCCTCTGTCGCATCTATGTTGCCATTGGCTTTTTCGGAATTCTAAGAATTAATTTTGTATCGATGGATTTTATAGAAGAACTCACCTGGCGAGGCATGATACATAGCGTCATGCCCGGAACCGACGATGAATTGAAAAAAGGAATGACAACGGCATACTTGGGTATTGACCCTACTGCCGATAGTCTGCATATTGGGCATCTTGTTGGTGTGATGATGCTAAAGCATTTCCAACGTGCAGGCCATAAACCAATTGCTCTTGTGGGCGGCGCAACGGGTATGATTGGAGACCCGTCTATGAAAAGTCAGGAGCGCAAGCTGCTCGACGAGCCTACTCTCCGTCACAACCAGGAGGCAATCAAAAAGCAGCTCGCTAAGTTTCTGGATTTCGATTCAGATGCGCCCAATGCCGCTATTCTTGTAAACAACTACGATTGGATGAAGAATTTCTCCTTCCTCGATTTTATCCGTGACGTAGGCAAGCTCATAACTGTCAATTACATGATGGCAAAAGATTCTGTGAAAAAACGTCTCTCGGGCGAAAGCCAGCAGGGAATGTCTTTCACGGAATTCTCCTACCAGCTCGTACAAGGATATGACTTTTTGAACCTTTACCGTGAGCATAATTGCAAGCTTCAATTGGGAGGATCAGACCAATGGGGTAATATGACCACCGGTACAGAACTTATCCGCAGAACTGTCGGAGGCGAGGCCTTCTGTCTTACATGTCCTCTCATCACAAAAGCAGATGGAGGAAAATTCGGCAAAACCGAAAGCGGAAATGTCTGGCTCGACAGCCGTTATACATCGCCATATAAGTTCTACCAATTCTGGCTAAATGTTTCCGATGCCGATGCCGAGAAATACATAAAAATTTTCACGGAACTCTCAAAAGAAGAAATCGACGAGTTGGTTGCGCTCCAAGCACAAGACCCGGGTCAAAGGCCTCTGCAGCGGCGTTTGGCAAAAGAAATCACCACAATGGTACACTCCGAAGAAGACTGCAACGCCGCAATGGAAGCGTCGCAGATTCTCTTCAGTAACAAAGCCACAGAAATTCTCCACAATATTGATGAGGCCACCCTACTTGATGTATTCGAAGGCGTACCTACTTTTGAAGTGGATCGTGCCGATATAGACGCTAAATTACGTCTTGGAGAGCTTCTCACAGACAAAGCCCCCGTATTCCCCTCAAAAGCAGAATACCGTAAAATGGTGCAAGGCGGAGGTTTCTCGATCAATAAAGAGAAGATTGCAGATCCCAATGCCACTGTCGACGAATCAATGCTCCTGAACGGAAAATATATCATTGCCCAGAAAGGCAAAAAACAATATTTCCTCATTATCGTGAAATAATAACCTCGTTGAAATTTAAGCCATAACCGCTCTGCGCTTTTGGTGCGGAGCGGTTTTTTATTAGACGCAAGGAAACAACATGAATCCTAAAATCAAAGGTTATATTCTCGGAGCTGTCGCAGCTGCCACATATGGTACAAACCCTCTTTTTGCTCTGCCGCTATATGGCGAGGGAATGAACGCAGATTCTGTACTTTTTTTCCGCTATATATTTGCAGTTCCTGTTATTGCTGCCATGCTAAAAATGCGAGGGCATAGTTTTACCGTTGCCAAGAGCGATTTGTTACCTTTGGCGTTTATGGGCGTGATGATGGCTCTGTCGTCGCTCTTGCTGTTTGAAAGTTATAACTACATGGATGTGGGTATTGCATCGACCCTGCTGTTTGTATACCCTCTTATGGTAGCGGCTATAATGGCCATATTCTTTAAAGAGCGCCTAAGCCCTTTTACGATTTTCTGCATAGTCTTGGCCTTGGGAGGTATAGCACTTCTTTTCAAAGCTTCCGACGGGGCAACATTATCTCTGTTCGGTGTTATATTGGTAATGGTTTCTTCGCTCACATATTCCATATACATAATAGGCGTAAATCGTCCGGGCCTCCGCAGCGTACCGACACTTAAAGTTATATTTTATGTCCTTTGTGTAGGGGCGCTTATGTTTGCCGCGAAAATAGCCATTACCTCTGGATCTCATTTTTCTGTGCCACTGAAATGGTATATGTGGTTCTGTATCCTTGCTTTGGCTGTGCTTCCTACCGTTGTTTCTTTTATTTGTACTACTGCTGCCATTCAATATATCGGACCGACGCCCACTGCAATCCTTGGTGCACTCGAGCCTGTTACGGCAGTGGCGATAGGTATCCTTGTCTTCGGTGAAACTCTCACGCCTCGCAATTGGCTCGGAATGGTTCTTATAGTCGCAGCAGTGTCGTTTGTTGTTGCAGGCGGAAACATAACCGGAGCACTTGTGCGTTTCAGAAAACTGTTCCCCAGAATTATCTCACATAAAAAATAATATTATGGAAAAATCTTTTAAAGTTGTTGCCGAATATTCAAATGACATTGATGCTTCCGTGGCCAAGGGCATGCTTGAAGCAAACGGCATAACGGTGTATTTAGAAAGCAATAATATGGCAACGCTCTATGGCGCTGGTTCTACATGGGCTCCCATACAGCTTTATGTTCACCGAGATCAATTTGATGCTGCCCGTAGACTCTTAGAGGAGCACGGCGATAAGGGCTGATAAATATTTGTTTCATAACAAAAAAGAGGACCGCAAGTCCTCTTTTCGTGTCCTTAGGCCAGGCTTAATCAGATAGATAACCTGGAGCGGAGTTTATGGCTTGCAGAAATAATGCGGCTTTTTATTGTGGACAATGCAAGTCCTGTCTCGCGAGCAATCTCATCGTGTTTGTAGCCGGCAACATGCATGGAAAAAGGTATGCGGTAATCATCTTCAAACTCTCTTATGGCTGCCGTAATCATATCGGCGCTAAAAGAGCCTTCAGGGAGCGCTGTTCCTTCTTCTTGGCTGAGATTGAGAGTGTAGAGTGTGTCTTGGCATCCGATGCTAACTTGAGAATCTTCTGCGTGGCGGTAATTACTTGCAAAAATGCTGCGCATAATAGCAAATATCCACCCTTTAAAATTTGTGCTCTCGGCATATTCCTCTTGGCAATCCAAAGCTCGGAGTGTCGTGTCTTGGAGCAAGTCGTAAGCGTCGTCGCGATTGTTGGTGAGCATATATGCAAAGCTGAGCATATTGTTTTGCAGAGCCATGAGATTTTGAGAGAAAGATGCAGTTGCCATAATGCTATTTTTTTGTGGTTGAGGATTCTTTGTTTAATGTCGTCAAGACTTGTTGCTTTTGTTCGACATTGCAAAGTTAACGAGAAAACAGGCGAATCAAGAATTTAAAAGTTAACAAACGTAAAAATAATTAAGTTTTAATGCTGTGTGCTTGTTAAGTCTCAGATAATCAATTAAATAATATTTTAAATATTTGTTACAACATTGTTACATGTCAGGGCTAATCAACAAAATTGTCACAATTATTGTATCAAGATAGCCCCTAAGGCAAAGGGTCGGAATCCCGTCGCAAAGTTCAAAAAAGTAAAATTGTCCCTAAGTTTCAAGTACTTCATTGAGTTGTGGAAAAAAATTTGTATTTTTGCAGACAAATAACAGATCTAATATGATATCGAAAATAGAACAGCTTGAAGCAGAACTGAAAGCCGAGATAGCAGCATTGGAAAGCCCTACGGCTGCAGATGCCGAAGCTCTGCGAATAAAATATCTGAGCAAGAAAGGATTGGTATCGGCTTTGATGGAAGAATTCCGTAGTGTCCCGGCTGAGCAGAAACGCGCAGTCGGACAAGCCATCAATGCTTTGAAAACTACCGCTACACAGGCAATCAACGACCTCAAAGAAGCCGCTGAATGCGGCATTGGAGCTTCTGGAGGCTTGGATCTAACACGTACAGCCTCATTTGCCCCTATGGGTACACGACATCCATTGTCGTTGGTGAGGGAAGAAATTATAGATATATTCCGTCGTCTTGGTTTCTCCGTGGCAGAAGGCCCTGAAATTGAAGATGACTGGCATGTTTTTGAAAGTCTCAATTTCGCCGCCGACCATCCCGCGCGTGATATGCAAGATACATTCTTCATAGGACGAAATCCCGAAGTCTTGCTCCGTACACATACATCAAGCGTCCAGACTCGTGCAATGATGGCATCTAAACCGCCTATCCGCATAATATGCCCGGGACGTGTATACCGCAACGAGGCAATTTCTGCGCGTGCACATTGTTTCTTCCATCAGGTCGAAGCTTTGTATGTCGACAAAAACGTCACTTTTGCAGACTTGCGCCAGACATTGCTCTATTTTGCTCAGGAAATGTTTGGTCCAAAGACCGAAATACGACTCCGTCCAAGCTATTTCCCATTCACAGAACCTTCGGCCGAAATGGATATAAGCTGTCATCTTTGCGGTGGAAAGGGCTGCTCTTTCTGCAAAGGCACAGGATGGGTAGAGATTTTAGGATGTGGGATGGTAGACCCCAATGTATTGAAATCTTGCGGAATTGACCCCGAAGAATATTCAGGATTCGCATTAGGTATGGGTATAGAACGAATTACCAACCTCAAATATCAAGTGAAAGACCTGCGTATGTTCTCGGAAAACGATGTCCGTTTCCTCCGTGAATTTACAGCCGCACATTGACAATGATTTGCACGGCTTATGCCGATTGCAGTAAATATTGGCAGACATCGTCTTGCAAGCCAAGGCCGGTGTCTGCCTTTTTATAGAGCATGACAATAAAAGAAAGATACCGAACAGTGCTGGAACGTTTTGGCCAAGAAATGCCTCAGCCAAAAACAGAACTGCACTACAAGAATCCGTTCCAGCTTCTGGTGGCTGTGATACTTTCGGCGCAATGTACCGATAAAAGGGTAAATATGATAACTCCGCCGCTGTTTAATGCGTTCCCGACACCACAGGCAATGGCAGAAGCAACCGTCGAAGATATCTTCGGATTCATAAAATCTTGCTCTTATCCAAACAATAAAGCGAAATCGCTAAAAGGAATGGCTCAGAAACTTGTAGGCGATTTTAACGGCGAAGTCCCTTCAGACCTTGAATCATTAATCTCCATACCCGGCGTAGGCCGCAAAACGGCAAATGTTATCCTTTCTGTTGTATACGATAAGCCTGCAATGGCCGTAGACACCCACGTTTTTAGGGTTGCCGAAAGAATAGGGCTTACCACCGGAAGCCGAACACCTCTGGAAACAGAAAAAAAACTCACGGCCAATATACCCCAAGAACTAATACCGATGGCCCATCATTGGCTTATTCTCCACGGGAGATATGTTTGTAAAGCGCGTAAACCCGGATGTGACGACTGTTTCCTTGCAGATATTTGCCGATACAAAGCTAAGACCATAAAATAAGGTGTTGTAAAGACAAAGTGCCGCGCGCATTGCTTAGATTTATAATGTGTAATATTTTGAGACCTGCTCAACTGAACTGAAAAATGGAAGAAACGCTTTTCATCATTATTATAGAGGTAATAGGAACTATCGCCTTTGCTATCTCGGGTATAAGGCTTGCGGCGGCTAAAAGCTTCGATTGGTTCGGTGCATATGTAGTAGGTCTGGTAACCGCTATTGGTGGTGGCACCGTGCGAGATATACTTTTGGGCATACCGGTATTTTGGATGCAATCGTGGATGTATCTCGCAGTTACTTTCCTATCTCTTGTCACGGTAATTATTTTCCGCAAAGCCTTAATAAGAGGTATGCGAACATTATTCCTGTTCGACGCTATCGGTTTAGCCCTATTTGTAGTTGTAGGTATAGAAAAAAGCTTTGCAGCGGGTTTCCCGGTGTGGGTAGCCATAACAATGGGGATAATTACAGGTTCCTTTGGAGGTGTAACACGCGACATACTTATAAACGAGGAACCTCTTTTTTTCCGTAAAGACATTTATGCCACGGCTTGTCTGGCCGGAGGTATTATATATTGGCTTGTGGCTCTTGTCGGTTTTTCCCCATTGGCTGCGCAAATATGCTGTGGCGTTACTGTAATAAGCCTTAGGATTGCCGCAGTACACTATCATTGGTCGCTTCCAATCCTTCATGTTGACCCTAAAGACTTGCCCGAAGATTAAATTTTGCCTACAGTGACGATACCATAAAATGGCAGAAACGGAGCTGTCATCTCGACGCCCCGTTTCTAATACACAATTATCTATAAAACAACTATTTAATGTCCATGTTCTTCTCCATAGTGCGGACATGAAAATCCGCGTGCCAAGATTGATTCCCTGGCGCGTGACTTAAGCTAAGGAGGTAGAGAAAGTGCTCTGTTTCAATAAGGTACAACGATGAGCTATACTTAACTTTGGTCACTTTTTTCATCAGCAAAATTATAATTTTTTTCTATATGAAGCAATAAAACAAACGTTAAAAAAAATAAAAATTAAGCCTTTTTCTCATTTCAAATGTTGAAATAATAAGTTTCATCACAAGAACAAAGAAAAAACTATGGATCATTCCACTATTATCCCCTCTCATACCATCGCGTCGTGGCTTTTAGGCGTGATAGACAAATTTTTAGACATTTTTGGCCTTGAACATCACGGTGCTCTGGAACAAGCCATTTATTTGTGCATAATAGTAGTAGTGGGCTTCGCTCTCGGATGGATTGTTAAAAAAGCGATAGTAGCTTTGTTGCGCCGTATCGTGGAGATGAAAAAGGGTGCTTCTACAAAAGATTTGCTTCAATCCCATTTAATAAGCAAGTGCTGCAGCATCATCCCACCTTTGGTGATTTTGTCGTTGCTGCCTTTCGCGTTTGACAATAACCACCATCTCTACACTATTTTAATGCGGCTTGCAGGATTGTATGCTCTTGTAGCTTTCGCCATAGGCTGCTCCTCTGTGATGAATTTTGTGTTCTCCCAATATAATAAACGTCAGAATACAAGAGGGCTTCCGATTAAAGGCGTTTTAAACATCGCCAAAGGGATTTTGTGGATAATTATAGTTATCATTGCAGTGTCGATGTTGGTGGATAAATCTCCTGCTACACTGCTCGCAGGCTTGGGTGTATTTGCTTCGGCTCTGATGTTGGTTTTCAAAGACAGTATTCTCGGTTTTGTGGCTGGCATACAGATGTCGCAGAACGATATGATACATGTTGGCGACTGGATTGTCGTTCCCTCAACTCCCGCAAACGGTATCGTTTTGGATATGACTTTATCTACCGTTAAGGTGCAGAATTTCGATAACACAATAGTAACCATCCCTCCATATACTCTCATTTCCGGATCTTTCCAAAACTATAGGGGAATGGTACAGTCGGGCGCACGGCGCATCATGCAGGAATTGATAATAGACATTTCCACCATTAGCGCCATAACTTCAGACCAGGTTGATGCCATTGTGGCAAAACGCCCGTTGCTAAAGGATTTCGTGGCTAATTTGCGTAAGAATAACGCCACCGAGCAAAACGATGGCGGTATGGTAGCCCTCAACGGCTCTATAGAAACAAACCTCGGTTTGTTCCGTGCATATACAGCACTATATGTTTATAACAATCCCAACATAACCCACGACCAACAGATTCTTGTAAATACTCAGAAGCCTGATTTGTCTGGTTACCGTCTCCAGGTATACTGTTTTACAAATACTACAGACTGGGATAAGTTCGAATCTATACAAAGCGCCGTTTTAGAGCATCTGGCTGCCGCTGTGGCCGATTTCGGATTAGCTCTGAATACAAGTGCCGACGTAACTGTACAAATGGCTTCAGAAGCCCCGAAAAACAATGCCTGAGATATTACTATTTCTTTAAGCGATGATGGAGGTACTCTATAACAAGGTCGGCCAGTTCGTCCATCGGTAAGAGCGACGAATCCAGACAAAGGTCGTAGCTTGTGGCATGGCCCCAGCGTTTGTCGGTATAGAAATTATAAAAATTGGCACGTAGCTTGTTGGTGCGTTCTGCAATCTGTCTGGCTTGTGCTCTGGTCGTCGCCTCGCAACGTTCAACTATACGGTCTATACACGACTCCATAGGCGCATGGACAAAAATATGAACCGCAGTGGGTATATCGCGCAATATATAGTCGGCCGAACGGCCGACAATGACACAAGGTTCTGTTTTGGCAAGTTCGCGGATAAAATCCGATTGGGCTTGGTAAATATTGTCGGAGGCTGTGGAATTGCCGCCAAACCACGACATAGGATAGAACCCCATGGAGTAGGGTATAACTCCTCCGAGGAGTTTGGGCATCTTCTCGTCGTTTTCCACAAAAAAATCCGGATTCAGACCGGCTTTTTCTGCCGCTTTTATCAAAAGTTCTTTGTCGTAGAAACCTATTCCGAGTTTTTGGGCTATGATACGGCCCAAAGCCCGGCCTCCGCTGCCGAATGAGCGGCCAATGGTAACGACGAATTTGTCGGGGAGTGCAGAATCGTTCATAATGATGTTATAAAACAGGAGGATAAGCCCGGAGAGAGCTTATCCTCCATTCAAGTTTGGTCTTGTTATTTATCTGCTTTTTTCTTTGCAGTTGCTTTTTTGGGCTTTTCTTCCGCTGTTTTAGCGTTTTTTCTTGCCTTAGGAGCTGCTGCTTTTTTTGCTTTGGGCGCTTCTTGTGAAGCGGCTTCTTTTGCGTCTTTTTCGCGGAGACGGTGCTCTATGTTATACTGCTCTACGTTGTTGCGCATTGAAGCAAGCTCTTTTTGGAGTTCTTCTATTTCTATCCCTTGATTGGCAATAGTAGTGAGAAGCGAGTTGAGTTCTTCGTTGTCAACTTGAGATGGGAATTCTTCTTCCACGCGCATCAGAAAATCCGCAAGCACATTCATGTAGTTGGTGAACGCTTGGAATGGAGTTTCATACGGGCTGAACATGCTGTGCATGGCTCCGTCGGCTTTGCGCTTGGTACTCATATAGAAGAAATGGTCGCATGTCTGAAGATACTCCCAATCTTTTTTAAGACGGCGGTTATCGCATTTCTGAACACGTTCTGCCGCGGAATATAGTTTTGAGAATGCCTCGTTTTGTAGGCGGTTGCCAAGCCATGCGGAGGTGTCGCGGGCCTCGTCTGCGCTTGAAATGGGATGTACCACCGAGAGTATGTCTACAGGTTTGATTTTAGCAATAGCTTCAGACGGTGTTACGAATTCCACACCCTTTTCTGCCGCAAAGCGCGGGAGTGCTTCCAAGAATTGGAAAATGCCGGAAGTGGCAGGCTGGAGATCTCCGAATGTTTCAAGATTGAGGTAGATATTCACGATTTGCTCCTCTACCGGAGTGGACGCAATCCAATCCATGTATTTGTCGGCGGTGAGAGGGAACTCGTTCCAGGAGTAGTCTGTAAACCTGAAGGCTATATCGTCGCTGAGCTTGGAATTGCGCAGGAGGATCTTGAGGTCGGGCGCAGAAATCGCTTTGTATACATAGTTGGGCGATTTCCAGCCAAGAATGTGTTTTGCTCCTTCTGTGAGCACACCTTTGAAGCCCATAGCTACCAACTGGGGTGCAAGATCATCGAAATAGATAAGCTCCGTGTTTCGCACAATCTTTGGCTCTATGCCGAAACGTGCTTTCAGCAATCCGCAAGTAGCGCCTATTTGAGAGGCAAATTCCTCGGGGTCGGTGAGCGAGGCCAATGAGTAGGCATATGGCTGAGCCACGAATTCTACAGCACCGGTGTCGGCAAGCTTTTTCAGCAAATCTATGAATTCAGGAACATAGAGCTCAAATTGTTCAAAAGCTGTGCCGCTCATGGCAATAGAACAGCGGAAAGCGCCGTTGCTGTCCTTTATCATCTTGAGGAGCGTTTCGGCTGCCGGGATATAGGAATTATGTGCAATGCGGGTTACGATATCGTCGTTGAGGAAATCGTCAAAATAATAGTGGTCTTTGCCGATGTCGAAGAAACGGTAACGTTTGAGACGGAACGGCTGGTGTATTTCGAAATTAAAACAGATTGCTTTCATTTTGTTTCATGTTTGGTGTGCTCATCTGCCGAGCACTTTGTTGTAAATATCGATAACTTTCCGGCCGGCTTTGTCCCATGTTATCTGAGCCACCTCGGCCAGACCGTCTTCGCGGAGCTGGCGGTAGAGTGCCGGATATGAAATTATTGCATGTATGGCGTCGGCCATGGCGTCGATGTCCCAATAGTCGGTTTTTATAACATTGTCGAGGATCTCGGCGCAGCCGCTCTGTTTGGATATTATTGATGGCACACCCATCTGCATGGCCTCAAGAGGCGAAATGCCAAATGGTTCAGATACCGAAGGCATGATATAAACATCGCTGGCTTTGAGCATTTCGTATACCTGACGTCCTTTTTGGAAGCCGGGGAAATGGAAACGATCAGCAATGCCGCGTTCTGCCGCCAATTGTATCATTTTATCCATCATGTCGCCGCTGCCTGCCATGACAAAACGCACGTTCTTGCAATTGCGAAGAACCTTGGCCGCAGCCTCGACAAAGTATTCAGGCCCTTTCTGCATGGTTATACGTCCCAAGAAAGTAACTACTTTCTCTTTGGTGGAACGAGGCATCTCGATATCAAGAAGATCTTGGCTCAGAGGCACCACAGCATTGTGCACGGTAGTAACCTTAGACGGGTCTATGCCGTAATGGTCTATTACGGTCTGGCGGGTGAGGTTGCTCACGGTTATGATGTGGTCGGCGTGAGTCATGCCGTCGCGTTCTATACCGTAGACTGTCGGGTTGGGTTTGCCTCGCGAGCGATCGTACTCTGTGGCATGCACGTGTACCACCAACGGTTTGCCGGTAACTTGTTTGGCATGTATTCCGGCTGGATATGTGAGCCAATCATGGCTGTGGATAATGTCGAAATCCAGAGTCCGGGCTATAACGCCGGCAGTAATGGAGTAGTTGTTGATTTCTTCAAGAAGATTGTCGGGATATTTGCCGGAAAATTCTA
>CAJTUG010000027.1:1257-32854 GCA_910579605.1 uncultured Muribaculaceae bacterium | reverse complement strand
GCAAAATACGACCGTTCCCTTGCCCTTGCCACCCGCGCCGCCGCCATAGGCCAATCCTTCACCGGCCCTGCCCGCGCCACCCTGGCTTATAGTCTCAATAAAATGGGTCTCGTATATTCCGCACTCCGCGACCTTGACCACGCTTTGGAGTTTTATGAGAAATCATTGGAAATCAGACAGTCTGTCTTTGGGGAAAACCACAACCACGTAGCTGAAAGCTACAACAATATTGGCGGTGTTTATTTTTCACAAGAAGATTTTCCTCGCGCATTGGATTATTACGAAAAGGCTCTGAATATTTACAACGAAGACCAGGATGCTATTGCTACATGTTACAACAATATAGCTGCAGTATATGATTCTTTGGGTGATTATTCCTTAGCATTGGAGTATTATGAGAAATCTCTGGAAATTTGGAAATCAATGTTTGGAGAGGTACATTCAGATGTTGCTTTGTCTTATGGCAATATAGGGATTGTATACTACTATCTGGAAGACTATCCGACCGCTATGGCACTTTATGAAAAATCTTTGGGAATTTATTTATCCATTTTCGGAGAAAATCATCCTGCGGTTGCCACGATTTATAATAATATTGGCCTTGTTTACGATATTCAAGGCGATTATCCACGCGCATTGGATTATTACGAAAAGGCTTTGAAAATATATTTGAAGTTTTTGGATGAAGATCATCCTAATGTAGTCGCAACAAAAGAAAACATCCTATCACTCAACGGCGAAACTGCCTCAAATCAATAATCTCTCGCATAACACAGAATATTCAGTTTTTATGGAATTTACAGAACCGGGAGAAAGGAAAATAGGACTGCGTAGGGGGCTATTGGCGCTCTCGCCCGTGGTCGTGTTCCTATTGCTCTACGTCGCTGTGTCTGTCGCTATCGGCGATTTCTATAAAATGCCCATTTCTGTGGCTCTCGTAGCCGCTTCGGTATGGGCAATTGCCATTTATAGCCGCGGAGGCTCGCTCACCGAGCGCCTTGCCGTTTACTCCAAATCCGCCGGACACAGCAACATCCTCTACATGATATGGGTTTTTATCCTCGCAGGAGCTTTCGCCGCCGTAGCTCGCCAGATAGGAGCCGTAGATGCCACTGTAGGCATGATAATCTCGGTCTTTCCGGCGTCTTATATTGTGCCTATGCTCTTCGTGGCTTCATGCTTCATATCTTTCTCCATAGGCACGTCTGTCGGCACGGTAGTGGCACTTGCTCCCTTGGCTGTTGAGATGGCCTCAGCCACCGGAGGCTCTGTGCCTATGCTCTTCGTGGCGGCGGTATTGGGTGGCGCGTTTTTCGGCGACAACCTCTCGTTTATATCAGATACCACTATAGCCTCCACGCGCTCCCAAGGCTGCGACATGGCCGATAAATTCAAAGCCAACTTGTGGATTGCAGTCCCGGCGGCAGTCGTGACCTTGGCAATTTATTTCTGGGGTGTGGGCGACACTCCTCTGGCAACGCCCCCTGAAACCCATGTAAACTATTGGTTGATAATTCCCTACATGGTAGTAATTCTTGCTGCAGTTCTCGGCATAAACGTATGTATAGTCCTCGTCATGGGTATTGTTGCCGCATTGATAACGGGCGTGGCTTTCGGCTCTCCTCTCATAGACTTGGCCACAGGAATGGGGCAGGGCATAGACGGAATGGGCGATTTGATTATCATCACACTCCTCGCAACAGGCATGCTCGGCGTGATAAAAGCCGCCGGAGGCATACAATTCCTCCTCCAGTCGCTAACGAGTCATCTCAATGGACCTCGCGGAACTCAAGCGGTCATCGCAATTCTCGTAGGCCTTGTAAACCTATGTACGGCAAACAATACCGTGGCAATCATAACCGTAGGCGGCATAGCATCGGAAATCTCAAAACCATTCGGTATCGCGCCACGCAAGGTGGCCTCGCTTTTGGATTCCACTTCGTGTATCGTTCAGTGCCTCATACCCTATGGGGCACAGACCCTCTTGGCCACATCTCTTGCCGGCATATCACCGGCAGCGCCTTTCCCATATCTTTACTATCCGTGGGCCTTGGCTGTAGTCGTGGCATTAAGTATAATCTTCCGTTTTCCCCGTTCTCAGAGATCGTAGCCGCATCGGGTTATAAGCTCTTTGTCTTCCGCTACTTGCGAGCCTAAGGTGGTGAGCATATCGCCCATTATAGCACCGTTCATGGCCATCTGCATTGCGGCAGCCTGAGCTTCCCGGCTCAAGTGTACGCGTCCTCCGGCAAAGCGCAATGTAGGCTTAGGGTGAACAAAGCGGAAAAATGCCAAAGTATTCAAAATCTCGTTTTCAGCCAACGGCTTTGCATTTTCCAACGGTGTGCCCGGAATAGGGCATAAAATATTAATGGGTATGGAATGTGGATCTATCCGGCGAAGTTCCAATGCAAGCTCTATGCGTTGGCGCCGGGTCTCGCCCATGCCTATTATACCCCCGGAGCAAATTTCGAAACCAATCTCACGGGCTGTCGTAATTGTAGCTATCTTGTCTTCTACGGTATGGGTAGAACAAAGTTCTCCGAAAAACGAAGGGGCAGCTTCAAGATTGCAATGATACCTCGTAACACCGGCGGCATACAGTTTCTCCAGTTCTTCTTTCCCCAAGAGACCCATAGAAGCACAAAGCTCCAAGCCGCCCTCATCGCGTATTTGGCTTATGTAGCCACAAGCCGTGTCAAGGTCTTTACCCGTGAGCTTGCGCCCGCTCGTCACCATAGAAAAACGCTTTATCCCTTGTTGGCGATTCAGCTCGGCGGCTTTGAGACAATCCTCGCGGCTAATAAGAGGATAGCAATCTATCTTAGTCTTATAATGAGCCGACTGGGCACACCATTTGCAGTTTTCGGGACATTTGCCCGACCGCGCGTTTACTATCGAACATGTGTCGAAATGGGAATCGCTCAGTGCACGTGTTATTTCTCGTGCGGCCGACCATAATTCTCTTTCCTGCTCCGAGCTGGTGTCGGCAAGAGAGAGTGCTTCGTCGGTACTGATATTTTCGCCCGACAAAATTTTATTTTTGAGGAAATTGATATCTGTCATAGATTTGAAGCTGAAAAAATCGCTAATCATGGGCAAAGTTACGAAAAAAAATGACTAAATTTGAACCATGGAAACAATTTACCGATATATCGGCGAGACCAATTGCGAAGGTCTGCTCGTAGGACTCGCCACATTCCTCATCATAGGCCTTTTTCATCCGGCTGTAATAAAAGGAGAATATTATTTAGGAGTGCGTTGCTGGTGGCTATTCCTTGTATTAGGAATCATAATGTGCGGCGTATCATTGAGTGTAGGAGGTGTATGGTCTATCCTCGCAGGTGTAGTCGCATTTTCATCCTTCTGGAGCATTAAAGAAGTGTTTGAGCAGCGCGAGCGCGTCCGCAAAGGATGGTTCCCTGCAAATCCACGACGTAAGGAAAAAGAAAAGGACGAAGCCCAGAAGCTCCGCCCTTAAACCATACGAGGCGATATATATAAACGCCTTAAACGTCAATCTTCATTCTCAAGGCCTACAAATGCTCGCCAGATAGTGCCGAGAACCATCTTGATGCAGTTTTCTACAACGTATTCTTTAGACACTTCCTCGTCTAAAAGGAAACTCGTTTCCATGCGGATATTTCCGTCGCGAACAACTGCTGTTGGCATATTATGGCGGCAATTGTGGTTATTGGCAAGCTGGTAGAGGTCGCCTTTAGGTTCATAGCCGGGAGAGCCGGCGGCATAGGTCAAGCGGTTATTGCTCACCATAACGAAAATAACCACGTCGTGGCCAAAATCTTCGTCGGCGTTCTGTACTACTACAAGATCGCCGTCTTCGTCTATACGGGTAGGTATGCGGAGTTCGTCAAAATATCCGCGGATAAGATTTTTATCGATCATCTCGTTTATTTTTAGTGTTTGTTTTTGGATTTAAATATTTGCTTTGACACAGATACGGCAAAAATCATTTTTTTCGCCCTTATATTATGCAAATATACGAATAAGCGAGGGCAATGCAAAATTTATTTTAGCATAGCCGAGCGTCAGTATATCGGACGTAGTCAAATATACGAATAAGCGAGGGCAATGCAAAATTTATTTTAGCATTGCTGAGCGTCATTATATCGGGCCATTGCCGATTAATATATAGTCAATTATACCTATAATTTGTTTATTTTGGCAATATTGGCGAAAAATTAGCCAAACCTTTGGGTAAATTTTCCACAAATCAAATTATTTCTTAATTTTGTGTGCGTTTCTCCTGAACTATTGTATCGGTGCAAAGGTTATTTAATTACCAAATCATCGCATTATGAGCCTAAAAATGACAATATTCTCTTTCAAGCCCCTTTTGGCGGCGCTCGTTTTTACCTCCGCTTTGGCCGTTAACGCCCAAGACGGTGCAGTTTCGTTGGATTCTTGCCGCTCTCTGGCCTTGGAAAACAACAAGGATCTCATGATTGCAAGACAAAAAATACGTAAAGCCGGTTATCAGAAAAAGGAAGCGTTTGCTGCATATCTTCCCGCAATAGATTTTGCCGGAGGTTATGTCTACAACCAACGTGAGCTATCTATTTTCGACTCAGACCAGCTCCTCCCTACTAAGTCTTTCAACCTCAAGACACAAAACTACGAATTCAATATCGTAAAAAATCCTGTTACCGGCGAGCCTATAAAAGGTCCAAACGGCCAGTACATACCCGAAACAGTTGCTTTGATTCCAAAGGAAGCAATGACCTACGACATTCACAACGTTTTCTTCGGTGCCATTACCTTGACACAACCCATTTTTATGGGCGGAAAAATAGTGGCTATGAATAAGATTACAAAAGCTGCCGAAGAAGTCGCTCGGGAGCTTTCTATTGCCGAAGCCGAAAACGTTATATATGCTGTCGATGCTGCTTATTGGATGGTAGTATCCCTCAAAGCAAAGCACGATTTGGCTGTGTCATATGTAAATCTTCTCGACACTCTCAATAGAAACGTTGAGCTTATGATGCGAGAAGGCGTGGCAACAAAAACCGATCTTCTGAGCGTACAAGTAAAGCTCAACGAAGCCAATGTAGACCTCGTAAAAGTTGAAAACGGCCTTGTACTCTCCCGTATGGCTCTTGCACAAGTCTGCGGACTGCCGGTCAACACTGTCCTCACTTTGGCCGACGAAGGAAAAGACGTGCCGATAAACGCTTTTGAAAAACCGGCATATAACTTAAATGACGTATACGAGACACGTCCGGATTTGAAAGCATTGGCTTTGGGCGTGGAAGTTTCAAAACAGCAGAAAAAAGTGGCATTGTCGTCAATGTTGCCATCGGTGGCACTTATAGGATCTTATGAATTCTCCAATCCGAATATGTACGACGGGTTCAAGAAAAACTTCAAAGGCGCTTTCTCTGTTGGTGCTGTCGTCAAAATACCTATATGGCATTGGGGCGGAGACTACGGAAAGTATAAAGCTGCTGCTGTAGACGAGACTATCCGTAAACTTGAGCTCGACGACGCACGTCAACTTGTAGCTTTGCAAGTGAGCCAGGCAGATTTCAAAATGGACGAGGCGGTCAAAACATACGAAATGACAAATACAAATCTCGCCAAGGCCGACGAAAACCTCCACAGCGCTGAAGTCGCTTTCCGAGAAGGCGTTTCAACAACCGATCTCGTCATGGCTGCACAGACCGCATGGCTCAAAGCACACTCCGAGCAAATTGATGCTATGATAGACCTGAGCCTATGCAAAACATATCTTAGCAAAGTCCTTGGAACATTATATAAGTAACTGCGATAACCTATTTGATAATTCTTAAAAAATACCATAATGGCAAACGAACAAAATAACACCGAACAACGCGCCAACAAGGCTTTGCTTATCACAATGGCCTGCGTGGTGCTGGCTGTGGCAATTATTGCCATAATTGGATTCCTCCTGATGAATCGCCCCGACAGCTACATAGAAGGGCAAGTGGAAGGAACAACAGTACGGATTTCTGGTAAACTACCGGGGCGTGTAGTGGAATTCTTCGTAGAAGAAGGTGATACTGTACATGCCGGAGACACTTTGGTACACATCCATTCCGCCGTGGCCGAAGCTCAACTCGGAGAGGCCGAAGCGATGCAAGAAGTTGCTCGGGCTCAAAACAAGAAAATCGACGCCGGTACTCGTTCGCAAATAATTGCCGCCGCTGCCGACCTTCTTCGCCAAGCCGAAGCTGCTGTCACCATTACTCAAAAAACATATCAACGCATGGAAAACCTCTATGCCGAAGGTGTTATTTCTGAGCAGAAACGCGACGAAGCAAAGGCCGCCTACGATGCCGCTGTTGCCGGCAGAGATGCCGCCGCAAGCCAATTGTCGCTCGCTAAGGCCGGCGCTCAGTCCGAAGACAAGCAAAGCGCTGCTGCAATTGTATCGGCTGCCGGGTCGGGGGTCAGCCAAGTTAAAGCAGTCCTCGACGACAGCTACCTCGTTGCTCCTTTCGATGGAACCATAGATCAGGTATATCCTACCGAAGGCGAACTCGTTTCTCTGGGAGCGCCTATCATGAGCCTGCTCCGTAACGACAAACGTTGGGTAACATTCAATGTCAGGGAAGAACTTTTGGCCGATCTCACCATGGGTAAGAAATTACACGTCATGATTCCGGCTTTAGACAAGAAAGAAATTGAAGTAGAAATCTACTATATCCGCGACATGGGCAGCTACGCCACATGGCGATCTACAAAAAGCACCGGAAGCTACGATAGCCGCACATTCAAAATAAAAGCGAAACCTGTGGAAGATATTCCGAATCTCCGCCCGGGTATGTCGGCTGTTTACTCCCACAACGATTGATTCTGCACAAAGATGGCAAATACAGGATTCATAGACACCGCACGAAGGCAGATTCGCCTCATGTGTAGCCGCAAGATGTATCTTTTCGGCATGATTCTTGTGCCTATCTTCGTGGCTGTATTTTTCTTAGACCTTCTCTGGCCGGGATTGCCTCTGAATGTGCCAACTGCTGTTGTCGATTTGGATCATTCCGAGATGAGCCGGCAAGTAACGCGGTCGCTCAACGCAACAGAGCTTCTCGACGTTAAGGTTGAAGTCGAAAGCTACGACCAAGCCCTCGAGAAAGTGCGTACAGGAGAAGTCTTCGGTTTTTTCGTAATTCCGGCTAATTTCCAACGAGATGCACTCGCCGGTAATTCTCCTACTTTGGAGTATTACTCAAATATGACTTATTTCGTTCCGGGAACTCTTGCTTTCAAAGGCTTTAAATCGGTAGCAGTAGCTACCGCAGGTGGAGTAATACAGAATGTATTGTCAAGCATGGGGGTAGCCCCGCAAGCCTCCGAAGCCTTGATTAAGCCATTAGACTTGGGTATAAACGCAATAGGCAATCCTTGGATGAACTATTCATACTACCTCACGCCGTCTTTTTCTATGGCAACCTTCGCTTTGATGGTTATGCTGATGACAGTATTCACAATCACCATAGAAATCAAACATGATACATCGCGCCAGTGGCTTGCCACTGCCCACGATAATATATGGGTAGCTCTCGCCGGAAAACTATTGCCAATGACCGTGATATTCTCGGCTGTAGGGTTATTTATTCTATGGTTGCTCTTCGGCTGGAGGCATTTCCCCATGAATGGCAGTTTAGGTGCAGTCGTGGCGGCTACATTGCTTATGGTTCCGGCATACCAGATGTTTGCCGTATTCATTTGCTCTGTGCTCCCGAATCCGCGGCTCGCTTTCAGCATTTGCAGCCTTTTCGGTATTCTGTCCTTCTCTTTCACCGGATTCTCTTTCCCGGTAGAAGATATGTATGGAGCGCTGGCTGTATTCAGCTATCTCGCTCCCGTCAGATACTGGTTGCTGATTTATTTCAACGAAGCTCTCAACGGGTATCCTCTATTCTTCTCCCGCTATTATTTCGTGGCTCTGATTTTATTCTCTTTGTTTGGCGGTATTCTCGTCGCAAGGCTTAAAAGAGCTTGCCTCAAACCTGTTTATGTACCTTGATAATGAATGTCTTCAAATACATATCAAATTGGTTCACGGCTTTTGGGCGTGCTTTCAGAAGCGAGCTTAAAACTGTCGTCCACGACCCCGGTGTTTTACTTTTCTTCTTCGCCCTTCCTTTGGCATATCCCGTGGTATATACTCTCATATATAACCCCGAAGTCGTTAGGGAAATACCAATAGCGGTTGTCGACGACTCAAGGACGCCGCAGTCGCGTGAACTCGTGCAAAAAGCCGACGCTTCGCCCTCGATACTCCTCTACGATTATGCTGCGGATATGCCCGAAGCACGGAACTTGATGGCAGAAGGAAAAGTATTTGGTATAATGACCATACCGTCAGACTACGCAAAGTCCCTTGCTCGGGGCGAAACAGCTCACGTTGAATTCTACTCCGACATGAGCTTGCTCCTTCGCTACAGGGCCTTTATGAGTGCTCTCACAGACTTGCAGCTCGATGTGATTGGTGATGTCACCAGCGATAAAGTAGGGAACCTCGGTGCCGCAAGCCTCGCTGTCGGGGGAATGCCGGTAAAGAGCGAGAGCAATTTCCTCGGCGATACCGAGCAGGGTTTTGCTTCTTTTGTCATTCCGGGTATCGTTATCCTCATTCTGCAGCAAAGCATGCTTTTGGGAATAACTTTGATAGGAGGTACTCGCCGCGAAAAATTCCGATTCTCCGCTCCCGACAATTCTTCGGCAACAGCAAGAGTGTGGGGGAGGGCAATGTGCTATGTCCTATTATATGTTCCCATGGCAATATATGTACTCAGGTACATACCCGAAATGTTCAACCTTCCACACTACGGCGCAGCTAAAGACTATCTCCTCTTTATATTCCCAATGCTCCTTGGCACCGCTTTCTTGGGGCAAGCCCTCAACTTATTCATGAAAGAACGGGAGTCCGCTTTCATAATCATCGTATTCACATCTGTAGTATTCCTGTTCCTGTCTGGTCTCACATGGCCGAGATATGCAATGAATCAAGTATGGACTTGGGTCGGAAACTGTGTCCCTGCAGTATGGGGTGTGGAAGGTTTTATCCGTATAAACAGCAACGCCGCTTCCCTGGCAGAATCGGCCGAACCTTTCAAAGCAATGTGGATATTGTCGGCCATATATATGCTGGCTGCAATATGGGTTACAAAATACTTAGACTTGCGTCACTCAAGGGTGGCGTCATCACATAATGGCAGGAATTAAAAGTTTAGCTAAAGACACCGCTATATACGGCCTGAGCTCTATTGTCGGACGGTTCCTCAATTGGATGCTCGTGCCCCTATATACTATAATGTTCCCCGTTGAGGAATATGGGGTTGTCACTTTCATGTATTCTGTAGTGGCTCTGGTCATGGTCTTCTTGATCTACGGCCTTGAAACAGGTTTCTTCCGTTTCGCAAACCATCAGAGGTGGAAAGACCCCACAGAAGTATACTCTACATGTCTCATATCTTTGGCCGTTTCTTCAACGGCCTTTGTGCTTTTAGTGCTTCTGTTCTTGGAGCCGGTAACATTGTGGATGGAGTGCGACGGACATCCGTCATACGTTGCAATTATGGCAATTTGTGTAGCTGTTGATGCCTTCCTGGCCCTCCCTTTCAGCTACCTCCGTTATCAAAAGAAAGCTATGAGATTTGCCGTGATAAGGCTCGTGAATATAGGAGTCAACATAGGCCTGAATCTTTTCTTCATCCTGCTATGTCCATGGCTTCTGCAACATGCTCAGGCAACTGTGTCGTGGTTCTATCGCCCGGATTTCAGCATTGGATATATTTTCTTGGCAAACCTCATTGCTTCATTAGTCAATTTTATCATGATGTTGCCGGATTTGAGGGGTTTCCGATGGCGATTCAACCCAACACTTTGGCGTGAGATAATACTCTACTCCTTGCCGCTTCTTGTTCTTGGGGTAGCCGGTATAATGAACCAGACCATAGATAAAATCATATACCCGAAACTCATCACCGATTATTCCGAAGCAATGTATGGACTCGGAATATACGGGGCTAATTATAAAATCGCCGTTATATTACTCGTTTTCCTTCAGGCTTTCCGTTTCGCATACGAACCCTTCATATTCGCACGAAACAAAGAAGAAGGCGACGGAAAAAAACAAGCATACCGCGATGCGATGAAATATTTCGTAATATTCGCCCTGTTCATTTTCTTGGGCGTCATGTTCTATCTTGGTGTAATCAAATATTTTATCTCGCCAAGGTATTTCAGCGGTCTCGATGTAGTGCCTATCGTCATGTTGGCAGAACTCTTCTTCGGCATTTTTTTCAATCTGAGTCTCTGGTATAAGCTCACAGATAAAACAATGTATGGAGCCTGGTTCTCTCTTCTCGGACTTGCCGTTACCGTTACTTTAAACATCATCCTTGTGCCCCATATCAAATATATGGGCTGCGCAATTGCCGCGCTGTGCAGCTATGCCACAATGATGATTGTGAGCTATTTCGTCGGAAATGTAAAATATCCCATAGGCTATCAGACAACTCGGATACTGGCATATTTCGCCATTGCGGCTGTTCTCTACAGCCTTGGCGTGATACTGCTGCCCATGTTAAATTTCCACGAAGCTGCCAATGCTGTCATACGCGCACTATTGCTCCTGGCATACATCGCAATAGTCATTAAAATAGAAAAGATTAAACCAAAGGATCTCCTTGGCCCTGTTGCCGCCAAATTTCTCCGCAAATGAAAGTGCTTATAGTAAATCATAGCGATTCCCGGGGTGGGGCATCGGTGGTGTCACTGAGACTTTTGGAGGCTTTGAGGAATATGGGTGTCGACGCCTCAATGCTCGTCCTGCATAAGCAAACAATAAATCCCGATGTAGCCCGGTTTAAAATCCCCATAGGCTTGCGTATACCTTTCTACAAAGAACATTTGCGCATATTTGCCGCCAACGGATTCAATAGAGATACACTTTTCAAAATTTCAATCGCTTCAGACGGTTACCACATTTGGAAGCATCCTCTTGTAAAAGACGCCGATGTCATAATCCTCAATTGGGTTAATCAGGGCATGTTATCGCTCGCAGGCATAGAGCGCTTGGCAAAAATGGGTAAACGCATTGTCTGGACTATGCACGACATGTGGAACGCCACCGCAATATGCCATCACGCAGGCCTTTGCCGTAATTTCATCGCTCCCCAAGGTTGCGCAAATTGTCCCCTGCTCGGCTCAAAGGCGTCTCACAGAGATCTCGCATCCAAAACTTGGCGGCAAAAAAAAGAATTCTATTCAAGGGTTCCTATAACATTCGTGGCGGTAAGTTCTTGGTTATTAGAAAAATGTCGTGAGAGCACCCTTCTCAAAGACGCAAGAATACACCTGATTCCAAATGCTTTCCCTATAGATGAATTCACGACAAATCCATCTGTCGCAAGAACCGCCTTAGGTCTGCCATCTTCTGGTAAAATCATACTTATGGGTGCAGCTCGTCTCGACGACCCAATAAAAGGCCTCCCATATGCTGTGGAAACGCTCAATGCAATGAAGCAATGCAATGCAACAGCTGTTTTCTTCGGCGAAATAAGAGACCCGCAAGCTCTTGAAAAACTACGATTCCCACATATTTGCCTCGGAACAGTTTCCGATAAAGATAAACTTCGGCAAATCTATGCCCACGCCGACGTCCTAATATCTACATCCCTATTTGAGACCCTTCCCGGGACACTCGTAGAAGCCCAAGCCTCAGGTACGGTGCCAATAGCATTCAACAGTGGCGGACAATCCGACATTATTGAAAATGGATCGACTGGCTACCTCGTAGAACCTTACGACACGCAAGCATTTGCTCGTGCCATAACCAAAGCCTTGGAAGAACCATTCAACGAAGCTGATCTCCGCAACGCTGCCGCAAGGTTTGCGGCCCCAAACATCGCAAAATCATACCTCTCGATAATCTAATCAGAATATATCGCATTGCTCTTGTTTGCTTTGCTCGCAAAACAGTATTTTCAATGTCATTTTGCTTGTGTATGTCGCAGTAAAATTGTAATTTTGCGGCGATTTCCAATAATAACATTTTCAAAATGAAAACTGAGCAAGTTTTGGCCGATCTCAAGCGCCGCTTCCCCTATGAACCTGAATATCATCAGGCTGTCGAAGAAGTCCTCTATTCCATCGAAGATTTGTACAACCAACGTCCAGAGTACGACAACGTAAACCTGATTGAGCGCCTTTGCATCCCCGATCGTATTTTCTCTTTCCGTGTATCTTGGGTCGACGACAAAGGCAAAGTACGCAACAATATGGGCTACCGTGTGCAGCATAATAATGCAATCGGGCCATATAAAGGAGGAATCCGATTCCATTCTTCCGTAAACCTTTCTATCCTCAAATTTCTCGCCTTTGAGCAAACTTTCAAAAATTCCCTCACAACCCTCGCTATGGGTGGGGCAAAAGGCGGAAGCGATTTCTCCCCAAAAGGTAAAAGCAACATGGAAATCATGCGCTTCTGCCAAGCTTTCGTCGCCGAACTATGGCGGCAACTCGGTGCGGATACCGACGTGCCTGCTGGCGATATAGGTGTCGGGGCAAGAGAAGTTGGCTATATGTATGGTTACTACAAGAAAATGACTCGCCAATTCACCGGCTCATTTACCGGCAAAGGGCTCGCATTCGGCGGTTCCCTCATGCGCCCTGAAGCCACAGGATACGGCAACTGCTATTTCCTCCTCAACATGTTGGCAACAAAAGGTGTGGACATAAAAGGGAAGCGAGTGGCAATTTCAGGCGCCGGAAACGTGGCGCTATATACCGCACAGAAAATAATGGAACTTGGCGGCATAGTCGTATCTCTAAGCGACTCCGATGGTGCTATTATCGCCCCCGAAGGTTTATCGCAAGAACAATTCGATTATATTTTCGAACTCAAATGTTATTGGAGAGGACGCCTTTCCCAAGTCCCCGATAAGTATCCCTCTTTGCAGTATTTCCACGGGCAACGACCTTGGAAACTCGTCAAATGCGACATCGCAATGCCTTCGGCAACACAAAACGAACTCGACGATTCAGACGCCGACGCACTCCTTGCTCAAGGATGTATAGCTGTGAGCGAGGGCGCAAACATGCCATCCACAGCACCGGCTGTACACAAATTCATCAACTCCCGCATACTATATGCTCCAGGCAAAGCCGCAAACGCAGGAGGTGTTGCTACATCAGGCCTTGAAATGGCGCAAAACTCTCAGAAACTATCTTGGACAGCAGAAGAAGTAGACAGAAAGCTGCAAGCCATAATGGCCGATATCCATGCGCAATGCGTAAAATACGGCCGTATCGACGATAATTATGTCAATTACGTCAGAGGTGCTAATATCGCCGGTTTTATCAAAGTTGCCGACGCTATGATGGCGCAAGGAGTGCTATAACCATCAAATATAATCAAAAATCACAAGGGCGGAATATATTCTGCCCTTGTATAGTTTTAAGCAAGTCGCAACAGATGATATAAAGCACCTCTCTGCCCGTAATTGTCCAATCTGAGTATTAATTTTAAGACTTGCTTAAATTTAAAATGCAAATAGAGCCAAAGCCCCCGGTCTATAACAATTTAATAATCCATCGGTTTTATCCGGCCGCAATCCTTTATGTTAACCCTAAGTTCGGGCATTCTATAGCCATATTCGATTGCCAAAATATATTCTACAAGATAATTCTCAAAGTACAATCCCGCTTTCGGACGCTGTCCTGCCGTTGCAAATTCAAGAACTATCAAATCCTCCTTCTCGATTTTTATCGTATCCAGATTATGGCTCTCCACTTGGTCGCCCAATTGGCTCACCAGTTCTATTGCTGCTCCTCGTATTATTCTTCTCAACGCTTTTTCATTGGCCCGGCTCAGAAGCTTGGGACGATCGGCACGTCCCAATGCTTCCAATAAGGCCGATTGGGCATAAATTCCACCCAAAATCGATTCAATTGATAGTGTGATTTTCATAGTTTCAGCGTGTTCCTTGTTTGTTTAAATTATCACCTCAAGTAAAGGCGAAATCCCGCATTCCCTTAGAAATTTCTTCCCTTGTTGCCTCATGCAAGAGCCGGAGGGCATGAGGCCTGGTGATATAGAAGCGTTCGGGGCGCATAAAATTGACCGTAAACGACAACGCCTTGTTATATGGCAACTTTTGTTGTATCATCACCTGCTCTACCTTTTTAGCCATATCAAGCCAGAATAGATGAGCTTGCCTACGGGAAATACCCAATGTCCCGCGCAAAGCTTTCAATACATGCCGGCTTGCAGTTTCATAGTTAACCCAATATCCGGTCGGCCTACAAGCTAATGCCTTATCTATAATTTCTTCTAAACTGAGATTTTCGCCACGTTTACGAGCTCCGCGCATAATACGCACGCACAAAGCCTTGAATTCATTGTTCCTTTTTGTTGTTGTGTTCTTCATAGTATCGATTGATGTGTTTATCCCTTGCGGGTCTATATCTTTGTTTATTTGTTTTGTTGCTTGCAAAATTACAATACAAAATAGCAAAATGCAAATAAAATTGCAATTATTTTTCAAAAAAAATTCAACCTCATAAAGCCCTTAAACTCTATGAGGTTGAAATATAAGCGTTTACCCTGATTAAACTTTAGAATGAAAATTTCAATTGGGTCTGTATCCGGTTGTCATGTCCGCTCGTGCCGCTCCAAGTACCATGCTTGCCATACAAATACTCCACACCCCAACTCAAATAAGGCTTGATGGAATAGAACATGTTTGCCGCAATATATAGGCCATACTTGTAGTCTGTACCCGAATCCGGTGCAAGGCAGTATTCGCCTACTTTCCATATCCTTGATTCCGACCCTATTACATTAAATTGCACCTTTTTGCTCACGTTTATTGTAGCGCCCAAGTTCAAACCCATCATCGGCGATGCATCCATATGGCCGGGCCTGTCGGAAGTCGGCACATACGAGAGTGGAAGACCGGCCATATCTTGGATATAAGCTCCGATACCACGGCCATAAATACCCTCAAAATAAAGAATCAAAGGCTCGACCGGTTGCAGGTTACCCGATAGCATAACACCATAGCCCAACGAGTGCCGTGTCTTATTTTTGAGGATGTCGCGGTAAGTGAAATCGCGGAACAGTCCCGACAAACGTATGCGGTTCCAATCGCTCCAACTATACTCCACCCACATCGGTATGTCTGGGATAAGTTGTTCGCTGTGACCTATTTGCACAACAGGCTTCCCCGTAAAATCTTCATAGTCCTTGCCGCGGTATACACCCGACGAACTATAGAATGTTGGCATGTCTAACCCCGCGGCAAAACGGAAACCGTTATACGATTTTGAAGTATAGCTTATTTCGTATGCGTTTGTATTCAATCCTCCGGCCGGACCTTGCGGGTCAATCGTCGGTGGTTGTAGCGCCGAACCGTCATTAATTAGAGTACTCTTCAAGCCCAACGACAAGCCGCGCCAACTCATGAATGCCTTGCTGAACTTTACCTCAGGGCTGTTTCCGTGACTTTCAAGTTTGAAATATGCTGATATTTCGTTATCCGTACCAGCAAATCCCACAAATTGCATAATCAAGGCGCCGTTAAAGGGATTGATAAAATAATCCGCCTTTTGCCCGGCTACTGCAGGTACGGGAATTGCCGACGGCACGAAATCAACACCACCCCCCTCGGCTTTATACAAATTATTGCCAAAATCGTAGCCGAAAATCGTGTTGACATTGCCGTTAATGCTGAAAACAAACGAGTTATCGCGCGTTTTCAGCGCAAAATTTGGAACTCCCTTATACTCTGGCCCTTCGGGAGACGTCCGTTTTAGGATCTCAAAGACTTCTTCGTCTACCCTTACAAACGATATCGATTTGTCATTGCTGCTGTCGCTGGCTCGTACGGCTTCGGTGGGTAAAAGCATGCCATTTACAAGCAATGCCAAAAGGAGTGTCCTTTTCATTCTTTTATTGGTTTTGTTTGGATTGATAATTATAGGCAACTTTTAGCTTCAAATTGATTATAGTAGCGAATGGATCCGCTAATTTTGCTTTGTTACTTTTATTTTAACAACTATTCACCAAATAAAGTTTCTAAGGATACATATTTTATATTTCGCTCATCATTTCCTTTTGTTCCTCCTTATTGCTCTTTTGGGCATATTTTTATTCTGTTTAACAACTGTTAACCGTATTTCTCGCCTATTTTACCTATTTTTGTGAAAAACCTAATTATTACCTCCGATATCGTGATTACCAGACTAAACCAAATAGTTGACGAAGCCCGCAAACGTGGGCCTGTCAAGCTCGCAGTGGCTTTCGGCCAAGATATACACTCTATACAAGCAGTAGACGCGGCTGTAAAAGAAGGTATCGCAATACCAACAATCTACGGCGACAAAAATATAATTGCCCGCAACGCAGAAAATGCCGGAGTAGATATTTCTGCCTGGAATATCGTAGATGAACCGTCCGATGTTAAAGCCGTGGCGCTCGCAGTGGCCGACGTTGCTGCAGGAAACGCCGACGTCCTTATGAAAGGACTCGTTTCAACCGATAAATACATGAGGGGAATCCTTAACAAAGATGCCGGGCTTGTCCCCCCAAAAGCCGTCTTAAGCCACGTCTCTGTTGTTGAATTACCAAAATATCCTAAGCTGCTATCCATTGCAGACGTGGCAATTATACCGCTCCCAGATTTCAAACAAAAAACAATAATTATAAAATACCTCACCCAAGTCGCAAATGCGCTCGGTGTGGAAACGCCCAAAATTGCTTGTATTGCGCCTTCCGAGCAGCTGCTCCCTTCGGTAATCTCAAGCACCGAAGCGGCCCTTTTGGCTAAGATGGGAGATCGCGGACAGCTCGGCAACGTAATTGTCGATGGGCCTCTTTCTCTCGACGTTTCACTATATCCGGAAGTGGCAGAAGAAAAGAAAGTTAAAGGTTCTGCTGTCGCTGGCCACGCCGATTGCCTTCTGTTCCCCAACATTGAATCCGGAAACGTATTCTTCAAAGCCGCAACCCATTTCGTAGATGCTCCTATAGCTGCTATTGTCGTAGGAGCTAAGAAACCTTGTGTTTTAACCTCAAGAGGAGATACCCCCCTCACAAAACTCTATTCTATAGCTTTGGCAGCTCTCAGATGCCGTTAATTTATTGCAATTATCCATATGACATACAGAGTATTAGCTATTAACCCTGGCTCAACGTCTACAAAAATCGCTGTATACGACGACGAAACCCCTGTGCTTATTCGTTCTCTAAGGCATTCGCCCGAAGAGCTCGCAAGGTTCGCTTCTGTTCCCGACCAGTTTGACTGGCGTAAAAATTTAGTAGAAGCCGCTTTGGAGCAAGCCGGCATAGAGCTCAAGTCCGTCGACGTGGTAATAGGTCGCGGAGGACTTATAAACCCGGTAGAAAGCGGTATCTATGAAGTAGACGAGTCCATGAAATATGCCCTCAGCCACGCCAGAGTCCAGCATGCCTCTAACCTGGGCGGTCTTATCGCTGCTGCAATAGCAAATGAAATCGGTGTAAAGGCATACATCGCCGATCCGGTGGTGGTCGACGAGCTTATTCCATATGCCCGCATTAGCGGTATACCCGAATTGCCAAGGGAATCTGTTTTCCACGCGCTCAACCAAAAAGTAATTGCTCGGCGATTTGCTGCCGAAAACGACACCGCATACGACGAACTAAACCTCATCGTATGCCACATGGGAGGAGGAATAACTGTATCTGCACACAGAAAAGGACGAGTCATAGACACCACTAATGCTCTCGACGGGTGTGGACCTTTCTCTCCCGAACGCTCTGGTTCATTGCCTCCTGGACCGCTCATCCGTCTGTGCTTCTCAGGAAAATACACTCAAGAACAGCTCATAGACATGGTTCACGGAAAAGGTGGGCTCGTGGCTCATTTAGGCACCACTTCTGTCCCAGAGATTATTGAAAGGATAGAAGGCGGAGACCTCCATGCAATGCTCGTCCTGAGAGCAATGTGCTACAACGTCGCCAAAGAAATCGGAGCAATGGCCATTGCAATGAAAGGAAACGTCGATGCAATATTGCTCACCGGAGGTATCGCTCAAAACCAAAGAGTCACAGATTTTATTGCAGACCATGTAAGCTTCATTGCTCCCATATACGTATACCCGGGTGAAAACGAGCTTCAAGCGCTCGCAGAAAATGCGCTCGCAGTCGTAAAAGGATTGCGCAAACCTAAAATCTACACTACAGAGGAGTACGACGACCCGGCTACCATGAACGATATGCGGCGGCCTTCCAAACTCAGAGACTGGCTCAAACGATCTGCTTGGTCAAGGAGGCAAGGAGCAACAATTAGCGCTATCAGACAGTATATCCAGAATTTAGACAAGCGAAAAGCTTCACGAGATTGATTCAATCGCAACCTCCGTGAAACTTTGATCGCAAACCAAGGCAAAAGCCTCATCTCCAATATTTAAAGTATAGACGTGCAACGGTTTCCCAAAACCGTGCACGTCTATTTTGCTTTCTGTATCTACACGCGATATATCTATCATCGTCCGTAAGTCAACACCAGATATTCCGGCAGCCTTGTAGGCAGCTTCTTTAAGAGTCCAAGCCATGGCAAGGCGCTCCAGGCTATTGCCGTAGATTCGTTGTTCTTCGCTGCTCAGGAATCGGGGTGCAACCTTGGCCAACTGCTCTCGCTGCCCTTCTATATCCACACCTATGGCAGAACCCTCGCAACCTATGGCCAAAACAGCTGTCTTGGCCGAGTGGCTTATAGAAATCGACCGCAAAACAAGCTCTCCTGCCTTAACAACGGGAGCTCCCGTATCAAGATGACAGATTCTGGCATCATAGCCCAGACAAGCCCGCAGAAGCTTCTTTTCAGCCTCTAATTCTTTTTCGCGTCTACTCCCTTCTCCGCAGATACCGATAGTATAGACGCGTATCATCGCAAACTCTGCAACAAGTGATACATATCATCCTCAAGAGCCTTCACTATGGGTGCTATTGAATCGGTGCTCTTGGGAGTTTCTTTAAAAACAACCGTGCAGCTTACCATACGTCTAAGACTGTCCGTAGCAATGAATTGGACAGGAGTGGGAACTGCTTCTCCCGTAGTCACCAATTCGCAGTCAAAACCGTTCCCGTTCCTAAAATTATCTGTCCGGCAAACCGCGCCGCCCAAGTTCAAACTCATACGTTGCCGGCGGTTGGCTATAGCCTCGGCAAGGCTCTTGTCGTCGTCAAATTCAAGTGCCGACAGATATGCAGTAGCTTTATATTTAGGGTAATCGAGACTCAGCCAATTATCCTGTTGGCGGTCTTTGCCGGTGTGTGCGTTAGATTGGAATATAACACTCCCGGCCGTATCGGTCCTGAACTCCGGAGCGTAAGTCTCGACACGCGGAAAAGCGCGTCGTTTAGGATAAGTCCGCTCCTCTGAGCCTGTGCAGCTCGTGGCCGCAAGCAATAAGATTGCAAAAAGCAATTTTGTCATAGCTGTTGCTCGTCGGGCATAACCTTTACCCGCACTTCCGATATCCTGTGCCCCGAGATGTCTAATACCAAAAATCGGCAACGTCCATACACCAAAGGCTCTTTGTCCTTGGGGAAATCGCCCTTTATAGCCAAAAGCATACCCGCCAAGGTTTCTACCTCTTCAATAACTGGCGCGTAATCCTCAGGATTCAAACCGGTTATACGGAAGAAATCAGTAAGAGTCGTTCGGCCTTCAAAAATATATGTATCGTCGCGCAAGCGTTTAAATGTCTGGTCTGGTTCGTCGTACTCGTCGTCTATGTCGCCTACGATTTCCTCCAATACATCCTCCATCGTCACAACTCCTTGTGTGCCGCCGAATTCGTCCACAACAACAGCCATGTGGATTTTAAGACGTCGGAAATCCTCAAGCAAATCGTCAAGCATACGGGCTTCAGGCACGAAATAGGCCTGCCGAAGCAAGCTGTGCCATGAAAAATCCGCTGGCAACTCCTTGCCTATATAAGGCAACAAATCGCGAGAGTAGAGTATACCTTTTATCGTATCCTGATTGCCGTCGTAGGCTGGCATACGGGAGTAGCCCGATTCCCTCACAATCTGCAATACCTCATCAAAGCTCAGCTCCATGTCAAGATCGGTTATTTCCACACGGGGAGTCATGATTTCAGAAGCTGTCGTATCGCCGAATTTCAAGATACCCTCAAGCATTTCCTTGTCGTCGCCCGTCGCACCTTGGGTTATCTCCAATGCTCGCGAAAGCTCAGTAGTGCTTATGTCGTGAGCCTGTTTCGTTACAACCCGATTAATCACAGAACCAGATTTCACAAGCATTTTAGACATTGGCCCAAGCAACGTGTTGCAAAATTTTATGCCCGGTAAAGCTACCTTTACCCAGGTCAGGGGATAGTTGTTGGCATATAGCTTTGGCAAGATTTCGCCGAAGAGTAAGATAAGGAACGTGAGAATCACCGTTTGGAGAATAAAACTCAAAACGGGGCTAAGGCCCGAAAAGACAGGCCCCAACGCAAAATTCGTCAACACTACTATGGTCACGTTTACCAAATTGTTGCCTATGAGGATAGTGGCAAGTAGCCTTTGTGGGTTTTTAAGCAATTTCTCAATTCCCGAATCAGGGTTTTTATCCTCATAGTCTTCTATCTGGGCTGGGCTCAGAGAGAAAAATGCCATCTCGCTGCCACTGATAAAGCCAGAGATAAACAGGCACAACAATGCGACGGCCAACGCTATTATCTGCCCTGTCCCGAAATCGGGTGCAGACACAACGGCCGTCGTTATCTGATTCAATATAAAGAAAAGTGGCTCTGTAGCCGGTAAAGGATCTGTGTCCAAGTCTATATGTTTTAAATTAAACCATTCCCGTGCGGTATTCAGCTGAGCATATACCCATGACCGCTACGGTTAACTATATGCGAACCTAAATCGCCTAATTTTTTTCGCAATCGCGAAATATTTGTGTCCACTATACGCTCGTTGGACCCTGGATTCTGATCGTTCCAGACACTTTTGTGGATTTCAGTCCTCGAAACAAGATTATTAACATTCTTGAGCAAGAGTGTAAGTATTGCATACTCCGTATTCGACAGATTCAACGGGCTGTCGCCTATCTTCACAGTCTGGTTGCCCAAATTTACGCTAAGATTCTGGAATGTCAGCACCCGGCTGGCCGAATTGGCTGTGGCTCTGTGGCGGCGTAGAACAGACTTGATACGGGCAAGCAATTCTAGCAACGAGAAGGGCTTCACTACATAGTCGTCGGCCCCGGCATCAAGTGCATCTATTACCATACGCTCACTCTTGATATTTGAAAACAAGATTATGCCCAAGTGCTCTGCCATGGCATCGTCGCGCAAATCATATATCAAATCAAGGCCGCTGTAGTCCTGACGCATCGCGTCTACTATCACTAAAGACGTCGCTCCCAAATTGCTCCGGTCTACCTCCTCGGCACATGTGCAAACGTCTACGGTATAACCCTCGCTACTTAAATTTATCTTTAGCAGCTGAGTTATGTTTTCATCGTCGTCGACTACAAGGATATGACCGGATGTGGATTGAAAAGCCATTGTTGTATTATTTCAAATACAAAATAACAAAATCGTTGCGATATTTACAAGCGACGTAACCAAATTGTCTTACAATTGTTTCCAAAAATTATAATCAGCCATATTGCCTTGCAAGATTCGTCAGTTCTATTGGTTTTGTTTGCGGAAATTATCTCGCAATGTGTCTACGACATTGATGATATAGTCTCCGGTCTTTTCCAAGTCTCCGATGATATCCATATAGTAGATACCTGCCTGATACTCATAGTGCTTGTCGTTGATATTCCCTACATTGGCACCTCGAAGGATATTGCGGAAATTATTGATTTCCCGCTCCTTGTTATAAGAGTCTATCAAGACCTTGCCGTTAACGTTCTCCAAGTCCGCAAGCTCTGTTACCATCAAGTCCATTGCTTCCTTCACATATACATACATCGAATCGATGTTCTTGTAGATTTCTTCATTGAAATCTACGCCGGCCTGGATTTTGCGCGTCAATATCTTGCCTATTCCCATGCAGCTGTCGGCTATGCTCTCTATCTCGCTGATAATATTGAGCATCGCAGCTATTCGGAGCTTACCTTCGTTACTTAACCTACCCTCGGCGCACCGGTTAAGATAATGGGCTATTTCAAGCTCCATCCGGTCTGAAATATCTTCATATTTCTCAAGGCGAGAATAGCGTTGGTTGAATTCCTCGCTCTTCTCCTTGGTGTGGATTAATTCCTGAGCCATGTCTATCATCCGGCCAACCCGCTGTGCATAAACCTCGATTTCCTTTTCGGCTTGTGCTATATTGAGTTCCGATGCGTTCAGAATACCGCCGCCCTGGATGAATTTGAGCGTAAATTCCTCGTCGTCGCGCTTCTTGGCAGGTATTACCCATTCAACTATCTTCACATAAACATTGGTGAGCCATATCATGATAGCCAAGTTGACGATATTGAACGACGTGTGGAATAAAGACAAACCAAACGAAACACTCATCTGCAACGACGCTATCTTGGTTAAAACCTCATGACCCGCAGGCAATGAATTGTCAAAAAGATGGTTGTAAAGCTCAGGTTGGGTGGCCTCCAGATTGGTCACATAGTTATATAGATCGCATGGATTGCCTTGGCCTATCGCCTCCGTAAGCCAAACGTTCATTTCGGCAAACGGGATAAATACACACAAGCACCAGATTGTTCCCAATACATTGAAAAGAAGGTGACCCATAGCCGTTCGCTTGGCTGCCACATTGCCGCTCATTGATGCCAACAAGGGGGTGATGGTTGTGCCTATATTGCTGCCAAGAACCAAGGCACAAGCAAGGTCAAACGTTATCCATCCTTTGCTGCACATTATCAACGTTATCGCAAAAGTCGCTGCCGACGATTGGATTACCATCGTAACTACAAGACCAACTAAAGTAAAAAGCAATATTGAGCCTATACCCATAGAAGCATATTGCTTCAGGTATGCAAACATCTCCGGATTACTCTGCAAATCCGGTACATAAGCACTTATCATGTCAAGTCCCATGAACAAGAACGAGAAGCCTATCAAGAACTCGCCTATGCTCTTGAGTTTGCTCTTGTTCGTGAACAGGAATACCACCGCCAAGCCTATTAGCGGCAGAGTGAACATCGAAATATTTACCTTGAACCCGAATAGGGCTATAATCCATGCCGTGAACGTTGTGCCTACGTTAGCACCCATGATAACGCTCATAGACTGAGCAAGTGTCATCAGTCCTGCATTAACAAAGCTCACCACCATCACTGTCGATGCCGATGAGCTTTGTATGAGTGCCGTGATTGCGCAACCTGTCAACAAACCGGTAAAACGGTTGCGGGTCATGGCCGATAAAATGTTGCGGAGGCGGTCGCCGGCTGCTTTCTGAAGGCCCTCACTCATTACCTTCATGCCGTACAAGAACAGCCCGACTGCGCCGAGGAGTCCTAAAAAGTCTAAAATACTATAATCCATCTGTGTACTCTAATATCGAAGTATCGCAGCGCAAAGATATAACTTTTCGGTCATTTAGCCAAAAATTTATGTACCTGTAGGTAGATAATTCACTACTAATGCTATTCCTTGGTGCCGTAGGCCAAATCACCGGCATCGCCCAAACCGGGTACTATGTAGCTGTGGGTGTTGATTTCGTCGTCTATAACACCAACCCATAAGTGAGAATCTTCCGGCATTACAGAACTCATATAGTCAACTGCATGGCGCGACGCTATCACAGACGCTATGTGTACTTTCCCGGGCTGACCCTTGGTGAGAAGAGCTCTATACGAAAGCTCCATGCTCGCTCCTGTGGCAAGCATAGGGTCGCATAGAACCAAAGTCTTGCCCTCCAAGCGAGGTGAGGCAAGATACTCTATGCAGATATCGAAATTCTCTTTCTCTTTATATTTGCGGTAAGCAGAAACAAATGCATTCTCGGCCTGATCGAAATAGCGTAGGAATCCTTGGTGGAAAGGCACTCCCGCGCGGAATATCGTTGCAAGAACAAGTGGTTCATCTATTTCCTGGCAGGTGGCATCTACGCCCAACGGGGTGCGGACAGACTCGTTCTTGTATGCCAACGTCTTACTAAGCTCGTAGGCCATGATTTCTCCTATGCGTTCAAGATTGCGGCGGAAGCGGAGGCGGTCGGTCTGAACTGTCGTGTTGCGCATTTCCGACAGATATTGGCTCACAAGCGAAGGAGTCTCTGCAAAATTATGTATTTTCATGTGTTATATGTTGGGGTGTTATGTTTCATTCCTAAAACGTCCGGAACCTTGCATTGGTTTTAATTGGATCCGTTATGGATAAGCTCAAACCTTTTTTTTGCAAATTTAGCACCCTTTATCCAAAAATCCAAATCTTTATTATGTAATAAAAAACGTGTTCCGCCGCATAAATGCGGCAGAACACGTCTATAGTCTTTCTATGCCTCTTATTTTGCAAAGCGCAAAATAGCTCCGGTGCCGTCGGCTCGGGCTATATAAACCCCGGAAGGAAGTCCCGACAACGAAAGGCTGGCTGGATTGCCCGCAGAGTGGAGCAGGCTGCGGCCTTGCATGTCGTAGATTCGCAAGCCACACACTCCGGAACCCGATACCGATATCATCTCTGCCGTGCGATTCCAAGCCACCGTAGAAGCAGATATTTCTTCTACACCGGTAGATACATCGTGATATGCGCCATATACCATCTTGGAATCAGGAACATACTGCTTGCTGTCATAGTCATAGTAATAACTTGTGCTTTCCTCTACATTGCCGTCGGAATCATACGAATATTCTGCACGATAGCCCTGTACGAGTTCGCGCAGGCCATCCATTGTCTCATAGATTGTCTCTTCGGTAGGATTGCCGTGCTCATCCACAACAACCGTTTGCTCCATGATATAAGTGGGCTCTGAGCTATAGTTGCCCTCAGAATCAAAATATTCATACGTCGTTTTCTTGAAACCTCCATTGTCGTCGGTCGTTGTGTAGTCAACCTTCTTGCCTACTTTCTCGATATCGGAAAAAGTCTCGCGCAAAGAATAGCCGGTTTCGGTATACGTCACAAGGAAATGCCCGTCTATCTCGTCGTTGTAATAAACATCCGCATATTCAACCTTGTTGGGACCAGACACGAATTCATAAAACGACGAGCCCGTCATCTGCCCGTTGCAGCTGGCCCAACGGATGTTTTTATACGATGTCCCGTCGTAAAGCTGCCACGAAGGCATACCCATACCTCCATAGTTGGCATAATAGGCAAACTCAGTTGCCGCGCCCGATGTGTATTTCCATTCCGACTTATATGCCGGGATAAAAAGATTCCCCATCGGGAGCAATTTAGTGATACCGGTGATATTTCCGGCTTCATCGCGTGATATAATGTTTTGTTCGCAAAAAGCGTTCTCGACCCAGCCGTCTTCCCAGTCGTAACCCATACGTTTGATGCAGTAATCATGAAGGACGGCGTCATATTCATAAGTTCTCAAAGTTGAGTTTTCCCAACCGGAACCTTCGTCTATCTGACCCAGAATCTCTGTAGGCCTGTTGTATTCGCTAAATTTACTCAAGACTTTGAAGAGCTCGCCATCTTCATCGGCGGTCTGCTCTATGGCGTTTCCTTGGCGGTCATATGCATATTGGGTAGACGATATCAATGCCCATTCCCCAAAATCATAAATATATTCTTGGCTGCTTTCCGGACGCATAACCTTAGATTCTGCTGCAAGTTCTTTAAAAACCGATTCAGGACGGCTATGTGCTTTAAATCGCGACGACGCATCGCATACTCCGCAGCTCAATAAAGCACATAATGAAAGGAAGTAAAGTTTTTTCATATACATTTGCTTTGTTTTATTGTGTTTTAGCATGCAAAGTTAATAAAACATGGCCGAATATGCAAACAGCGTATCTGAGCCAAAATAGATAGTTAATTTGCAATCAATAACAGACGCTACATTTTCAGCAAGGAAGATCCATTATCAGAATTATTGAGAGAACGGCTTGAAGATCGGAAAATTGAACCGAAATCTGCTGAATAGCTTACAGACAGAACAACCATGTTCCCATTATTTTTGATATACCGTTCTCTGTAATAAGGATTGACATTGGAATATCCCCACGATGGATATTTGGTCCCTTTTGTATCAAACATATACATCCAGCTTGCCCCTAATGTCCAATGCTTGTCGGGTTGATATTCAAAACTCAGAGCATCGCCGTTTTCATCTTTGCCTACATAATTGCCATTCAAATATTTCCCGGGGATTTTACGCCAATACGAAATTGTATAAGGGCCTTTGTTCCACCATAACGTAAAACTCCCGTCAAACGACGTAAGATGATGGCTAAAATTCTCGCCCATTGTTTCATGATGCCCAACCCCTATATTGACATTTGCTCCGAAACCATATATGTCGT
Source organism: uncultured Muribaculaceae bacterium (assembly GCA_910579605.1). Classification (GTDB taxonomy): domain Bacteria; phylum Bacteroidota; class Bacteroidia; order Bacteroidales; family Muribaculaceae; genus CAG-873. Next base: position 6,407 of record CAJTUG010000027.1, on the reverse strand, counting down.
TGAGCTTCAAATTGAGATTCGCTCCTGCATACCATGATTTTTTTGCATTGATAGATTGGGATAGGAACATCTTATCTCCGAGATAAAACATATCGCTCATCACAAAGTCTCCCAAATGCCGATATGTCATCAACAAAGACGCGCTGAATTTTTTGAACTTATACGACGGCATCAACTGATACGTGAAACTTTGTGAAACCTTCAAATCAGGGTTGCCGTTTGAAATCAGATACGGCGATTGCTGCTGGGGATAATCTGTCAAGGCCGATAAGGAAGGGATAATCGGAGAATACTGGAACGCTCCTGCAAGATTCCATTTCTGAGATATATTCCAAGAAATCTGAGCAGTTGTCAGATTGCGGATAAAGTGCCGTTTGTTTAGGTCGTTTTTAATCCAGTATAGCTTCGCTCCGGTGGCTGCAGAAAAATAAACTTTGCCTACTTGTTGGCCTAAACGCACATATACATAATTATTGTTCTCCGTAAGAACAGGTCTGTAGTCCGTTGTAAGATACTTGTTGGTACTATGCGAAACCGTGTTTTGATATCCTGCCGATAGAGATGTCTTATCGCTAAACTGATGGATATAGCTAATCTCGCTTATGAGAGAACGGCGGCGGCTGTCAACATCCATCACATAGTCGGATGTAGAACCGTCTCCATAATAGTACTTGTTATTTCGGCGGTAGTCGGTGAAACCCAATGTCCCCACAACCTGGACCTCCAAGGCGTTTTTATCATTGAAATCTCTCTTGAAAAACAAGTCGAGAGATGGTGCTAAATCCTTGCCTGTTGTAAGATTGCGATTCTCATATTCGCCAAGGTAGGAATCTGTAGTATTTGCCAACGAACGGCTTTTATTATAACCTGGTGTCATGCGGAACGTCGCAGAAAACAGAGTATTCACATCCGGACTATAATCATATTTCAGTCCTATATTGTGATAGTGGTAGTTAAATGGATTGCGGTCATGTTCTTCAAGATTTACTTGGAAATCGTCTCCGATATAACTTTCGGTGGTATTGTCGAATACCTGTTGATAATTACGCCATGACGGATTATAAGACAGTGTAAATTGTGATGGCCCTTGATGATAGGATACTCGGATATTCCCATCTGTAAAAGCCGTATTTACTGCGCTTCGCCCCCAAATATACACTTTGCCGCCATCATTGCGTTTCTTAAGCGTAATGTTCAGGAATCCACTGTTGCCTCGGTCTGCATAACGTGCAGGAGTAATCCTTGAAAATTCTATCTTGGCAATATCCTTAGGCTGCAACGCATTGAAATCATCAATGTCAGACGGCACACCGTTGATGAGAATCACGGGTGTGCCTCCGTCTACCGACAATGACCTGTTTATCGGATTGGCTTCCAAGCCTGCCAGAGGAAGCTTCTGGAAAAGACTTATAGCTGTTGAAGAAGCTCTCACATCTGCCCCGGAGGGAAAGATGATCGTACGTCCCTTCGAATCAACCATTGAGTTAGCACTTACCTGGAGTTCGTTTAACGTTATACCCTCTGATAGATAGACTGTCCCGACGTTTATGTTATTGCCCGATTCAATTACTATTTCAGTGGTGTTGAAGCCTGTCATGGATATTTCAAGGATCAATCTGGCCTTGACATCGGTAGAAATATCAAATATGCCCTTGTCATTGCTCGTTACCCCATTAATTAATCGAGATCCCGACATAAGCCTGCATGAAGCTCCTGCAATTATTGTAGAGTCCTTGTCCGTGCGTATTTCCCCTTGGATTGTCCTTGCAGACATGGCGGCACAATAAAAGAAGATAGCCGCAATTAAAATGGTTAAACGTGTCATTGTCTTTAATGCAAGCTAAACTTGCAGTGATAAATTTATGGGTGAGTCTTGGACAGAATCATATCTTATCCAATCGCGAAATTAGCAAAAATATTTCAATCGTGAGCCAAAACGATAAATCTACCAGAAATTTTCTACAAAAGGCGGCACTTCGGCCATGAAAGCATAGTTCTTGTCGGCAACAAAAAGTGCAATGGCGCGGGTCATGAGCATGTCGTCGTGCTTGCCGGGTTTGGCTGCAAAAGAGCCGTTGGGCAGCTGCTGGTAGGTGCTTAGCTCGTCGCATGCCTCGCTGCTACGTTCAATATAGGAACCCTCCCTCACAGCCTCTATAAGCGTGGAAATAACCATCGTTTTGGTTGCGCGGTTCGTGTGGAAACCTATCCGGTAGCCAACTGCTCGGTCAAGGCTGTCGAAAACCTCTCGGCGGTATAGATTGCCGTACTGCTCGGCCATACGGTCTAAAATGAACATGTTCGCATCGCTTACACCTCCAATTTCTGCCGTCTCAAAAGTATTGCTTTCCACTACCAGGAGGGCTTGGTTATAGTATCTGGCTATATCGCAGCTTTTTGTCGCTAAAATATCATGGTCGGTATGGCCGCGCCATTGGCCGCAGATACGGCGTTCTCCTCCGCGGCTCACCCCCAAAACTGCTATCACAGACCAATCGCTCCTGTCGTGGCGTCCGCCCACATCGACGGCCACGATATACCGCATATCCTCCCGTGGTATCTCGTAGAGCGTGAAATTGCCGGTATTATCCGGGATGAATTTCTTTCCGCCTGCTCTTATCTCGCCGCGCTCTCCTGCCAGACAGCCCTCCCTGAGGCGCTCCACATGCTTGCTGTTGAATACGCCGCATCCCGAGTTTACGAATGCCTCGCCGGGAGTGGTGGGAAACTCTGAAGCCATTTTTTCCACAGACCCGAATTCCCGCAGTTTCATCCTGTACCAATATATCTGGTCTATGCATAGATGGTGCTCGATCCACAATTTTTCCTCATATGCGCTCCACGATTGGATAAAAGCCTTTGCGTCGGGTGGGGTAAGAGCCAATATATCAATTTCATACCATGGAACGAAAACGGCATGTTTGTCGCTTTGCCCGCTTTCCGAACGCACCCATTCGCTGTGGAAAAAATTCCCGGTTCCGTTGGCTGTGGATTCTATTACCACCAAAGTGTTGGGCGCTAAGGCAATACCCGAACAGATGGCTCTAATGAAATCACTTGGCGAGCGCATCCTCGTCTCGTTCCAATAAGCTGTCTCGCTCAAATGAGCCATTGCAAAATCGCAACCTCTTATGGCGTCTTGCTTTTCGCTCGTGCCGAGGCTCACCCGGCATCCGCGGCCTGCAATCTCCCTTATGTTCTGGCTTCTTTCAAACGGGCGGAAACGGGGAGTATCGTCGCCTTCCCACAAATCTTCGGGATAATGCTCCAAAAGCGAACTGTACATCCCCCTGATATTTGCCGCCGAGTCTTTGACATGTGCGCATATAAGTGAGTGCCAGTTGGTTGCAATACACGATTGTATCCATGCCATATACATTTGAATTAAGGTGCTGCCGCCCCATTGCCGGGCCTTAAGCAAAATCATACGCATTGGTTGCGAGGCCAGCCTGTCGCGTTCCAAGATACCAAGAACTCGGCGTTGGGCATTGTTTAGGACGAATGGCACTATCTTGGCCGTTGTTTTATGTTTGATTCTGGCACATCGCCAAGCCCAATATTCAAAATCGTGGCGGCAACGCAAACGCTCCCATGCCGAGGCATTGATTGTACAAGTTTGATACCCCGGGTCTTCTGTCATCTGTCGGGGCACAGACACTTTGCCCATGCCGTCTACGGGGCTTTCGACTTCTACTCGGTCTCCGTAAGCCCCTGTCCGCTTATAGGGTCATAGTCGGATAATTCCGATCGGCGCTCCATTCTTCTTTCGTTTTCGGCCAATATATGATTTATCTGTTCTTCTGTTTTCATTGTTCTCTGAATCCTATTTCTGCCAAATTAAACTCAAAATCCTTGTCTACTACACCCTGCAGGCTGAAACCAAATAAAGTCCCCTTGCGGCAAAACAACCGGTATGTAAGTGGCTCAAGTATATGTCCGTCTATTTTATTCCTCAAAACCGTAACCTCGCTATTCCCGACGGTGAGACGCAAAACAAGATTTAAAATGCTGCCTCGTGCAAAAATCTTTGCAAACCATGCGCTTTGGGCTGTGGTACCCGGTGAAAAATCAGCCAGAAATTTCACTGTCGTTTCCACGGGTGTTTCCCTACCGGGCAAGTATATGCCTTTGGTGGCTCGGCAGAAATTCTCTCCGCCGCTTTGATAGGCTTCCTTGGTATCGGTCATATCACTCCTTGTGTAGTAAAGGTGGTCATTGTCGGGGCTATATACACGGGCAACCGGTCCATAAAATGCATAAACCTCGTTGTGCTTGCTGTCGTGAGCCACGAAATCTACGGCCGTGCGGTCTATAATTTTTATTTTGCCGTTGCCGTCTGCAATTCTCAATCCGTTGCCGGTGCCTATATATATTTTATCATCGATACGGCAGAAATTGTCTTGCCTCACAATCTTGTCGCTGGCTATATTTTTTACAGACACCGTGTTGAGCCTGCTTCCCAGAACTAAGGTGGATATTCCGGCAATGCCTCCGGCCAAAAAATGGCTTCTTCCGAACTCCCACGAGTGCTCTGTGTGTCCCAATGCTTCCAAGGCTTTTATCTCGCCAACTCCGGTGTCGGCGGAAAAACGCACTGCCAGAGGATTTGACGCCTCGCAGACAGCAACTAAATCGGGAAATGTTTCCCGGGGCGGATTATCTTCGATAACCTGGGCTGCCGACGATATAGCTGGCACAATGGCTTGCCCGTCGGGCGAAAAGTATACCGAGTTAAGTCCGTCGGCGCTCGGAACTAATGGCAAAAGCACTTTGCGAGTCTGGTTGCCGCTGTATAACACTATGCATATCTCTGTGGCGTCGGGAGCGGGGTAACTTATTATTGGGTTAAGCTTTTGAGGGGAATTATAACTGTACTCGCTGCTTCGCACCACTGAATGGCCGTCGGCAAATTTTACTTGGCAAATGGCTCTCCACTCGCCGTTGTTGCAGCTTGAGGCAAAGTCGCTCGCGCTGTATCCGGAGAAACGTTTTATTTCCAGGTTGCCATATAAGGCCAAGCCGTTGCCGCTGCAGGCCACATGTGCCGAAAAACGATGTGGTATCCGGAGCAGTGCTTCTGCTTTGTGGCGTGTCGTCGGCTTTGTGTTTTTCGCCATGAAAACTATACCCTCCCCGTTGTCCTTGCTGTG
>CAJTUG010000027.1:0-1247 GCA_910579605.1 uncultured Muribaculaceae bacterium | reverse complement strand
TACCTCTATATTGCGGCGTGAGCTTCGGAAAGGGTTTGGAATCACGCATATACATTCTTCCAAATCATCTATCTGAGCGTAGATTTTTGCCATGTTCTTGCCCGATATATTTCCCAAAACCGGTGCTATGCCACCGTTTCGTCCTGGTAGTGCAAGCCGTAGGAAATCTCCGCTGCCTGTACGTGACAATACCACATGGCTGCTTCCTTTCTCGCTGAAAGGATGGAACTGTGGGGTAATGTAGATTTCGGCCCGGGCTACCAACTTGCAAAGAGAATTGTCGGGACAACCCTGCAATTTAGCAAGGATGTGCCATGTGTCGGCTTGTAGCGTATACGACGAAATTACTTGGTTGTCGTGAGATTGGATAGTATGGTAGTCGCAGAATTGTCCTTGAGGACCGATAAGAATCGGCGGACCTGCAAAGAGTAATCGCCCTTCGTTGTCATATAGTTTATAGCGCCCCAAAACCGGTTGGAGCATAAGATTTTGGCTGTTTGACTGATGGCAAAGTTGCTTGTAGGCCTCGGCGTAATCGTCTGAGACGGCCTTGCGGTCTGCTGCTCGCAGGTTCGTTGTCCCGTTGTAGGCACGGCTCAGTTCCCTTTGGTCGACGACGGTACTTACCGGCGACGCCATCTGGCTTTCAAGAGTTATCGACGGGAAGAAAGACGACATGTCGCCAATTGTCCATTTGCCGTCGTAACGCTCCAACAATGAAGGACCGCCATCTGTGAAAACCAGACATTTGCAAGGATGGTATAACTGGCAGGAGTCTATTTCCGACTCAAGTTCATATATAGCGTTGAGCGTTTGGAAATTCCGCCCAGACCCTTCATAGAGCATTTTGCCGGAGCACATGAGTAATACTTGGTCGCCTGTGAGACTGTCGCTCACAACGCAGAGAACGCGCATACCGCTCACCTCGTTGGCTTTCTGCGTTTTTCCTATAGGTACTAATTTAGCGCTCCCGTCTATCCCACGGATACAACGCAAGTTTTCTACTTGTCTTGCTCGCAAGGCTTTGCCGCCCTTTATGGTTGCTGTAGGATTGATGAGCGACGGGTTGATGGTGAAAGTTGTGTTTTTCATGATTTTTTTCTGCAAAGATACAAACCCCTGTAAGCACTAAAGTGACAATTTGCGCATCCTTGCAATTTTATCACGAATAATTCTTGGATATGAGGACTTGTCTCAAGAAATTACGGGCATAAAAACGAAGCGAGCAACGGTGTGAATGTCGGTCG
>CAJTUG010000026.1:18769-33135 GCA_910579605.1 uncultured Muribaculaceae bacterium | reverse complement strand
TATGGGGAGCTGGTTGAAATTCTGGGGTTCGTAGTTGGCGATCTGCTGGCCGTCTACACTGAGAGTCTGTGTGAAATATCCGTAGCGATAGAGAAAACCAACGGCAGTCATGTCAACACAGCTGTCGGAAGCTTCTTTGATATAGTCGCCGGCAAGTACACCAAGGCCACCGGAGTAAATTTTCAAGCAATTACACAAGCCATATTCCATGGAGAAATATGCTACCGAGGGAACATCGGAACGCATTGGTTTTTCCATGTATTCTTTGAAATGCTTGTATACGGTGTTTATAGTCTTCATCATGGCTTCATCGGCCATGATTTCTGCTATGCGCTCACTGGAAAGACGCTGTAAAAGGAGAACAGGGTTTTCGCCGGTTTGGCGCCATAGGTCGGGATTGAGGTTGCGGAAGAGCGTTTTTGCCTCGCTGTTCCATACCCACCAAAGGTTTTTGGCAAGATCATCGAGAGGTTTAAGTTGAGCGGGAAGCTCTGCTTTAACAGTAATGTCGCGCCAAATGGGGGCATTAGTGTTACTAACTGGAAGTTTCATATACGTATATTTAAATTTTCCTTAAAATCACATTTTAAAAACATGGATAGAAGAGTCTTGGCGCAGTTTGCGGTTTTGAGCTGCGTCATTATAAGCTGTGCGGTAGTATGAAATAAAGTTTTCCCAATCTGCTCGTTGGGCTGCAGCCATTGCAGCCTTGCGGTATGAAAGGCATTCTTTGGATGAAGCATTGACTATTCGGGCTAATAAGCTGCTTATTTCTTCTGTCGCTTGTGAGTAATTGCTGTCTGTACGCTCAACAACTTCTGTGCCGCAAGTAGAAAAGGAAGCTTCTGGCCATTCAGAAAGAATCCAACGTCCGAAACCAGCCAAGGTTGTAGTTACTGTAGGAACTCCGAAAGCAATGCTTTCAAGGGGAGTGTAACCCCAAGGTTCGTAATAGGAAGCGAATACAGTGGCATCCAAACCTGGAAGCATGTCGTAATATGTCAAATCAAAAATTCCATCTTTGCCATCAAGGTAGCATGGGACATAAATTACATCAACTTTTGCGTTTGAATCGTTCGCAAAATGCAATTGGTGTATGCGACCGAAGATTGGGTCTTCGTTATAGTTGTTGATCGTATGGGTGATAATTGGGTCAACAAGTCTTTCTGTTCGTTTTGCATCCAAGGCAAGGCTTAAATCTTCTCGCTTATCTTTTACCCAAGCAGGAACAAGTACAAAAGCCAATATTTTGCGATTAATATTGCTGTTTTGCAGCATGTTCATAGCATCAAGAAACATGTCGATACCTTTATTGCGGTATTCGCAGCGTCCAGATGTGGCAAGTATAAAAGTATCGTCGCAATATTCCTGACCAGTTAGCGATGACGCTACCGATAGCATTTTCTCTCTTGCGGTTTTGCGGGCTGCTGCATATTTGATTTTTCCAGGAACGAAATTTGGCTCAAAACCGTTTGGAGTTACAACAGTGGCTTTCTTTTCCAATAATTGAGCGGCCTCTGTATCGGTGACATCACTTACTGTGGTGAATGCGTCGGCATAATGAGCAGCCGCCTTTTCCAATGAGTGCTTGGCTTCCATATTAAGCTCGCGAGCCATTTGATCTCCATTGTAACCGTCAAGATAGTCGTACAGTGGCTTGCCGTTACCGCAAATACTGCGGCCTATGCTTGTCGCATGGGTTGTGAAAACTGTTGCTATTTCTGGCATTTCGGCTTTAAGTGTCAACAAGCCGATTGCCGTTGTCCATTCATCAAAATGTGCCAATACATTCATTGGATTTGTATTTGTGAATGATACAAGACTTTCTATAATCTTAGCAGATGCGCGAGCAAAAGCACAACCTTCATCGTAATCACCATATGCGTGGAGAGAGTCAACGCCGAATAATTCCCACATCCTGCCGTATGCTTCATCTTTTGAGGCATACATATTGTCGAATTTAACTAATATGGCAATCGGCCTACCGGGAATATTCCACCGTCCAACTCTGACTGTTAAGCCGTCTGGCAATTCACTTTCTTTCCATTTTTTGAGAAGAGTTTTGGACTCCTCAAAATATGGAGAGGGGGTTGTCTCGGACCATACATCAGGTCCTATAAAAATAAGTTTATCTTTGAATTCTGACTTGAGCGTTTTGGCTTTGCTGGATAATACGGTGTAAATTCCACCTATTTTGTTGCACACTTCCCAGCTTGTCTCAAAAATTAATTCAATTTCTTGGCAAAAATTGTCCATATATTGGATAGCGTTCAATTTTAAGCCGCAAAATTAAGAAAAAAATTCGGTAATTCCTAATATTTGCCTCCTTAGTACTTGAATTTTAATGTTTTTATTGCTTTTTATTTTTTGAAATAGGAATGACTGAATATCTCTTAACTTTTGGGGTAAGAATAAGGGTTGAAATATTGCCAGAAAAGGGTATCGTTTGCCGGATGGCGGTCAACAGTATCAAATAACGACATTAAATTTCTGATAGACATTCTTATAGGCAATGGAGCTATAGCCATAAGACCCTCGAAACGACCTCGTTCTTTTGCGATCATTTCTTTGGTTTTTTGTTCTCGTCCGGTTTTCATCAAGCTTATAATTGCTAAGGCCATATAGGAAAATGCCCTCACAGGCATTTCCATCATTTCATCTTCAATGGCATGAGACTCAATGTAGGACGCAACGCCCTCATAGTCGGAGCATGCAAATTGCGCTTCAAGCATTGCAAGGACCAGACCGGCTGTAAATGTTCCGAATTCTTGAGCAACGTCCAAAAGTTTGCGAACAGACCGATACGAAGCTTGTGCTATTAATGATGATACTATTTCTTCCAATTCTTCACTGCCTAAAGGACCTGCAGCCGCGTAATATGCTCTAATATATTCTTCTGTGCCGCTTGTATTGCAAGTAAGTAGTTGGCGCAAAGGATGAAGTTCCCCTGGGTGTGTATTCAAGAATTGTTTTACATATTTAACTGCTTTATCATTGTTACCGCTTTGTGCCATTATGGCGCATAGGATATCAAGAAATTGAAAATCGTCTGGGTTGCGGCTTGAGCATTCTAATAGCAAGTCTTCTCGCCTAAGGTATGGGGCATAGTTGAATACTATGTCGCCAAGCCAAATGGAAATACTGTCGTTGTCGGAAGCAAGCGATTGTGCATAGTCAAAAGCTTGTCGTGCATCTTCCTCATGTCCGGCACGAGCATGGGCGCGGAACAATGCCACCCAATATGTTGGAGTGAATGGCTCGCTTTCTATTAGTTCTTCTGCCAAAGCAATAACCGTTTCGTTTTCACTACGGTTATCTGCTTCATTCATAATTTCGTAGAGCAAAGAAGGCATATAAGATGCTTTGCTCTTTAATTCGGGAAGATGGTCTATAACCCATTCGTAGCAATCAAGGTCAAAAGCCAAATCAACAAACCTTATAATCTCTTCGTCTCCTAAGGTGTCATATTGACCTAATAGGAATTCTAATGCGTCTGTCGGATTTTCAAGATTGTCGGTTGTTTCATAGCCTACAATCTCCAATAGGGCACTTGTTCGGCCTGAGTTGTCGGCTACATATTGTTTGGCCATTTGATTGTCTTCATTGGCATCCATGTACATCAAGGCTCGCCTGTCGGATAGCGAATGGCTCTCCGGATATAGGCGAGCGCCGCAGAACAACACTTCCAGACGACAGTAATCGTCGCCTAAATCTCCTGCATAATCGAAAATTTCTACAAGTTCGTCTTCGTCAAAATAACGATCGGATACGGGTTTTTTCAGCGATTCCCTGAAGCGCTTGTAGAGCGCTTCGCGGGGATTGCTGTCTTCTGGTTCATAATCCATCTATCTGGTTTATATTCAGTTCTTTTTTTGTACTTTTTCCCAGGTATCTTTTAGGGCTATAGTGCGGTTGAACACCGGTTTGTCTGAAGTGGAATCGTAGTCGGGAGTGAAATAGCCGACACGTTGGAACTGGAATTTTGTTCCGGGCGTTGCTTGTTCTATGATAAATGGTTCAAGTTTAACACCTTCGACAACTTTAAGCGATTCAGGATTGAGGAGTTCTCTGAAATCTCGTTCTGTTTCTGCTGCTGGATTTTCAACATCAAAGAGTCTGTCATACAATCTTACCTCTGCATCTTTTGCATGGCGTGCAGAAACCCAATGAAGAGTTCCTTTCACTTTGCGTTGAGAACCCGGGAGGCCGCTACGGGTATCTGGGTCGTATGTACAGCGCAATTCGGTAATATTGCCTTCTGAGTCTTTAACGATTTCTTCGCACTTAATGATATAGGCGCCTTTAAGTCGAACTTCTCCTCCAGGGAAAAGACGGAAGAATTTTTTTGGAGGATTCTCCATGAAATCATCACGCTCTATATAGATTTCGCGGCAGAAAGGCATGGAGTGTGACCCTGCTTGCGGATCTTCTGGATTGTTTTCCATTTCTACCGTTTCAACCTGATCTTCGGGATAATTGGTGATTACCACCTTAAGTGGATTGACAACGGCCATTACACGTGTGGCTATTTTGTTAAGGTCTTCGCGCACCGCGTGTTCCAATAGGCTCACACTATTAAGAGCTTCATATTTTGTATAACCTATCGTGTTAATGAAATTGCGTATACTTTGTGGAGTATACCCTCTGCGGCGCATACCCGAGATGGTTGGCATACGAGGATCGTCCCATCCGGCAACAAGACCTTCTTTGACAAGCTGAAGGAGCTTGCGCTTGCTCATGACGGTATAAGTAAGGTTCAACCGGTTGAACTCTATCTGGCGAGGGCAATAGCTGTCGTCTGCAAGTTCTTTTACAAAATATTCGTAGAGAGGACGATGAACAACAAACTCGAGTGTACAGATAGAGTGTGTTACGCCTTCAAAATAGTCGCTTTGTCCATGTGCAAAGTCGTACATGGGGTATACTTTCCATTTTGTCCCTGTCCGGTGGTGAGGGGTTTTAATAATCCTATACATGATAGGATCGCGGAAATGCATGTTTGGGTTCGCCATATCAATCTTTGCACGTAAAACTCTGCTTCCTTCGTCAAATTCACCGGCGTTCATCCGCATGAATAGATCCAAGTTTTCTTCTACGCTTCTGTCGCGATAAGGGCTATTTGTGCCAGGCTCTGTGGGAGAACCTTTTTGAGATGCAATCTCCTCGCTGCTTTGGTCGTCTACATAAGCTTTACCTTCTTTGATGAGGCGTATAGCAAGATCATACAATTGAGGGAAATAGTCTGATGCATAGTATTCCCTGTCGCCCCAATCAAAACCTAACCAATGGATGTCTTCACGGATAGAATCCACATATTCAACATCTTCTTTCACTGGATTTGTGTCGTCGAAACGAAGATTGCAGGTGCCACCGAATTTTTCAGCCACCCCGAAATCCATGCAAATAGCTTTAGCATGGCCGATGTGTAAGTATCCGTTGGGTTCAGGTGGGAAACGTGTGCTCAAACGTCCGCCGTTCTTGCCTGCTTGCAAATCGTTGTATACTTCTTCTTCAACGAAATTCATGCCTTTTTTTTCTGTATTTTCGTTTCCTTCTATTTCAGCCATTGGTTGTATGATATGAATTGTTAGTGATTCAATTGTTGTAGTTCAAATTGCAAATTTAAGAAAAAATCCACATACTCAAAAATAATAGCGTCTTCAATCGTGAAAATTATGTTTTTATTTTCTTTGAAAACGAACAAAAAAATGTGTTGCAGTGTAATATTAAAAAGGAAACAGATTGGCAACTTTCTGACAAGTCTGTTTTCTAATCTATCTTTTTCTCACGAATATAAACGTTTCTACTATGGCATCTCAACCTTTCAAAGAAGCAATAAGCCACACCATAGCTATTATATGCATGGCGGTGTTGGCAATAGTAGTATGTACGTCATGTGGTCCATGTCATGTTTATAGCGGACATCATGGTGATTACACATCGTTCTATTATGATGGACATTATAAGCATCACAAACCACATAAAAAGCATCATAAGAAGCATCATAAGAAACATAAACATCACGATAAGCATGATAGGCATCACCATTATCATGACGATGATTGATGAATATGCTTATTGAAGCTCTATATCACCAAAAAAATCAGGCCGGTGAAAGTCTGGTTTAGGTGTAGCAATAGGGAAAAGACTCAAATAATGAGGCCTGATAGAGGCCGAAGAGCATTTATAAATGTTGCCTTTGATTATTTTCCCCCTAATTTCCCCTTGGAGTTTGAGCAGACTGAATGGAATGGAAACAAGTAAATCCCATTCGTAGTAGCCTTCCTTTTCATTGAAAGGTTTATTGCCGCAACTGCCTAAACGACGTATTTGGCTTATTTCGTCGTCGGTGAGCCGAGTTGGCTCTGGACGGATAATTCGATGGGAACTATTTACACCCCCTATGCAGTTGAATTCAAAATTCCAATATTCTCCTTGAACAGAAGGTGCAAGGAATATCTCTACACAGCTATCTTGGCTTACGGGGCTCTGGTTGGCTGTATTCACAGCCCTCAACCCGTATCCTTTAACCAAAAATAAAGCGTGAAGATTACGAGAGTCATGTGCCAGAAAGACTATACATTCTGGTTTTTCGGGGTATAATTGCTCCCAATTAGCTTCTGCGACAGGGTAGTTGTTGCCTTGAGATACAAGAGCAGTTTTCAATTCAGTGTTGGAAACGCTACTTAAGCCGGCGACATATGGTACGGCAATTTTATTCATCTTATATTAATTGAAATAATATTTCTATGCAAACAGTTTATCATGCAAGGCCATGAATATACCTGCCAAGGCCATTATAATCAATAATGTTCCTATTATCTTATTGATTAATCTAAGAGACCTCACGTTTATGCGCTTTCTTAATTTATTGACGAAGAATGTGATAAGATACCACCACCCCAAAGCCCCGGCAAATATAGTGGCAAAAGCAGCTATATAGTGAGGCCAAGAGTATTCTGGTTGTATGAAGTTGAAACGTGCAAATAGACCTATTATGAAAAATAATATCAATGGATTTGAAAAAGTGAGAAGGAAACCCGTTACCAAGTCGCTCCAATAGTTGGATGCTTTGACATCTACTGCCATGAGGGAACGTGTTGGATTCTTATTGAAAAGATATATGCCAAAAATGGCAAGGACTGTTCCGCCAACAATTTGAATTAAAAACTCATGACTATCTATAAAACCTGTTATGAAACTGAGACAAAAGCCAGTGAGAAGACAATATATGAGGTCACTGAAAGCGGCGCCGACTCCAGTGGAGAATGCAGCCATTCGTCCCTTTCCAAGCGTACGCTGGATAACAAGCATCCCTATCGGCCCCATAGGTGCCGATATTAAAGCCCCGATAGCTATGCCACGGGGGATTACATAGAGCAGTTGATCCATTTTTTCTGTTTTACAAAGCAAAAATAGCGAAAATAGATAATATGGCAAACCTTTAGGCGCATTAAAACGTAATTTTTTTAGTAACTTTGTAAGCATTGTACAAGAGCTTGTCGTTGCTCTGTTTACTAATTTATTAATAATGAAAATACTACATAAAACATATATATCAAGAGTTTGTTTGGCTTTTTTTGGCCTTTTTTTAGTCATTGTCGCAGGCGGGTCATCTCGCAACTACCGTGATAGTGAGCTTAAGACGTCAACTTATATATACACGGGTGGTGTCTCCAAAGGTAAGCAAAACGGCTATGGTATATGTCGCTATAATAATGGTAACACATTCTATGGATATTGGAAAATGGGTTATAAACACGGACTTGGCAGAATGGTTTATGCCGATGGAACAATGGAATTTGGAACTTGGAAGGACGGTGTTTATATCAAACCAAAGGGACGTCAATTTAAAGTTGGCCAAAAAGTATATGGTATAGATGCGGCTAAATATCAGAAACGGATAGACTGGACTGCTTTATCGCTTAGAGCAGATAAAAATGGGGTAGTAAAGGGTGGAAATGTATCAGGCGCAAAATTTGTTCAGCCTGTATTATTTGCGTTGGTGAAATCAACAGAAGGTATAACAATTAAAGATCCTACATTCAGCAGAAATTTTGCACAAGCAAAAAGATGTGGAATCATTAGGGGTGCGTATCATTTTTTGAGTGTGAACTCTCCTGTAGAAGACCAGGCTAAGTTTTTCATAAAGAATACTCCTCTTGTGCACGGTGATTTGCCTCCAGTCCTTGATCTTGAAATTGACCGAAACACCATGGCTCGAGACCACGCTCGGGTTGTTGCTATGGCTAAGAAATGGTTGCAATTGGTAGAGAAGCACTATGGTGTAAAACCAATTATCTATACCTACGACAACTATTATAAATTATATCTCAAAGGGCATGGGCTTGATAAATACGATTATTGGATAGCACGATATGGGGCAGAACCGTCTTCACGGCAATGGGAGATATGGCAGTTTACAGACAAAGGTAAGGTGTCAGGAATAAACCATGCTGTAGATATAGATTTGTTTAAGGGCGATTATGCCAAGCTGAGGAAATATGTGAAAACTAAGGGCATTCCTTCCCGTTTTTGATTTTCTTCTTACACTCATCGGCAAGAGGACAACAAGAACAGCTGTCGTTCTTTTTTAATTTATGTATTAGAACTATTGCAGCAATAATAACAATTATTGCTACTATGACCCATTGGACCAACTCGTTTGCTTCCATTAATTTGTGTTATTTGTGGATTTTACGGTTAATTACTCCTGGTTTGGTGTCTGGTGGGCATTCCTCAAAAGTTAGTCTGTAGGAGCACCCTTCTGCATAACGGCTACATCCAAATGCCGTACGGCCTTTGATTAGATACCCTCGTTCGCAGATGGGGCATTTAACTTGTTCAAGTTTGGTTATTCTGGGACTTTGCGGCTTCTTCTCTGTTGTTCCTTTACTTTTTTTATCGTTTACACTATCTAAGTTGCTTTGCGAAATTATACGTCGTGAAGTGTTGTCCGACAAAACGTTAAAAACAATTTGTCGTATCAATTGTGATATTTCTCTCACAAATAAGCCGGCAGAATACTCCCCACGTTCTATACGTCGTAATTTATTTTCCCACAAACCAGTGAGTTTTGCCGATTTGAGCAATTCTTCGTTGATCGTTGCAATAAGATCGATTCCGGCTTGAGAAGCCATCAAGTTTTTCTTGTCTCGGTAAATATATCCTCGTTTAAACAAAGTCTCAATTATGGCAGCACGTGTTGATGGGCGGCCAATTCCGTTGTCTTTCAAGGCTTCTCGTAGTTCTTCGTCTTCTACGCCACGTCCTGCTGTTTCCATAGCACGCAAAAGCGAACCTTCCGTATAATATTTGGGCGGTTGAGTAGTTTTTTTTGCTACTGATGGTTGGTGAGGCCCGTTTTCGTCTTGAGTGAAGACTGGTAGTTCAGCTTCTTCATCATCATTTTGCTTCGAATTATCGCCTTTATCGCTCTTTTGTGGCAAAAGAACACGCCAACCGGATTCAACAATCACTTTACCTGTTGTTTTGAATTCATATTCACCTGCTTTCCCCAAGACAGTAGTGCTCTCAAATGTACAATCTGGGTAAAAAGCCGAAATGAAACGCATTGCCACAAGATGGTAAAGCAATTTTTCTTCGCCTGCAATCCCTATTGGAGATTGACCGGTGGGTATTATGGCATGGTGGTCGGTTACTTTGCTATTGTCAAATACTTTTTTTGTTTTTGGTATTGGTTTTGCAAGAATTGGCGCAGTCCAAGAGCTATACGGTGTCATATTCCTCAATGTAGGTGCTACTTTGGGATATATGTCGTCGGTTAGATAAGTAGTGTCAACACGGGGATAAGTAGTCAATTTCTTCTCATATAGGCTTTGTATATTGCGTAGAGTTTGGTCTGCGGTCCAACCAAAACGCTTATTAGCTTCTACCTGTAATGAGGTGAGGTCAAAAAGGCGAGGAGGAGCTTCTCGGCCTTTCTTTTTAGACACAGATGTTATCTTAAAAATCAAAGGCTGTATTTCTTCTGCAACTTTTAGCGCTTCTTTTTCTGTCTCAAACCTGTCGCCCGTAAAAGTAAAATCGGTTTGTCGATAAGAAGTGTGAAGCTCAAACGAGTCTTTAGGCACAAAATTAGCGATTTCAAAATGCCGTTTAACAACCAAGGCGAGTGTTGGAGTCTGAACTCGTCCTATACTCAACACACTCCCATGTCCGGAATATTTAAGAGTATAGAGTCTCGTTGCATTCATACCTAAAATCCAGTCACCTAAAGCTCGCGAAAGACCTGCCTGGAATAGACGGTCGTAGTCTGATTGGGGTTTGAGATTTTGGAATCCTTCTTTGATAGATTCGTCTGTGAGCGACGAAATCCATAGTCTTTTGACAGGGCATGTAGTGCCGGCAAGCTTCATGACCCAACGTTGGATTAATTCGCCTTCTTGTCCGGCATCACCGCAGTTTACGATTTCATCTGCACGGGCTATAAGTGTTTTTATTACCTCGAATTGATGGCGTATACCTGCATCGTCAATGAGTTTTATGTCAAATTTTTCCGGAAGCATTGGCAAAACACTCAAAGCCCAATGTTTCCATTGCGGTTTATAGTCTTGAGGTTCTAAAAGAGAACATAAATGTCCCACGGTCCAAGTCACGCAGTAATTGCCACATTCATAGAATCCGTCACGACGGATTGGCGTTCCTAAAATAGAAGCAATATCTTTTGCCACGCTGGGTTTTTCTGCTATGCAAAGTATCATGTGGGTATTATTTAAGTTTAGACCGGCGGAGTTTCTTTAAGAGAATCTCCGCCGGTATTAATTAGATAATATAATAGAACTTAGACTTTATTCTTGAGTTTTTGCCTCATTCCAATATCTGTCCATTTCCTCAAGCGGCATATCGCGGAGGTTTTGGCCTTGTTGTTTGGCTTTGGATTCAATGTAGTTGAATCTGCTTATAAACTTACGGTTGGTGCGTTCAAGGGCGTTTTCGGGATTAATCCCATATAAACGAGCCGCGTTTATGACTGCAAAAAGCAAATCTCCAAATTCTGATTCTATATCTCTGGATTGTTTGTTGTTTACTGCTTCTTCAACCTCAGCGCATTCTTCTTTTACCTTATCCCATACTTGAGATGCCGTTTCCCAATCAAAACCTACATTAGCAGCTTTTTCTTGGACTCTGAATGCTTTAACAAGTGCAGGTAAAGCTGCAGGAACACCTGAAAGTACAGATTTATTGCCGTCTTTCTCCTTGAGCTTTATCTGTTCCCAATTCATTTCCACCTGGTGGGCGTCGTCGGCTTTGACCTCGCCGAAAACATGAGGATGCCGGAATATAAGCTTTTTATTAAGCGCATCGCAAACATCGGCTATATCAAATTTATTTTGTTCGCTTCCTATTTTGGAATAAAACAATACATGAAGCAGAACATCGCCTAATTCCTTGCGTATTTCATCGGGTTTATCGTCTAAAAGAGCTTGTGCAAGTTCGTAAACTTCTTCTATGGTGTTTGGGCGCAGGCTTTCGTTGGTTTGCTTGGCATCCCAAGGGCATTTAACCCTAAGGATGTCGAGCGTATCCATTATTCTGCTGAATGCCTCAAGCTGTTCTTGGCGTGTATGCATTGTATCAACGGTTTTTATATTGTTCGGTTCCGTCTTCAAGCCAACCCACAAAAGCACCTACGTTCTCGTCGTATGCTCTGGGGGCATTCAAAGCTTTGCCATCGTTATCAAGCAAAACATAGAAAGGCTGTTGGTTGGTGCCGAATTTATAGCGTTCCAGATAGCTCCATTTATCGCCAACAGTGCGAAGCGTTATAGGTCGGCCTTCCTCTTCCACTGTAATGGGTTGGGGTAGGGGTGTTTTATCGTCTACCATGAGTACTATCATCACATAGTTTTGTTCTATATTAGCTCGTACTTCTGGTGTGTCAAAAACAGCTCCTTCCATCTTTCGGCAGTTGACACATGCATAGCCGGAGAAATCCAGAAGAACTGGCTTACCTTCGCTTGCCGCAACAGCCATTCCTTCGTCGTAGTCATGATATTCACGGAATTCGCCGCCATAAAGATTGAAATCCTGAGTATAGAGCGGTGGCGCAAAAGCACTGATGGCTTTAAGGGGTGCGCCCCACATTCCGGGCAGCAGATAAACTGCAAAAGAGAATGAAGCAACAGCTAAGAAAAAGCGTCCAACAGGTGTGTGTGTGCTTTCTCCATCGTGGCTGAAACGCAATTTCCCGAGCAGATAGACTCCGAGAAGGACAAACAATACAATCCAAATAGCAATGAATACCTCGCGATCCAATATGCGCCATCCGTATGCAAGGTCGGCAACTGATAAGAATTTTAAAGATAAGATTAGTTCAATAAAACCTAAAACTACTTTAACGGTATTGAGCCAGCTGCCAGAGCTTGGTAATTCTTTAAGCATAGAGGGGAAGAAGGCAAATAGACCGAAAGGAAGAGCCAACCCAATTGCAAAGCCACCCATACCTAAAAGCGGACCCATAAGGTTGCTTTGAGAGAAAGCTTCAACAAGCAAAGTCCCTATGATTGGACCGGTGCATGAGAATGATACCAAAACAAGGGTGAATGCCATGAAGAAAATACTTAGGAATCCTGTTGTGTTTCCTGCCCGGTTATCAATAGCATTACTCCAGCTTGAAGGCAAGGTAATGTCAAACGCACCGAAAAAGCTTATGGCGAAGAATACCAATAATGCGAAGAATATCAAGTTGAAAACAGCACTTGTTGCAATTTCGTTGAGTTTGCCAGGACCGAAGAGCAAGGTGAGTAGTATACCCAAAACCACAAATATTACTACAATACTCAAACTATAGACTACAGCATCTACGATTGATTTGCGTCTGTCTTTATTTTTCTTGAGGAAAAAGCTTACGGTCATTGGAATCATTGGCCAAACACATGGTGTCATCAGAGCGACAAGTCCTCCAAGGAAACCAAGGAGTAGAATTGTCCAGTATGATTGTTCTTGGCTTTCTGTCTCAACATCAACTGGCTGCCACCAATCGCTGTTGCCTAATGTAGAAATAGAAGCGGTTGGCGTTGAGATTTCTGGTGATACTTCGTTTGTAGCGGGAGCTGTGGAAACATCACCAAAATTTAAATCAAAATTAAATCTGTCCGGAGGAGTACAAGACTCATCAGAGCAGGTCATAAAACTAACCGAACCTGCAATACGGGCTCCAGATATTCCATCAAGCTTAAAAGTTTTTTTCAACGTGAAATTGCCCATAAGCCATGGCAAATTCAGCTCCATGAAAGAATCAAAGTGCATTTGCGGTTCAACAGAGCATGTGGTGTTACCGTCTACAAGAAGGCCGGGTACATTGTCAATGTCTATTGTAGTGGGGTCTGGAACACCTGCTGCATCGCCAACGTCGGGCATTGTGAGCCCATACATGTGCCAACCGTCTTCTACCGTGGCATGCAATAGCAACGCACCTTCTGTGGCAGATATTTGCTCAATTTCAGCTCTCCACTCTACATGTCGGGCTATTTGGGCTTGGCTTGCCATAGATATTGTGGCAAGTAGTACCAAAAGGATAGTTTTTAGTTTTTTCATGAGTTGATTGTCATTTTGCCTGTTTTACTACAGCCGAAATATTTTCTGTTTTAGGAGGCATGCATGTCTCTCCATTACATGCCATGTATGTAATTTTGCAATCTATTCTCGCGTTTCCTGGTTCTGTAACTTTAAATGGAACTGTAAATTCCACGTTGGAATCCCACCAATTTAATGTCATGCCGAAAAGTGGATCTTCGACCTTTGAAGCTTCTCGTTGTGGTTTGACCGAATCCTCAAATTTGACTCCTACACTGCCCGACAAATCAAATACTGTTGGCTTAGGACCTCCGGTAGGCAATTCAAGACCATAAAGATGCCATCCCGAAGACACCAATGCACGGAATGTTACGATACCCTTGTCTCCGTCGCATTTAACAAAGGTACGCCATCTTACTGGCGCTGTGCCATCGCTTGCAAAAACGGATAATGAAAGAAATAAACTTGCTATCAAAAATAGCAATAGGCTTTTTGTTCTCATAATAAACCCTACATTTTTTCTGCAAAGTTACAACTTAAGCTACTAAAATAAAAGCAAAATGCGAATCCAATATAGTGATTAACATTTTTTAGTCAAAGCCTGTGTCAACCTTTACGATACATGTAGTATTGTGTTGCACCGACAAATAGTGCCCCTCCGACAATATTACCTAAAGTAGCTGGTAATATATTAGACGTGAGCATATCGGCAAAACCTAATGGATAACCTTGCATGGTGGCTAAAGGCAAGAAAAACATATTAGCTACACAATGTTCATAGCCTAAAGCAACAAACGCCATAACAGGAATTTCGCATGCTAATAATT
>CAJTUG010000026.1:6586-18755 GCA_910579605.1 uncultured Muribaculaceae bacterium | reverse complement strand
CCCCGACAATGCTAACCAAATAGCAAGACAAACACACCAGTTTGCTCCTATCCCTTTTAGAAATATTACGGAAAACGATGATTGCATCTTCCCTTGAGCTATCTTGGCAACCGCTTCGGAATATGGTGGAGCGGCAAATATTCCTGTTAAATATACCAAGAAATATGCAACGAGCAAAGCTCCCGCAAAGTTCCCTAACCACACAAAAAACCAATTCAAGAGGACTTTCGAAGCCTTTGAATTTCGTTGGAGCGTGCTTGGAATGAGTAAAGCGTTATTTCCTGTAAAAAGATCCGCGCCTAAGACAACTACAAGCATAAGTCCTAATGGGAATACCAAACCGCTAAGGAGTCTTTGAAGGCCTGGATTAGACGCTGTAAACTCAGGAAATCCGAAGCCTATAATTATTGAAAGCGCTCCACCCAAAGCTATGTAAGCTCCGGCAAGAACACTTCCCATGGCCAAAAGGCCAAAATTATTACGAGTTGTTTTATTATATTTGGCCTGCCCGCTTTTTGTGGCTTCGGCTAATATTTCTGATGGTGTCCTAAGAGGCATCAATTATTGTTTTGAGGCATTTCGCCTGTTAGACATTGCTCGTCGGTGATGTTTCATGAGTGTCTGATTGAATTTTCTTTCAGAACTTTTGAGTTTTAGCAATTGTTTGGGAGAAAGAACCTCTTTAAATTTCCCGTAATATTCCAACTCAAGTTGACCTTCCTTAAACTTTTGGTTGAAAATAGCAGATGTGGCCGCTTCTATTTCGGTGTCGGTAGCCTCCAAGTCAGAACTTACCTCTTGTTCTAATTCTCTGGTTTCGTTATTCAATTTAAGTATTGCGTCTTCAAGTTCATCATAAAGAGAGAAAAACTCTTTCTGTTGCTCGTGAGACAGTTCTAAATCTCGGCTTAAAAAATCATGTTTATAAGCCTTTACTTCACTTATATAACGAGCTTTGGCCTCTTCAGTTTGCTGTGCCGATACAGTGAAATTTAACATTCCACTTGCAAAAGTTATGAAGATGCCAAAAAAGAAAATTGTTCTCATGAGTATAATCTTTTACTATGGGAGGATGGCGCTTTTTTCGTTTATATTCTCATAATTGAAATCCTTGAAATACTCCGTGCAATCGCCTTCATCTGTGGTTTCTAAGAATTCATCTACCAAATCTTCTGTAGAGTAGTCGTCGTAGAAATATTCAAAAACGAAATCCTCGTTGCCGAGTGCTTCTGCCAATATGGGATTGCTATCCATGGGTTGTAATTTCCCTGGATTAGCTATCATGGAAAACATTTGGAGCATTAACCATACACCTGCAAACATTGCAGCCATGTAGACATATGGGCGTATAGTTGACCAGAAACTACGTTTGTCCTCAATGATTTCGGAAGATTCCGCTTCTTCGCGGTAAGGAAGAGAAGAAATCATCTTCGTCTCAAAGTCTTCAAAGTAACCTTCGGGAACAGACAATCCGGCATCCGGGCGGGCAAGACCTGCCTGCTTGGCATGTTCAAGGATATTTAATGTTTTTTTTGCCATTGTCGTTCAGTTATTCTTATTTTTAGACTCTATTCCTTGACAAAAGTTTAGTCGTGTTCGGAAAAATAATTCTCAATTTTTTTCACGGCGAGATGGTATGATGCTTTTAATGCTCCCACACTTGTTCCTAATATCTGGCTCATATCTTCATATTTCATATCTTCAAAATATTTCATATTGAAGACAAGACGTTGCTTTTCCGGTAAGTCTGCTACCGCAGCATTTAGTTTCGCAGCCAATTGTTCTCCGTCTATTTCTTCGTCTGCCATTACCTGATTGGTCATGCCGTTGTCGGAATCATCCAATTCAATGGATTGCTTTCGCCGTTCTTTTTCCAAAAACGTAAGACTTTCATTTATGGCTATTTTATATAACCATGTAGACAACTTGGCATCTCCTCTGAAATTTTCTATAGAGTTCCATGCTTTTAAAAAGGTGTTTTGTAGCAAATCGTTTGCGTCTTCGTGAGATGAAACCATCCTTCTGATTTGCCAATACAATGGTTGGGTGTATATATGCACCAACTCTGCAAAAGCTTGACGCACCGTCTCTGGATTTTGGAGACGGGCGTCTAATTCTTTATTTTCTGCAGGGAGCGCCATGCTTGGTATGATTTTGTTGCAAATATAGTAAAATATCTGCAATAGTCAAAATCAAGCAAGGCCCATAAGATCCCTGTAGATATCTAAAGCTGCCCCTATTTGCTCTGGAGTGGCAGTTTGGTTTATTTCCGGTTCTCCAACATTATGAAGCAAAGTAAAATTAATTTTGTCGACACTTTCGTTCTTTTTATCTTGTCGCATTGCTTCTATTAGAGAAGGGTAATCGTCGCAAGATATGGCGAAAGCGCCATAATTAGTTTTTACATATTGTGCAAATTTATGGAGTTTTTCCGATGGAAAGTCCAATAACATGTGTGATAATACCAATTCACCTATAAGTCCCCAGGCAACGGCATATCCATGAGCGATAGGACTCTGATGTGCCATGGCGAAACTTTCAAATGCATGACCTATTGTATGCCCGAAATTAAGAACTTTTCGGAATCCTTTTTCGGTGGGATCGGATAGCACCACTTTTTGTTTAACCATTACACTGTCTTCAAGCATAGGGAGTAGGCGTTCAGAATCAAACAAAGGATAGACAAGGCTGTAAGACAATAATTTACCGAATATTTCATCGTTTTCCAACAATCCGTGTTTGAGCATTTCCGCATAGCCTGATAATAATTCCTGTTGAGGCAGAGTATTGAGATAGCAGGTTGAAATAATAGCAGCTTCAGGTTCGCTGAAAGTTCCTAATTGGTTTTTGAATCCATTGAAATTTATCCCTGTTTTACCTCCTACAGAAGCATCTACAGCTCCAAGAAGGGTAGTGGGAACATTGATAAATTTCATTCCGCGTTTAAATGTTGATGCGGCAAAACCGCCAATATCACTTACTACTCCTCCGCCAATGTTTATTATAACGCTTGAACGGGTTGCTCCGGCGGATATAAGTTTCTTCCAGATTATTGTAAGTTCATCAAGCGATTTATTGGAGTCGCCAGCTTTCATGACGATTTCTGTTGAATTAGCTACAACCTTTGAATCGTTTTTGAGGTATGGCATTACAAAATTGGACGTATTGACATCGCTGATAACAACCGTGTGAGGGTTGCCCATAGAAGATACAAGATCGTCGATAGCTGTGCCTACCAAATTGGTGAAAATTAATTTTTGCTCCATATTATTAAGATGTGCTTTTTTGTTATGTGTATTATTGTGAGTGATTATAGAGAGCTTAGTTCTCTAAACAAACATTTATCTATTTAACAAATGTCTGAGTAAAAAGGCACACTCATGCATGGAATTTATTTCAATGTCTGCACCTGAGGCCAATAAGCTACCGGGAGCGAGCGGTCCAGTTCTGACACCGATGGTAAATATCCCTGCTCGCGATGAAGACTCAACTCCCAATGGAGCATTATCAATTCCAACAGCTTCCGTGCATTTCACACCGGCTTTTTCCAAGCCTCTAAGGAATGGCTCTGGATTAGGTTTGCCAAAACTGACATCGTGTGCTGTGACACGGTATTCAGCCAGAAACGCTGCAGGGAAATCATTATCCAGACGTTTTAAGAGCGTATTTTGTCCAGAACCTGTTACCAGAACAGGTAATGCTGAATATGACAGTACAGCAGATACGGATTCTTGGGCTCCAGGCATTATGTCAACATCAGGCATTGATGCAAAATATTCTGTCTTATAACCGTATAGGCGTTTATGTTCTTCCTCTGAAGCATTGCGACCGTACATCCTGCGGTATAAAATGTCTATTGTTGATGCTCCAGTTCTGCCTTCGTATGCAAAAAATTCGTTGGGTTCATATTTTATTCCTTCCCTATCGCACATCATTCCCCAAGCAAGTGCATGTTTTGGCATGGAATCATATAATATGCCATCCATGTCAAATAATGCTGCTTTTATTGGCTTTACAAGCCTATTTCCGCTCCTGGTGTGGTATTTTTCCAGTGCTTCCGTTAATAAAGCTTCTAATGCTGTCATTTCCTATTAACTTTATCGTATCAGTTGAAACATTAGGTATCAGTCCTTCACGCATAAGAGCAAGAGAATCTTCTCGGCTTAAAGTTTCTGTTTCCAGATCTATGTATCCGGCTCCTTTGTGTGTGTGCTCAAGTTTGGCAAACCCTGAAGATGATACGCCACGTTTGAATACATTCTGAATTTGGCTTATGAGGTTCACTCGCATGGTGTCTACCAGACCTATGCTTTCGGCTGCCATGCCTTCTTTGTATTTTGAGCCTCCGAAACGTACTTTATAGTCATCTGGATTACCTTTTACATTTATTCCAAAACGGAATGGCAAAGGGGATTTTAGAACAGCTATATGGTAATTGAAATTGAGATTCAAGTCGTTAGAACCAAATACTCCTAATCTGTAACGATCTATGTCGAAAGTAAATGGGAACATTTCCATTTTATTATCTTTAACCATGAGGTCAACCCCCATGTGCTTAATGGTATTGTCGGCTCGGTCTTTGAATCTTAACCATTTACCCAATGTGCGATATGTGTCTGCATCTATTATTTTTAGCGAGTCGCCCGACAAGTGTATGGCTGCATCCAATGTTGGCAGCTTGAAATTCATACAAGAGTCTATAGCTACCGTAGCAGCTATATTGGCATTGATAGTCCCGGCAAAATCGCGCATGAGTGGCATTATAGAATCAATGGCAGGAACCAATTTCAAGAATCGCTCCACTTTAATATCTTCCAATTGTAAACCCATGCCGAAACGCATGTCGGTAGCTTTTGGAGCCGTATAAAGAGCCGACAAGGCAACAGATCCAGCTTGTGATTTTGCAGCGAGATAACTCAAATTCACAGCACCGTCGTATACTAAGACATCACCAGCAAATTCGTTGAAAGATAAATCTGAATATAATATTGTGTGAGCTTCTATACTCATGCTGGCATTGATATTGGTCGGTATCACTATCGGGGCCATTGCTGTTGTGTCTTGACTTGAAAAATCGGCGAATTCTTCCTCCTCGTTCGTAATAGTTCCAAGTTTTTGCGCATCTCCTCGAGATAGACGTTCGGCATAAGCAGCGCCTGAAAATACGGCAGCTGCCAATTGGTTCACGTCGATCGTGTCGCTCATAATAGTAAAATCTACATTGAGGGCTTGTCTGCCTGTCCTTGAACTTAGGCTGCGGCGGATGTTGCTGACTAAGCCTTTCATAGACAAGTCGGAATGTCCTGCTTTGTATAGTAATTTATTGAAAACTACGCTGTCGTTATTAAATACGATATCAAGGTTTTGCATACGGTTGCGGAGAGGGAAAAAGGGCGTGAAAAGGGAAGCCCTTTTAGCCGAAAGGTTCCCGTCTATTTTCCAATTGTTCAAATATCGTTTGATACCTTTTGATGCGCCCCAATCTATTCTCTCAGAGCCATCTTCTTTCCGTTGAAGCCTTGTTTTGCGACGGCGTCGTGTAGTGTCTGGCTTAACTCTATCTGGCCTCAAGTGGGTATTGGCGTCTATATGCGCTTTTGTTAGCATAAACCGTGCGGTTGGAGCTCCGGCAGAAATCCTTTCGGCATCCAAATTTGCAGAAATCAAAGGTAAGTGTCTGTCGTTTTGGAAACGACGTAGACTTACATGCCCTGCTAAATTCCTGACGCGAACGCCTGCACTGTCGGATATCATGTCTAAATTAAACCGATTTATTTTTAATCCTCCTCCCATAGGTATTACCACGGTAGTGTCGCCAGGTAAGCTCATGTTTTCTGCCCCAAATCCTAAACTAAGGCCAGAAACAGCCATGTTGATTCCATCAAAGCTTACGTGTGCTGAATCGACCTTAATGCCTGAGGCTAAGAATGATGTGTTAGGACTTGTTTCGTTTGTGTGTTTGTTTGCTACTTGTGAGCCAAATTTAAATTCCGCAAAGCTTATGTTTGCTTTAAGATTGGAATCAGCGGCATTGTATCTAAAATTAGATGCTTTTAGATGCCCTTTAACATCAAGCTCATGGAATCTCCCTAACTGGAACATAGATGCTTTACCTTTTGCGTCCATCGAGGCCGTTAATGTCCCTCCAAGATAGCCTTTAGTAATTTTAGATACTATTGCAGGTAGATTGTCGACTTTTACATTTCCACGCAGGGAGGCGTCAAAAGCTGGATCGCTCAGTAATTGAGTCAATTTAGCATTTGCAATCAAATGAGTTGCCGGTCCGGCAATTTCAAACCGCTTTATATCAAATGTGGCACTGTCTATATTGTTGCCTTTCAGGTGCGCGTCTATATCCAGACCCAATTGTTTTATATACGCTTTTCCATATTTGAATTCGCAATCGGGGAGATTAAAGCTTATGTTTGCATAAGGGATACTGTCGCGATCGGGATAAAAAGGATGTATCAGTTCTATGCAGGCAGTAAGAGTGGCGTTTGTTTGGAAATTATTATCTGTCAAACCATATGCGCGAACTAAACTGTCGGGTACTATAGTAAGTAAATCTTTGACAGCTATAGGTTGAAATGTGGCTTTTGCGCTCTCAATAGCTAAGTTTTGACCGAAATCCAACTCTGTGCTTAATTCGGCTTTGATAAAAGCTCCTGCAAGTTCAAATTTATCAAGAGATATTGTAGATGCCTTGACAGGATTCCAATAAACTTTTCCCTTGGCTCCAAATGTCACGCCATCTAAGTTTATTAGCTGTTTAGCCATAGGGCTTTCAAGATTACCCTGAACTGATATTGCATAGGCTGGAGCTTCAGAACCATTGAGACTCACTTCTGATAATGTTATCGTAGCTTTTGTTCCGTCTGTATTGTTATAATAACGTATTGGTTTTGGATTTAAAATTTCAAAACGGTTGATGGAAAAAGGAGGAGTGATGTTTGCCGATTCTGTGTCTTCGGATTCCGAGTGATATATATTGAAATTATTAATGTCGTTTCCAGCAATGACTATATTAATTTCTGGTCGTGTAATTGAAACATCGCGTAAAGCTATTTCTCCTTTCCCAAGTATAGCACCTAAATCTATTCTTCCCGCTAAGTTGCTGGCACAAAACAGGGTGTCTCCATATAACGGTAATTGGGCAGAAATACTATCTGGTGCTGTCCTACGGTAATGGGATAAAATTGAAATACTATCTATTTCCAGAGACAATACAGGGAATGAAGGTTCAAATTTGAATTCTACACGCCCTAAATATACAGAGGCATCAAGCATTTTATTAGCTGCTCGCATTGTGATGGCCGTTAATGCCTCCGGTCGCAATAATTTCACGGAACAAATAAGTGTAGCAGCAACTGCAAGAACTAAAGCCATTGCAACCCAAATCACTATAAGAATACATTTGCCTACTAATCTTTTGGCTTTTCGGTTTCCGTTGTCTATTACAGAACTATTGTTTATATCCATATTTCATTTATCTTCACGCGTTATTGCTGTGATATGTAGACAAGCTTGTTTGCGCTCATGTTTTACTAAGCAAAAACCTTCGTTACGTAAATCGTTTACTATTTCGGCTAAAAGGTTCTTTAAGTCTTCAAAATTACGTTTCACCCCATTGGGGTTATCGCATATGAATTTTGAATGGCTGATATCAAAAGTCGTTCCATAGCTATGTGCGGACTCTCCTACAGCGTTTCTGTTAACTCTACGGAGTTTACCAACCGTGCGGTCTGTGCGGAGAATACTTGTGACTTTAAAACGATATGCTCCACCGCCACGATTTTTCAAGCTGTCTTGAAAGCGCTGTCCTATTTCTTCAAGTAGCCCTGCTGCCGTGCTCGTCAGATATGGATAAGAATGTGTGAGACTATCAACATAATAATCTTTTGTTGACTTTATTCTCACAAGGTTTTTCCCATTTTCCCACGCGGCTTCAGGACTGTTTATTGGTATTATGCCATGTGCTTTGGCTTGTGATATATGAAGATAGTTACTGTCGTTGAAAACTTTGCCTATACTTCCTCCAATTGGTTTGATTTTTAATTTTGAGCAACCTTTATCAGGCGCTGGATAGCCCTTATTATTATATCTATTATATATGCTGTCTTCGCATTCTAAAAGTGCCAGAATGTCGTCGCTTGCCAAAGATGGATTATCTTTCGATCGGTTGCAAGAAACCAATATGATACAGACAAGAAAATACGTTATGTATTTCATTATTTTAATCTGAAATTGTATCCTAATGTAAACTCAAGGGACATGTTGCGAGACGCTCCAAAAGTATCTGCTTTTGAAGATGGGAATATATTGCCAAGTCCATAGTAGAATCTTGCTTCAGCACAAACCGAGTTGCGAGGTGTGAGATAGAATTCAAAGCCTAAACCGGCACAGATGCCGTAGTCGAATTTGTTGCTGATATCTGCCCATAATTGCTCTGTCTGCCGTCGTTGAGGAAATCCTTCTACTGTTTGCGGAGTCTTATAATCAAAGTTGGAATTTATTTTAGAACCAATCAACAGGCCAACTTGAGGTCCGAGGTTCACGAAAAACTTTGTTCTTGGCCAACCAAAATATATATGGGTGAGGAGCGGGAGATTGATGTATGTTATACTCCTTGAATATTCAAATGGATATTCTTCAAAATTTTCTTTCCAACCTCGTTGAACCCACCCAAGTTCAGCTATTAGGCCGAAGAGTTTTTCTTCTGTATACCTGAATGTTACAGCTCCTGTTGACCCCATTTGCCAGCTTTCTTTCACAGAAGGCGAGAATGATATTTCTGCCATTGTTATACCAGCTTTTCCGCCTATTGAAATATGCGGCTTATAGTGAGTTTCAGCACTGGCAATAAGTGAGAGAAACACCCCAAAAAGAGATATTACATATTTTAGTTTTTTCATATAACACGTGCCGATTGGGTGTAACCGTTCATGAATCGTATTAAATATAAGGCCGAATTAAAATAGCCTTGCTCTTCAAAACGTTTAAGTTTAATAACTGTTTGAATACCTTCTGTTTCCCAGGTCTGTAATGGCTCAAAATGGCCATTATTATTGCGTAGATTCTTTATAAGGTAATTTCCTATATCAAAACCTAAAAGAGCAGGTGAGGGGACACTCTCCACCATACTTTCGCCATACCAATATTTGAAATCGGATTCAAAATTACGAGCTTTAAATCCAAGATAATCATCGTTGAAACGACTATATACAGTAGCTTCTAAAGAGTGTAGAAGCTCTTGAGCTTCTCCTCGGAAAGCTACCCAATCAGGATAGCCGAAAATCTCTAATTTTGATGCACTGCTTTCTCGAGAAGTTTTGACCGCATATGCAAATTTATTGAATTCTTGCAGGGTGCCCGATGAAGGTATGACTACATATGTCGATAAACTATCGTTCAGAAATGGAGTCAGATCCGAATGGCGCAAAGCGCCTTCGTAGTCAATATGTTCAACCTTTTTACCCAACTCTTCCATCCGTTTGCAGAAACTATCGGTGAATGCTGATTTTTCGTTGCGTCCGGAAATATTACGTATCACAATTGGAGTAGCATCTGGATATAGAGTTAAGAATCCATCGGTAGCCTTGGAATACATCTCAGATTGTGGTATATTCGTTTGTATAACGAAAGGATTTGTCTGGTATGCAGAGTCGCGTATGGCAAGGACTGTCGCGACAAAACTACCCGTTTTCAGGGCTGTGTTGTTGATTATAGCAGACATTTCATTGTCTTCGGGAGCAACAATTACAGCTGCATGACTTAATCTTTCGTCTTCCTCCATCATCCTTCTCATCTCAAATGTATCAGATGGCATAGTTATGGCGTTGATTTCTACAAATCCCTGCCTTTCTTTAAGCGTGTCTGCGGCCATCAGGAATCCACGGTAAAAATCTATAGAGTGTTTATATTCTCTGCTATCTTGAGCGGCATTGAAAGGAAGAATCAATGCAATAGAAGATTTTTTTTCAATATAGGAGAGCTTTTTCTCATCTAAATCGGTTGATGTTTCGGAATTTTGAGCATCTGCAGGCATGACACTTCCTATGGTTTCTGTAGACTCTTCTTCTGGGTTAAAAGTATCTAATTCTTCTACAGGAAAATAGAGGATGGCACCTTTGTGTACGCCGTCGCTAACTGTCGGGTTATATTTTAGAATAAGCTCCCTTGAAATCCCCAAAGTTTTGGATAAACCATATACGGAGCTTTTACCGGTTACTTTATAATAGTAATAATCTTTTCCGTCGACACGTTTTATCGGCAGATCCATTGAAAAGCATTGCATTGATGCTACACAAAGCATTAGCGCAACTATGATTTTGTTAAAGCTTAAATTCATATTCTCGGTTACATCTTGTTTAAGTCAAGGAATGGAGGTTTGGAATAAACCTAAGCCATATTTTGCAAATTTACGCAAAAAAATTGGATTACCGACAATTGCAAAAATTAGTATTAACATTCCTGTTTATAAATCAGGATTCGTAGGGGCATTGGGATTTATAAGACTACGAGCAATCCCTAATCCTATAAAACCAAGAGTTTGTAGTATAGTTGGTTTATCAAGTGTCTTGGAGAGCTTGAAAAATGGTGCATTATATCCTTGAGTTACAGTAGCTACCGATAGCGAGTTAGTATATGGATAGGTTGTTAAAACAAAATCTACAAGGTTAAATCTGATTCTGCCAAATAACATCAATGTCTTGAGCCCGATATTGGCTTCTTGAGATATAGCGGTTTTATCGGGAGAGGTTCTTACTACAAGTTCTAATGGCAGAACTGTTGTGCCTGCGATAGTTATAGGTAAATCTGGCACATAATATCCTGACGTTATTGTAACGCCTCCCATGCCGGCACTGCGGATAGTATCACGACGGCCAACTTGCTCTACATGCTCTTTATTTATTTCATAAAAAGATGAATTTAAAGACCCAAACGATGCGTCACCTGAGTCTATACACATAGTTGTCGGTATATTATTAACAAGACCTTTTGTAAGTAAATTCATTCCTGCAGAGAAGCACATGTTAGGCTTGGCGTCTGTCTTTGTCGGTGCTTGAGTTGGAATAATGATTTGGCGATTTGCAAAATCAATAGTCAAGTCTTTTAGTTGAAGCATTAGCTCACTGCCAATAACAATATTGAAACAATCTATATATTTATCAGCCTCATCGTTGTCAGTAGAAAAAGATATCACAATAAACGGAACGTCTTTAACCGTAATATTGCCAATTTTAATTTCTTTGGCCATGGCAATATATCCATCTCTTCGTCCCACACCAGCAACAGTCTGCATAGTGCCGGCCAAAGGTACAAGATTATATTTGTCGGCAATTTCGTGTGAAATTATATTAGCACCTGCTCCGGTGTCGAAAGTGATATCTGCATCAATCCCGTTTATCGAACTGCGCTGCAAATGGATTAATACTGCTTCTTTATCTTTTGGACCTACTGGTACAATGGAAAATGGTATAGTGGCTATGTCGCCATCTTGGAAAACAATGTCATATGGTTTATATTCTGCTAATGCCGCGTAGCGGTTTGCCGAAGCTATTAGGCCGTCAACTGTTGTGGAATCTAAATGTTGTTTTGTCTGGTTTACTATTGATTTTATCATAGAAGCAGCTTCTGCATTATAGCCCTCTCTACTCAAATCTATTCCAAACATATGAGTTGATGAGACCAATGTGGAGATGTCAAGAGTTTGAGAATTAAGTAATTCTTGAAAGGCAGGAATAGAAATATCTGTTCGGTTAAGGCGGTTGCCTATAAGACACCGCGAAAACACTTCAATAAATGGATTTATAGAGTCTTTTGGTGTTGTATTATATATAGAGTCAAGCATAAACCAGTCGGCCGCGTTCATTGCATTCCCTAATTTTTCGTCAATGGTTTGTGCAGACATGTTTATCAAGAATAGAGAAAATATAGTGGGCAATAATAATTTGTGCATCATGATTGTTGTGGAATGGGGATGTTGCAAATTTACGCAATTTAATTAAAGTGTCAAAGTTACTCGTTTAATTGTTATGCTAAAATATGCGAAAGGTTGTTCTTAAACCATTTTTGCTTGCAGATGTTATGAATATAAAACTAATATTTATTTATTATGATAAAAGACCGTATAGTTTGGCCGCCAAAGTTCGACCCGGAAAAAACAAAA
>CAJTUG010000026.1:0-6559 GCA_910579605.1 uncultured Muribaculaceae bacterium | reverse complement strand
TATTGAAGTCAATGGTCTCACCCCAGAGGAAATATGGCCATATCTTATAAATATTTCCGATTGGGATAGAATAAACAATGCCATTGTCTCTGCTAATTTCATTGACCCATCTATTAATGATCCGCATTTGTTTGGAGGGGCGGAATTCGTATATAAAACGGATAGCCTTGAAATTCATGCGCGTGTACTTGAAGCAATACCTCCCAAAGGGGATCGTCCCGGACGTATTTCTTATGAAGCGGAAGCTTCAACTATTAATGGAGATGAGACGCCACAAACTTTTGATTTCGTGAGAGCGTGGTTGTTAGGTGTCCCAGACAAAGACGGAAACTTTGAGGTGGCGACGGCCATATCTTTCAAAGGCGACGGAATGGATGAATTTGTGGAAAAAAATGAATCTGGAATATCTACTTTTGACTCAGATAGCTTCCATGGTCTTATGAAACTTGTTGGAATACGTGAATATACTACGAATCATCCGAGAAAACCCTCATCGGGTGCAATGATTCCATAATGGGAATTCCGTTTTTGACGTTTAAGTTAAAAGACTTTAAGATTCATTGTTAAGTATTGGAATTTTTGTAACTTTGTAAGTTATGAAAATTCAAAGATATTATAAATATTTATTGTCTGCAGGAGCTATTGCATTGCTTGCTCTGTCTTGTAGCGATGACCCAAATAATAAGCCCGTGCCATCTGTCCCTACGTCAGATCGCACGGTGCTTGTATATATGGAAGCCAACAACAATCTTGGTTCATCGGGTTTTGATGCCGATGATATTGAAGAAATGAAAACTGCAGCAGACAATGGTGATATCCCGGCCGGTGGTCGTCTTTTGGTATATCATCATGCGTATGCCGAAGAGCCTGTGTTGCTTGAGATTAAAAACAAAAGTGTTGATACTTTGGCAATATACGATACAAGTACATACTCTATTCATAGCGAAAGAATGACAAAGGTGCTTGACGATGTCGTAAAATTAGGTAATGCTCGTGAATATGGTATAGTATTTTGGAGTCATGGTAGCGGATGGCTTCAAGATGGTATTTCAGATCCTATAGATGAACTCGCAACATATTCATATGGATACGATAGAAGCCGTAGTATGAATATCACTACATTGGCTCGAGTCCTTGAAACTATTCCCAATCTTGATTTCATATATTTTGATTGCTGCTACATGGCATCGGTAGAGACTATTTATGAACTGAGACATTGTGCTAACACTATCGTTGCAAGTGCCACTGAAATTGTCAATACAGGTATGCCATATCAAGATAACGTGGCATGTCTTTTCTCCAAAGGAAAAGCCGATTTGGAAAACGCGGCTCGTAATACATTCCGGTACTATGACTCTAAAACAGGTCTTGGAAGAACTTGTACTATGAGCGTTGTGCAAACTTCTGGGCTTGAGGCTCTTGCACATGCTACAAGTGAAATATATAAACATTCATCTACCGGGATTCCGTCAGGCTATATTCCGCAACGCTTTTCAAATATAAGTGTAAATAATTGTTATTATTTTGATTTCAAAGACTATGTAAAAGCCTTGTCTTTTAATGGCGATAACGAACGCTTTGACGGTGCTTCAGACTTGTTTTGCAATTTTGAGAAGATATTTGACAATGTAGTAACCTATTCGGCTGCTACTCCTTTTTTATGGAATTCTGTGGCTTTGGATAGGCATAATGGTTTGTCGTCGTATATTCTGAAATCCGATGATGCCATATCTGTTAAGAATTATAACACTCTTTCCTGGTATCGCGACGTAGCTTCAAATTTAGTGCGCAAATAAATGTTTTAACGAATAAAATTATAATTCATATGCTATTTCTTCAAATTCCCGATACTCCGGTCGCTCTACCGGATAGTGTACCTACTATTAGAGAAGAGTTGCAAACGTTGTCTACATTGCCTTTTGACGAGTTTATCCAAAAAGTTGTGACGGCCTTTGTTACTTTCGCCATCAATCTTGCTATTGCGGTTTTTGTATTTTATGTAGGACGGTTTGTTATAAATAAGCTCTATAATTTTGTCAGCAACATAATGTCTAAGAGGAAAGTAGACCAATCTCTTGCTACTTTCGTTCTCAGCATGGTAAGGATTGTGTTGTATTTTATACTTATTGTCACGGTAATAGGCATACTTGGAATAGAGACATCATCGTTTATAGCAATCTTCGCATCGGCCGGTGTAGCAATTGGTATGGCATTGAGCGGAACACTCCAGAATTTTGCGGGAGGTGTACTTATATTATTGTTGAAACCATATAAGATAGGGGAATTCATTGAGGTTTCCGGCTATTCCGGCACTGTTAAGGAGATACAGATATTTCATACTATTTTGACCACGGGTGACAATAAAACAATTATTATTCCTAATGGTGGTCTATCTACAGGTTCTGTCAATAACTGGTCGCGTCAAGAGTATAGACGTATAGATTGGTCAATTGGAATTTCTTATGGCGACGATATAGATTCTGTACGCCAAGGTATTATTGATATTTGTCTCAGGCAGCCCGATGTTGTGAAAGAAGAAGATCGTAGGCCCACAGTTTTTGTAGAAGAATTGGCCGAAAGCTCGGTAAATCTTAAAGTAAGGGCTTGGGCGCCTACATCAAAATTTTGGGATGTATATTTTGCCGTTAACGAACAAATATATAAAGAATTGCCCAGATATGGTGCGAATTTCCCCTTCCCTCAATTGGATGTGCACATTGAAAAATAACTTTATAAAACATAAACTAATCATGAATCGCTATTTAGGATTTATCTCTATGGCAATCATCTTGAGTTCATGCGGAAAATCTGCCAAATTGAACTATCCACCGGCTCCGGCAGACGGAACTACTTATGAAGCATTTGGTATTTCTGTAAATGACCCGTATAGGCCACTTGAAAATGATACGGCAGCTGCAACTTTGCAATGGGTGGAAGCCGAAAATATGGTGACACGTTCTTATTTAGATAAGATTCCCTTTAGGAATAATCTCCACAAACGTCTTGAATCCCTTAATCGCTACTCTCGTCAGGGAGCTCCTTCGCTTGAAGCGGACGGTAAATACTATTTTTCGGCAAACGACGGCTCAAAAAATCAGAGTGTGATTTACCGTATGGATTCGATTGGCGGCGAGCCGGAAATATTTATTGACCCTAACCAATTATCCGACGACGGCACTGTTGCATTGACGGGGATTTTTATGAGTCATGACGGAAAATATACGGCATATACTATTTCTCGGAGCGGTAGCGACTGGACGGAAATATATGTGATGGAGACGGATTCAAAAAAATTATTGTCCGACCATATTGAATGGGCTAAATTCACTGGGGCCTCCTGGAAAGGTGACGGTTTTTATTATAGTGCTTATGATAAACCAGAAGCCGGTAAGGAATTTTCCAGTGCCAATGAATACCATAAAGTGTATTATCACAAAATCGGGACTCCTCAAAGCAGTGATGTTGTTGCTTTTGAAAACAAGGAGCAGCCTTTATATTTTCATCAGGCAGATGTTTCCAATGATGAATCTGCTCTTATTGTTTCTGCAAGCGGACAAGGAAATGGCAACTCTTTGCAAGTTCTTGATCTTAGAAACCCCAATTCAAAATGGGTGATTATAGAACCAACTCAAGACTATGAATCTGAGGTGGTAGATGTAGCCGATGGGAAAGTGTATATGCGCACTTCTATCGGTGCCCCGTGTTATCGTTTTGTAGAGGTGGATATTAAAAATCCTCAACGAGATAATTGGAAAGAAATTATCCCAGAGGACCCTGATGGTGCTGTGCTTACTTCTGTTCAGTTTGCCGGTCTTGATAAATATATTGCAGTATTCGACCGTGATGCTTCCAATCATGCATTTGTCTACAATAATGATGGAGCAATGATAAGAGAAATTGAGCTCCCGACATTTGGAACTGTCGCATTCTCTTCGTCAAAGAAAACTCCCGAAACTTTCTATTCTTTTTCCTCGTTTGTATATCCTGCTGCTATATATAGCTATGACCTTGAAACAGGTAGCAGCCAATTGTACCATCGCAATGAATTAGAAGGATTTAACCCAGAGGATTATATTACAGAACAAGTGTTCTACACATCTGCCGACGGTACTAAGGTACCCATGTTTACGGTTAGGCATAAAGATGTAAAAGCAGATGGTACCAATCCCGTTTATCTTTATGGTTATGGCGGTTTTAATGTCACTCTCAACCCCACTTTTAACCCCAACCGTTTGCTGTGGCTTGAAAATGGCGGAATTTATGCCCAAGCTAATCTTAGAGGCGGAGCAGAGTATGGTGAGAAATGGCATGAAGCAGGAACGAAAATGAACAAGCTTAATGTTTTCAATGATTTCATTGCTGCCGGTGAATACATGATAAACCAAGGATGGACGACACCGAATTTGCTCACTATAGAGGGTGGAAGTAATGGCGGATTACTCGTTGGTGCAACAGTTAATATGCGTCCTGATCTTTTCAAAGTGGCAATACCCAGAGTAGGTGTAATGGATATGATGAGGTATCACCTGTTTACAATAGGGTGGAACTGGGCACACGACTATGGTACAGCAGATGATTCTAAAGAAATGGCACAGTATCTTTTAGATTATTCTCCAATACACAACATCAAGAACGATGGAACGTCCTATCCGGCAATCCTTGTGACGACTGCTGATCACGACGACCGAGTTGTTCCGGCTCACTCGTTCAAATATGCAGCAACTCTTCAAGCTGCTAATACAGGAGATGCGCCGAAACTCATACGTATAGACTCAAAAGCTGGCCACGGAGCAGGCAAACCTGTGGCTAAAGTTATAGACGAATATACCGATATTTATTCTTTTATTTACCATAATCTTGGAATAAAGCCCGAGAAAAAGGCAAATGAATAATATAAAATTAATAAGAACCGCATTTGCCATGGTTGTTTTAATCATGGCAAATGCTTGTTTTACAGGGGTTGAATCCACTCCTAAAATTAATGCTGAGAAAATTAAGGACAATAAGACGGCAATAACAGAAGAGCAATCATTTTTGGCAGATGTGATACCTCAGAAACCATCTCTTTGGAAGAAAGGTAAAAAATTCCTTGTAGATGATAATCGTATAGAACGCATTTTTGAGTCTGTTCAGGGTGAAGCGTCCGATCTTAAGGGAATGGTGTTGAAATTCGATTGTTTTAAAGCTGTTCCTTCGCTGACAGGGGATGATGTTGCCGAAATATCATTTTCAAAAAATAACGGAGGAACGCTTCGGTATCGGCTGCCTATAACCATAGAGCAACTTGATACTATTAAAGAACTTGAAATACCTTTTACTGTAGATTTGGATCTTGTTGCTCATATAGATTCTGTCCTAAGGGGTAAATCGGTATATATAAAAACACCTAACTGGTACAGTCTTGACAGCCACAAAGCTATCCAAGGTTTAAGACACATAAAAGTAATTATAGATAGTGTTGTTCCTGGTAGCTCAATCTATCCCGCTGCTGTAGCTTTCACAATAGATCCTAATGAGTTAGCTCAAGATGTATTTACTGCGCATAGCTCTGGCGCTGTTTTGCTCACGGTTGGCTCAAGCCGTACATCTACAAGAAATTTTGACACGCTTTTTAGCTTCAAATCGCCAAGAGCGCAATATCCGCGTATTACAGAAGATAATTGGAAACATATTGTAAAATCGTCTGTAATATCAGGAATGTCGCGCGATGAGTGCCGTTTGGCTTTGGGTTCTCCGTCTGAAATAATAAGAATTCCAACGACAGGAGGAATGCAGGAGCGGTGGATATATTCAGATGGTGTTTTCTTAATTTTTGATGATGGATTCTTAAGCAAATACCGACTTTAATGGAACTCACTTTTTTAGGGACAGGTACGTCTACGGGCGTTCCTCAGATGAGATGTACTTGTAAGGTATGCCGTTCGTTGGATTCACGCGATAAGAGGCTACGCACTTCTGCCTTGATACGCATAAACTCCGATTCACCTGCTATACTTATAGATTGTGGACCTGATGTGAGGCAGCAACTTCTTGCCGTAGGATGCCCAGAATTAGCAGCTCTACTAATAACTCATATTCACTATGATCATGTTGGAGGTCTTGATGACTTGAGGCCTTATTGCTCTACTGCTAAAGACGGGCATTTCCCCGTTTACTGCTCAAAAGATGTAGAAGAGGAACTGCGGGTGAAGATGCCATATAGTTTTGCCCGGCATTTGTATCCTGGTGTGCCTACATATGCTATACATACAGTTGCAGAAAAGCCATTTTCTGTAGAGATCGGTAAACTATTTATGCCGGTTGAGGTAATACCGCTAAAGGTATTACACTATAAGCTTCCTATATTGGGTTATAGGATAGGAAAGCTTGCGTACATAACAGATTGCAGCTATATGCCGCCGGAAACATTGGGGAAACTTAGTGGGGTGGATACATTGGTTATTAATTCATTGCGACATGAACCGCATCTGTCTCATTTCAACTTAGCACAGACTCTTGACATTATTGACAAAGTTAAGCCGAGAATTGCATATCTCATCCATTTAAGCCACGATATGGG
>CAJTUG010000025.1:27176-35319 GCA_910579605.1 uncultured Muribaculaceae bacterium | reverse complement strand
AATGGATAGAATAAAGGATTCCGGTTCCTTAGATTAGGGTTCGATTCCCTACGGGTGTACTTTTGTGAGCTGTCTCTTTTTGAGGCGGCTTTTTTATTGGCAATGCAGGCACGTAGCTGATGTGCGTTAAGTGCTAAGGGATGGCAGAATAAAAAAACCTTCCCCGATTGAGGAAGGTTTTAGACGAAAGCAGCTTGCGCATAGCTGCTTAATGCTGTTTAAATCCCTGCTTATTTTTTCTTGCGGGCGCCATAGCGGCTCATGAACTTATCCACGCGGCCTGCGGTGTCAACAAGTTTCTGCTTGCCGGTGAAGAAAGGGTGGGAAGAGCTTGTGATTTCAAGCTTTACCAAGGGATAGGTTACGCCGTCAATTTCGATGGTTTCGCGTGTTGCCACGGTAGAACGGGTAATGAAAGTTTCTTCGTTCGACATATCTTTGAACACAACTTCGCGGTAGTTGGAGGGATGAATGTCTTTTTTCATTGCTATAATTTTTTTAATACGTATTAAGTAGCTCCTTGATAGAGTGTTGTTTTGGTTGGCTAATCTTTTGGCAAACGATATCGTTTCCGCAAGGTAAAGCCACGGGAGAATTATGTAGGCAAAGGCTTTAGAGTGGAAGCCAAACCCTTTGCGTTTCATTAGTTTATCGGCGTTGGTAGGACGCCCATTCGTAATGGCGCGGCAAAGTTACGCAAAATTTTTCATCTGGCAAAATATTTTTATTGCAACATTTTCATATTCAGCCTACCGTGAATGCGCCTAATTGTGTGGTGTAGTCGGGAGATTTTAAGGCTCTCTTTATGGCATTTACGAATTTCACGCTTTTACCGTCGCAGTCTTTATCTGCATATTGTTGTGCTCCGAGTACTATCGTGTCGGCTCCCATGCGGCTGTTTATGTTATCCATAGCAGAGGAGATGGTTCGGTATCTACGACTTCGTTCGGGGTCATAGAAAAACAAGTCTGGCTGAATTGCGTTTGCCGGTGAAATGGCCGAGACCATTACCCCTGCCCGTTTGTAGGCAATCCCCGGCAGATATATTTTGCCGAGAATTGCCAAGGCCGCTTCTACGATTTCTGTTGTGGTGTTTGTGGGTGTCGGAAAGACCGACAGCCCGTTGTTGTCGTATTGTGGTAGGTCTAAACGGAAATGGTTGGATTTGATAAAAACACTCAGAGTGCTGCACACGCTGTTTTGGAGTCTGAGTTTGTTGGCGCAGCGTGCCGCATAGTTGGCGATATGTGGTATAAGGATTTCTTTTTCCGTAATCATGCCGGGAAAACTGCGGCTTGTCATGATGGATTGTTTAGTCGCGCCGTTGAGTCTGTCGATCTGAATAACGTCGTCTCCATTGAGTTCTGACCATGTTTGTATTCCCGGTAAATGGAAATTGGTTTGTATCCAGTTTTTGCTTTGTGATGCAAATTGGTAGGCTGTACTGATGCCGTATAGCATGAGCGTACGGCATGTCTTTCTTCCTATTCCCCACACATTGCCGACCGGGAATATACTAAGGGCTTTTATCCTTTGTTCATCGGAATCTATAAAGCAACACTTCTTGTAGGCGGTGTATCTCTTTGCGAAGCGACTTGCTACCTTGGCCAATGTTTTGGAAGATGCGATGCCAAGACTTACCGGCATACCGGTATGCCGCAAAATTTTTTGACACACCCCTTCGCCCCATTTCTTTAAATTTTCTTTTCCCATGCCGCTAAGGTCTAAAAACGCCTCGTCAATTGAATATTGCAACACATCAGGAGCTTCATGACGCAAGATTTCCATTATGCGCCGCGACATGTCGCCATATAGTGTGTAGTTGGATGAGAATGCGATAATCCCCGCATCGCTATATTTTTGCATCATTTGGTGGTATGGCATGCAATCTGGTATTCCAAGAGCTTTGGCTTCCTTGGAACGTGCAACGATGCATCCGTCGTTATTGCTCAATACAACAATGGGCTTACCTGCAAGATCGGGTCTGAAAACACGCTCGCAGGAACAGAAAAAATTATCACAATCAATAAGTCCTACCATAACCTGCTGCGGCGATTGGATTTTATGGTGTATAAAACTATGCCCCAGACGCAAAAATTTGTGTCGCCGGTTATTTTGATAGGGTTGTAGCGGTGGTTGGAGGGCATAAGATATAAAATGCCACCACTTGAAAAACGTAAGCGCTTCAACGTAAATTCTCCCTCAACACAGCACACTGCAAGATCGCCGTCTTCAGGTTCTATGGATTTATCTACAACAAGAATGTCGCCTTCGGTAATTCCTTCCTCCGACATGGAATCTCCAACAACTTTGGCATAGAATGTGGAGGCCGGATGTTTTATTAGCTCACGATTTAAATCTATGCTTTGCGATATATAGTCTTGAGCCGGGCTTGGGAATCCGGCTCTTATACCGCCATCGGCATATTGAAGAAGTTGCACCGTGCTTGTGTCGGCGTGGAAAATATTGAATGGGATCATATGTGTGTTTTATATTTAAGGCAAATTTAAGTTTGCATAGGTGCTTGCATTTTGCACGTTAAAGTTAATAAATGTAAACAAATCGGTATGTCGGTGTGTTCTGAAATATTGAAGCCCTAAAGAGATGCCGATTGACAAAAAATTTGTAATTTTGTATCTTAAAATCATTTGGCCTCTTTGGCTTGCTAATTATATTAATGCTATAGCGTATGTTCAACGGATTGCGTAACAACTTTATAAATATGCCTCCGGTTGTCAAAAATCTTTTGATAATCAATATTTTAATTTGGGGCGTAATGCTTATCCCGGCGGCAGATCATGCCTTTAACAGGTACTGTGCACTATATTATTTCTCTTCGCCGGCGTTCCAACCATACCAATTGTTTACATACATGTTTCTTCACGGCAATTTTACGCATTTGCTGTTCAACATGTTTGCCCTTTTCATGTTTGGCCCCATGATAGAACGAGCTATGGGCTCTGCAAGATTTTTGTTCTATTATATTTCATGTGGTATAGGCGCTGCTTTGATACAGCTTGGCGTATTTGCCTTGTGTATACAACCATATCTCGGTATGTTTAGCCCTGAAATAGTAGATAGGGTTATAAACGAGGGTTTTATAGCCTTGAGTAATGGCATGAACTTTTCCGACCCCGATATGGCAATTCTCAATTCATATGTCAATACACCTATGGTTGGGGCGTCGGGTGCGATCTATGGTATATTGTTGGCTTTTGGATTCCTTTTTCCGAATGTCACCATATATCTGCTCATTCCTCCCATGCCACTGAAGGCAAAATGGTTTGTTGTAGGATATTTTGTGCTTGAGCTTATGCTTGGTATCGGCGGCCGTGCCGACGGTGTTGCGCATTTTGCTCATGTGGGCGGCATGGTTTTCGGTTTTTTACTGCTCTTGTACTGGAAGAAAAAAGGAGTGTTCAACAATCGTTGGTTTTTCTGATTAGAAATGACGAATAATCAGAATAAAAATCGGCAGAACATAGACTACGACAAGGATTTTGATTACGGGGATCCGCCTGCGCCGTCAAGAAAGAAAAAGCCTTCTAAAGCTGCGAGGGCTCATGGTAGGCGGCGAAAGACCGTAGTAGCGAAAAATATGCGAGGGCCATGGCAGAGGTTTGCCCGGACTCTTTTTTTGATTCTTGATATCCTTGTAGGGATATGCATGTTCCTCTCCGGTTATGCCGGCATGTTTTCTCCTTTGCAGTATAGCCCCTTATGGGGTGTCCTGCTTCTCTGTTTTCCGTTCGCATTTTGGGCGGCGGTTATTCTTTTTGTAGTCCAACTGTTTTGGCATCGGCGAGGGATATTAGTCTTAGCCTTAGCTTTTGTGGCATCGTGGGGGCCGGTAACGACGTATTTCCCTCTAAATGTGCATATAGGAGCAAGAAAGCCTGCAGAAGGTAATTCAACATTCCGTCTTCTCACATATAATACGGCTAATCTCTTGGACCAGCGCCCGGTGGAAGATCGTGGCGATACAACATGCAACGCCATGATTGAATACATAATACAATCAAAGGCCGATGTAGTATGCCTCCAGGAAGCGGAAAAGATTGGTGTGTTTAAAAAAGGTAATATCACCAGAGAGCAGTTTGGCACTCTCAACGCGATATATCCCCATATAATCATAAGTGGTAAAGCTCAGGTAATTTTATCTAAATTCCCGGTAGAGAGTATACATCTTCTTTTGGTTAAAAACGATTTTTCTAATGCGGATTTAGGTGCATATAGGCTTACTATGCCCAACGGGCAGAAAGTTGCTCTGTTTAATGTGCATTTGCAGTCTATTGGTCTTA
Source organism: uncultured Muribaculaceae bacterium (assembly GCA_910579605.1). Lineage (GTDB taxonomy): Bacteria > Bacteroidota > Bacteroidia > Bacteroidales > Muribaculaceae > CAG-873. The sequence goes on along the minus strand of CAJTUG010000025.1, from coordinate 31,018 downwards.
ATGCAAGCGATAAGTCGTTATATCATGACCTCACGGAGTTGAAAACCGATGATTTAAGGGGCGCAAAATCGCAACTTATATCAAAACTTGCCAATGCCAATGAGCGGCGAGCTCGCCAAGCCCAGCAGTTGCTGAGGTTTATCAGGCATTATGGAGGTCCCGACGTTATTGTTTGCGGAGATTTCAACGATGTGAGCGGATGTTTTGCAATAAGGACACTTGAAGATGCTAAATTTAAAGATGTTTATCCGCAAATCGGTTTTGGCCCTATGATTACTTTCAATGCCAACCGTTTCTATTTTTGCATAGACCATGTGCTTTATAGAGGTGACTTGAAGCCGCTCTCGATTAAAAAAGGGTCTACAAAGGCTTCCGACCACTATCCATTGACAGTTGATTTTGAGCTTACCGGCGATTGATCCTCTAACGCGAAATTCTCTTTATGAGGTTGTAGGCCGGAATGATGCCGGACTCTCCTGCTTTGCTCAAATCTGCAATGCCTTTTGTCTGGTTGCCTTGTTGCAAGTGGATATAGCCACGGTTGTAGTATGCTTCTCCAAAATCGTTTTTTAAAGCTATCGCTTTTGTATATGCTTCAATAGCTTCGTCAAACATTTGGCGCTCAAACATGATATTGCCTTTATTGAACCAAGCTACAGCCATGGACGGCGAAAGTGCCAGAACTTTGTCTATGTCGTTGTTGATGTCGTTGAGCGCTTTTGTAGCCATTATTTGCCGCGTAATACCGTCGGTTCCGCTTTTTTCGTTCTTGTCCAATAAATATTTCCCGTATCGTGCTTGTGCACGGATGAGATATGCCAACGCAAGATCTGGAGCAAGCTCAAGAGCGCGATCGGCATCTTTTTCTGCATTTTGGTAATCGCGAACGGTGAGAAGGTCTAATGCTCTGCCGATATAGTCTACCGGACGCGGTGTGTGTGTGGATAAATATGAATTGTAGTAATCGATAGATTGGAAATGTTGGTCTATTATCGTTTGGTCTAAGGATGGCACTTGGTTTGTTACAACCAATACGAAGCGTAGCGACCGTGTAGCATTCAGCTCGTCCACTTCCTTTATGTAATAGGTGTTGCGGCGCAACTCTGTTGGCGACGAATAGAACGAAAGCAACATGACAGGCTCTATTTCTATGTTTAGGTTACGGTCTTGGATACGGCCACGGATGGCGGAGTTGTTGTATTCTTCGTGGATATCTGCATTGTCGTCTACAGTGAGAAGTGTGGCAAAACGCTTTGATGCCAATTCCTGAGGAATCTCATCGGGGGCGTCGTCGTGGGGATTTGTTTTGTCGTCGGTGTTGCCGGTATCCGGTTTTAGAGCTTTAGCCATAGCTAAGGCTTTCTTATAGTCTGCGTCGGCTTGAGCCAATTTACCTCGGTCTCTGTTTATTTCTGCACGGATATACATACCTCCCGGGAATTCAGGGAATCGTTCTATAACCCGTTCTATGTCTGCAAGGGCTGCATCGTAGTTCCCTTTGGCTTTGAAGATAAGTGCACGGTTGTATAATGCTCTGAAATCATCGGGGTCAAGATCCAGGACTTTGTTGAAATCGTCGAGCGCAAGGTCATTGGCATTCACTTCTGCAAGGAGAAGACCGCGGTTAAACAAGGCTACAGCATTGTATGGCTCAAGCGACAATGCATAGTCGTAATCTGCCATTGCTCCGGTATATGAATCCATATTATACCTAAGGAAAGCCCTGTTTATATATAAACCGGCCATTTGTGGCTCAAGTTTGATTGCTTGGTTTATGTCGGCCAGTGCGCTGCTAAAATCTTTTTCGCGGTTTATGGCAATATCGGCACGTAAGATATAAGCATTTAGAGAATTTTTATTGATTGACAATGCTTTTTCTATATCTGCAATAGCCCCTATGGTGTCGGTAGTATTTAGTCGTAGTCGTGCGCGTCCAAGGTAGCCGTTGTCAAAGCCGGGGTAATATTTTAGGATTTCCTCGAAAGCGTCGGCCGCTTGCCCGTATTCTTTTATCTGGCTCAAAGCCAAGGCACGGTTGAACATGAGCTGCCTGTTGCGTGGAAGTAACTTCAAAGCTTCTTCATAGTCGGCTATAGCTTCTCGGTCTTTCCCCATGTTTTGCATGGCTACGCCTCGTACTTCGTATGCATCTGTGAGAAATGGGTTTAGTTCAATAGCTTTTGATGCATCATTGGCAGCGCCGGTATAGTCTTCAAGGTTCAATTTTGCAATACTCCTTAGGAAATACGGTTGCGCAAGATAGGGCTTAGATTGTATTGCTTGATTAAAATACTGGATAGAAAGCATGTAGTCTTCAAAGTACAATGCGTTTTGTCCTATCCGCATAACTTGGTCGGTATTTATCTGCCCATATAGAGGTATCGGCAGCGTCAGCCATAATAGGGCGGCAAAAACTGTGCGTATGATGAATGAGGTGGAAATGCGAAGATTCATGGCACAAAAGTACACTTTTTTCGTTGAAATTGCTACTTTGGTGCATTAATATTTGTTATTTACTGTTATTGCCAGAGTCGGCCGAATATGAGCGATGCCCTTGCAGTCTGTCAAAGACCATAAGGGCATCGATCGAGAGTGGGAACAATTTATACTTGAATTTAAGGATATGGAAAAAAGAGTCCTACTCGTTGGTTATGGGAAGAGGGCGTTTGAAAACTTCTCTAAAAGAGAGAAGCGTTTCTGTGCGAGCGAGACCTAATGGCCGTAGTTGCTTTTGCACTAATTCAAACAGATGGTGGTTGTCATGAGCTTCCAACCTTACGAGCAAGTCGTATGGACCGGTTACTAAATGACACTCGGTTACTTCCGGAATAGCCTCAAGCCCTTCAAGAACCGAATCAAAGTCGGTGTCGGGCAATAAGTTGAGACCTACATAAGCCAAGGTTGTGAAACCTATGGTTTCCGGATCAATGTTGCAGTGGGACCCTACGATTACCTTATTGGCAATCAGACGTTGTACGCGCTGGTGGACAGCGGCGCCGCTCACACCGTAATCGCGTGCTATTTCGAGATACGGCGTGCGCGCGTTTGAGGAGAGGGCATGCAGGATCGTCAGGTCGAGATTGTCGAAAAATTGGCGTGGCATTGTTTTTAAAAATTGTAAATTTCTATTTTTTAGATTTGAAAATTTGGTTTTGCAAGTTTTTGTTTAGATTCATGATTGGTTTGGTGCAAAATTAATATTTTTCTTCTAAATTTCAAAAAAAATTATTGGGAAACAAGAATACAATTGTTTTGACGTTTCTTTTCATTATTTGCACTCAAACTATTTTATAGTGCGTTTTATACCGAAAAATAATACATTGGACTTACATTAAATTATCAATTGTCGGTTTATGTGATTTCCGTTTTTGACCAATCATTTCTACCTTTCGGAAAATTAAAATCCGGTTTCGGCATTTGCCGAAACCGGATTTAGATATGACTAACTTGTTAATTACAAGTGTTAACGAACAACTTTAACTGTTTTGCTTTGGCTTTCTGTGGAAGCTTTAACCACGTATACTCCGGCTGGCAAAGTATCAAGCGATACGCTTGCAGCTGCAGCTGCAGGGTTGACTGCGCTTACCATTCGGCCATCGATTGAATAAACGGCTACTTCAGTGAGGTTTTCGTTGGCCGATACAAATATTTCAGCACCTTTGCTTGAAATGGCTATGCCATTGCCTACGGCTACCGATTCAACACCTGAACCTAATTCGATGTCCTCGATTTTAGCGGTACGAACTGCTGTTTCGTCCCATTTGGAGCTTGCCAATTCGTAGTAGGAGATATTGCCGGCCCAATACATGTAGCCTTCTTCTTCTGGATCAAGGACGGGATCT
>CAJTUG010000025.1:20948-27165 GCA_910579605.1 uncultured Muribaculaceae bacterium | reverse complement strand
TCGCCTATGTCGTGAGAAACATAGATTGCATCCAAGTACCATTTGCGTTTGAATGGTTCAGGATTTTTTGCAGTCTGGGTTTCTGCCCATTCGTCGTTTACTATATCCCATGTCCACAATTTCCATCCACGGTAATCGAGAACGAGTTCGTCGGCTTTCATGAGGAGAGCTTGGCTGGAGTCGTCGCGTACGAAAATACCGGTTGTGTTGTTAGAGCCATCGCCATATACCCACATTGTCAAAATACCTTCACGTCCACGGAAAGTTACGTCGCTACCTGTTTTGTCGTGGTCGCGGATGAGCCAACGTCCGTCGGGAGAATCGGGATCAAAATCGTAGTTGATTGTAAAGCATGTGTTTTGACCGTGGAAAGGAGAGTAGCCTTCAACAGAGATAGAGTTCATTTCCTGAGTGAGACCTTTAGAAGAACCAGATCCGTCGGGAGCCCAGAATTCGCCGAGATCGCTGAGCTGTCGTACCAAAGTTGTTTCAAGGCAAGGACGGTATTCAGAAAGGAAACGGAATTGAAGCGTTTTAGTTTCGTTGCCAGAGAGGTCTTTGACGGGCTTGAGGCTAACCAAAACCGCAACGTCGGAATCAAGGTCTTCCGAAAGATAGCAGTGGAGAACAGATGCTTCGCGGATAACAGAGTGCTGGATGTGGCCTACATTATAAGTTTTACCTTTTGAGTCGCTGACTTCAAACCATCCTTCGTATTTATCGTCGTTCCAATCCAAAATTTCGTTGAATTCAATACGGATGGGAGGACGTTGGGTATAGATAGCTTCGCCATCCATTGCAGGATATGTAGAAACGATTTCAGGAGCATCTACGTCTGGTTCTGCCATTGTGAATGTGAGAACATAGTCGCCACCGGGTTGTCCGTCGCTGTCACCGTCAAGGGTTTGGCCAGTCTGGCTGTTTTTAGCGATGTTGCCATCGATTGTAATGGTGTATTCCCACAAAGCATCAAGCTGAGAAAGGTCTACGACCAAAGTATAGTCGTTTTCCCAAGAAAGGGCAACCTTGCCGTCGTTGTTGATGGAGAATGCTTCTTCTACCGAAGCACGGTCCATGTTGCGAGAGAAGGTGATTATCAACGGGTTGAATGAGCTTACTTTTTCGAGGTCTGTGAGGGAAATTGCGTCTACTTTAGCCGGAGAAACATTTGTCAATGGCACATCGAGGAAAGTTACATAGTCGGCAGAGGTTTCACCGCCACCTTTGATTGTTACTTTCTGAGTGGATTTTTCAAAGCCTTCTGCCTCAAAAGTCACTTCTACCTCTTGTCCGGCTTCAAGGCCTTCAAACAAATAGAATCCGTTGTGGATGAGGTTGGGATTCTTTGTGTATTTGTTGAAAAGGCTTTCATATGTGTCGGTGGTGTAGGTCTTGTCGCCAACAGTGATGACCGCGCCGTTGATAGGCTGGTTGTTTTCCGAGTTGTAGACCATACCGGTGAGGAATGTCTGCGACGGGCGGTTGAGGCCTCTGTATTGAAGGATAGATTGGAATGCTGCAAATGCCTCAAGACGCTTGTAATCGTCGTTCATGTTGCGCTGCTGCTGTTCTGCCAAAGTGTGGTAACCACCTTCGCTAAGCAATGATGGCATGTTTGAACGGCGGTTGACAGATAAGTAGGGGTATTGGTTTTCGTGAGTGCCTGTGGTGGGCATATAGAAATCGCGGTCATAGCGGTTGCCGCGAGTGCCTACACGCATTACTCCTGCAAGGTTGGGGTTGAGGAATTCTCCATAGGCTTTACCTCCGTTTGGAGTTTTTTCAACGTTCACGCCGTCTACTGTCCAACCGCCAAATAGAGTTACTATCGTATTTTTGGTTGCTGATGCGTCGGAGTGGATAGAATAGTAGAAATCGGCACCCCATGCATTGGCTTCGTCGGAACGTTCTTCGAGCGAAATTTGGTCGCTGTCGGTTTCACGGCAAAGTTTTATGCACTCTTCGGGCATATCGGTGTACTGTTGGAGGAATGCTCTCACGTTTAGAGCTACACGAAGAGTTTTTTCTGCTTCGCTATATCCCCACAAACCTTGGTTTTCGCGTCCTGCGTGACCGGGGTCTATATACAATTTAAAATCACCCCAACCTTCAATTTCTGCAGCCTGAAGGCTGGTTGGGAGAGCCACAAGTGCTGTAGCTGCTATCATGGCAGCTTTGGATAATGTGTTGATTGTTTTCTTCATGGCTCGTATCATTTAATGTTCATAACATAAATAGAAGCGTCGGCTGCGTTTTCAAATGCCACCTTCTTGCCGTCGGGAGAAACAGCCGGTGTCATAGGAATATAGCTTGTCGACGATAATACGGTGGATTTTTTGCCGTTTGCAACGTTAAGGCTCATGATGGTAGAACCAGTAAATTCGCTGCCGTTGTCGCTTACGATGGTATAAACGATAGTGCGGCTGTCGGGCAACCATGCTGCATGGCTACCGGAGCCTAAGGAGCGGAGGCCGCTGCCATCGGCATTGATAATCCACATGCCTTTGCCGGGAACTTGGAATACTACGGAGTTGCCGTCGGGCGAAAGCGCTGGGTTTATAATGGTTTTGCCTGCGAATTGTGCGAGCGAGGCGATAGTATTGGCAGCTTCGGTGGGTGCGGCAATCATTGCTGCATATATACCTGTAGCTGTTTCTGCTCCGGGTTGTGCTTGGGTGCGTCGGCGAGGTGTTACTACTGCGGATTCTCCTGTTGCTACATCAAAGGAGCGTAGTTCGCGGATAGTGCCTTTGTTGTCGCGGATATTCACATTGCCCAGAATGTTGCGGCTGTCTGCGCTCCATACCATTTTGTATCCGGCACCGCTGAGTGTGCTTATAGCATGTAGATTAGAGCCGTCGGCGTCGGAAACGAAGATTCCGGCATAGTTGTCGCCGGTAACAGCGATTTTAGTGCCGTCGGGCGACCATACGGGAGCCATAAGGCCTGTAGGGCTACTGAGCAATTTCACGGGTTCTGACGCTGCACGTACTTGCGCTGCAGCAGTGCCGCCGCACAATGCCATGAGTGCCATACCGATAATGTACTGCTTTTTCATGTAATTTGAGTTTAAGGTTGTTATAACAGATGATTTATGATAATTTTCTCCAAAATTAGGAAATCTTTCCCATTCTGCCAAAAAAAAGAGTTAAGTATGCAGCAACTGTGCCGAATTGAGACCCGATTGTCAGTTGGGTCTTATCATGAATTTAGGCATTCGGGGTTGTCGTTGCTACATTCCCATAAGTAGAGCAATCCTGTAGACGATAAATCCGGCAACCCATGCCACTGCAGTGTTGTAGATGATGCTGAAAAAACCATAGCGCCAAGACCCCGTTTCACGCACGACTGCCGTTATGGTAGCTATACAAGGGCAATACAAGAGTATGAAAACAAGGAAGCCTAACGCCGATGCAGGAGTGAAATCAGGCTTGCCCGTATCAGGGTTTACTGCTTCAAGGCGTTTGCCCAAACGAGAGTCGCTCACAGCCTCGTCGTTTGTGTAAAGTACACCTAATGTCGAGACAACGATCTCCTTTGCGGGTACACCGGCAAGAGCTGCAACGGTGCCTCTCCAACAGAAGCCTATCGGTTCCATTATAGGGTTTATGGCTTTGCCCATCATTTCGAGATAAGAGTCGCGAGAGCTGTCGGTTTGCTCCGTTCCTTCCTGGTTCTGGTGTCTCCGGTTGTCAAGAGGAAAATAGTTTAAAGCCCACACGACAATACTGCCTACAAGGATTATACCTCCCATTTTTTTGAGATATTCGCGGCCTTTTGCCCATGTATGGCTCAAGGATGCCTTCATTCGAGGCAAACGGTAGGGCGGTAGCTCCATTACAAAGGGTGTCTCATCTTTCTTGAAAAGGAAGCGGCGCAGAAGCCTTGCTGTTATCACGGCAACGAGTAAACCGCCCATGTAAAGCCCTATAAATACCAATGGGGCTTTGGTCGGGAAGAATGTGCCTATGAGTAGAATGTAGATGGGCAGTCGAGCCGAGCACGACATAAACGGGTTTATGAGAATGGTGATTATACGGCTTGAACGGCTTTCTATAGTCCTTGAAGCCAGAATGGCTGGCACATTGCAGCCGAAGCCCATGATTAGAGGTATAAACGATTTGCCGTGTACGCCTATCTTGTGCATCACTTTATCCATAATAAAGGCCGCTCTTGCCATATATCCGGAATCTTCCATAAATGAGATGCAGAAATATAGTATCAGTATATTTGGGAGGAATACTATCACACCTCCTACGCCTCCTATTATGCCGTCGGCAATTAAATCTTTTAGAGGCCCTTCGGGCATGATTTTGTGTACAAGCTGGCTTAACCAGTCTACCGCCGTTTCGATCCATTCCATGGGCCATTGTCCTAATACGAATGTGGCCCAGAAAATGAAAAACATTATGAGGAAAAACAGAGGGAATCCCAAAAGCTTATTGGTGACTATAGCGTCGAGGAATCGGGTGGTTTTGCGGTCTGGATTCTCTCCTGGACTATAAGTTTCTGCCAAAGCACCGGCTATGAAGCCATATTTCTCTGCAGCTACAAGCGAGGAGATGTCTTCGTTGTGTAAGGTCTCTATACGTCCGCGTAGTTTATCGCGAAGCAAGAGTATTGCATTGTCTGTGCCGGCCCTCAGATGTTGTCGCCAATGCTTGCTGCGGCCTTCTTTGTTTTTTGCAGAGTCGTTTTCTGCCCCTCGAGAGGTTACAGTTTCTTCTATCTCGTGGTCGCCTTCAAGGAGTTTTATAGCAAGGTATCGGGGCGAAAAATGCTTGTCCATATACCCCGTGTCTTTTATAAGGTCTACCAATTGGCGTATTGCTCCTTCAAGGTCATTGCCAAGGTTTACATGTATGTGCCTTACAGTAGGGTCGCAGCCTTCAAAAACGGCCACACATGTGTCCAGAAGCTTTTCCAATCCTTCTCCTGTTTTAGAAACTATGGGTACCATTGGTACTCCTATCATCCCTCCGAGAGATTGGTAGTTGAGTTTTGAGTTTCTTGCGCGAATTTCGTCGTACATGTTGAGAGCAATTACCATGCTGCGGTCCATGTCGATAAGTTCGGTTGTCAAAAACAAATTACGCTCAAGGTTGGAAGAGTCGACTACATTTATAATAATGTCGGGCATGGATTCTCGCAGGTATTCTCTTACATACAGTTCTTCTGGAGAATAGCAAGTGAGCGAATATGTCCCTGGCAGGTCGGCCATGTTTATACGGTAACCTTTGTGGTCAAAATGTCTTATACGGGCATCTACAGTGACTCCACTGTAGTTCCCTACACGTTCTTTCGCGCCCGATGCAATGTTGAATAGTGATGTTTTCCCGCAATTGGGATTGCCTATCAGTGCCACATTTATGGTGTGGCTCCGGGAGTGCATTTCTTCGTTGGAGTGAAGTTCCTCGGAGGCCTGGGCTTGTAGTGCCTGAGCACCCAAAGCCGCTGCTTCGGGGTTGTCGATTTTAACGACTTCTACCAATGCGGCTTCGGCTGCACGCAGAGAAATCTCATATCCGAGGATGCTATATTTTATAGGGTCTTTGAGTGGGGCATGCAAAAGCACTTTCACGGCGTGACCGCGAACAAAGCCCATTTCTATAACCCTTTTTCTGAAAGCTCCATGCCCGTGGATTTTTACAACCACGCCAATTTCGCCGGTTTTAAGCTCCGAAAGTTTCATGCATATGATATTTGTCGCAAAGTTCGCTATAAAATTCCATATATGCAACCTGCAAGTAATACCCAGTTTTGGGTATTTTCTTTATGATTTGTTATCTTGATGTGCATCTTCACACTATTTAGCCTCTTTTAGCTTAATTGCAATGGAAATTGAGCCTCTATTTTTGTTATACTTTCAATTAGTGAAGCTCATGAGGCTGAATTGCTTCAAAAGAATTTGGTTTAAGCCTTTGGCTGGAATTCATGGGCTCACAATGGATTGGATTGATATGAAACAGCATCCCTCGTCCTTCATCATCGAGTAGTGATACTGGGGTTGAAGGCTCTCATAAATAAATAGTTGAAACGTGAAGATTCCCCTGGCAGCAAAATGTCGGGGAATCTTTTTTGTTGTTCAATATTTAAGAAAAGAGGAAATTTAGATTGGCAAATGAATGACAAAAAGTTTAAATAGTGTTAATATGTTTGGCGGTTCGGAAAAAAGTCCATACCTTTGCAGCGTGAAAAGAAAATCGCGGGGTGGAGC
>CAJTUG010000025.1:17486-20937 GCA_910579605.1 uncultured Muribaculaceae bacterium | reverse complement strand
AGCTCGTTGGGCTCATAACCCAAAGGTCGTAGGTTCGAGTCCTGCCCCCGCTACAGATGAAAGCCGTTGGAACTTTGTTCGCAGCGGCTTTTTAACTTTTCTGCATGCTACGTTGTTATTTTTATAGCGGTTACGCATTGGTCTTGTGGATATTATAAAAGTGCCGAGTTGTTGTCGGCCTATATCCTATGTGGCTTTTTTATTGAAGATTCTTCACATTTTAACGTTTCAACCAAAGTGGACACTACGAGCAGCTCTGTAAAAACATCACCCAATAGCCTTGGTACGAGCAATATAGGCAAGTTGCTTGTGCAATATTCTCTTCCGGCTATTATTGCGAGTCTTGCGACTTCATTGTATAACATAGTAGATAGTATTTTTATTGGCAGAGGAGTGGGAGCAATGGCTATTACCGGTCTTGCCATTACCTTTCCTTTGATGAATCTTGTGGTTGCATTCTGTGTGCTTATAGCGGTAGGCGGAGCCACTGTTTCATCTATTTTCCTCGGGCAAAAAAATATAGATAAAGCTGGGCTTGTTGTAGGAAATGTGGTGCTTGTTTGTGTAATACATGCCCTGGTCATAACCACAGGCACTATGTTTTTTCTTGATCCCATTCTTTATTTTTTTGGTGCTACACACGAAACTATTTCATATGCTCGGGAATTTATGCAAGTTATTGTCTTGGCAACTCCGATATCATATGTTTTTTTAGGATTGAACAACCTTATGAGAGCCACGGGCTATCCAAAGAAAGCCATGATTTCTGCGCTTCTCTCTGTGGCTGTAAACGTAGTTTTTGCACCGTTGTTTATTTTTGTATTTGATTGGGGTATACGTGGCGCGGCACTGGCAACCGTTTTAGGGCAGATGGCAGCATTTGTATGGGTTCTCGCACATTTCTGTTCAAAAAAGAGTTTTATACATTTCACACGTGGATGCTGGAAATTATCGTGGGATTTGATAAAGAGAATGTATGCTATAGGTATGTCGCCATTTTTGATGAACTGTTGTGCATGCCTTGTGGTGGTTTTCATAAACAAGGCTCTTCTTGATAGTGCGGGAGTTTCAGGTAATCTGGCCGTAGGTGCATATGGAATAATAAATCGCACTTCAATGTTTTTCGTTATGATAATCTTTGGGGTAACCCAAGGCATGCAACCTATTTTGGGATATAATTTCGGCGCAGCAAATTGGTCTCGTGTTAGCCAGACTCTTAAGAAAGGTGTGATAATTGGCTCAGCTGTAGCGACTATAGGATGGGTACTCACCGAGGCTATTCCTGATGTTATAAGTTCAATGTTCACCACCGAACGGGCCATGATAGATATTGCTCGAGAAGGCTTTAGGATTTTCTTTATATTCTATCCTTTTGTGGGGGCGCAGATAGTAATACAAAATTATTTCCAAAGTATAGGTAAGCCAAAACTGTCTATATTTCTTTCTCTCACTCGCCAACTCATTTTTTTATTACCTCTTTTGTGGATATTGCCGCCCAAATATGGCGTTGACGGCGTGTGGATAGCCATGTGTACGAGCGATTTTATTGCTTGTGCTCTTGCAATAGGCACAGTATTGGTGATGAACAAAAGAATAGCTAAACGGCTGAACGCAGCGCAACATAATTCAAATGCTTAAACAGATAGAACTAAGGGTAGACCCGGCTACGGCCTACCGTCGCCAAAGCCTTGTGGCAGCTTGCGCCAAGGCTATCCAAGTATCCCCCGATCGTATAAAGGAAGCAAGAATACGTCGCCGAAGCATTGATGCACGTCAAAAAAGGGTTATGGTAAACCTAAATGTTGATGTGCACATAGATTGCATCCATCATGAGGCCGACAAAACCATGGAAATTGTATATCCATGCGTTAAAGATAAAGAACAGGTTATTGTTGTCGGAGCAGGCCCCGCAGGTCTTTTTGCCGCGTTAGAGCTTATTGAATGTGGTTTTAAGCCTATTGTCTTGGAACGTGGAAAGGATGTTGACAGCCGCCGTAGAGACATGGTGGCAATCAATAGAGAAGGAATTGTTAACCCGGAATCTAATTATTGCTTCGGGGAAGGCGGTGCAGGCGCATATTCCGATGGTAAATTGTATACAAGGAGCAAAAAGCGAGGACCGGTGGAAAAGGTACTCAATATATTCCATAACCATGGCGCTCAAGAAGATATATTGATCGACGCTCATCCGCATATAGGGACAGACCGTTTGCCTGGAGTGATAAAACAGATTCGTCAGACTATTATTAACTCGGGAGGCGAGGTTCATTTCCAAACAAAAGTAGAATCTGTAAAAATTGATAACCATAAAGCAGTAGGGGTAATAACTGCCGATGGCAGGACGTTCTATGGCCCTGTTATACTTGCAACGGGTCACTCTGCCCGCGATATCTATAGAATGCTAAATGATAAAGGCATAAAGATAGAAGCAAAGGGACTTGCTGTCGGAGTGCGTTTGGAGCATCCACAGGAGCTTATAGACAAAATACAATACCATTCTCCTGCAGGAAGGGGTAAATATCTTCCTGCGGCTGAATATAGCTTCCTTACACGAGTAGATGACAGGGCTGTATATTCGTTCTGCATGTGCCCTGGCGGGTATATAATTCCTGCAGCCAGCGCACCTGGGCAATTAGTGGTAAATGGAATGTCGCCCGCAAATAGAGGCACTAAATGGGCAAATTCCGGTATGGTTGTGGAGGTGTTGCCACAAGATGTGGAAGATTATGGCGACGGACCTCTCAAAATGATGCGCTTTCAAGAAGAAATAGAGTCTAAATTTTTCCTTTCGGCGCAAGAAACTCAGCAAGCTCCGGCACAGCGGATGAAAGATTTTGTAGAAGGATGTCTTTCGGAATCGCTCCCTAAGTCATCGTATCCTCCCGGGCTGTTGAGCCGACGTATAGACGAGCTTTTACCTGAACCTATTGCCAGAAGGCTCCGCGAAGGCTTTAAAATATTTGGAGCTAAACAGAGGGGCTTCCTCACTAACGAAGCTGTGCTTATAGGGGCAGAGACTCGCACCTCATCGCCGGTTAGAATTCCACGAGATAAAGAGAACATGCAGCATCTTGAAATTGAGAATCTTTATCCGTGCGGAGAAGGTGCAGGATATGCCGGCGGCATAGTATCGGCAGCTGTTGACGGTATAATGGTTGTCCGTGCATTGGTAAAAAACTTAGGCCGAGTTTGATTAGATTCCATTTGATATCATAGAATTTATCTAAAAAACTCCCGGCAGCTCAAACTAAAAGAACTGCCGGGAGAAACCAAATGTGAAAGCTCGTTGTCGTTTATATAGAGAGAGGAGGATGATTTTTAAAATGAGGCCGCAAAGATAAGCGAAAGCACTACACCTATTGTAATAAGTATCATAGCTACTATAAATGCGGTTATTTTTAAACTTTTAGAAGCTCCCTTTGCATGGAAGAGCACAGAGCATGCCGCCCAG
>CAJTUG010000025.1:14500-17476 GCA_910579605.1 uncultured Muribaculaceae bacterium | reverse complement strand
TTGCTGCGGATATGAGAACTCCAAGCATGAGCCATGTTAATACCATAAAAGGACCAACGAGTGAAAAGCCCATGAAATTCATTTGAGAGAGAATAGTAGGTGAGTTAAAGGCAGTCAATGCTATTATTCCTGCAACTACTACAAGGAACGTTACAAGCAGGCCAAAGCCTAATACGCCGAAAACCACTCCTAAAAATGCCATTATCAACTTTGCCGAAATGGAAAAGAACGAGGTGAAGAAATTTCCGTCGTCTGGCATTGGGACATCGGGAGAGTTGTCTCCTAATACAGGTGTAGACGCTATGACAGTCTGCCCTACGGTATCTACATTCACAGGTTCTCCGTTCATTTCCAAAATTTGTCTTGGGGTTACAGCTGCTGGTATAATCATCCATGCAATGAGATATACCAATACGCATGGCCATAAGTAGGTGCAGAGTGCCAAAACAATGAGAAGCACTCTCATTATGTTGGCGTTCCAGCCTAAGAAAGCGCCTAAACCACCTATCACGCCACCAAATACCTTATTCTGCATATTTCGGTATAGGCGCTTGTGCGACGGAATGTTGAAAACCCTCGTAATTGTGTCGCTTAAGCTTTCGTGGCTGCCGGCATGTGCGTCGGCGGCAGCGTTGGATGGATTGTCTCCGTTGCCTATTTCTTCGGGACGCCCCATTGTTTCTATCACGCTGTTAACATCGTTGATTATAACGACAGCACCATTGGGCCGTAATTCGGCAAAATGTTCGCGTATGCGGCTTTCGATATCTCCTACAATTTCTTCGCCTTCGGTTCCAGTGAAAGTGAGGCGCAATTGTTGCAGGTAGTTTTGCAGAAGGGTATAGGCATCTTCGTCGATATTGAATATTTGTCCGTCGATATTTGCCGTGTAAGTTCGTTTCATGATTGTGAAATGGGGGGTGGGGTGATTGAGTTGTTGACAAGATGATTTACCGTGTGGGATATTTCGGCCCAAGAAGAGTTTAATTGCTCTAAGAAATCACGTCCTAAAGGAGTGATGGAGTAATATTTTCGGGGTGGACCAGAAGGCGATTCCTCCCATCGGTAGGCTAAGAGGCCGTCGTTCTTCAGGCGTGTAAGCAAGGGGTAAAGTGTGCCTTCCATCACTATGAGGTGGGCGTCCTTCATCTTGGCTATTATTTCCGAGGCATAGGCGTCGCGGTTTTTTAGCAGAAGCAACACGCAGAACTCAAGCATCCCTTTGCGCATTTGTGATTTTAGATTGTCGATATTCATGTTTAATGTAGAATGATTGGAGATTATTAGGGGATGTCTCGTGTTTTGACATTGCAAAGTTATGAAATCCTAAGGTACTATGCAATACATAGTACTAAATAAATTAATAATTAACCTATATTAACATTGTTGCGCATTTGATAAAAAAGGACTTGCAATGAGCAAGCCCGTGTATTTTAGGTAGTTATATTTGAATAAGGCTTTGAATTTCTATTTCGCATCCATAAATACGAAATATACAGCAGCTACGAGGCATGCAAAAGCAGCTAAATGATTCCAATGAAGCGATTCTCCTTTGAAGAATACAACAGTAAAGAGAGTGAAAATAATAAGTGTGGTTACTTCTTGTATAACCTTAAGTTGCATCAGCGAGAATGGCCCTCCGTTGCCTGCAAATCCTATTCGGTTTGCAGGTACTTGGCAGCAGTATTCTGCAAAAGCAATACCCCATGACAACAATATAACGAAATACAATGGGGTAGAGTCGGAGATAACTTTCATATCTTGCAGCTTGAGGTGTCCGTACCATGCAAATGTCATGAATATGTTGGAAACAACAAGTAATGCAATTGTAAGAAAAATGTTCATAGCAAATCGTTTTTTGTTCGGCTTGCAAAGATACGAAAAAAAGCGGAGCGCACATAAGCACGCCCCGCCAATGGAAATAGAAACAGAGAATTATTCTTCGTTGAGGATTTCAAGCATCTTTATGGCCGATACCGGAATGCGGGTACCGGGGCCGAAGATTGCTGCTACACCGGCTTTGTAGAGGAAATCGTAATCCTGTGCCGGAATAACACCACCTGCGGTTACCATAATGTCTTCACGTCCCAATTTTTTAAGTTCTTCAATTACCTGTGGGATGAGAGTCTTGTGTCCTGCGGCGAGCGACGAAACACCGAGAATATGAACGTCGTTTTCAACTGCTTGGCGAGCAGCTTCTGCCGGTGTCTGGAACAAAGGGCCCATGTCTACGTCAAAACCACAGTCGGCATAACCGGTAGCTACAACTTTGGCGCCTCGGTCGTGGCCGTCCTGGCCCATTTTGGCAATCATGATACGTGGTTGGCGACCTTCGCGTTTAGCGAATTCTTCGCACATTTGCTGAGCCCGTTTGAATTCCGGGTCTTCTTTCGTTTCGCTTGAGTACACGCCTGAGATAGTTCTGATTACAGCTTTATAACGGCCTACGACGTCTTCGCAGGCATCTGAAATTTCACCTAATGTGGCACGGAGTCCGGCTGCTTTGACAGCAAGATCCAAGAGGTTGCCCTCTTTTGTGCGAACACATTCGGTAATGGCCGCGAGGGCTTCTTTTACCTTGGCTTCGTCGCGGTGTTCTTTTACGTCGTTGAGACGCTCAATCTGTTCGCGGCGAACCTCTGTATTGTCGATTTCAAGGATATCGATAGGATCTTCGTGATCCAGACGGTATTTGTTGATTCCGACAATTGTCTGGCGACCGGAGTCGATACGGGCTTGGGTGCGAGCCGATGCTTCCTCGATACGAAGTTTGGGAAGACCGGTTTCTATTGCCTTAGCCATGCCGCCGAGTTTCTCGATTTCCTGGATGTGTTCCCATGCACGATGAGCAATTTCATTAGTGAGGGCTTCTACATAGTAGGAGCCGCCCCATGGGTCTATCGCTCTTGTTACCTGAGTTTCCTCTTGGATGTATATCTGGGTATTGCGTGCAATACGGGCAGAGAAATCTGTAGG
>CAJTUG010000025.1:0-14490 GCA_910579605.1 uncultured Muribaculaceae bacterium | reverse complement strand
AATGCTATAGCTTCGTCGAGGGCGTTGGTGTGGAGACTCTGGGTATGGCCCAAGGCTGCGCCCATGGCTTCAATACATGTACGGCCGACATTGTTGAAAGGATCTTGCTCGGTAAGACTCCAACCTGAAGTCTGCGAATGGGTGCGAAGCGCAAGAGATTTTGGGTTTTTTGGGTTGAATTGTTTTACGATTTTAGCCCAAAGCATACGTGCAGCACGCATCTTGGCAACTTCCATGAAATAGTTCATGCCTATTGCCCAGAAGAACGACAGACGTGGTGCGAATGAGTCAATGTCCATGCCTGCGTTTACACCTGCACGGAGGTATTCCAAACCGTCTGCAAGGGTATATGCCAACTCGATGTCGCATGTAGCGCCGGCTTCTTGCATATGGTAGCCGGAAATTGAAATCGAGTTGAATTTGGGCATATTCTGAGATGTATACTCAAAGATGTCGGCAATAATACGCATCGAGAATTCAGGCGGATAAATATAGGTGTTACGCACCATGAATTCCTTGAGGATGTCGTTTTGTATAGTACCTGCCATTTCTTCAAGTTTGGCTCCTTGTTCAAGGCCTGCATTTATATAGAATGCAAGAACCGGAAGGACGGCTCCGTTCATTGTCATGGATACCGACATTTTGTTCAAGGGTATGCCGTCGAAGAGCACTTTCATGTCGTCAAGAGTGCAGATAGACACACCGGCTTTACCAACGTCGCCTACTACGCGGGCGTGGTCGGCATCGTAGCCGCGGTGGGTGGCAAGGTCAAAGGCTACAGAGAGACCTTTCTGGCCTGATGCGAGATTGCGACGGTAGAACGCGTTGGACTCTGCTGCAGTGGAGAACCCTGCATATTGGCGGATAGTCCAAGGACGTAAAGGGTACATTGCGCTATACGGGCCACGGAGGAATGGAGGAAGGCCCGACATATAGTTGAGGTGCTCAAGACCTTCGAGGTCTGTTTTGCCATATACTGTTTTAACGGGGATAAGTTCGGGTGTTATCCATTCGTTGCCGGTAGCAAAAGTGGGCTCGGGGCCGCATTTCCCGGCGGTGATGTCGATGTTTTTAAAATCGGGTTTCATATTCAGGAACTGCGGTTTTTATTTGTTGAGAAGACGGTTGTTGAAATCGCGGAGAGTGTCGAGCACGTTGCAGCGAACGTGTACAAAATCTTTAATACCGGCAGCCTTGAGCTCTTCGGTGCAAGCAGGTGCTCCTGCCACTACGAATTCGGCGCGGCCATTGAGGTATTTGTAAGCTGCAGGAGCCAATTCTGCATATTCGTCGTCGCTGGAGCATAGTACCACTACATCAGCTCCTTTTTCGAGAGCGGCATCTACGCCGGCTTCCACGGTGTCGAAACCGAGGTTATCGATAATCTCGTATCCGGCGCAACCGAAGAAATTGGTCGAGAATTGAGCACGCGCCAGACGCATTGCCAAGTTGCCTATAGTGAGCATGAATACTTTGGGGCGTTTAGCTGCTGCTTCGGTGGCAAGACGTAGTTCTTCAAAATCTGTAGCAGCACGTTTCATCGCCAAAGCGTGAGGGCCTTTTTCTGCCGCACATCCACAGTGGCAAGCTCCTGTTGTCTTTATCTTTTCGGCTGCAAATTCGTTTATATTGGGATATTGGTTAGTCCCTAAAAGTATTTCTTTGCGGCGTGCTACGTCGGAGTGGCGCTTTGCGCAAGATTCGTTTACCGCAGCTTGTACTTTGCCCTCGGCAACGGCCGCGAAGAAACCGCCATTGTCTACTACGTCAAGGAATAATTTCCATGCTTCTTTTGCTATGGATACTGTGAGCATCTCGACATAATATGAGCCGCCGGCGGGATCTACAACCTTATCCATGTGGCTCTCTTCTTTGAGAAGGAACTGTTGGTTGCGAGCGATTCTTTCAGAGAAAGCATCGGGGCGTTGGTAGGGTACATCAAACGGTGTTACGGCAATAGAGTCCACACCTCCTACACAAGCCGAGAACGTTTCGGTTTGGCTTCTGAGAAGGTTGACGTGAGCGTCATAGATCGTTTGGTTGAAGCGCGAGGTGGTTGCGCAAACCATCATTTTTGCGCAATCTATGTTTTGGGGTTTATATTGTTCTACAATCTGAGCCCAAAGCATGCGTGCAGCGCGGAATTTCGCAATTTCCATGAAGAAATTAGACGAAACGCACATGTCGAATTTGATGCGTGATGCAACCTCATCAGGGGTTTTGCCTGCGTCGGTGAGTGCTGTCATCCATGCAGATCCCCATGCAAGAGCATAGCCAAGCTCCTGATAGATATAGGCACCTCCGTTGGCAAGCATACCGCAGTCTACCTGAAGGCAGCGTAAAGCCGGAACGGGGGCGACAATATCAAGCAACTTGCATGCGTCGGCAACTACAGATGCTTGATCCACTCCTTCAACTCCATGGCGGAAATTGCGGCGGAGTGGGTTGTATGCTATAGACCCACGGAAGCTTTCGCATGCATTTTCTCCTTTGATATATTCCACCAATGCTTGAGCTATTTCAATAGCTTTACCGGGGCAGCAACTTATATTAATTTCTACTGCCGAAAGGGTTATGCCTTTTAGAATCACCGGAATTTGAGCAGCTTCTTTAACCTTGAAGCCCAAGGACGTGATTCCTTTGTTGAGAACGTCGAGAGCGATGGCGTTGGCTTCTTCAGCGCTGTCTGCAACGATATCTTGGCGGCATAGCCAGTCGTTGTCGGTGCGAGTTCCTCTCACATAGGGGAATTGACCTGGCAACGATTCTGTTGTTTTCAAATCGGCAATATCTTCAGCACGGTATACGGGCTGCATTTCAAAGCCTTCGTTTGTTCTCCAAACCAATTTCTTGTTGAAATCTGCGCCTTTGAGGTCTACCTCAACTTTGGCACGCCACTCATCGTAGCTCGTTTCAGGAAATTGATCAAATAGTTTTTCTTTATTATCTGCCATATTTATGAATTTGTGTATCTTCTTTGGTAGAGATTTCTGCCCAATAGCAATTGGACTGCTTGTGGGTGCAAAAATACCAATAATTCAATAGATAGCAAAATAAAAAGTGAAAAAAAGCGCCCAAATTGGTTGAGCTAAAATACGAGAGCGCGAGCCTTAATTTTCATGATTTTCGGGAAGAGCAAAACATTTTTTGAAGATGGCGGTGCCGAATTCCTCAACTTTAGGTGCGCCTATGTCCAACCCCCAACGGTCGCTGAGGTATTTTGTCACATACATTCCTTTTACCAATAGGTCTATCGATCCAAAAGAATCTTTCATAGTAGTGCTTAGCTCAAGAACCGGAATATCCGGAGGCAATTCCGATATTATACTGTCGGTAAATTCAACTGACCCTGGTGTTGAAAGAGCAATTATGCAACTTTGTCCTTTGCGTTGTTGGAACCAGTTGAAACGCCCATGGGCAAAGTTGCGGTAATCGGAGCAGATAATGCAGCCTACAGCCCCCTCTACGAAACGCGATTCAAGGTCTATTGCTATCGGTCGTGTTTCAGGGCTATATAACACGTAGAAACAATCTGTTTCGCAGGCTTTATAAATGGCTGCGTTGTAATCGTCCATATCATTTGTGGGAAGATTATATGCCTTGTGCATTAAGGTGTTGACAAACTCCCGAGCTTCAACTTGGCATTGGGGAATGTCTAAATGCAGGTCTATGTCTTTGTAGATACGGATAAAGAGAGCATAAAATGCTAAAATAGAGTTTGTGGCAATAAAACCATCGGAAGCGGCAAGATGGAAACTAAAGCATTTTCCGTATTTTTGACCATGCATTATCGTTTGCAGATGGTTGTTGTTTTTCAATGTAATAGCAGCAATGTGCGAAGCTTTGGTTTCTAAGGACGTTTTCAATGCGTTTACAATATCTACATTGCGCCCAGACGAGCTTATCAGTAATATTT
The DNA here is from genome assembly GCA_910579605.1 of uncultured Muribaculaceae bacterium. Lineage (GTDB taxonomy): Bacteria > Bacteroidota > Bacteroidia > Bacteroidales > Muribaculaceae > CAG-873. The sequence goes on along the minus strand of CAJTUG010000025.1, from coordinate 10,574 downwards.
TTGACGGAATTTTACTCCAAGGACCGAAGATAAATTGATATGGAGTCATGGCCACAGCCGGGCAACCGGCTTCCAATGAAAGTTCTGCAGCAAAATACGCAGCAGACAGAGAGCCTCCTGAAGCAAGAAATACCCTTGGCAGATTTTTATCGGATAGTAAGAATTCACGGGCCGACGATATGTCTTGCATTAAACTCCATTCAAAGGTTTGCTGCAATTTTGAAAGGGATTTTTCGTAGCGTGTCGTCATCGTATTGCGAGTAAATAGTCTAAAAAAGTAAGATTCTCAACAAAATGATTAATATTAAATAAATAATTAAGAGTCCAAAGGTTTTCCAGTTCGTGCGAGCGTCTAAGTATTTACCGGCAAGGAGTTTTTCTTTGAAATCATTTATTTTGACATTCATGTTTTCAGCGTTTGCATATCTTTCAGCTATCTCAATCATGAGTTTATTGTTGTCGGAATCAAAAGCATTATCAGTATCTTCATGTATTTTTAATCCAAGTTGTTTGGTTATGCTGAGTGTGTACCAGTTATACCCGTCGGTAATCATTATTTTATTTCCCCTTAAATCTTTAGGCCTTATTTTTAAATTCATCTCAGGACAAATTTCAATAATAATTGCACAAAGACGGCACAAAGCTTCGGTACGCTCGTTTCCGCGACGTAAAAGAGTTTCTATCTCGCTCAATTCTTGTCTATGATTCTTTTCAAGAAAAGTCATTATGTGAAATAAGGATATTGATTCATCTTAGATACTGGCAAAAGCCATTTTTTCTATGTACTGTGGGGTTAAAAAAGTTTAACCCATGCTCTTTATGGGCAAAAATAGCATAAAAGTATCAATAAAAAGGTATTTTTGTTTAAAAATAGGATTGGAGTAAAACTTTTTTGCTATATTTGAGGGCCGAATGGTAAAACAACATACAATGTTCAAAGATAGGTCGGTGTTCTGGCCTCTGCTACCTTAGATGGAAACGTGAAAATGGAAGATATTACCGAATTGTTTGTAAAGATAATCAAAGAGTCTCCCGGGATAGATATGGCGGAGGCCGAATTTAAACGTACTCTTGTTGATGATCCGGAATTGCGAAGGAATTATAGGAACTATTGCCGTGAAGTGGGCACATCCGAAAAAAATGGGTTTCTTGATTTTTGCGAGGAGTACATGGCTGGGCAAGATTCCGTGTGGGAGAGTCTGAACGATTTTGACAATCAGGAATAAATAATAGATATAGAGGGATTTGTGTAAACAATAACTCATTCTTTCCTAATATACAATATACATGAGATTACCTGCAGAATGGGAAGCTGCCGAGTATGTATTGCTCTCGTGGCCTCACAAAGATACAGATTGGGCATATATGCTCCCTCAAGTAGAGGAATGTTATGTGGAATTGGCACGAGCCATTGCAAAACGCACACAACTTGTGATTGTGTGTCCGGATACATCGGTTGTTGAACCAAAGCTGAGAGACATTCCCGAATCAAACAGACCGGTATTAATCCAAGTGCCTACAAACGACACTTGGATCCGTGATTTCGGTACTATAAGTACTGTCGACGACAACAATGTGCGTCTTTTCAACGATTTCAAGTTTAATGGATGGGGATTGAAATTTGCCGCCGATAAAGATAATCTTGTTACTTGCAGGGTGTTTGGAGGAATGAACCTTTTTAAAGGTGAATACCGAAACAGGCTAAATTTTGTTCTTGAAGGTGGAGCAATAGAGTCAGACGGCCGTGGAACGTTGATAACAACACGCCATTGCCAACTATCGCCAAACCGCAACGGCGCTTATGATATTTCGCAGATAGAAACCAACCTTAAAGATTTCTTTGGTCTCGACCGCGTACTTTGGCTATCCCACGGGGCTTTGGAAGGCGATGACACCGACGGACATATTGATACGTTGGTAAGAATTGCACCGCCTGGAGATGTGCTTTTTTATGTAGGGTGTCAGCCCGACGATTGCCATTATGCTGAACTTTCCGCAATGAAAACCGAACTTGAAAGGTTGAAGACTGCCGACGGGAATTCATATCACTTGGTAGAGCTACCTTTGCCCGACCCAATATATGATGAAGACGATGGCCATCGTTTGCCTGCTACATATGCCAATTTTTTAATTTTGAACGGGGCGGTGCTTCTTCCGGTCTACGGGCAACCGTTGAAAGACAAAATGGCAGCCGATCTCATTAAGACTGCCATGCCCGATTATGAGGTGGTTCCTATAGATTGCCGTGCTCTTATACGGCAACACGGAAGCCTTCATTGTGCAACAATGCAAATCCCATTTGGTAAAAGAAACAGTAAAGCAGATTGAAATGAAGAAACATGTTAAAGTTGGTGTTATCCAGCAGCATAATACAGGCGATATAGTGGCCAATCGTCGTCGCCTTTCAGAAAAAATACTTGAGCTTTCAACCCAAGGTGCTGAATTGGTCGTGCTTCAGGAACTTCACGATTCCCTTTATTTTTGCCAGACAGAAAATGTAGATACTTGCGGCCTGGCAGTGCCGATTCCAGGCGATATTACAGATCATTACTCAGTATTAGCCCGGAAAGCCGGAGTGGTTTTGGTAACATCTCTTTTTGAGCGTCGCGCCCCAGGTCTCTACCACAATACTGCCGTAGTTTTTGAAAAAGACGGGTCAATAGCAGGTAAATACCGCAAGATGCATATCCCTGACGATCCGGCATATTACGAAAAATTCTATTTTACTCCGGGAGATTTAGGCTTTACACCAATAGATACATCTGTTGGTCGTCTCGGTGTTCTTGTTTGTTGGGATCAATGGTATCCCGAAGCTGCTCGTCTCATGGCTCTTGCAGGGGCAGAAATTCTCATTTATCCTACAGCAATAGGTTTTGAATCATCAGATACCCCTGAGGAGCAGAATCGTCAACGCGAAGCATGGGTTACCGTACAACGCGGTCATGCTATAGCCAACGGTCTTCCGGTAGTTGCTGTAAACCGTGTGGGAATCGAAAGCGATCCCTCTGGTGTCACTGGAGGAATTTTGTTTTGGGGCAATACCTTCGTGGCAGGTCCTCAAGGGGAATTTTTGTATAGGTCGCCTATAGATCGCGAAGACTCTGCCGTAGTCGATGTAGACCTCGGTCGGTCGGAGCAAGTACGCCGTTGGTGGCCTTTCCTGCGCGATCGGAGGATTGATGCTTACGGAGGCTTGACAAAAAGATATCTTCATAAAGAATAATGGAATAATCAAAAAGAGGATGCATCTCAATTTAGGATGCATCCTCTTCGGCTTTGTTTTCACAAACGCCATATATAACATTCAACCATAAAGGTCTGAGTAAAAAAGGTCTCTATTCAACAACTACTCGAGCCGAAGCAAATACATTAAGTTCTAATTCTCGAGCGATATATTCAATTGCCTTTGCTCCCTTGAGGCTGAGCCCGCACTCGTTGAGTTCCGGGGAATAAGTTGCTATTGCGCCGAATCCCGGCAATACTGCCACTATTCCACCACCGAAGCCGCCTTTGGCTGGCAGGCCTGTTTCTATTATCCACGATTTCATTTTGTGTTTCATTCCGCGGGCACTCAACATGGCGACTACGGTAGATGCTATAGAACCGTCGAAAGCATATTCCCCGGTTACAGGGCAACAACCGTCGGCAGCTATTGTAGCTCCAACAGCAGCCAATTGCTCAGAGCAAAGTTGCAATGCACGGAGCTTGTTGAAGACCTCGATGGAAATGGCAGGATCGTCATATAGCTCGTAACCAGATTCCGTAAAAGCTTTTACGGAATTGCTGTTGTCTGCCTCTTGGCAAAACGCTTTGAATAGTTGGTCGTCAAGTACCGGTTCGCTACCAGCCATATCTATGAGTTTATTTACTATAATCTCATATTTACCGTCGGCATCTCCTTGTGGAACGATGGCGCTCACAGCCCTTACTCCGTGAGGGCTGAACGGGATTTCCGGTCGCGATGAGCGATCCTTACATTTGCAGCATCCACGGCCGCTCTTCTTTGTAAGTTCCTGAGGTGTGTTCTGAGATAAGAGCACAACCGACATTGGTATTTTTGCAAGGCTGCCAATAGGGAAAAGCGTTTGCGTATCGCCAACATTGATGGTCCTTCCGTCAATGAGAGCTATGCTTATACCAAAGCCTCCTCCTTTTGCTTGTGTCAAACGGGAATCTACAATCCCGTCGTGTAAGCTTTTGAACTGCTCGAAAGCGTTTTCTACAGTTTTCTTGACATCATTATATGATACTTTCCGTTCCATATATTTGTATAATTTTGGTTATTAGAGAGGTGCTTATTTTTATTGTTTTGGTATATAAACGCAGTTTTTAAGTTCAATGTTTTCATAAAAAAACAAAAAAGAGAAGCCGCAATATCGCAGCTTCTCTCTTAAAAACTTATATTGTAATAGTTGTGTCTTAATCTATTTTTATGACAAGATAGTTGGTAAGACTCCAGAATTGTGCCGGATTCGTGATTTGAAGAACCTTATGGCCGTTTGCTTCAATTATACGGTAGGAGTCGGCTGGTTGGTTTGTCAATATTTCGGCTTTATCGGAATTTAGGTCAAGGCTTGTGAGGGTTCTTTTGTCGGCAACTGTAAAGAACTTTTCGTTGAAATCACTCTTCATGATTTTAGTCTTTCTCAGAAAACCTGTTTCTATGATTTTGTTTTCTTTGAGTTCCCCTTTATTGCCTATGGCATAATAGCAAGTGTTAAGCTCATTGGCAAGTTGTGCGTTGGCTGCATCGGTGGAATCTCTTTCTGCTACGACAGTATTTACCGTTGTATTTAGAGAATCAACAGCTGCGTCGAGAGTCCCTATTTGAGCTTTTGCTTGGTCGAGGTTTGATTTAAGCGACGCAATTTCTTCTGTTTGAGAGTCGATCTGTGCTCTAAGAGAGGTAATTGTTTTCTGGAGGCTTGAATTAGAAAGATTTGAGTTGGCAAGCTTTTTCTCCAGTTCCTCAAGCTTTTGGCGGCGTTCTTGAAGAGTTTGTTGAATTGCAGCAATATCTTGACGTATCTGGTTGCGTTGTTGAGGAGTTTCCCCGCTGCTATTGCTTACTGTAAGGATATTTTCCAAACTTTTTATTTGCTGCATGTCTTCGGTTATGCCATTAACCAAGTTGAGGAGTTGGTCTCTGTCGGCAACTGCGTCGGCGAGTTCTTCTCGTGAAGCTTCTGCCATGGCCTGGGCTTGACGCAATTCTTCTTCTTTCTGTTTGTTTTGGCAAGATGAGAATGCCATTGCAGCAACAAGACAGATAATAAAAGCTTTTCTCATAATATGAATTTTAATAGTTGGTAAACGTTTAATTCTGCGGTCCGTCTTGACGATATTTATTTTTGTGAGTTTTGTCGACGGGCTTGTCATCAGGACCTATAACTATAACAATTTCTCCTTTTGCTTGGTTCGCTTCGAAATATTCTGCCAACTCAATAAGAGTTCCGCGATGGGTCGTATCATGGATTTTGGATATTTCGCGGCTCACGGATGCATTACGTTCCTTGCCGCATGCATCTGCGAGATTACGCAAAGTTTTAGATAGACGTAGAGGCGATTCATAGACTATGAAAGAAACAGGTAAGCTTGCCAAAAATTCCAATCGGGTAGCTCGTCCTTTTTTCTGTGGCAGGAAACCTTCAAAGAAAAATCTGTCACAAGGCAAACCGGAATTTACAAGAGCCGGGACGAAGGCTGTTGGACCTGGAAGAGTTTCAACAGGTAGATTCCTTCGGCGGCACTCGCGAGAAAGCATGAATCCAGGGTCGGAGATTCCGGGAGTCCCGGCATCGGAAACAAGTGCTACCGTCTGTCCCGATGCTATTCTATCTAAAATCGGAGACAAATCATTGTGCTCATTGAATTTATGGTGCGAAGCCATTGGCGTCGCAATGCCGAAATGCTTCATTAGAATGCCCGAAGTCCGGGTGTCTTCTGCCAATATTAAGTCGGCATTCTTGAGCGTTTCTACAGCTCTGGGAGCCATGTCGGCTAAGTTGCCTACAGGTGTTGGAACTATATAGAGTTTACCGGCCATAATTATGAAGGCATATTTTGGGATAAGATCGCCATGAAATCTTCAACAATAGGATTGCTGCTGTCCCACATCATGTCGTTATAGAGGTAATCGCATGCATCGTCATACGATGGCATTTTTGATAATAGTTCCAAAGTGTCGGAAAAATCTTCATCGTTACCTCCAAAAAGTTCTCGGCGAAACCGGAATTTGTCGTTCAATGTAAATGCCTTGAGAAGCTTGTCGTTTATTCCTCCAGATAACGGATTTGCAATAAAATCATTTGCTTCTTCGATTTCATGCGCAATGGTTATTTCCTGTTTTTCTTGGCCTTTTTCTATCGCTTGTGTAGCGGCCGCTGTTTCGTCTTCTATTTCTGCTGTCTCGGCTTCTTGGTCTTTAATTTCATCCGCATGCTCATTGGGAAGGACAAGTTGGTTCATCAAGTTGCAGTAGGCCATATATTTTTCAGCCACCATTGCTTTTATGTTGTCCGTCGGGCGTTCTTGCATAGTACGCAAAAGACCTTCTATTTCTATCCCTAAGCGGATAATAGCCTGAATATCCATTTTTGAAAAAAGTGTTGGTTTTACTTGAAGATTTCTGTGAGGAGATTCTCTGCCCCTTCACGAACTTGAGGGCGCTTGCAAAAGAAGCCGTTCACCAAAATGACAACAACATGACTGGCCTTACCATTGTCGTCAAGTTTGTATCCGGCGTAGCATTGAACAGAACTTACACTACCTGTTTTCAATGCGATTTTTCCAGACAGAGGAGATTTAGATAGAAAACCACGCATTGTGCCTTCTTTGCCTGCTTTCGGGAAAAAAGAGGTATATGTATCTGCCATTGGAGATTGAGCCATCCATTCTAAAACATCTCCGATAAATCGGGCAGAAAGCCTGTTGGCACGAGTAAGGCCCGACCCATCGTTAATTATGGTATATCTGGGGTTTACACCGCGGGTAGCCCAGATTTCTTTTTGGCGTTGGAGCGCCGATTTCCTTGTGCCGTCGGGGGCAATGCTTCTTAGCATCCCTTCGGCAAAAAGATTATCGCTTCTCACCATAAGGCTGCGCATTATTTCTCCGTAAGGTGCCGAACGGTGCTTGTATATCGTTTGTTCGGTAGACGCTGTCTGAGTGTTTTTGCGTTTGCCCAATTCTACTCCGGCTGTGCGAAGCTTTGCCTGTAATTCATTTACGAATACTGCCGACGGGTCGGGAACAGTTGCCTTCAACGCCCAATCTGGTTTTGGTGACCTGGCGTATACTTTAAGTTGGTTTGAGCCTAAACCTCTCACAAGGTCGTTTCCTGAGTTTGTTTTTATTAGTTGGATTTCAAATCCTGGAGCTGCTGGTTTACAAGTCCCTTTCACCGGATAAACCGTCACAGTGTTATCTCGCCAATTAAAACCGTAAAGCCCCGCGCCGTAAGGCCAGGGTATATCTTCGCATTCCCACTGCAAGATAGGACCAGAATCTTTGAGACGTTGCTCAACCTTAATATTCCCTGATATCGTTTTTATTCCCAATCTTTTTATTCCGGCCACGATAGAGTCGCAGAATCCTCTGTAGGACTTGAAATTTTCGCTTTCAATAGTCGGATCACCACATGAGTGAATGACTAAATCTCCGTTCCATGTGCCTGCCTGCCCTTTAGAACCTCTGAGTGATACCGGAGTGGTGAAACGTGCATCGGCACCATTGATTGAAAGAGCCGTTGCCGTTGTAATGGCTTTCATAACCGAAGCCGGTGTGAGTGCCAGTTGAGAGTTGTGGTCAACTAATACCTCACCGGTCTTCAAATCTTTTATATATATGCCTATAGATGTAGATTCTTCACCGTCCAGGCCAAGGTAGCCTTCTGCATGGACGGTGAATATGGACGCCAACAACAAGGCGGCGAAACAGATATTTCGGAATAGTTTCATCGATTATTTTTTCTCTGAGAGATATTTGTCTACATCGGCACGGAGGGCATCGTCTTGTTTGTCTCTGCTGAGGATTGTGCCGTCTGGCCCGAAAAGGATAATACAAGGAATGCCCGAAATACCATAAAGATCAGTGGGAATCGTTTGTGCATCAATGATGCATTCCCATGGGAGATCGTGTTCTTTTATAGCCCGTTTTGTGTCTTCTGGCTTATCCCAAACAGCAACTCCGAGCACCTCAAGCCCTTTATCTTTATATTTGTTGTATATGTCTTTGAGCACCACTGTCTGACGGATGCAAGGGTTGCACCAGCTTGCCCAGAAATCTACCAAAGTATAGTGCCCTTTGCCAACATGATCACTTAGCTTCGATGTTTTGCCGTCGTATGTTACCTCGAAATCTATAAATTTGCCACCTTCCTGTGTTGCCTCTCGTGTTTTGGCCATTGCAAGGATTTTTTTTGCACGTTCATATTTCCCAAAAGATGGGTTTGCAGCCAAAAGAGCTTCAAGTTCGGCAGCTTTCATCTGGGAGGCATCTCCGTTTAGGAAAAGGAAATATCCCAAAGCATTATCGGCATTAGCCTTTGTCGCGCTGTCTAAAGTTGCCATATATTTGGTATAGGCAGCTGCTGCTTGAGCTTCGGTTTGAGCTTGTCTGTATTGAACTGTAATTTCTCCGAGGCTGTCGCCTATTTTTCTAAGCTCGTCGTTGAGCATAGTGCCGAAAGCTCCAGAACCATCTCGTTTAAAAGATATTGTACCAGATTCAAGTATGAAAACAGGTTGGCGGCTGCCTTCTATAGCTACACGAGCCAAAACAGGCTCGTCTATTTCACCTGTGAATACCGCTGCTTGGTCGCTTACCAAAACGCTGTCTATGGTAGCGCCGGTGTCGTAGTTTACAAGGCGAGCCATCGCACCATCGTCATCGGGGCTTAAAGGTGCTATAACCTTAAAAGGTTCTGCCGATGCACAGATTGCCGCAGCCAAGGCTGCGGCAACAGTAAGAGTATGTTTAAATTTCATTTCGTGTCTATGTTCCCGGGTAAATGGTTTATCTTCCGGGTATTTCGTTTTTTATTTTTTGTCTTTTATTTTTTCAAGTTGGCGTTCGAGTGCTTCAAGTGCAAGGTCGTAGGCTTCCTCAAAAGTGTCGGCGGTTTTGGTTGCCACCGGCAATTCTGCATGAGGAGCGGTGAGTTTAACTACTACTTCCTTGTTCATTGCAGTTTCGGGTTTTACTACTTTAAGAGTTACATCGATAGCGGTTATAGCCGGGAAGCGGCGGGTGAGGCGGTCGGCTTTTTTGTTGATGAATTCCACAAGGCGGTCTGAAACCTCAAAGTGGATTGCTTGAATTCTTACATCCATGGTAATTACTTTGTTTTTTGTGCACGGGGATGTGCGAGTTTGTAATTTTGTTGAAGCTCTCGATATGTAAGATGAGTATATCTCTGAGTTGTGGCAAGGGATGAATGCCCCAATAGGTCTTTCACGGCAGTCAGCTCCGCTCCGTTGTTGAGCAGGTCGGTTGCAAAAGAGTGCCTCAAGGCATGTGGCGAACGTTTCACTGCGGCAACAGATGCATCTGTAAGTACAGAGTGTACCAAACGCCATAGGAGGCCGTAATAGATAGGGCGGCCATCGGGACGTACAAAGAAATATTCTGTCCCCCCGGTTTCTTTCTGGCGTATTTGGCGATATTCGCTTATCATATCTTGGAGTTCTGTTCCAAAAGGTATTATTCTTTCTTTATTACGCTTTCCAAGTACTTTTAGTTCGCATCTATTGGTGTCTACATTCAAATCTTTTAGGCCTATGATTTCAGCGGCACGTATACCTGTTGAGTATAGCATGTTTATAATCAAAGCATTGCGCACTTCTGTGAAATCTTCCTTATTTTTAGTGGCTATCATGCCGTTTATAATATTTGCAGACTCCTCTGGCCGCAGGTAGTCGGGAAGCACTTTGGGTATGCGGGGGGCATGTAGAAGCCTGGCAGGATTCTGTCGCAATCCGTGATAGCGTTCAAGGTATGCAAAAAACGAACGCAGGCTTTGAACTTTTCGTGCTATGCTGCTTCTGGCTATTCCTTTGGACGATAGAGATGAAACCCATAGGCGCATGTCGGCAAGGGTGATGTTTTCAGGGCTGTCGTCGCAGTGCCCTAAATCTTCCTTGAAAAAGGCTCTGAATTGCTCTAAATCCGATGCATAGCTTGCCACGGTGTGGGGCGAACGGGTTGCCTCACTTCTCAAATATTCATAGAAATCTGCATATTTCATTTTGTGTACCGTGGCAAAGGAAACGTGGGCTTTGCCTGTGCTTGCAGCGAATTTACTAACATATTTTTAAATACGCAAATAAAAATGTGTCACTTTATGTTTTTCAACTCTTTTTAATAAAACAAAAAACGGAGTTGCCAATCAGTGGGCAACTCCGTATACGCTTGAATGATGCAATCGTATGCGAGCGGCAGATTAATCTTCTACAGAACGAAGTTTCTGAACGTAAACCGCTTTCATCATTTTTTTGCGGTTAGTAACAGAAGGCTTTTGGAAAGCCTGACGGCTGCGGAGTTCTTTTACGATGCCGGTTTTTTCAAATTTGCGT
>CAJTUG010000024.1:10493-36714 GCA_910579605.1 uncultured Muribaculaceae bacterium | reverse complement strand
GGCCCGGACATCCGACCAGATGCCCGGGCCTTTTTTTGTGCCCTTGTGACCGGGAATCTCCCGCCTCCAGTGGTCAAAAGGGTATGATGTGACCAACCGGAGTGATGGCCGATTGGCCATCACTGTGGGATACAATAATTATTCTGGATAAGGTTTTCCATTCTACGTTGTAGTGTGGGCGTTACAATAGATGCTTTCAAGATTCAAGTTATTCATCACAAAGATTCTGATTTTTGTGTGCAGTTTTGAAATTAGCTGGCTAATGAAGTTTAGCTTTTAGTATCTTCTAAAATAAATGAGCGGGCAGTAATTATTATGAATATAAATGCAACAGACGTTATCTGCGCGGATTATTTGTAGGTTATAACTGGGAGGTGTTATAAATCAACAGGACATTCGTATGGATAGAGAGTTTCGGAATATAGGACTTTCATTGTTGGACGGTTGTTTTTGTCAAACTCTACTATCGCTTTTTCTTTGAATAATCCTCGCCAATCATTCCACCATACACACGTTATACTAAACTGATTATTATTGGTGCCAATACATTCTACTGTTGGCATCAGCATTTCATCTGTAAATATGGCTTTCATATCTGCTGTCACGGCGTCATAATCCTTATCGGGCATAAATGTATAAAAGCCCCATAGAGATAAGTCATCGGCTTTGAATATCGGTCGGCAAGCGTCATAGTTGTCATGGTCTTCCAAGGGCAGGCACTTGTACCATGAATATAGAAGATATGCTTGCCAAGCGGCTCTACGAGTACATGTTCCGTTTAAATATTTTTCTAATGATTTGGACTTTGTGGCAGATTCTTTGAAAAGAAAAATACCTCTCATGTCACCGATAACAAAACCTAAATTCCAATTATCCACAACATATAGTTCATCTAAGCAATGGAATACTTTGGAATTCATAAATTCGTCACCTACAAAACTACCTAAATCGTAAGAAAAACAATGATATTCGTGCGTTGCTAAAAGCAGATTATGTCCGATGGCTGCATAATTTTCACTCCGTTCTATAGTTGTATCTTTCCACAATTCATAAGCATAAAATACTGAATCGCCTATCTTATGAAGTCTATGTTTCAATAGAAAGATATATGCTTTTTGTACAATCTCTCGGCTCTTGTTATATAAGAAATCATAATAGTGGCCTACTATGTATTCCAAGATTCCAGTAGCTTCTTTCTTGTTTTGCTTAATTGGATTCTGCTCAATATCCGAACCGTAAAAGAGAAGCATTGCTTGGTTCCAAAGGCATTTGACATTCTTGACTGGCCTTGCATTCATCTTTTTAAGCCACGAATATGAATAAAGATAGAATCCGGCATTCCATAGTACGCAGAAACCATTAATCATAGCGTAAATGTTTCCATAATCTACAGCTTCCTCAAAATATATTATGGACAAATCGGTATTATCATCTTTGTTGCGGAACATAATACCCATTTCATTATACTTTTCTGCTTTGTCTGGATTATCATTTTTCCAGGTGCTTGTGAGTATATCTCTATCACAATCAAAATGGGTCAGGCCATATAGAAGCTGTTTCGTTTGGGTTTTCATAATAGTTCTGAATTTTATCATGCTCTATTAATGATGTTGAACATAGAAATTTCTTTACATCATTATTTGATTTTGCTTTCATCTTGAAAACAGTATCGCATAGTTCTATGAACGAGCTTGGACAATTGTCTGTAGTTACAGGGACTATAATGCAATTTGACTTATCAACTGTTAATGATAGAGGAAACACTTTCTTAATCTCTGATAATAGTCTTGTCAAGCAGGTCAACGGAAATGGAGATAATCCAAAAGCTTCTGTAATTTTGAGCTTTAGTGCTATTATTCTTTCAGAGAAATCATGTGCAACTGATTCTTTCAAAGTATCTTCAATAGAGATTCGAGCTAGAATATTGCCGTATTTAATATAGAGCGATATACCACTCATGTTGATAAATCCAATATTCTTCTCTGAAATTTGATACCACTTTTTATGCTGAATATTCCGATGCAACAATCTTAACGCATCTGAGATTTCCATATACCCATTACGCTCAAATTGCTGTATTTCCTCTAGAATGTTGATGTTCATGCCCTTTCTTGCTTTTTTATATTGCACGACATCATCGTTTTACGTTGTTCATTCAAGTATGTTTTTATGTTCTATTCGTTGTTTAAGTACTGGTAGAATCTCTTCCGATTGCCATTGTAAGGATATAGGGAAATCAAAATCCTTTCTTTCCACAATCCTATTATTCTCTCTTACCGTAAGTCTTATTGTTGTTTTCTTACCATCAAGGGTGTTAATCTGCCATAAGTAGGAACCTCTATCCAATTGGCCTGTGATAACCAGTCTAGACGGGGTGTTTTTAATAAGTACAGTCCGTGGCTTTGAAAGCAGCACATCTATTAATGGTGCATACATCTTTCGTAAGCCGCCGACAGCGGACAAACGCCTGTCTAACTCTTTACCGCCCATGCGGAAGATGATAACACCAAGGAGTACGATGCCTGCTAAAATATAAACGATTGTCATTTTGAATTAATCTTTTGAAAGTTAAGTATCTATGTGTTAATATCTATTTTCAGGCTTGCTGACACCGCCAAACAAGAAGCTTATAGTAGATAGTATTGTAAATATCCACCAGAAGATATTGTAGGCCGTAGTATAGTCCTCTGCCTTATACAAAGCATCTCCAAACCAATGTCTAATCCAATTTGGGATAAAGAATAAGCCATGCCATATTCCTGAATACCATGAGTATTCCTTTGATGGCTCAATATCACAAAGTAGCCAACCGAAAAACATACAGATTAGTATGTAAGTTATAATTCGTATCATATAGTGTTATTTTGTAATCGTCAAGTTTTTAAAATCCAAAATCCACTCGTTCTGTGTCAAGAATGGAATTCCTAGTATGCCATGTATCTGAATACCGCTCTCTTGTTGAATTTGAGATATGGCATTGGTCGTATCTAGGACAGAGAATGTTGTTGATACATCTTTTTCATCAAACGAAAGAGTGGTTTCTAATTGATTTACCACGGTAGGTGTACCGTTAATACCCATGATAGAATGAGATTATATCTATAGTAGTATAGGTAAGCTCAGATGCAGTCAAGACGTATGAGAACAGCACGTTGTGACTAGACCCTGTATCTACAAGGAAGCATGGATGTGGTCGGCTCGTGGTAACTACCAAAGGCAGACCGACTTTGTTTAGGGAATGTATGATTGGTATTTTCATTTACGATTGTTGTTTGAACGTTTTCCTAGTTCTGTTAGAGTTTCCATATCTACATTTGCCACGTAGGAGATAGCGGCAGATTGGAATTTAGGATTAGTTTGTCCTAAGGCAACTATGACTTTGACCATATCTACATCATCAAGACCAAGTTTGTACATCGGATACTTATAGTGAACCAACGCATTCTCGGAAACGCTTCCCTCAACAAGCAACATGGAAGAAAGAAGATAGATATATTTCTCTTTTGCCTGTGCTGATTGAGGGTAACAATCTATTATGGCAAGAGGATTATTTACCACCTCTCTCAGCATAGATTGAGGGATGTTCTCTTTAGCACAAAACACAGCAAGTAGTCCTGTGCGGTGCGCCGTTTCCTTACCATTGCTTAAAGATAGCAGGTATAAGTCACGTGCTAAACAAAGCTTATATGCTTTAGGTAAAAGAAGCTCATGTATTTTTGATAAAATTTTGGAGATATTCATTGTTTAATCAGAGAATAGGGTTATTATATATGACACAAGAACGTAAGCAAGATAACATAATCCTATCATACGCAAAACATAGAATACCTTATCGCTTATTGAGGTTTCGCTATAGGTAAGTTTGTGATATTCATCAACAATTAAGTTTAAGACAAATACACCTATACCTAATAATGGAGCAAAACCAACGATAATAAAGCATATTATAATGGGTGCTATTATAATCAGTATAATTATGTCGCTTATTTCCATGTTCGTATTCCTAGGGTTAGGACATAAAAAAGGTGTAGGCCATCTTGTCTAGCTTTCAAGGCATCGCCAAACGCCTATACCTACAAACAAGAGAAGCCCACACCTGTATGGTGCAAGCATCTACTTATTACTTTGTAGGTAAATTTCAAGAGTTTTGGCGATTTATGAAAGCTACAAGTAAGAAGCAAACACTTCTTTAATATGTCGGATTATCTATTTTATTTCATTGGCAGAAATTGAGTTATTAATTTCGGTTACAAAGTTACTATTTTTTCACCAAATAGCCCTGTTGTCTGATGTAGAATAAAATATGTTATCCGACATAATTGCATCATTTTACAGGTATGAGCTCGGTTTTTATTTTGCTTTAGGTTAAAAAAAGTCTTGATGTCACCACAAAGGTAACACCAAGACATAAAATAAATTTGAGAGTACAGTAATATTATTGAACAGATATTTTAGATATGGAATTTGAATCCTGCTGTGAGTGAACGAGGGGTTGTGGGACCGTAGATGTAGCCGGAGTCTCTGAGATAACCTTGGTCAAAATCTTTTTGATATGCGTTGAATATGTTAGCTATGCCGGCATTAAGTTCAAGGCAAGCAGTTCTCATAATTTTTAATTCGTATGAAATTTTGAGGTTTGCATCAAAGAATCTTGGGGTTGTAACAGCAATATCTTTCGGAGTTCCAGATCCTTCCATATGCTGAACGAGCATTGATCCTGTATAGGTTCCAGTAGCGGCAATTTTGAGTTTACGTGTTATATCGTATGTTGCGGTGAAAAATCCGTATAGGTCTGGGGTTCTAAACATTTTTTTTACGGCTGGTACGTCGGGATTTTCGCTCCATTCTTCTGGCTTCTTGTAGCGGCTGTTTTGCCATGTTATACCGGCTTGTATTTGCCATTTTGGGAAATATACGCGTAGTTCGGCATTTATACCTGCTACAGTGGCGCCAGAGCCGTTGTAGCGCTCTAAAACTGTGTTTCCGTCTTGATCGGGTTGATTGAGTTTGCGGAGTGCGAAAACGTCGTTTAATGTAGTGAAGAATCCTTCTATAGTGAGATTTGTGTTTATATTTCCGAATCGTTGATATATATCTGCAGATGCACTTACACTGTGGCTGCTTTCTTGTTTTAGTTTTGGGTTAAGAATTGTTACAACTCGTTCTCCCCCTACTACAGCGACGTGGAAATCTTCATCGTAGGCTTGAGGTGAGCGGAATCCGGTGGAGTATGAAACTCTGAAGTTGAACTTGTCGGATGGGTTGAAGCGTATGTTGAGTCGCGGAGATACGATAGGGTTTTTGATGAGGGAGTTTTTATCGAGTCGTGCTCCTATGAGGAAGCCCCACCGGTCGTCGCGCCATTCGTTTTGGAAATATGCGCTGTAGGTGTTTACTTTCTGCAGGACGTCGTGGTCGTAGCCTATTGAAATGTCGTGGAGGCGGTTGTAGACGTATTCAAGACCTCCTATCATTTCTGCTGGCATGAACCAAAGTTTCTCGAAATTGTGTGTGAATTGTGCACCGGCTGTAGCTGTGAGGTCGGTAGTTTTACCATAGGCGTCGGGGTCTTTTTCAGATCCGTAGTAGCTTTTGCGATGTGTGGACATTGCAGCCGCGAAGATATTTAGATGGGAAGACCGGCTTTTGTTGTATAGGTCAAAGGTCGCTTGTCCAGAATTTATATTGTGCTCTGCTTGTTCTGCCACCATAGCTTCGTGGGGGGGGAGATCAAGGTTGTCTCCTCCACGGCGGTATTCGTGGGTGGCGTTGTATTCAACAGAAAGTTTTGTTTCGTCGGTTGTTTTTAGATATGCGCGAGTACCGATTGTTTGGGTTTTGATTTGTGCAATTTCAGTATATCCGTCGTTGTCGTGGTCATATCCGTCTCGGTTTCTGTTTTGTCCATAAATAGTAATGCCCATCCGGTTGTTTTCTCCTACTACGGATGCGTTTAGTGTTGTGTTGTTATCCAAAGAACCGGTTATCCCTTGAGAAACTAAACTGTGGGCGACTTCTGCATAATTTGTCAGCGGTTCTTTTGTGATGATGTTTATTGTGCCGCCAATAGCAGAAGACCCGAATAGTGCTGAGCCACCGCCTCTCATAACTTCTACTCGGTCTATAATATTGGCGGGTATGTGCTCAAGACCATATACACCTGCGAGAGCGGAAAAAATGGGTCTTGAATTCATTAAGATCTGCGAGTAATGCCCGTCGAGACCGTTGATTCTCACTTGTGTGAAGCCGCAGTTCTGACAGTCGTTTTCCACTCGTACACCAGGTTGGAAATTAAGTCCGTCGGCCAATGAACTTGCATTTACGAGACCGAAAATTTTATCGTTAACAATGCTTACGAGAGCCGGGCTGTTTCGCCGTTTCAATTCTGTTTTGCTGCCGGTAACTACAACCTGATCCAACATCAAAGCGTCTGGTTCAACTATAAAATTTAGCTCTGTGTTGCTATGAGGCTCAACTTTTGTTTTGAGTGTTTTTGTTGTGAACCCTACAGATGATGCTTCTACGGTGTAGTTTCCTGGTTTTAGGTTTGTGAGTGAGTAGTGTCCTGAAGCATCGGTCATTGTTACTATAGATGTCCCAAGGAGTTTGATGACAAAATAGGGGAGATGTTCTCCTGTTTCGATGTCTACCACATGCCCAGAGAGGTTGGCATCTGATTGTGAATAAAGTTTTATTGGCAGGAAAATAGTAAAGATTGCGAATATAGCAGCCACTGCTATCCGTAAAGAAATTTTCATTTTATGATGTAGATTCTTATTTGAAAAGATTTAAAATATTTGCAAAGATAGGTATAAATAAGGAATTGTGCAAATGAATAATATGATTGGGGATTTAGATAACTAAAAAGGATGCAAACGACTTGATTTTTGGATTTGGACATGTCTTTTTGAAAAAAAATCGTTATCTTTGTGAAAAATTGCCAAATAGAGAGTTACTTAAATTCTTACCTTGATGAGCGACGAACCAGAAGATATCTACGAGGAAATCCAACAACCTCAAACTCCAATTAAGCCCTATTCCGATTCCTCGGAATTGATACGCCACAATCTGCGCGGAATGTTTCAGACATGGTTTCTGGAATATGCGTCGTATGTGATTTTGGAGCGAGCTGTTCCTCATATCGACGATGGCCTTAAGCCGGTTCAACGTCGTATATTGCATGCCATGAAGACTATAGATGATGGCAGGCTCAACAAGGTTGCCAATATAGTCGGTACAACCATGCAGTATCATCCCCATGGCGATGCTTCTATTAAGGATGCTTTGGTGCAGTTGGGGCAAAAAGAACTTTTGGTAGAGACTCAAGGAAATTGGGGCAATATACTAACGGGAGCTCCAGCTGCTGCAGCCCGATATATAGAGGCGCGTCTGAGCCTATTTGCGTTGGACGTGCTGTATAATCCTAAGGTGACGGAGTGGACAGTGAGCTACGATGGGCGTAAGCGTGAGCCTGTGACTCTTCCTGCTAAGTATCCTCTGTTGTTGGCTCAAGGGGCTGAAGGTATCGCAGTGGGTTTGTCGTCGAAGATTCTTCCTCATAATTTTAACGAGATAATAGATGCTTCCATAGCCTATGTGAGAGGACATGATTTCGAGTTATACCCGGATTTCATGACAGGAGGGCTTATTGATGTTGGCCGCTATAACGATGGCAAGCGTGGAGGGGCTGTTAAAGTTCGCGCAAAAATAGAGAAATTAGACAACAAGACCCTTAATATCACAGAATTGCCTTTTGGTAAAACAGCTGAGAGCCTTATTGAAAGTATTCTCAAAGCATTTGAGCGAGGACAGATAAAGATTCGTAAAGTAGAAAATAATACAGCAGCCGAGGCCAGTATTCTTGTTCACTTGCAACCAGGTACAAGTTCCGATAAGACTATAGATGCCTTGTATGCTTTTACTGATTGCGAAGTTAATATCTCGCCTAATTGCTGTGTGATTCATGACAACAAGCCATGTTTTCTTGGTGTGAGCGATGTGTTGCGGCACAGCGTTGATACTACGCGTCGCATCATAGAGGCGGAGCTTCAAGTTTCTTTAGGTGAATATAGAGAGCAGCTGCTTTATGCTTCGCTTGAAAAGATTTTTATAGAAGAGCGCATATACAAAGACCGTGAATATGAGGAGGCTGTAGTTCTTGAAGATGCAATAATGCATATAGACAGGCGTCTTGACCCATATAAGTCTTTGCTGACCCGAGAGGTCCAGCGAGATGATATTCTCCGATTGCTTAAAAATGAAGAGGATACTCCGTTTTAATTCCGATGAGGCAAATGCGGCAATAGATCAACTGCGAGGTAAGATTTCGGAAACGCTTGATAAACTTGAGCATATCGATGATGTTACCGTAGATTGGTATGAGTATCTCAAGGGGAAATATGGGCAACATTATCCTCGTAAGACAGCGATAAGAGGTTTCGACAATATACAAGCCGCAGCGGTAGCTGAAGCCAATGAGAAATTGTATATAAACAGAAAAGAAGGTTTTGTGGGAACTTCGCTGAAGAAAGATGAGTTTATATGTAATTGTTCGTTGTTTGACGACATTATAATCATTTATCGCGACGGTAGATATAAGGTGACTAAAGTCCAGGAAAAGATTTTTGTGGATAAAGATGTATTATATGTAAATGTCTTCAACCGCAAAGACGACCGTATGACTTATAATATGATTTATCAGAATGGCCGAGCCGGTGCGTACTATATGAAACGTTTTCACATTACCGGTGTGTCTCGCGATAATGACTATAACCTTACTCCTGGGGCTTCTGGTACACGTATATGTTGGTTTACAGCAAATCCAAATGGAGAGGCCGAAATTGTAAAGGTAACCCTTAAGCCTAAAAACAGGCTAAAAACGTTGACATTTGATGTTGATTTTGCTAAACTTGCCATTAAAGGGCGTGGTGCATTGGGAAATCTTGTTACAAAGAACGAAGTTCAGCGTTTTTCCCTTAAAGAACGTGGGGCATCTACTCTCGGTGGACGGCAAGTTTGGTTTGATTTCGATGTCATGCGCATTAACTATGATGGCAGAGGCGAATTGTTGGGAGAGTTCCATGGAAACGACCAGATATTGGTTGTTCTTAAAAATGGCGAGTATTATACTACCGGTTTTGATATTGCCAACCACTATGAAGATGCGTCGGAGGTGTTGAGGATAGAAAAATTTGCGGCAGGTACTGTGTGGACGGCTATAGTTGATGATGCCGACCAAGGCTTCCCATACATAAAGCGCTTTGAATTTGAATCATCGTCTAAGCATCAACGTTTTATAGGAGAAAATGAAAAATCCAAACTCTTGTTCCTTACAAGTAAGAAATCTCCTGTATTCCGTCTTGTTTTTGCTGATGTTTCTAAGGTCTCCACGGATATTGATGCAGTGGAGTATATAGGAGTTAAGTCGTTGAAAGCAAGAGGTAAGAGGCTTACGACATTAGAGCTTGATGCCATAGAAGAAATCAGTCCAGATGAAGATGCGGAATCCGTGGGCTTGGCGGAAGAGGATTCTGAACTGTCGCAAGAAAACGCTGTAGTTGAAGATTCTATGGAAAATCCGGTGTCTTTGAGCGAGGATGAAATTAATGACAGCTTAAACGGTCAGCAACGATTGTTCTGATGAAAGATATTTTAGCTGGCATAATGTTGATATTGGCAACAGGCGTCTCGATGGCTCAAAACGATGTTGCCCCGATAAGGCCTGTGCTGTCGGCTTATACGATAGAAGCCGGTAGTTCTCATGTTGTAGACACATACCTTAGTCCTTTGCATTATAGTGGATGGCATATGGCTTTAGGTTATGATCGTATGCAGGCAATGAAATATGATCCGGAGCATTGGGTACAGCAATTGATTGGGCGTTTGAGTTTTGGAGCGACCAAGAATCCTGTGAGGAGTGCCACAAGATGGCAAGCTATGATAGATGTAAATTGGGGGATGCAGCGAAGGTTTAGTCTGTCGCAAGGGCTTAAAGTCTTTGTTGGCGGCAGCAGCGGTATTGAAGCCGGGGCATATTATAATAGCAGTAATAGTAACAATCCGGTTGCAGCCAAATCCGCATGGACTATTAACGCCATAGGCGGACTTATCTATAATACCTCTTTCAAGCAAGTACCCATATGTCTACAATATAGGATTGAGTATCCGTTGACGGGCATATTTTTCTCTCAGCAGTACGATGAATTGTACTATGAAATATTCCTGGGAAATCATTCCGGGCTTGTACATTGGGCATGGCCAGGGAATTTTTCACGGTTGAACAACTATCTTGCTGCCGATTTCAGATTCTCTGGCTTGACTGTTAGATTGGGCTATCGGCTTCGTGTGTTCTCTTCAAAGGTCAACAATATTGTTACACGCGACATCAGCCACATGGCAATAGTCGGTTTTACTACAGAGTGGTTGTCGTTTGGAACAAAAAAACGCGATTTATCCAAAGCAAAGATTATCAGAGCCCTTTATTGACCAAATGAAAAAGATTCAAGGGATATTAGGTTTTATAGTCGGCATTATATTGAGTGCCGTATTTGGTGGTTGTCATAGTGTCGATAATTGGAATAATGATTATTATGGGAATTTTGATGCCTTGTGGACAATCATAGATGAGCATTATTGTTTTTTGGAGTATAAAGATATAGATTGGGTTGAAACCGGCAAACGTTATCGCTCGCTCATAGATCCCGAGGCCGATGAAAAAGAATTTTTTAAAGTTTGCTCAGCTATGCTGGATGAACTTAAAGACGGCCATACAAATCTGATATCGTGGTTTGATGTCTCTTATTACCGTAAATGGTGGAGCGACTATCCTCAGGATTTTGATTTGAGGCTCATTCAAGAAAAATACCTCGGGTTTGATTATTTGTCGAGCGGTGGGATGATAGCAAAGCTTATGGAAGAAGAAAATGTGGGCTACATTTATTATTCATCGTTTGCAGCTGGTTTTGGAGAGTCGTTTCTTGATAATGCTTTTTTGAGCATGAAAGATTCTGATGGGCTTATAATAGATATTAGAGATAATGGAGGAGGGGATTTGACAAATGTGGAGAAACTTGTAGGACGGTTCATAAACGAAAAGATTCTTGCAGGATATATCCAACATAAGACCGGCCCTGGGCATAATGATTTTTCCGAGCCTTATCCGTTTCACTATGAACCAAATCTTCTGCATGTGAGATGGCTAAAACCTATAGTGATACTAAGCAATCGTTCAACTTTCAGCGCGGCCAATAATTTTGTGAGTATAATGAAACAATTACCATATGTAACCGTTATTGGCGCTACAACAGGCGGAGGTTCCGGTATGCCTTTTTCGTCGGAGTTGCCTAACGGTTGGTCTGTGAGATTTTCTGGTTCTCCAGTATTTGATTCTGAAAAAAAATTGACAGAATATGGCATTGCACCGGATTATCCAGTGACAAATGATGACTACGAGACAGACACTATTCTTGAAACCGCAATTAAATATCTCAATTTTCTTGCATCGGAAAATAAACAGGAACCTCAAGAATAGACATCACTCATATTAAAGTAATTATGGCAAAAATATTGTTATTCATATCTGTACTGTTTGTTTTTTTCTTGCCTTGCAGAGCCGAGAAAGTGATACATATTCACAAAGATTTGTGCAGGTTGGATCTCATTGAAGGGTGCGATACTATATGCAGTTTCCCTGTATCGGTTGGAATTAATAAAGGACAGAAAACAAAAGAAGGAGACAATAAAACGCCAGAAGGAACGTTTTGGGTATGGATGATACAGGATTCTCGAAAATGGGATTACGATTTCGGTGACGGTGCCGGAAAAAGAAAGGGAGCATACGGAGACTGGTTTATACGTCTCAAATGCCCTATGAGTGACCATATTGGAATCCATGGAACTTGTTTCCCGGAGAGTGTCGGTTATCGTAGTAGCCGTGGTTGTGTGAGACTCCGCAACGAAGATTTGGCTATATTACGGCAACATGTGAAATATAAAATGAAGGTTATCATATATCCTGATAAATGATAAAAAACTGATAATATGTCCAATGCAAAGCATTATGACGGACTTGACCGTGAAGAAATAGATTCGCGCCGGAGAGAATACGGCACGAATGTATTGACTCCTGCTGCAAAAGAGTCGTTGTTAAAAAGATTCTTAGGTAAATTCAAAGATCCTCTTATTGTGGTTCTTTGTGTTGCCGGCGCTGCGTCGTTGGGTATATCGTTCTATGAATATTTTGGATTGCATCTTGGAGGCACAGTATTCTTCGAACCGGTAGGCATACTCATGGCAATTCTTTTGGCAACGGGTATAGGTTTCTGGCTTGAAGTTAAAGCCGATAGGGAATTTGCAATTCTCAATCAGGTAAACGATGACCAACCGGTACAAGTGATCCGTAGCGGTCAAGTTGCACAAGTTCCTCGTCGTGACGTTGTGGTAGGCGATATTGTTTTTATAAATACTGGCGACGAAATACCTGCCGATGGATTACTCCTTGAAGGTGTAAGTATAAATGTTGATGAATCAAGCTTGACTGGCGAGCCTATTTGCCACAAAACCACAGATCCGGCTCTTTTTGATTCAGATGCGACCTATCCAAGCAACCGCCTAATGCGAGGCACCAAAGTAATGGAAGGGCACGGCGTAATGGAAATTACGGCAGTAGGCGACAGAACAGAAA
Source organism: uncultured Muribaculaceae bacterium (assembly GCA_910579605.1). Taxonomy (GTDB): domain Bacteria; phylum Bacteroidota; class Bacteroidia; order Bacteroidales; family Muribaculaceae; genus CAG-873. The sequence continues at coordinate 24,032 of CAJTUG010000024.1, read as the reverse complement.
ACGGTAAAGTTTTTACTGCCGCTCAGATAGATAATAGTGTTAAGACACCGTTAGACAGGCAGTTGGTAGGTCTTGGTAAGATGATTAGCCGCGCAAGCTATTGCATTGCTGCGCTAATTGTTATAGGGCGTATAGCCATGTTTCTGACAAGTGTAGAATTTGATTGGATTACGTTTACTACGTTTTTCCTTCAGACTATAATGATAGCGGTAACCCTTATAGTAGTGGCAGTTCCGGAGGGTCTGCCGATGGCTGTTACTCTGTCGTTGGCGTTTTCTATGCGGAGGATGCTCAAAACCAATAACTTGGTGAGGAAAATGCATGCTTGCGAAACCATGGGCGCAACTACGGTTATCTGTACAGATAAAACCGGTACACTTACGCAAAACAGGATGCAAGTATACAAAACAGATTTCTTTGGCAATATCCCAGACAATGTAATATATGAAGGTATTGCGCTAAACTCTACTGCACAACTCGACAAGATTGAAGATAAATTGACAGTTTTAGGAAATCCAACCGAAGGGGCATTGTTGTTATGGCTTCTTGAGCGAGGAGTCGATTATTCTGCGTTGAGGGAAAAGTGCAAGGTAGCGGAAGAAATTCCTTTCAGCACCGAACGTAAGTATATGGCGAGTGTTGTAGAATGTGATGGACGGAAAACGCTCTACGTGAAAGGAGCTCCCGAGATTGTCTACGGCATGTGTCAAGATAAAAGCGGTACAACGAAAGAACAGGTAGATTTGCTTCTTGCCAACTATCAGAACCAGGCCATGCGTACTTTGGGCTTTGCATATAAAGAAATAGAGGATTCTTCGCAAGTTATTGTAGATAATACCATATCTATTGGTGGATTGGTATTCTTAGGGATTGCGGCTATTTCCGATCCTGTGAGAGCTGATGTTCCTGCAGCAGTAGAAGAAGTACGAAATGCCGGTATAACAGTAAAGATAGTTACGGGCGATACCCCGGGGACTGCCAAAGAGATAGGACGACAAATAAATCTTTGGAACGACGCTACAGACAGTCAAGATAATATTATTACGGGAACCGAATTTGAGGCGTTAAATGATAAAGATCTGCTACAAAGGGTTCGCGATATAAAGATTATAGCAAGGGCTCGTCCTATGGATAAGAAGCGTCTCGTGGAGGCTCTTCAGACTCTTGGAGAAGTCGTGGCTGTCACAGGCGACGGCACCAACGATGCACCTGCCCTAAAAGCTGCTCAAGTGGGCTTGTCGATGGGAGACGGTACGTCTGTTGCAAAAGAGGCGTCGGACATCACCATCATAGATAATTCGTTTGCGTCTATAGGACGTGCCGTTATGTGGGGACGTTCACTTTACCGCAACATACAGCGTTTTATCCTTTTTCAAACCACCGTAAACATTGTGGCTTGCCTCATTGTCCTATGTGGGGCTTTTATGGGGTTACAGTCGCCATTGACGGTAACTCAGATGCTTTGGGTGAATCTTATAATGGATACTTTTGCTGCTATGGCACTTGCATCGTTGCCCCCATCGGAAAAAGTAATGAACGATAAACCACGTAGTCAAAGCGATTTTATAATCAATTCCTCAATGTGGAAATTCATTTTAGGAACCGGATTATTGTTTTTTGCGGTTTTAATAGTTCTGTTATATTATTTTGAACATACCGATTTGACCTCACTCCAGCAGATAGGAAGCCTTACCGTAGGAGAATTTAAAGGACTGTCGCCATATGAGCTCTCTCTCTTCTTCACAATATTCGTATTCTTGCAATTTTGGAACATGTTTAATGCCCGTGCTTTTGCCACAGGGAAGTCTGCATTCCATTTTAAGGGCTGCTCAGGCTTCGTGTGTATTGCCTTGGTTATCGCTCTGGGTCAAATCCTCATAGTAAATTGTGGGGGTGAATTCTTTAATGTTGTTCCTATTCGTCTGGATGACTGGATTATTATTATCCTTTCCACCTCTATTGTCGTATGGATTGGCGAATTATTGCGATTAATTGCAAAATCTTGATTTGGAGATATGATAACTGTTTCTATTGTCACATATAATACATCATTGACTGAACTGGAAAAAGTTTTGGAATGTCTTGCTACAGAACCTGTCGATGTAATTTATGTGGTAGACAATTCAAGTTCCCGAAAGATAGAGGAATTCTTAAAATCACATGATAAAGTTATATATATACCCAGTGCCAACGATGGATATGGCAGCGGTCATAATCAGGCGATAAGACTTGCCGCAGAGAGAAAATCTAAATATCATGTGGTGCTGAATTCCGATATCTATTGGTTTAAGCCGGTAATAAGTGTAATGTCGGAATATATGGATAATCATGCAGAAGTCGGATTATCGTCTCCAAAGATGTTTTATCCCGATGGGCGTCTACAGGCTGTGTGTAAAAAAGTGCCATCTCCTTTTGATTTGTTTGCTCGTCGTTTTCTTCCGGCAAAATGGATAAAGCGGCATAACGATAGATTTACTCTCCGAGCAACAGGCTACGACCATCGTATGAATATCCCTTATCTTTCTGGAAGTTTCATGTTTTTCAGGGTTTCGGCGCTCTTGGACGTAGGTTTTTTTGACGAGCGTTTTTTCATGTATCCTGAAGACATTGATATTTCCCGACGAATGCATAAAAAATATGCAACCATGTTTTTGCCAGAAGTAGAAATTATCCATGCTCACAATGCTGCATCTTATAAATCTATGAAGATGCTATGGGTACATGTTAGCAATCTGGTGAAATATTTCAACAAATGGGGGTGGTTTATAGACAAAGATCGGAGAGAAATCAATAGGGAACTTATCCGGCGTGAGAATTTGGATTGATGCTAAGCTCCTTTATCGGTATTGGTTTTCTATGTGTATTAATGCTTGGATTTCTTGTTGTGTGAGTGGCGTTAATTTCGGGAATATGGATTCCAAAATAGGCCCTGGTGCAGAAGAACATCCTATAATAAGTCGGTAACGGGCTCGTGAAAAAGCCACATATAATATTCTTGCTTTTTCTGTGAGTGAACCGAACCCGCCCGAAGCATTGTATACTATTACATTGTCCATTTCCATCCCTTTGGCCTTGTGGATTGTCATAACAGAAAGTTTTTCTTCTATTATGTCGTTTGCAAATAAATCTGATTCGTTGAAAGTGAGCAAATCATGGAGATGGGCTGTGATTTGATCTCTGAATGTAGGCTCTTCAGCAGTATTGACAACAACTTTTTCTACAAGATCTATTATATAGTTGAAGTGCGGAATAATATTAATAAACCGTTTTTCGCTGAAATAAACATGAGCCTTTATCATTTCTGCCGCCAAAGAATTCAAGATATCGGCTTCCGGATTAATGAGTGCTTGTCGCGTTTGAAAGTATAGCTCGCCATACTTCTCATTGATTTTTGAGCCTAATCGAATAAAATCCTTGCTTGCGGTAATATTATTGATAAATGGTATCTTTTCTTCGGCTAAAGGACATAGGGAGATGAGAAGCTTGGCGGTGGCTAAGGCATCATCGGATGCGTTGTGGGTGTTGCAGCCATCTATGTGCAGATAATTTATCAGATTTTCCAAAGTATGAGACCAAAGATGAGGTAGTAAAAGTCTGCTGACAGTAAGTGAGTCAATGCACTCTGTATTGGCATCAAATTTTAATTCAATGGAATTTCTGGCAATGTTACAGGCCAAAACAGGAATGTCAAATTCACAATTGTGACCTGCAAATACGCAACCTTCGCTGTATTCCAAAAACTGGCGGAATGCCTCAGTCGGTTTGAGTTTTTCGGTCTCATGATAAAGACGATACATCGGGTTGTCTAAGCCATTGCTTAAGAAACGGGGTATTTCTTTATCGGTTCTTATAAAAACTTCAAAATGGCTTCCGGGCACAATCTCTCCGTTAGAAATTTTATAAGCGGCAATTTGGATAATATCATCGTTGAAAATATCAAGCCCTGTGGTCTCTGTGTCGAAAACAACAATAGGTCGTTGCTGTTGGTGCATAGCTTGTACAAAGCGTTGGATTGTAGTTTTTCTGCCGATATTTATCAAGTCGTCTCCAGAAATAGCTGCCTTGCGGTATTCCCACATTATCTGTCGTGCTTTGCTGAGAGTAGAGATACAATTAGTCTGGAATAGTATTCTGGCCCATTCTGTGGCGTTTACGGGATTGACGGCAATATAAAGATGACTCCATATGGTTTTGAAATCTACACAATGAAAAATGTCGTTGTTGGAAATATGTATGAAATCAAAATTCCGGCTGCGTAGATAGTTGGCCATTTCGTTGCCTTCACGGTTGGTGTTTACCAGAATAGCTACACTCTTGTCGGGTCTCTCATTTAGTAGTTCCCGTGCTCTTGCTGCGGCCACTATGGTATTGTATCTGGGCTCTACATAGTAGAACTCTATAGGCTTTCCTGAATTTGCAGATACAGCTTGTGGCAACAAAGAACAATCTATTCCTAACCAATTATATGCAAGTGCGTTGCAAAGGTCTACCAATCCTTGCGAAGACCGGTAATTCTTTTGCAAGAAAAAAATCTTGCCTCCACACAGTTGTTTAATGGAATCCATAGCTCTTCCTCCCGCTCCTATGAAACTGAAAATGGCTTGTTGTTCATCGCCGAGAAACAAGGCTGTGCGTTGGCCTGGTTTACAAACCTGATTCACTATTGCTATTTGCAAAGGTGTGATGTCTTGAACCTCGTCAAGTTGTACCCATGTATACGACGTCATAACCAGTCCGGAATGATTGCGGTAGAGCAGTGCTCGGTATGCAAGCAAGAGAATATCGTCAAAATCTATGTAGTTGTTCTCTTTTTTAAACGCAGTATATTTTTTTACTTTATCATGTAGGTTTGGGGTTATTGCCTGTCTGATATGGCGTATTAGATGTGGAGGAAATTTATTTTCGGTTTCAAAAAAAAAGTTGTTGGCATCCCGGAAATTTTTTCTGTCCATTGGAGTCTTTAATCCAAGGTTGTCTGCAAGATAAATGTCGCGCTCAGTTTCGTCTAATATATTTGTTTCCGGGTCTATAAGATGATTTGCAAAGAGGAATTTAAGGCAGAACCGATGGATATTTCCCACAAACAAGCCCTTGGGGGCATAACCGAAGCAAGCTTTTATCCTATCTTTCATCTCTCTTGCGGCTCTATTTGTGAAAGTGAGACAAAGCATTTGCCCGAAGGGTATTCCTTGGGCCAAGTTGGCATGGAATATCCTCCGGGCAAGTATGTGAGTTTTTCCGCAGCCAGGACCGGCGAGTACCATAGCGTCGCCTTGTCCCATTTCTATTATTTGCTGCTGGGAATTATCTGTCATTCTTTCACGTAGGGCATGACTATATCTTTCCAGATTAGATAGCCGGGCGCAAGAAGATGAAGCCCGTCGTTTGTGAGTTCTTTTCTCAAATTACCTTCGTCGTCGCAAAAAGCAGGATAGAGATTAATCCATGTAACGCCCCTTTCGGCTGCTAATGGTTCTAACAAGGCATTTACTTGCCTTATGGTTTCTTCCTTGCCGGCCATTGCTTTATAGCGGTTGAAAGAGTTGTTGATAGGAAGCAGCGACTGGAGATAGATTTTTGTTTCTGGAGTCTGTTCTCTCATCTTGTCTACGACCGCAATTACAGCTTTGGCAATTGAGTCTGGAGTAAGGTTATGGCTCACATCGTTGGCTCCGCAAAGAAAGAAAATTTTGGCTGGCTTACCTGTAGTGACAGTCTCAATTCTTTCGTCCATGCCGTCGGCAGTATCTCCGTTTATTCCTCTGTTCACAACATTTGGCATCCGGAGAAGCTCGTGCCATTCGCAACCGTGGGTAAGACTATTGCCGAAGAATACTATAGTTGTGCTGTCTACACCTAATTCTTTAAAGAGCGATGCGCGTTGGCCATATAGTTCCGTCCTTTTTGCCGGAGCTTGAGCTAATGCTGAGCAAGCAGCCGCAAAAAGGACGAATGAGGCTAATATTTTATGAATCTTATTCTGCATTTTCAAGTCCGCGATATGCGTCGCATGCAAGCTTCACCGAACCGTGCATTAACAGGAGGCGTTTTGCTTCGTCGTATGGTAAACCAAGTTCTTCAACTATCATGCGTGTTCCACGGTCAACGAGTTTGGCATTGCTGAGTTGCATGTTTACCATCTTGTTTCCTTTCACGCGACCCATCTTGATCATCACCGAAGTGGTTATCATGTTACAAATCATCTTTTGGCCTGTACCGCTCTTCATTCTGGAAGATCCTGTCACGTATTCGGGGCCGACAACCATCTCAATAGCGATATCAGCAGCTTGCGATACTGGTGCATCGGGATTTGATGTAATGGCTGCTGTAAGGATACCGTTTTTGCGGCATTCTTCAATAGCTCCTATAACGTAGGGAGTGGTACCCGATGCAGCTATGCCTATGACAGTATCTTTATCGTTGATACCAAATTGCTGTAGGTCTACCCAACCTTGTTTGGTGTCGTCTTCTGCATTTTCAACAGGGTTTCTCAACGCTGTATCGCCACCGGCAATAAGGCCAATGACCCACGATGGATCCATGCCGAATGTAGGAGGTATTTCGGATGCGTCAAGAACACCCAGACGTCCCGATGTTCCTGCACCCATATAGAAAATACGGCCGCCACGTTTCATGCGGGGAACAATTTCAGATACCAATTTTTCTATTGCAGGAAGAGCTTTCTCAACAGCGAAAGCCACTTTTTTATCTTCCTCGTTTATGTCGTGCAAGATTTCGCCTACAGATTTTTTTTCAAGGTCATTGTAGAGCGAAGATTGTTCACTTATTTTTACGAATGCCATATCAAAGAAAAATATTTAACCCCGTCGGGGATATGGTTGCTTAATTATTCAGATTATTTTGATGAGTGGAATTTTACCAAACCGTCCATAGGACTTTTGAGGATAGTACCAACTTTGCATCCTGATGCTTCTGCGGCTTCTTCAAGTACAGGTTTGAAATGGTAGGCAATGGAACCTACAAAGTTAATGGGGTGTTCCTGATAGCCTGTGTATTGGTGGATATTGCGTTTGAAGAATGCTTTGAAGGCATTAAAAACAATATCGTGTATTTCCGGAACAGAAATATTTGCGCTCAAGAACGGGGTTACAGATGCAAGGAAGCGGTTGCCCTGAGGTTCTTTGTATACACGGCGGATAATGGTGAGAAGATCCAAGTCGTATTCCTGAAGAAATTTAGCCGAGATGTGGGCGGGTAATTGGTTCTTGAGGACGTCGCCAAGGAACAATTTACCCAAAACGGCTCCAGAACCTTCATCGCCGAGGATGTAGCCCAACGGAGAAACGTTGGCCGATATTCCTTTGCCGTCGTAGAGACAAGAATTTGCACCTGTGCCCAATATGCAGGCAATGCCTGTCTGGCGTCCGCACAATGCGCGGGCAGCAGCTAAAAGATCGGAATAAACCTCTATTTTCGTGGCCGAAGGCACATTTGCACGGATAGCAGAGGCTACGTTGCCGCAAACCTCTGCAGAGATGCAACCGGCACCATAGAAATATACTTCTGTTATCTGTTCGGCTAATGTGCCGAGTTCAGGCCGAAGCTCTTCGGCTATACGGGAACGCATTTCTTCCTCTGTGAGCATAATGGCGTTCATGCCACAGGTGAAAATTTGTTTTTCTACTTTGTCGTTGTTAAGGACACACCAATCTATTTTGGTGCTTCCGCAGTCTGCAATTAGTATCATATTTTAATGTATATTTTTTTCTTGTATAGAATAAGTCCTATGGACCAGTTGAGTAAAATGAATAGTATGGCAAAAACCAAAGAGGCAAATGTGTCGTCGCCACAAATGGGGACAAGCAATTGCTGGTAGATGTAGCCTTTAAGGGTTATAACTCCGCTTTCTACAGCCGCGCAAGGTATCTTTATTGAGCCAATGATGATAGAAAGGACGGCGCCGAGGCAGTACATAAATAAAGGATTTATGCCGAAAGCTTCAAAAAAGCGGCACCAGCGTTTATAACCTTTTATGTCTATTATCCAAATGAGAAGCCCAAGAAATAGCGACGCCAATCCGCAGGTAGTAAGAACGAAAGTAGGCGACCATATTTTTTTGTTTATTGGTAAGCCGTAAGACAGAAGGAAGCCGGAAAATGTGAGAATAGTTCCCAGAATGAAAAGTTTGTTTATTCTTTCTTGGTTGTCTTTTGTAGACAGTATCATTGCTCCGCACATAAAACCTATGAGCATATGGGCAATGGAAGGCAGTGTGCTAAGAAGACCCTCAGGATCAAATTTGAGGCTAATTCCTCCCACTGTGTCGCGATACATGTGATCAGGTCCAAGCACTTTATGGTCTATTATCGAAATTACATTTGTGTCGGCAAAGGCGAATCCGTTGCCCGTAAGCAAGATAATAGTATATGTCACAAGAATCAACCCAATAGCCCATGGAATGTTTTTAGGCTTGATTAAGAGAGCTGCGGTAGCACCTATGCCATAGCAGATAGCCAATCGAGGCATAACTCCCAGAATCCTTATATGGTTGAAATTGAAGACCGCATCGGAAAGTGTTGCACCGTTGCAGATACCTCGTAAGAAAAGTCCGAACCATGCTATTGCAAGGCCGATAAGAAAAATAACTACGGCACGACGAACTATCTTCAATGCCGATGCAGCGGAAAACGTGAAATCGTATTTCCTGAGCGAGAAATAGGTAGACACACCCATGATAAACATGAAGAATGGGAATACAAGGTCTGTAGGCGTCAGACCATGCCATTCTGCATGAGCCAATGGAGCATAGATATGCCCCCATGAACCAGGGTTGTTCACCAATATCATACCCGCTATGGTAATGCCTCGGAGTATATCCAAAGCAAGCAAGCGTCCAGACCCTTTGGTAGGGGTAGCGGCAGCTTGTGGGGTGTGATGTGCTTTGTTCATTTTAATCAGGATAATGGATAATGATGGTAATATATTTAAGATTGTGTATTAGAGTGCTTCTGTATGCGCATCAACCAGATACGCTATAGATTTATATGGTATTCCGCTATTGCTGGTGAGGCCTATTTCGCAAGTCCTGGAATTGGAGTATCCCGCTTTGGCTCCGGCTGCTTCAATAGCCGGTTTAAGCTTGCGTAGTCCCCAACGATTTAACTCGGGATATGTAAAGCCTTTGTCTCCGGCAAATCCGCAACACCCTATTTCTGCAGGAACAAGCACATTGTTCGAGCATTTCTGTGCCAAAGCAACTATCTTGCTCTCAAGTCCCATGAGGCGACTTGAACATGTGATATGTACGGCTATAGGCTCGTCTGTCGGCGTGAATTTAAGGTACGGAGACAAATAGTCAAGTATGAATTCTGCAGGCTCGTAAAGCTTCATGCTGTTGATGTGTTCTCTCATGCGGTGGAGGCAAGGGCTTTGATCACATACAACCGGTATAGCTCCGGCCTGAGAGGCTTCGGCAAGTTCCGCTTCAAGCTCTCGCGTCTTGGCATCGGCTATATCGGGCATTCCTTTGCTTTCCCAAATCATTCCGCAACACAAGTTATTCATATTGCGTGGAAAGATAACTTCAAAACCTGCTTTTTGGCAAAGTCTCACAAATACATCGGCAAGCGGTTCTACTTTTTTCCCTTCTTCTTCGCTTTCTCCCATTACACGGTTGAGGCACGACGGGTAATATACAAGTTTCTTTTCGTGTGGAATTTGTGGCGAGTGAGATAGCTTTGTGGGGTTGAAAGGCAATGGTAAAGATGGAGTCCATAAAGGCAATCCAACTTTGTGGAGTGTCTCGCCTACTACAGTCACACCTTTGTCTCCAAGAATTTTATGAGCAATTCCGGCAGCGCCTAAAGTGGTTCTTACAATGCCGCTTACACTGGAAAGATGGTCGGCACACCATTGTCCTATTTTTTTACCTTGAGGGCTCATCTTTGCTTCTCTTATATCGTGGATGAGCTCGCCGGTATTTATTTTCATAGGGCACGAAGTGCTGCATAAACCGTCTCCGGCACATGTTTCATTACCGTAATACTGGAATTGCTTTTCAAGGCGATTGAGTCTTTCCGGGTCTTCCCCGCTTTCTTTGAGACGGGAAATCTCTCGCTGTACAACTATTCGTTGGCGTGCAGACAGGGTCAAACCGCAGCTCACACAGTTAATTTCGCAGAATCCGCATTCAATGCAGCGATCTACGCGAGGATTTGTGAGAGGGAGTGGTTTCATTCCCTTGATATAGCATAATGGATCGGGGTTGAAAATAACTCCGGGATTAAGCAAATCCTTAGGATCAAATGCTTTCTTAAGCCGCACCATCATGTCGTAGGCTTTCTCTCCCCATTCCGATTTCACGAAAGGCGCCATGTTTCTGCCGGTTCCGTGTTCGGCTTTGAGAGATCCGTGGTACTTGTTTACCACCAAATCTTCAACTCCTCGCATGAGGTTTGTATAGCGGTCTATTTCTTCTTGAGTATTGAATGCCTGGGCGATAACAAAGTGGTAGTTACCTTCAAGGGCATGCCCATATATGCAAGCATCATTGTAACCACTGTCTTCAAGTAATTTTGCGAGTGCTACGGTAGCTTCAGGTAAATCTTCTATGTGGAAGGCTACGTCTTCTATCAACGCAGTGGTTCCGAGTGCGCGTGTGCCGCCAACAGCAGGGAAAACGCCCGAACGCATTTGCCACCACGACGCCAATTCGGAAGGATCTGTAGAAAAATGAGCCTCTTTAAACAATGAGAATTTATTGAGGATAGAAAGCGATTTCTCTATTTTCTCCTGAAGCTCTTGCTCGCTGTCTGCTTCAACCGACATCAATAGTGCTGTAAGACCGTCTCCGGTTGAATCGTGGACCGAGGCCAACGACTTGCGGTCGAGCAATTCGCAACTTACGATAGGCGATTCTTTTTTCATCCTCACTACTGCACGGCAAGCTTCGGCCAAGTCGCTGAAATAAACCATGGCGGAAGCCGAAAATTTTGGTTTTGGTGCCGTATTGAAAGTAACTTCGCTTATAAATGCCAAAGTACCTTCGCTACCTACCATGCAGTGGGCAATTATATCAAAGGGGTCATCAAAAAGAACAAACGGTAGAATATTCAGACCGGTTACGTTCTTTATGGAGTATTTATATTTGATGAGGTCTGAAAGTTCCTTGTCTGCAGCTATGTCGCGGCGTATGTTTTCTATTTCTTGCAACAGCTCCCTGTGAGTCTGTGCAAATTTTTGACGCGAGAGTTCGTCGCCGGTATCCAAGGTTGTACCGTCGGCTAAAACTATTCTTATAGACCGCATGACACGGTCGGAATTGGCATGAGTGCCACACTGCATGCCAGATGCGTTATTGGCAACTATACCCCCTACCATCGCCGATTTTTTTGAAGCTGGGTCGGGTGAGAAAATGCGGTTGTATGGCTCCAATATAGCGCTTACACGAGTGCCTATTATACCCGGCTGGACTGCAATAGCAGTCGCATGGCGGTCTAATATACGATATTTTTCCCAATATTTACCGGCTACAAGCAAAATAGAGTCGGAAATGGCTTGGCCAGAAAGACTTGTGCCCGCAGCTCTGAAAGTGATTGGTAGGTCGAGGTCGGAAGCTGCCGACAAGACGAGTTTTACCTCGTCTTCATCGGCTGCCCGTACCACTACTTTAGGGAGCAATCGGTAAAAACCCGCATCAGTACCCCACGCCAATGTGCGAAGGTCGTCGGTATATATTCTGTCATTGGGAATTTTGCCATTAATCCGTTTGACGAATTCTGCGTATTTCTCCAATTTTTCCATTGCTCCTGTGTGATGATTTTTTATTTATAAAGATGATATTTCTGAGATGATTGGCGGAAAGATTCAACATCTTTGTTCCAATAGTCTTCTATGTCGGCTACTTTATGGTTCTTAGAAAATCTTTCGCGTATCTGTTTGCTGCCGCAAACTTTGTCAAACATGCTGAAACGCTTCTCGTTAGCATTGTCAAATGTCTTTTTGTCGGGATACATATCGGCAAGTTCTTCCATTACATAGAACTGTGTCAGCGACAAGGGTGCTGCAGCTTTGTCGGTAACATAAACTTCAACGCCTTGTATGTTGGTGCCTTGTCCAACACTGTAGAATGGTTTGATATGGATAGGACGGAAGAGCAATCCCGGCAATTTGCGGTCGTTAAGACGTTTAGCAAGAGCTTCTGCATCTATCCATTCGGCACAGAAAAGCTTGAAAGGTTCGGTATAGCCTACACCAATGTTCATATAGCCCAATTCTCCTAAAATACCGGAAACAGGATAGTAAACTGCTGATTCGGGAGTGGGTATATGTGGAGAGGGGAGTACCCATGGCATTCCGGTTTCACGGAAATCCATGTCGCGGGTGTAGCCTTCCATAGGGATTACAGTCAGTTTTACTTTGAGGCTGTCGCCGATAAGACCTTCGTCGTTAAGATAGTTTGCAAGTTCTCCTGGTGTCAAACCATAGAGGTATGGAATAGGAAACTGGCTAACAAAAGAAATACAGTCTTCTTCGGCTAAATTACCTTCGATTTTATTCCCTCCGACGGGATTGGGGCGGTCAAGGACCATAAATTCCTTGTCAAGTTCTGCACAAGCTTCCATTGCCACTCCCATCGTAGATATGAATGTGAATGAGCGGCAGCCGTTGTCTTGTATGTCATAGATAAGAACGTCTACATCTTTGAGCATTTCTGGAGTTGGCTTACGAGTCTTTCCATATATAGAATACACGGGAACTCCTGTTGTGGGATCTGTATAGTTGTCTACATGATCACCGGCGTGTACATCGCCTCTCACTCCATGTTCGGGAGAGTAAAGCGCAACCAATTCCACTCCGGGAGCTTCATGAAGAATATCTATAGTGGATTTCAATTGGTTGTCTACCCCGGTAGGATTTGTAATCAGTCCTACACGTTTCCCTTGGAGGCTTTCAAAACCGTTTTGGCGTAAAACCTCAATACCGGGTTTCACCTGCGCCATAGCTGCAACGGTGGCTGCAGCCGCTATAAGTGTTAATATTTTACGTTTCATTTTTTACTTTTTTTCTTTAGCGCCATAAGCTGGGTTGATATGAGGACGTACAAGCAATGTCACAGCCCATGTGGCAACGTTGCAGCAGAGAACCCACCAGAAGAAATTGGAGTATGAATTGCCCATGAGGACTTCTTTAATCCAACCGGCACACATGCCCGGGAGCATCATACCCAGAGCCATAAAGGCCGTGCAGATAGCGTAGTGTGAGGTTTTGTAGGGGCCGTCGGCAAAATACATCATGAAAAGCATGAATGCCGTGAAACCGAAGCCGTAGGCAAATTGTTCAAGAATAATGGCGCTGAAAGTGATGGCTTTGCCGGAGATTGTGGAATAGTCGGGCTGTACGTTGGAAAGAATTATGTAGGCAACGCAATTGAGAGAAGTGGCGAGAGCCATAGGCCATATCCATTTTTTCAAACCGCCTTGTGCTGCGCATATGCCGCCAATGATACCGCCTATAGTAAGGCCGATGATGGCGAGGGTACCATAGGCGAAACCGACTTCTGTAGCGGTCATGCCAAGG
>CAJTUG010000024.1:0-10467 GCA_910579605.1 uncultured Muribaculaceae bacterium | reverse complement strand
AAGGGCTGGCAGAGCTTGACTACCTGAGCTTCGGGAAGGCGGTAGAGAAGCATGAAGAGAATGGCAAGGATAACGTGTTTCTTCTGGAAGAAGGTAACAAAGGAGCCGCCGAATTCTTTCAATATACCGCTTACTGTCTTCACCTCGCCGCTGTTGCTCACTGCTTTATCGGCTGCCGGATGAGGAAGGATGAATGTGTGCCAGAGGAAAACAATGAAGAAGAATGCCGAGCAGATAGCCACTGTCCATTTCCATGCAGGAGCAGCTTCGCCGCCGAACAAATGGCTCTGAAGAGCTCCGGCAATCATGACGAGACCGCCTTGGCCGAAGACATTGGCGCAGCGGTAGAAAGTAGAACGGATACCTACGAATACGCTCTGTTGGTTAGTGTCGAGGGCTATCATATAGAAGCCGTCGGAGGCTATGTCGTGAGTGGCCGAGCAGAATGCGGTCAATACGTAGAAAAACAGGCAGATGGTGAATGCGCTTGCGGGAACTCCTGCTGCTATTTCTTCTTGGTTAGGGAGAGGTAGCGTGAAAGCAATGCAAGCCAGGCCGATAGCCACGCATAGCTGCATTATCACTGTCCACCATCGTTTGGTTTTGATAATGTCTACAATTGGCCCCCAAAAAGGTTTAATAACCCAAGGGAGGTAGAGCCAGCCGGTGTAGAGGGCGGCATTAGTTTCCGACATGCCAAGTTGCGTGAAAAGCACCATCGTCACCATGTTGATGAAGATGAATGGTATGCCTTGGGCAAAATAGAGTGTAGGTATCCAGGCCCAAGGATTCCTCTTGGTTGCCTGTGCCTTTATTTTTTCGTTTGTTTCCATTGTTTGCAAGAAATGGTGATGATGTTATGCTTCGTAATATTTGGAAATAGTAGAACCCGGGAAATAGTGGAGAAGTATTTCTTTGAAATCTTTGCCTTGTGCCCCCATGACGGCCGCTCCTATCTGGCAAAGACCTACTCCATGACCCCAACCGGCTCCACGCAACCTGATTCTTTTTGGTAAACCGTCGTGGTCGGTTTCCGGTATTTCAACAATAAAGGCAGAGCTATAGAGATGACTCGGCGATAATGTACGCCTTATTTCAAGCTCTTTGCCTATAATCATACTTTTTTTAGTCCCTGTAATGCGAAGGCGCACTATGCGGCCGGAAGTGCCGCGTTCAAGTGGCTCTAATGAGATTATACGTCCAAAATCTATGCCAGAACGCTTTTCTATAAGTTCCGATAATTCATCGGAATCATATTCCACGGTCCAACGGTAGAAATCTTTCGTCTCTTGATCATAGTTGTTGAGAACTTGTCCTAATATGTCATTGTCGGATGTGTTGCAAAAAGCATCCGGACGGGTCATAATCCATTGACGCGCGTTTTCCTCTATCGATAAATCCGGGAAATCTGTGGGCGTGTCGCTGTCGCGGCGAGCCTCAAGGTAATGGAAATGCTTTGGTTCCCAACAATTCTCAAATTCTTCAAAAATTCCTCCGCAACATTTGGAAAATCTGGCATCGCATATCTGTCCGTCGTTATCCAAGAGAACAATGCCGGCAGTTTCTTTTATCACTTGCGATACCGTTGGGGTAGTCTGACGTGTAATGCCTTGATAACGTTGGCAATGGTCATCGGCGCAAACGTCAAAATTCTTATGGTCTTCTCTGTCGTACCACCTGATGATTTCATCGTCTGTAACCGTCATGGCCGTATAATCTTTCTTTGATTCGGCTATTTGGCGATTTTTAAGTATCTGAGCCAACAACCAGCTTCTGGAGATTACAGCATGAGCCTTGAGAAATTCCAAAGATGCGGTAGCGCTCATTTCCGAAGAAATTACGCTTGCCAAATAGTTCTCAAGAGGCAGTTCGTTGATGAGAGTCAATTTCCCTTCTTCAACTATTATGGAAAAACCTCCGCTGAAACGTTGGTTTTCCTTTCGTTCCCAATGGAAATTAACGCCGATTGTGACATCTTTCACCTCAAACGAACAATTCTCATCTTTGGGAATAAATGTCAATTTTTCAGATGTTACCCCTCCAGGGTAAACTATTTCTTTTCCGTCGGATGAAATATGGAATATAATACAGCCGTTGACGATACCTCCATCTGGTTGAAGGAGGTATGTATCGGCTGTATTCACATGTATCTCGTTGGAACTGAGAATCCCTACACTAATGGTTGGTTGGCTCTTTAAAGACATTATTATCCTATTTTTGATGCTATCTGTTCTGTTTCTTCGTCGCTGAGGCAAAGTTCTTGGAAGATGCGTTTGATAATGTCGGCATCTATACGCTCAAAATCCTGTGGCCGGGGAGTTATGAACACGCCGCCCATATCTACCGAGGCGGGGCTTATGAGCATGCATTCGTCTCCTTCTGTTCCGTAGAACGATGGGCGGTGTTTCTTTCGTGGAATAACTACAAGACGTACGCCGGCCGGTGTGGCATAGCAGAGCAGATTCATCATCGGCTCTTTCTCTCCCTCGGGGATAGGCATTGCTTTGTAGAGTTTGTCGAATAACTCTTCGCCTTTTTGAGGATTGGTGGCATCTATCACAAAAACATTCAGCGGCAACCCTTTAGCCCAAGATAATGTATTCCCGTCTTCTTCTGCAAGTACTTGAAGATCCGCGTTTTCCAATGCGTCGGAGATAGTGAGGAAATCGCTGTTGCCGGCTTGGAAATGCATGTGGTCGGGAGCGGATGCACCGCAACGTGGTCCATTGTAGAAAACAGTGTATTCGTCAAGCTCGCTCGCTAATTGTATCATTTCAGCAATACGACCCGATATAAGTTGGTCTGTATGGCCAGTAGGAATTGTGAGATGGCGAGGGAAGATGGGGAAAGGATTTATGAGAACGGTATAACGCCCCCATTCAATGCCTCTTTGTACATCAGGACGATTCTCGCTGCAAAGGAAACATTTACGTGCTTTAAGGGATGCTGCGTCTACTTTAGCTGCCGATGATACCATACGGGCCGGATTGAACTGTACTTTGATGGGCATGCCATCAACTACAAATTCTTTTACCTTTACATCGGCCAAGGCCGCAAAGTTGCCGGCGGCCATTGGCCACTCGGCAATTTGTGCGGCTATGAAATCGTTGATAAGCTGAGAATTAAGAGCCATTATTTCTTAGCTTTGTTGAGAGCTACACGGGCTTCAAGTTCCCATGTGCGGATACGATCTTTATATAAGTTGTTGGCGTTCATCTTGTTGATGTCCAATGCTGCGTCGGAGTTGTCTTCCCAACGGCGGCAGAGGTAAACAACATCGTATACGCGTCCAATCTGGTGGTGACGTGAGAATGCCAAACCAAGTGCATAGTCCTCGCCATAGGAAGTGTTGGGCACGTGGATTTCGCGAAGCATTGGTGTATAGAATGCACGTGGAGCGCCCAAGCCGTTAATACGCAATGCGTTATTGCGACCGTTCTCTGGAGTCCATTCTTTGTGGTCGATTACGCCCGGCGGAATCATGTTCATGTCAATATCGGTAAGCATATATGTGCCTACTACCATGGCAGAATTGTTGTCGTAGAAAGCTTTGACCATTTTTGCCAAGGTGTTTTCGTCGGAATAAACGTCGTCGGAGTCAAGCTGTACACAGAATTTACCGGCTTCGGGATGATTAGCTCCAACATTCCAGCAGCCGCCAATACCGAGGTCGTCGCGTTCAGGCACGATATGGATAACACGGGGATCGTCTTTGAATTCGTCGATTGCCTCTGTTGTTCCGTCTGTAGAGTGGTTGTCTATAACGATGAGGTTGAAAGGAAAATCGGTTTTCTGCGATAGAACACTCTTTATGGCATCCCTGATTGTGCGTACACGGTTGCGTACCGGGATGATAACCGAAGCTTCGTTCTTGAAATCACCGCGATTGAATTCAATAGGTTCAAAAACTGGTTCAAGATAGCCGTCGATTTCTTTGAGGTGTGCTGTGCAGGCTTCTTCCATTTCAATTTGAACACCACGGTTTTTGGGGTCTACATAATCAAAAATCTTTTCCCCGGATTTGCGGTTGTCGATTGTAACATCGCTGTAGAGATATTCGTTGATGTGTACAATAGGAGCTATGCGGCTTAAACGTAGACGCAAGTCGTAAAGACCGGCAGCGGTATATTGTTTGTCTATCCCGGCTGCTGCTTTCTTGAAATCTACAGTGTTGAAAAACAGTACAGAACCGAAATTGAAATCATCGCGGAGTGAACCAAACTGGTAGTCGATCACAGGCGAGTTGGTTTTCTTTCCTTCAACTACTGTGTAGTAGTCTGCATAAACCATACCGGCTTTGCTGTCGGCGGCAATTTTTGCAAAACGATCAAGTGCAAAATAGCCGGGTACCAACGTGTTCTGCTTGGTGTAGAGCAACATATAATCGGCAGATGCTTCTTCTGCAAGTTTTTTCATTGTGGCAGAAGAGGTGAGACTGTCGATGTGGAGGAGGTTGCATCCCAGGCAAGCCACAGCTTCGGGATTGGTAGCCAACAAGGTGATTTTAGTCACCAATTCGCTCTTTTTGAGGGCTTCGACGGTGGCTTTTACCTGAGCTTCGTCCACGAAGGGGAGAAAGCAATGGATAGTTGTTTTCATGAATGGTAATTATTTAGGGTTTATTTGTTTTGTAAAAAGTTGAGTACTTGCGCCATGAGGTGCTTGCGGGCTTCTTGGCTTTTGATGGTCTCGAAGGGGAAGCCTATAGTGCAAGCTTTATGTGTGCCGGGGTTGAAGGCCGTCCCGGCTATTAAATTGTTCTCGGTATACCGCATTATGGTAGCTCCTGTTTTATTGTCGGCAGGATAAAACGAATCGGGGGATTCTACTACATAGCAGTCGCCGTTGAGCTCGTTGTTGAAGCTGTAGTCGCCTCCTGTAAAGGCTTTGAAACGTGAGGGCACCTCGTAGGCCTCACCGGTAACCGATGCTTGTCCTACGCGCCAATTAAAGCCCAATATGTTGTTGGCAAATTTCTTGTCGGCCTCCATGGTTGCTTCGTCGGAATATGGATTATCCCAAATATCTGTTGCTACATATGCACCACTGACGAAAAATCCGGTTCCGTTTTTTGCCATGGCAGCCATGCGGTTTTGCAATGCTGTGGGGAATGCTTTGAAGCGTGTGCCGTAAACTCCCCGGCCTTGGGCTATTTCTTTCTGCTTGCCCAAGATGAGATCTACTATCGCATAGTTTTCTGTGGAGTTTGCAAAGGCTTCAACGCTTGATGATACGAAACCAGTTCCTGTCGCAGAAATGGCTTGGCCATGGGTATAAACGTAATCAAAAGTATTCCCTGCTATTTCTTTATCTTCATAGTTTGCTCGCGAAGCTCCGAAACCGGCAGCGTCATCATCCATCCAAGGGATATCTCTGCGGAATTCAAACATGCTGCCAATAAATGAGATGTCGTTTATATAGGGGACTCCGTGGTCTTTTGCATCATAAAAACCTGCTATCTCTCCCGAATCGAAGCGGTCGGGAGCACTGACCCTTGTAAAGCCGTTGACAATCATTACAGGTGCGCCTGGCAAGTTGCACAACGCAAGGATCTCGGAGGGGAAAGCCTTGCCGCCTGCATTAGCAGCTACGATGCGGTAGGAATGTATTTCTGAATCGGTAACCGTGGTTGTATACTCTGGCTTTTCCACTTGTGCCACGGGTTTAAAGGCCCCGTCGGCAATACGTTCTTCAACAATATAATATGAAGGATGAGCTGTATCTTCAAGAGAATCTACCTGCTCTGCCCAAGATAGTCGGTATTGGTCGGGCTCGCTTTTTGAAATAGCGAAACTCTTTACTGGCAGTGGTTGCACTACATATTTGCGACCATCTCGTTGCGCAAGGAATTTCAGCATTCCTTTGTATACTGCTCGAGATACAACGAAGCGGAATGCCGGATCAAGACCATATGACATATCTGCAAAATTCTGGTGGGAGAGAAGCTCTAAGAGCATTGCCGGAACACCGGGAACTCGAGCTTCGAAATAGCTTTTGTCCCACATGCCACGACGTGTCCAATTTGGCTCAAAAGTGGCACGGACATCGTCTACGATATTTGTCATTATCAAGTCTGTTAAATCACGGCTTGCAAGACGCGAAGAACCATTGCCGGTCGTTTGGCCTTCAGTACAATATATGCCTAAAGTGCCTATGATCGAATCGTTCATTGTTGTGCCTGCATCGGAATGAAATGCAAAACTCAAATCGACGGGAATATTGAGGCCTTTCTGATCGGGAAGCATAGACGAACCTCCTGCCAGCCAGTTAACCCATAAACCGCGCGATTTATAGTCGTCTCCATAGTCGTTTACATAATCGCTCGGTGTGAAAACGCTGTCGGGAGCTCCTGCCCATTGTAGGAAATACCGTGCACCTTCCACGAATCTCGGGTATCCGCTGGTGACGTACTGATAATCAATGTCGTCAAGCGGCTCTTTTACTATTCTTGCAACATTACCTTTGCCGCCACCTATTTTTACAGCATCGGCCGATATGGTTTGGCCATGTTTTCCCCCGGCATTGTCAAGTTCTACAATTGTTTGCTTACCTGCTGCAAGAGGGTAGTGGCCGAGGTAAATCCATGTGCCTCCGCCCATCTGTTGGTTTACTGTTATTTCGTGGATGCCGTCGGCTGCATTTATACGGTAATTTGCTGCGGGAGTGTTTCCGGGATTTTGCTCGTAGCTCACATATACGGCATATGTATCTGCCTTGGGGATGTCGGCGGTCCAAGTCGCTTTTGCGTCAGATTTTACGCTGCCGGTAGTTTTTGCTTTTCGTGCTGTGCCGGAAGAAAACGGGTGGTCTCCGTTTTTGAGAATTTCAGAAACATAGGCAAAACCTTCTCCGCCATTCGTCCAAGATCCTTCTTCGGCATATATACCTTGAGATAACTTGCCGTCGTTGTCTATGATGATTTCTGTGAGGTTGGTGTCGCGTTCGCGCGGACTCATTACATTGGCTCCGGCATTTTCCAACATAGGCATGAGGAAAGGCATGACGTAGCTTTGGGTATAGAGATCCTCCACAGTCTGGAATATTCTGGCACGTTGCCATTCCCAACGGTTGAGTTTTGGCTCGAAATACCAGCCATGGCTTTGCCATACCGCTATATTGGCTCCGTCAAGTCCCTGGGGGGCTGCTACGGCGTCTTTTTTTACGATAAACGGATGACGTTCTTTGGGTGCGAGATTTTTTTTAGGCGCGAAAAGAACAAGTTTATCCATGTTGTTCTTTCCTGCATATAGAGAAAGTTTATATCCTGAGTATTGGCTTCCTAGAGCAGCCATACAATCTTTCTTGAAATTTTTGTAGGACTCTTGGTCAAAGGGGATATAAGATGCATTTTCGTTGAGTTTTACGGTAATTGTGCGCTTTTGTTTGTTGATATTTACTTTCTCAACCTTTACCGTGCCAAATCCTGTAGTCCCCGGAAGGTATGCAGCAGCCGTGCGGGCTATCGCATCTTCTTGTAATCCTGCGAAAACCGGCTGATTTACTGCCAACAACAGAGTAACGGCTAATACTTTAAAAAATCTCATCCTTTGTTTTAGATTTATGGTTTTATGCCTTTTGCATGGCACTTGTTCCACAAAGGTAAAACAAATTTTAAAGATTACCTAAATTTTTTTCGTAAATGTTGCCTGTGTAAACATCTTTTAATATTCAAATACAAATATTTGGATATTTGTTCGGCCTAATTATTTGAACTTTGGAAAGCCAAGCATCGATATTCCAAATTATTAGCAGCTATCGGCGCTTTTGCGGTAATGCAAGTTTTTTTATATATGTTCGTTCAATCGGGTGTAAGTCCATCGGGGTATTGCTTGAGGTATTCTTGACAAGTGAGTTCAAGCTCTTCATACCATTCATCTCCGAATTTGCGTCGCAAAGGTGCTTCTAAAAATTTATATGCTCTAATCCCTTTTGCCCGTCCTAAAACCTCTGCCGCTCCACAGATTTTCCACCTGTGATAATTTACTGCCGTAAAGGAGGGGAACTCCTTGAGTCGCACAGGATAAAGATGGCAGGATATGGGCTTGTAGAAATCTACTCGACCTTGCCGATATGCTTGTTCTATGGCGCAAATCCATTGGCCGTCGGGAGTGATGGTCGCAAAAACACAAGTGCCGCCTTCTACGAGTTGGGTCACTCTTTCTCCTTCGGGGTCAAGGTAGCTTGTGCCGTTTTCTTCTATTTCACGGCGCGCTGCAGGCAATAGATCGTTCCATATTTCAGGAAGCAGGCTTTGGATCTTTTTGTCTTCTTCTTCCGAGACGGGAGCGCCGGCATCACCTTCAAGGCAACACTGACCTTTACATTTGCCGAGGTCGCAGCAAAAAAAACGTTCAACCAAATCGAGACTTACAAGAGTATTTTTTATCTGGAGCATATTGTCGTATTTAGATTTATTATAGTGTGGAGCTTGCTATGGTCTGCTTTGTATTGCCGCTACTCCAATGAGTCGGTCGTAGCGCTCGCCTGGGCGCCTGTGGTAGACTCGTATGAAATATTCGTTCTCGGTTTGGTATTTGTCTCCTTCAATCTGTGCGGTGTAGCCGCGTTTACCACCTTGTGGAACCACTAAATACTGGTAGTTGTATGCGCCTTGTTTCAAAAGCATGGAACGCTCGTAAAGGCCGGTTGATGGATTGTATACCATTCGCGAGTTGGGGTCGAAGCGCCTTTGCGTGAAATCTCCGTCAAGAAACACCATATCGCCTGGTGCTCCTTGGTAGTCAAGTGTGAAATGTGCTACTCCATAGTCGGCTTCAGTGTCGCTGTTCTGTGAATTGTATTGCCTTATGAAATATCTGCCATGCTGTGTTTGGTCGTAGTTATATATTTCGTTGTTTCGTGGAGTGTCTGTATATAAGACATAGTGGTAGTAAGGAGGATGTAGCTCTATGTGGTCTACTCCCATGGTTGGGTATTGGTCGTTTATAATCTCCATGCGGCGATATTCGTTGCCGGCATCAAAAATAAGGTTTGGTTGGTGCTCGTAGACGAGCTTGCTGCCTTGGAGTCGCAGTGGTTGCCGCAGGAGTTGCTCGCTGTCTAAGCGTCCGTTTTGTCCTATAACGACAAGGAGGTCATTGAATTTATCGTCTACGTCGGCGCGTTCTGTATCAACTGTTATAGCCAACTGTTGGTAGCGGTTGTTGAGGCCATAGTCGGTGTTTGTAGTAACCTCTGCTTGAACCAGAGCTGTTTGTTCGCTAACCATAAATCGGCATTGCAGAAAAATAGAATCTGGTTCATGCTCCGGATAAATTTTCAGCAGGTAATTCCCCGACACTTTAGGGTATATGTCTTGATTGGGGATGGCAAGCGTGTAATGCACATAATGTACGGTGGTCGCTTGGGAGTATTCGAAATCTTCTATAGTACCTTCGTTGAATCCATCTAAAAATTCGGATTCGACCAGTCCCGATGGTTGCCAGAATGCATTGCAGTGGGTGAGAGAATACCGGAAATATTCACGTTCTTCTGCTAAATGGTCAAATTCCACTAAAATTTGGCTTCCTGTCCCCAATACGGTAACCGGCAATCCGAAGTCGTCGTCTAAAGCATGTATCCTAAGCGATTTTATACGTTCGTCGAAAACTCCCGTCATCGTATCTGCAGGAGGGATGGAGTAGATAGATGGGCATGCAAATATTGCAAATAAAAAAATATACCTCAGAGCCATTTTATCGGACTTTTTCCTTTGGATTCAAGATAGTTGTTGGCTGCGGAAAAATGTTTGTTGCCAAAGAATCCGCGGTAGGCCGAGAGTGGCGACGGGTGTGGCGATGTGAGCACAAGATGCTTTGTCCTGTCTATTATAGCCCCTTTGCGTATAGCGTAAGAACCCCACAGAAGGAATACTATTCCTTCGCGGTGTTGGTTTAGAGCCGATATGGCAGCATCGGTAAATGTCTCCCAACCCCGGCCTTGGTGAGAACCGGCACGGTGGGCTTCTACAGTGAGCGTGGCATTGAGAAGCAGGACACCCTGCTGTGCAAGGTAGCTTAGGTCGCCTTGGGGGATGCAACTTTCGTCTACACCCAGATCGTTGGCCATCTCTTTGAAAATATTTATTAGCGACGGAGGCTTCGGCACTCCGGGAAGTACCGAGAAACACAGTCCGTTGGCTTGGCCTGGTTCATGGTATGGGTCTTGCCCGAGTATAACCACTTTGACATCCTTGAACGGGCAGGCGTCGAAAGCTGCGAAAATCCTTGATGCCGGTGGATATACTGTGCCGTGGGCATATGCAGCCCTTACAAAGTCGGTAAGCTGTGCAAAATAAGGCTTTTGCCATTCTTCGGAAAGCGCTTCTTTCCATCCGCTTTCAATTTTTACGTCCATCCTCAAGTTGTTAAAGCATAAATTTCTTGCAAAACTACAAAAAAAAGATTACTTTTGCACAAAAATTCTCGCATCCGTAGTTCAATGGATAGAATAAAGGATTCCGGTTCC
>CAJTUG010000023.1:24694-36717 GCA_910579605.1 uncultured Muribaculaceae bacterium | reverse complement strand
CCTCGTCGAGGCTCATGATAAAACGCGTCATGGACGGTTCGGTGAGGGTAATGGGATTGCCCGAGCGGATCTGCTCAATCCACAAGGGGATAACCGAACCGCGCGAACACATCACGTTGCCGTAGCGGGTGCAGCATATTTTGGTCTTGGCGGAATAGCGGCTCTTTGCCACGGCCACTTTCTCTTCTATGGCCTTGGTGATGCCCATGGCGTTGATGGGGTATGCGGCCTTGTCGGTAGAGAGGCAGATTACGGCTTCCACGCCGGCTTCTATGGCGGCGGTCAGGACGTTGTCCGTGCCTATCACGTTGGTCTTCACCGCTTCCATGGGGAAGAATTCGCACGACGGCACTTGTTTGAGGGCGGCTGCATGGAAAATATAGTCCACCCCGGGCATGGCATTCTTGCACGACTGCAGGTTGCGGACGTCGCCGATGTAGAACTTGATTTTGTGGGCCACCTCGGGATAGCGCACCTGGTATTCGTGGCGCATGTCGTCCTGTTTCTTTTCGTCACGCGAGAAAATACGTATTTCCTTGATATCGGTATCGAGGAAACGTCTCAATACGGCATTACCGAAAGATCCGGTACCTCCGGTAATAAGCAAAGTTTTATCTTTAAAAATCGACATAATATAGAAAGATTATTTGTTTGATTGATTCATTTTTTTTATTAATTCAAAAATCCTTTTAGTTTGTGCCTCGGGATTTTTATGGGTTTCTATGAAAGATTTAGCGTTCCGTGCCATGTTTTCTCGCTCGGCTATAGGTAAAGAAAAAATACGGTTGATTTCCGTGGCTAATTCTTCGGCGTTTTCTTCAATTGGAGAATAATAGAAAGGCTTGTATTCATCGGGTATTCCCGGGAGGTTGAACATCAAAGCTGGGGTCCCCGAAGACAGATATTCCAATGTTTTTGAGGGGAAAGAATACTTTGTATATTCACCTTGCGATGTGCGAGGATTGACAAGTAGATCGGCTTCGGTTTGTAATCTCAGAATATCATCGTGGGGTAATTGTCCTAAATATACGACTCTCTTGTCTTTGCATTCGAGAATTTGATTTTTTACCGCACCTTCTCCACAGATAAGTAATCTGTAGTCTGGATTATTTGTTTTGGCAAAGGCATCCAGCAAAAGCAGGATTCCATATTTTGGATCTAAAGTGCCAGAATATAATATTCTGAAAGCAGAATCTTTTTTTTGTTTTCGCGCTGGGCGATTATGTTGTCGGGCTATGCCTTCTAAAATTGTCCATGGCAGATTCTTGATAGGCAATTTGTGGCGCATGGCCTCTGTTATTATTGCGTAACCGTCAACTGTAGCGGAGAGAAGTTCGGCAAGAGATTTTTCTCTGTTTTTTTCGGTATGTTTCATGTATTCCCGTCTTAATTTCCAACGGGATTCTCCCATGAATTGGGGTAAATCTGGAGCTATAACCAGAACGTTGAATTTATGACCTTCTCTTTTAAGGCGTTTGCATGCTTTTAAGAAAGGAGGATATATGGAATAGATAATTACAGTATTGTTTCCGTTGTTTTCATTTAATATGTTTTTCAACGAATTATATGCTAAATTTTCTATAGATAGGTGTTTGTAAATCAGCAATGTCGGTGTTTTAGCTGAGAAACACTCAATGAGACATTTTTCCTGTTCGGATTCTTTTTCTTCGGTGAAATGAGATTCACTTACCCATGGTTTTTTGAAAGATAACGGGTATTCTCCAACAAAAGGAAAATTTAAGACCTTGATTTCTGAACACCAATGTGATAGGCCTTCTATAATGCTGTATTGTAGATTGTTGGCGGCATTCTGTATAGGCCCTTTTGAATTCTTTACAATTTCCTGTTCTATTTCTGCTGGGAAAAGTCCGCTTAATATTGTTACTCTCATTTCAGAAAAATTAATCTAATAGAGAACTAAAATCCTTCTTCAAGTTGGCTGCGATTGCTGTTTTGTCAAATTTAGACAATGCAAAATCATATTGTCTCTTGAAATCAAAACTATCGTAGTTTTCAATAGCTTTGATGATTTTATTAGAAATTTCTTCGTCTGTATCCTTTTCGTTTATCAAAATGCCGAAACCGTTTTGCTCCAATAATTCTACTGATGCTATGTCTGAAGGGCCAATACATATGATCTGGCGGTTACTGCTCATATATTCTGGTATTTTGGTAGATACAGAATATTGGGTAAACGCTTTGTCTTGAGGACTGAAACTTTCTGCATGAATCAAGAAATGTGATTTTGCTATTTCTCTGCCTACTTCTTGTTCTGTCAGGGACCCACAAAACTCAACCCCCGAATTATGGAAATTTTCCATAATATGGTCGTCTGGTTGCTGGCCGGAAAATACTCGGATGTGTATGTCTTTACGAGTTCTAAATGCCCTTCCCACTCGGCAGATAGATTTCCAACGGTTATAGTGTAAACCTCCCAAATATGATATTATAATGTCGTGGTCTTGACTTATTTTCAGTGGTTCAAGGGCGACTTGTTTCGAGAAATCAATGCAGTTTATTAGTACTCCAAACTTTTTCCCGAAATAATTGCTGTAGGCAGCAGCCATTTTATCGCCAATAGCATACAGGAGATGTGCGTTATTCACTGTGTGCGAATATATTTTACGAAGCTTAGCTATATGGCGTTTCTCAATGAAATTGGAAGAATAATCGTTGAGGATATAGTCGTCGGTAAAATATACAGCCAATGGGATAGAGTAGCGTTTTGATATTTTGAGAGCCATTTTATGAGCGAAAATAGAATCGCCGAGCATAGCAAATACAATATCGGGTTTGAAATCACTTATCCATTGGTTTAATTCATCGGTATCCCAAGTGTTCAATTTCCACAAGGCCTCGCGGAATGCCGGCAAATGCTTAAGTAGATTCTTGCAATGGCTAAAAAGCGAAGAATTTGATCCTTTGCCAACGATTTGGAAATCATCTTGCTTAGGTGCAGTATTTTTTGCTGTGAATGATAAGTTGAAGATACTTTTTAAGATATTAATTTCGTTTATCCTGTAGAGATTGCTGCAGGTATCAAAATCGGGTTTGAGATTTGGGTGAAAATAGAGAGTCGCTAAATCTTCTTTAGGGAATTGTCTGAAGAATGACCTCAATGTTTTACCGTTGTTATCGGTAGTCGATATAGGATTAGAAGAAATAATTAAAATTCGCATAGGAATCTTAAAATAGAAATTAATTAACTGTTTTTCAGTAGTTTATTATCAGATGTTGTCTTTTTCTATGTTTAGTTCCGATGATATATAAAATTACGAGCACAACCAATGAACTAAAATCTCTTAAGCTGAAATCTGTAGTAGAGGTTAATGTGAGAATAAATATATAGTTTACAATTGTAAGCATCCATATATTAGGATACTTAAGGAATTGATTGATAATAAATCTTACTAATAGACCTAATAAAAATGGTATAAAAATAACACCAGCAATGCCAAAATCAAGATAAAAGAATAAGACTGCGGTATATAAAGCATTGAAACTTCTGCTTTGGCTTACCTTAATCCACTTATCTTGTTTTATTGGAGCGAGCCGTATGATAGGTTGCTCAAATGGAAAACCTAATTTGTTTGAAACGATATAGGTTAAATGTAATAAACTGGTTGCCGTAAGTCCTCCATAAGAATATCCTCCAACTTGTTCCAGATAATTGTCCTCCAAAGCATAATCAAATGCAACCGTTGCTCCGCAAGTATATGTTGCAATATGTTCTAATGTTTCGTCCATACCGTCTTCGATTTGTTCTGAAACATTATCGCTTGTCTTACCTCTTTCGGCTGTTACATACGAAATCCCTATGAAAAGGATACAGGCACCTATTAATAATCCGGAAAATCGCTTGAATGTAAGTGTTTTAATACAAATTATAGCAAAAATGAAAGAATAGAAAACTTTGACATATCCAATTCTACCGCCGGCAAGAGAATTATAACAAACCAAAAAAACGAGTAATGGTATTGCTATCCATTTTTTCTTATAAACAGCAAAAGCTGCTAATGGATAGGATATGATTTGTAGCGGATTTAAAAATAGACCATTTATTGTATCATAAAATGGTCCGTAGAGTTCACCCGAATAAAAATCCATTCTCACGTCTCCTAAGGAGGAGCTAAGGCTTGCTGCGGCCAAAAATATTGTGAAATAGTATATTGAAATAATACAGCCGACTATTATGCAGATTTTTATAATATTTTTGTCAAGTATTTTAACAACATCATATTCGGCTAAACTGAGATCCGGTTGTATAAATTTTTTCCGTCCATTTAATATAAACCCAATTGAGAAAGAAAAAACATTTATAAGCAATAGATAATATGTATAGTCACTCGGAAGATATAATCCATATGGTCTCGTTGTTGAAAAACAAAGTATCAACATCCATAATATCTGGAAAGATAATATGAACCATTTTGATGTATGATCTAATTTTCTTGTATAAGTAAAGAAAATCAGAAAAATAAATAAAATTGAGATTATAAACAGCATGGTATTGCTGATTGCTTATAGACTGGAGAGAGTTTGTTTTATATTCTAATAGTTCCCTATTTAATCAAAGAGTACAACTTTTCGGGTAATAAATTGATTAAACGTTGGTATAATATGTTTAAGCAGATTGCTGCTATCAGTACAAAAAGATACCTTCCGACCCAAAAAGGAATTGGAACTATACCATAATTTATGAGATAAACCGGAATTATATGCCAAAGATATAGCCACATAGAGTTGGCACTAATATATTTAAAAGCTTCAATTTGGCGAAATTCACTGAAAAAGGGATTAAAAGACCAAAGTAAAGAGCTAATGCCAATACCATAAAGGATATATATAGAGCGAGGAGGATATTTATATAATGAAGGGAAAATATCAAAACCGGAAATGAATGAATATGCTATTAAAGTGATAAAGGCTATTGATGAAATAGTTATTTTCTGAATGGTGGTGAATTCTTTGATTTTAAGACCGATTACAACTATTGCGCTATAACCAATAGCATATAGAATATATTGGTCAAGAATAAATCGCAATGGTTTAATTGAGATGCATTCAATTAATACTACGAGATATTCTTGTAGAAATATTATGGTTGCAACAATAAAGATAGTTTGTGCGAAATTTGTTTTTTTTATTATTGGATTTATGAGAGGTATGATAAATGCCATCATAAGAAATACTCTCATTATCCAGACATAACCTATACTTGGTCCGTTTAAAAGCAAAAAAGACCCGATTATAGATGGAATGCCAAAGTTTTTATTACCGGTATACGAATCTAAAAAATATAGGAGTGGAAAAAAGATTATTAAAAATACTACAACAGGAATGTAAATTCTTTTGAAACGTTTGATGCAATATGGTAATATTTTTGAGTTAGTTGTTTTATAACAAATGGCAGAAATAAAAACCATTAAAGGAACATCAAATGTTCTAAGTTCTTTTAGCCAAAGTGGAGGATTTGTATGAGCTATGATTAATAAAAGTAATCCTAATGCTCTTAGAATGTCAATGTAATTATTTCGTATAATTTTAGTATTTGGCATAAATCAATTCTTAATACGATTTATAAAATCGATGAGAATATTCTTGAGCTTATACTGCCTTATGAAAGAGAGTGCACTAAATATGCGGTAATTATATAAAAGCATATATGTAGGGAATCGTCTTTTTGGCGCTTCTGCTTTATCTGTTAGATCATATAAGAAAATATCATTTCCTGCAACATTTTGTAGTATGTTGCATTCTATTGGTCTTAACTTTAAACCGTAAGACTTGATTACCTTATATGGATAAGGTTTTGGTGATAGCAAATATCTTTTTGATGAAAATGTATTTTTAAATGCGTTCAAATCTAAACAGCATTCTTCCTCAGAAAGATTAAGTGCATCATATAAAGACTTATTTTCAAAGAAGCCATCATACAAAACCGCATCGTCTGGTGTGGATGGTAAATTCAATTGAGAATTAATTGAATATTGTAATTCCGTTTGATAATTATTGTAACCGGTATTATTGTGTTCACCAGCCTCGCCACAATTTGTAGAAAATGAATGATAAGGATAAACGAAATATTTGTTGTTTTCAATGCAATAACGAGTATGGTATTTCAACCATGACTTTTCCCATGCGAACAAGTTTTGCGGCACATCGTTAGATGGCGTGAAATCGGTATGTTCCAAATACCAATTATAAAATTCATTCCATTGCTTTTTAAGCCAAATCTGTCCCCAAGATTGGGCGGTATTCATCATAAAAGCATCGTACCCGTTTTTAAATGGGGTAAAAGGGGAATTTGTATATGGATTTAGAGGGAAACTATAAAGGCTTATTCCTGCAATATCAGGATTGTCTTCATATTTTTTTATTGCTTGAAGGGTATATCCAAAAAATGCAGGCGAAACTACTACGTCGTCTTCAAGAACAACTATGGCATCATAAATTTCTAAAGATTTTCCTTGAGATAGAATATGTTTCCTTAGACCTAAATTTTGGCTATGTTTTCTCACAATTTTTTCGCCAAAAGGCCATTCAAAAGCATCGGCAAATTCTTCTACAGATGTTGTATTGCTTTTGTCAATACTTATAATGAGATCTGTTCGCACTCCGTAATAATTTGCGTCCAGGAGTGATCTTAAAAGCCGTTCCAGCGAATTAACTCTGTTGTAGGCTATCGTTGTGATTGCTATTTTAGCCATTGTTGGTTATCTGTTGAAAAGCATTCTTACATAAACTGCCCATGCTCTTTAGGATATTAGGCGTAAAATAATTCATTCTGCCGGCCATAGAGGTCATGGTTAGTTCTCCAAAATATACTTTACCGTCGCCTTCGTATAAATCAACTCGCATTTATTCCAATTTATATTTGTGCCAAATGCTTGTTTATAGAAATAATTGGCAGCCAATTTCGGATTACCTAAGATTTTGACTATTTTATTGCCTATAAAGCGTTTGATTTTTTTAACCACGGTTTCTTGTTAATAGGGATTAATAATAGGATACAATTTATGATAGCAAAAATAATGTATGATATTACAATCATCCATGCGCCTCCTATAAAGTGAAATTTGTTAACTACTAATGGCATTGCTAAAATGATAATTGCGCTACCTATTATAGTTGTATATAAATATAATTTGGGCCGATCCGTTGCGATAGAGAAATTATTTATAATATAATATATTGAACTTGATACTGAAGCAAGGGAAACGATTTGCGCATAAGGTGTCGATTGGACGTATCGGTTTGCAGTTAGGACTCCAATTATATAAGGTGCTGCAATAATAAAAATAATAGCTATAGCTGAAATAAGGGATATTTGAAGAGCACAAACCTTGATATATCTTTTCCACCAACGTTTTGCGATGGATTCATAAAGATCTGGTTGGAAGGTATTATTTATTGCTGTACTGAATGTGGTGAGATAGAGGCCTATGGTCATACCTACTACATAAATACCATATTGAGTGGTCATGTTCAAAGACTCGAGGTATGTTGTGCTAAATCCTTGATTAAAATATCCAAGTGTGGCGCTTAGTGCCAAAGGTAAGCAAAATGATAAAACAGGGAAAAACTGTTTTATAGGAATTTTAAACTTTAAAAGATCCCAATATTTTGCTACAAGAATAAAAAAAATTATGAGATTGCAGACTAATATTCCAAGTAGTTTTCCGAGTGCGCCCCATTTTAGCAATACAACGAAAACTAAACTTAATACTACGGCCAGAGCTCCATTTGCAACTGTAAGCTTGAAATACGCAGTTGCTTGCCTATCCATACGGAATTGAGCTTGTTCTAAGGCTAATAATCCAGTTAATGGCAATGCAAAGACCATAAGTGCTAAATATGGTAATATTGGTAAATTGAAATCTTTACGTATTGCAGCCAGATAAATGAATAAAATGCCGAAGCATACAACAGAAATTGCACTTGAAAAGAAGATGAGAGCTTTGGCAATCATTGCTTTTAGTTGCAATCGGCTGTTCTCGTCACGCCTGAAATATTCTTTAATGTAGTAGTGTACAAGATAAAAAACTATTATTGGGCCAATTAATGAAGAATACGACGTGTAGTATCCTACGATAGCATAATCTTCAGGGCTCATATTCATTGCAATCAATGGATTGGTTATAAGGTTCAATGCCATTGGAATGAGAGACGCTCCAAAATATATAGAAAGATTTTTACCGTAGCTTAATAATTTGGAATTCATAAGCCGAGGATATCTATGGACGTTGGATTGTATGGATCAACAAATAATCAAGATTGATAGTCAATATCTTGGATTATTTTTGAAAATTATCTGTCGTTTCAGACAGGGTGTCTGTGCAGTGTGTTTTAAATAAGTTCCAATGATGTTGATGGGAGGGCGGCTTGCCATTTCATGTATAGCGACGATGAGAGGCGGATGGCAAATAGCAGGTCGGCTGTTGGCGTGGTACGTGTGCCTGTCACTGTTCCTTCTAATCCTTGGAGCGGGCCGTTGGTTATGCGTACCCGGCGGCCCACTTGGATGGGGGCATAGCGGATGATTTCCACTTTCATGTCGGCGCTGAATTGTCCGGCGGCGCATTGGAACATATGCATGTCTGTTTGCGGAATAACCGAGAATTCGGCTTTTGCCGAGCTGTTCTGCCGCAGGATTCTGCCATAGCGTTGGCCACGTAGGATACGGTCTATCTCTTGTGCTTGTACAGGCAAAGCTCGTGCGAAGATTATACCTGGAATGAGGGGCGAGCGCAGGCGTATTATTTTTTTCCCGTCGCGACGGGCTGTTTCTATTTCAGGGTAGAAAAAATTGGTTTGCCATGCTGCTTCGGGCAGTTTTTCTTTTATTGCTTTTATGGCGGTGCTTCCAGGAATGCCGCGACGCAGCTTGATGGCATACCATCGGTATGTGTTATATCCGAAAGCATTTGCCACATGTCGTAGGATGCCGTTTTTTATATCCGGAGAAAGATTGTCGGGTTCTACGTTGTCCATGAATCTGTAGGCCGGAGGTAGCTGTGGTATCATTGCACGTATTTCGGGAATAGTAATTCCGTTTTTGCGTGCTTGGGCTATCCATAATTCGGTGGCTGTATGTGCTTGAAACGGGCCTGATTTAACGCCTCCCCGAGCCAATGCGAGCTCTACCGAGCAACTTATCTCGCGCCGGAGCTGGGGCATACGCTTATGGCTTTGGTTTAGCGCAAAGAGGTATTTGCGCCGGTGGTGGATGGCGTCGGTTTCCAGAATCTCGTGCAGTAATTCTACGGGCGTTTCCATATTCCCTGCTTCCATATTTATGGCTTCGTCCAGACTGGTATCTGGATTGAAGAGCAAATATAGGAAAAGAGCTATCGAGGGGCGTGTCTTGGCATCGGCAATAAGGGTGTCGATGTTTTTGGAGAGTGTTGCCGTGTTTTCGATGGCTGTATGTGGTGCGGGCGTGTCGGAATCGGAGAGAATTGCAAAAGGGTTATCTTTTGAGCCGTCTGCGCCTGAATATTCCTCATATAGGGTTTTGAGTTTGCCGACATACCTTTTCCGGCTTGACCGTGCTATGCCCTTTTCTATCATTGACGCAAGCCATATCTGAGCAAGTTGCTTATCGCTTGAATGGCATGTGTTTTTCTGTTGCTCTGCAAAACGATTTCAATGCTTTATGGCCGATGGCTTCGGATGGATACTCTGCAAGCTTTATTGTAACAAATTCAAGGAAGGTAACTGCAGTATGGCTATGATTATCAGGCTTATCGCCGTTGATAAAGGTACGAACTTTTTGTGTTTTTGTGCCCGATTCCTGTTTCTCCTCAGGAATTCCGGTAACGGAATCGTAGCAAGGACGCGCAAGAGATATGTTGGAGATGCATGTCATCTCAGAGATTTGATAGGCTCTATAGGAGAGTGCGTTATCGGTTGCAAAGGTAATCATTTTTTGTAGAACCTACAAGCACAAAGCATTGAAAAGCAAAAAAAGCCGCGGAGAGCCATAAGTTTGATTATTAGTCATAGAGGGGTCAATGGCAATAATCTTGTTGTGCTTTCTATAATTGTTGTCTTAAAGCGGTTTAGGGCTATTTATGGCTGTCGATTTTTCTCGCTCGGAATTTTTTTGTAATTTCGCAGTATAAACAAACATCAAAACAGATAATTCTACTATGTCGTGCCTCAGAGCCTTGCTGTGTATAATCTTTCCTCCCGCTGCAGTATTAGATAAGGGCTGTGGCTCAGTTCTTTTGGTCACTGTATTGACGATAGCCGGTTGGATACCGGGAATTATCGGTGCTATTTTAATATGTAACCGCCAACAATGAAAATATTCCGTTTCATTCTGTCTCTTGCTTTAGCTGTGGCATCAATTGGGGCTGTGGCTCAGTCGGAAGTGAGATTTTTCAACGAGCAGGCAGACACCGCCCGTATTTCTGAGATGCTCTCTCAAGGTGCTTCTCGTAAATTTGCCGACAACGAAGCTCGTGTGGCTTTTTTTGCCCGTAATTTCATAGGCACTCCATATGTGGCACATACGCTTGAAAACGACACAGAAATCCTCACTGTCAATATAGATCAACTTGATTGCACCACTTTCGTAGAAACTGCTTTGGCTTTGGCATATACCTCGGCCGAAAATAGAAAATCATGGCGCGATTATATCTATAATCTACGTCGCTTCCGCTACCGGAACGGCACCGTCGACGGCTATCCCTCGCGTCTTCACTATATATGCGACTGGGCTATCGACAATATGCATAGGGGAAATATCTCCGATGCAACACGTTTTTTCCCGCGTATCAACTATATGGTGAGGACAATTGATTTCATGTCAAACCACCGCAAGAGCTATCCGGCTCTTGCCGATTCGGCAAATTTTGCCCGTATCAAGGCGATAGAAGACGGATATCGCAATCATCGTTTCCCATATATCAGAACTTCCGACCTTGGGGCTAAAGACACAAAAACGGCTTTCCGCAACGGCGATGTGGTGGCATTTGTTTCAGCTCTCAAAGATCTCGACGTTACCCATATGGGTATAATTGTAAAAGAGAACCCATCTGCCGACCCGTATGTTTTACATGCTTCCCAGACAGGCGGAAAAGTGGAAATAACAAAACAAACACTGGCGGAATTCGTAAAGAAAAACCGCCAGTGGATAGGTGTGAGAGTATTTCGCCTCGCCGATCAGTAGCCCAAGAACACGAGCGATATGCCATAGAGGACACTTGTGGCAAGCCCCAAGCCTATGCCAACCAGGCTCCATGTCTTGGCGTTACGTGCCGAAGCCTCCGCTCCGGCAAAATCTCCGCTGTTCCATTTGCTCATTACCTGTGTGGAGTATATTATACCCACAATACCCAGAGGAAGGCAACATAATAATGTTGTCAATATCGAGAGCCAAAGATAATTGTTTGGCGGATTTCCAGGCGCTCCGTTCTCTTGATAGCCGGGAGCGTAGATAGGGCGGGAATAAGGACTCTGGCTGTTGGCTGAATTTGTGTAAGGTGGCACATTGCCCATGCTTGGTGGTTGGGGTGTGCTTTGGAACTGATTACCGGTATTGCCCAAACCTGCTTGAGGTGAAACCGGAGGAAAAAACGGGACCAATTCCGCTACTGCGAAAACAGGTTGCCAGTCGGCCATGCCCTGGCACCAAACCATCGTATTCCTTTTTACTCCGTATTTAGGCAATTCGTTGGCCTCTACAGGGCCTGTCTGCCGACCGTTCTGGTCTATAAAATAGTACCTGTTCATATCTTCTTATTTTCCACAAAGGTAGAATTTTTATTTTACCCTGCCAAATTCTGCATAGAAAATTCAAAAAATGGTTTTTGTGTAGGCCTTTATTCTATAGCTTCAGTTTCGGGGTGTACTCCGAAACAATAGAATAAAGCAACCTTCTCGTCCTTGTCGTTTGGATTTAATACCCTTACGCCAAACTCTCCTTCAACCGGTTCTATTTTCAGAATATATGAGCTTTTGCCATAAGAGTCTGCTTCATACGGCACGAATACCATATTTCCTTCGGATATATT
>CAJTUG010000023.1:0-24613 GCA_910579605.1 uncultured Muribaculaceae bacterium | reverse complement strand
AATAAAACTCGAAGGATCGCTTTCGTTGTCTTTGCATTTCACAACAAGGTGGATTGGATTGCCATATTTAAGTTGAGTGGTAGACTTGGGCCCCTTTATTGAAACTTTTTGGCGCACGTTGCCTATCCCTACGAGTAAAAGACCTGCCGATTTCGAGATCTTGATCTGGACATTAGCCTTCTCTGTAGGTATAGATACGGTGTCGTTCTCACATTGCAACACAACTACTTCTCCAACCCATTTTGGCTCGAACGACTGAGCCATTCCTGCCAAATAAATAAACAGCATCAAAGCTACTAAGACAAACTTTTTCATTCTTAAATCATTAAGGTATGTTTCTTGATGGCGTAAAGATAATTATTCTAATTCGTTCAAACAAATAATTATATAAAAAACGAGGTTTTGCATCAAAATTGCAAAACCTCGTGAAAGTTTTTTCGGTAATAAAAACACTTAGTGCAACCCTAAACGGGCAAGAATTTCAAGAACCTCGCCCTGCGATAGGGTACGCCGTTCCTCCAGTTGGCGGCAGAAGCTGTGAGTAGCATTCTGAACGCCTTGGTGGCCAAATAGACGTTGAGAATAATTATAGCATGAGTTGAAAAGACGATCGGCTTCATCGTTGTCAAGGCTGCAGCTTGATAAAGCCTCCTCTCGCACCAGGCGGTGAAGCTCAGACAAATCTTCGTCGGAAACTCGTGTGCGCGACAGAACATAACGGCGGCATACTATATTTCCTAAAGCCATGGCCACAGACGTTTTTAAATCCGACAGCGATTGGTTCCACAGAATTTTGGCCGACATGCGCGGATTACCGGTAAGGCCGAAATCGTGGCTCATTATCATGTTGTTTCCGGCAGGATTGTCAAGTCGTATTTCCCGGAGTAATTCATGAGAATCCGTAGCTACAAGAGTTATTGCCATTCCGGCTATGCCGTAGGTCTTTTCCTGTGCCGAGGTATATTTGAGCGGATTAATATTCATATTCGTTTCCTTGTTCCGGTAATATTAATTAATAACCATGATTTTTGTTACTGCTCCCGATGAATTCCCATCGGCATTCTGCGACGCAAATACGAAATAGACACCACTGCGAACACGTTCGCCGGCTGTATTGCAAGCATCCCAAATGAACATACCCCCTTCAGACCGGCCTGTAGCCACTACATTGCCTGAAGAGTCGGCTATTTTTATCAAGCTGTCGTTCATGAGACCTGTTATGGTTACCCAACCGGTGTAGTCGGGTCTCACAGGATTAGGATAGGCATAAACCTCTGAATAGTCTTCTGCGGCAGGGGAAGAGCTTCCGACAAAACTCATCACACCCTTGGACGTGCCAACATAAACTGTATTCCCGCGAGGATCTACAGTAAGTGAGAACACTTCATTGGAGAGCAAATCTGAGTTTTCGGCTGTATAGTGCTCTATAATCTGTTTTCCGTTTTCGCTCACCAGATAGACTCCCGAATTGCTTGTAGCTATCCATTTGCGGTTGGAAGCATCTACTGCTATAGCATAGATAGTCATACCCTCGCAAAGGTAGTCGCCGTAGGGGGTACCGTCGTTGCGCGGGATAAGCGGACGAGTCACTCTTGTGTCGGGGTTGAGTCCATCTGCCGGGTTTGTTACAACAAAAAGACCTCCATCTGTACCTATCCAAATTTGCCCGTTATGGTCCTCTGTCATACAAATTGTATGCCAGGGAGTAAGATAATTACCCTCGGTATCGGTATAGTATTGGTGGCTCATCTCCTTGTCGTCGGAGAAATTCATCGGAGTCCCGTTGAGGTCTACTACAGTCCACTGGGCGCCCCAACCGCCATTCCAGAAGAATGCATATTTCCCGTTGCGCGTAAAGAGTGTTTTAGCGTCAAATTGGGTGATGTATCCACTGTTCATCCTATATGTTTTCCAGTCGGAACTGGAAACCTCCGGGAGTTTGCGTCTTTTAGCCGCCGACAACACTATATATTGAGGATCCACATCGTCTTCAAGAGAGAACACCCCGAGCCAAAGGTTGCCTTCGATATCTACGTTTACATTCGTAACCCAACCTGTACCGTTGACAAGAGGCATCGGTGCATTAGTATGGTCTATCAAACCTATAGCTTTTCCGTCTTTTATCACGAAAAGGCCGGCAGCCGTCGCCACATACATTACTGTATCGTCGTCGGGGTCGCTGCAGATTGCAGTTGGCAGGCAAACAATACCCGTATTGCCGCCGGCACGTTGATTGGAAATGATTTTTGCCGGCAAATTCGGTATATCATCCTTGGAAACACCTGTAACGGTTATATCATAGGGAAAGCCGTTCTCAATCATGTTGAGATACTGCATATTGGTATTCTTTTCGGGAAAAGCCGTGGGGTAATATTGAGACTTGCACCAGTTGGCAATAAACAACTTGCTGCCGTCTTTATTCCAGTGCATAACAACAGGGTCTTTCACCGTCAGGCCTTGGGGGCGGAAGGCCGAATGTAGAACAGTTGGCGTCCCAGAGCTTAAATCATAGTTAACGGCACCTTCTGACTCGGAGGCCCAAACAGATTTAAGGCCATCGCGTGAGAATACTTGCTTATTTTTGCTTGCGTCAGGGAGCGCTGTTGTAGAAACGCTCCCGGTGGCATCTTCTAATGTATAGGCATTAGATGCATCCTGTGCAAAAAAACCATCCTGTGTCTTGCTTATGTCTGATGTTACTTTCACCCCCAGACCCTTGAGGCTTGCTTGAGAGCCAGGTGCTGCCGAAGGATTATAAGTAGCAAGATAGAGAGTATTGTCGGAGTGGCGGAAAAGATAATGGGTCTCGTCTACCGGCTCAATATCTTTTGCCCAAGAATTTGCCAAGTGAACATATTTGTCCAACTTGTTATGGCGTTCTGTATAGGGCGAAGAATACAGGGCATTACCTATTTTGATAACTAAGTTCTCGCCAAGCAAGAACAGAATATCGCATTTCTGGTCATACAATCCCGATTCTATTACCTCGTGCTTGGTGTCGCTGTATACGACAATACCGAAATTTGTAGCTACAAATATGCGGTCGAAACCGAAAGCCACATCGTTTATAGTATGCTCAACCATCAAAACGGCATCCTTAAGCTCCGGCATGTTTGAAACTTTACCGTCATCGTAGAGCAAATCGATATTACCGTTGCTATAGGCTATCAGAAGATACTTTTTGTCGTCGTTGTAATAGATTTGGGTAATGTCATGATCCGAGAGCTTGTTGGCTGTCGTATAGGAATAAATCTCGTTGTCGTCTGGATTAAACGAGAAAAGGCTGCCTCCGGATAGAAGGTAAACTTTACTGTCTGTCTCAACGATATTAGAGAAATCTGCCGACATGGTTGGATATACCCCCCATGCGCCAGTGAGCCGTTGGGCCGACACGCCAAGATTTCCCAAAAGAATGAGAAATACCGTTATTAGCAATGTTACTTTTTTTATCATTACAGAGAGTTGCTTATTTTTATTTCGTCGTATATAAACGTCTTATAGAATCTCGTAGGGATAATAATTGATAATAAGCCTCATTTGGCTTCCAGATACGCCACGAGTTTCCTCACGGCCATTCCCCTGTGGCTCACGGCGTTTTTTTCCTCCGGGCTGGCTTCGGCAAAGGTTTTATCCCAGCCGTCCGGACGGAATAGCGGATCGTAGCCGAAACCACCGGCGCCATGTTCTTCTTTCAATATCTCGCCGTCTACATATCCATTGAAGAATATGGGTTGCTTGTCGCCGCAAACAAGAGCAATAGCTGTGCGGAAACGTGCACGTCGGTCATTGATATTTTCAAGGCGTTCAAGCAGCTTTGCGTTGTTGGCTGCACTGTCGTGATCACATCCTGCGTAGCGGGCGCTGTAAATCCCGGGTTCGCCGCCAAGAGCAAAAACCTCAAGACCGGAATCATCGGCAAAACAATCGTAACCATAACGCTCCTTGACCCATAAAGCTTTGCCCAACGCATTACCCTCGAAACTGTCGGACTCTTCGGGTATGTCGTCGTGACAACCTATGTCGGATAGGCTCAAAACCATATATTTACCATCCAGAAGCTCTCGGAGTTCCCGGAGTTTATTGGCATTATTACTTGCGAATACGAGTTCTTTCACTTGTAATATAACGTTTTAATACTTCGTTTATTGCGCTATCCCACCACGATATTTACAATCTTGCCGGGAACCACAATGATTTTTTTAATCGTTTTGCCATCAAGCCATTTTGCGGCTTGAGCATCGGAAAGAGCAACTTTTTCTATTTCTTCGCGTGGCATATCTACTGCTACAGAAATGTTGAAACGCGCCTTTCCGTTAAACGATACAGCCATCGTGACGGCAGACTCCTTGAGGTATTCTTCATTGAATTCGGGCCAATGGGCATCGCATATAGATCCTTCTTTGCCAAGTGCACTGTGCCATAGCTCTTCGGCAATATATGGCGCGAAAGGAGCTATCACCACAAGCAACTGCTCCAAAACCTTAGCCGAACGGCATTTTTGTCCTGCAAGCTCATTTATGCAAATCATGAACGCCGCTACCGAAGTGTTGAAAGAAAAACTTTCTATGTCGCCCGAAACTTTCTTTATAAGTTTATGAAGGCTCTTGAGATTGTCGGAAGTCGCTTCGCTTTGGTCTACCAAAAGCTCGTCGCCCTTGTAGAAGAGGCTCCAGAATTTTTTAATGAAACGAGCAACGCCGTCTATGCCGTTGGTATCCCATGGTTTGCTTTGCTCGAGCGGGCCAAGGAACATTTCGTAGAGACGTAACGTGTCGGCTCCATAGCGGTCTATGACATCATCGGGATTAACTACGTTGAACATTGATTTAGACATCTTTTCAACTGCGTAGCCGCAAATATATTTTCCGTCTTCAAGAACGAATTCCGCGTCGGCAAATTCCGGACGCCATGCCTTGAAGGCTTCAAGGTCAAGAATGTCGTTGGAAACTATGTTCACGTCCACATGTATAGGCGTTGTGTCGTATTGGTCTTTCAATCCGAAGCTCACAAAAGTATTGGTATCTTTTATGCGATATACGAAATTGCTTCGGCCTTGAATCATACCCTGGTTGATGAGTTTACGGAAAGGCTCGTCTTCGCAAATCTCTCCGCAATCGTAGAGGAATTTATTCCAGAAGCGGCTGTAGATTAAATGGCCGGTAGCATGCTCGCTGCCGCCGATATACAAATCTACCTGGCGCCAATATTCATCGGCTTCTTTAGATACCAATGCTTTTTCGTTGTGCGGATCCATGTAGCGCAGATAGTAGGCCGACGAGCCGGCAAAACCCGGCATGGTGTTTAGCTCCAGGGGATAGCCTTCTGGCGTTGCCCAATTCTTTGCACGTCCCAACGGCGGTTCTCCGCTTTCGGTAGGCAGGTACTTGTCTATCTCTGGCAATTCCAATGGCAGTTGCTCATAGGCAGTCGGGATACCGTCTATATAGCAGATGGGTATGGGTTCACCCCAATAGCGTTGGCGGCTGAAAATCGCATCGCGCAGGCGGTAGTTTATTTTTACTTTTCCCAGGCCTGTGCGCGCTATGTATTCCTTGGCAGCTGCCATAGCCTCCTTGACTGTCTTGCCGTTGAGATTAAGTTCGGGACCTTCGGAATTTATCATGACTCCTTCCTTGGCGTCAAACGATTCGTTGCTCACGTCGGCTCCTTCTATGAGAGGTATCACCGGCAAATTGAAATGCCGGGCAAAGGCATAGTCGCGGCTGTCGTGAGCCGGAACTGCCATGATAGCGCCGGTGCCATAGCCTGCCAATACATAATCGCTAACCCAAACAGGTATCTTTTTGCCCGAAAGTGGATTAATGGCGTAAGCGCCGGTAAATACACCGGTGACGCGTTTGTCGATCATGCGTTCGCGTTCAGTGCGATGGCGGATAGACGCAAGATACTCGTCTACGGCATTGCGCTGTTGGTCTGTAGTTATCATGTCTACATATTTGCTCTCGGGGGCAAGAACCATAAATGTAACACCGAAAACAGTGTCGGGACGAGTTGTGAAGATTTCAAGCTCCACATCACTGAGGCCGTCGATTTTAAAACGCATTTCTGCACCCTCGGAACGTCCTATCCAATTCCGTTGGGTTTCTTTGATGGAATCGCTCCAATCTATTTTTTCAAGCCCGTCAAGCAATCGCTGGGAGTATGCCGAAACTCGTAGACACCATTGCCACATCTCTTTCTGTTCAACAGGATAGCCGCCACGGATAGATAGACCCTCGCTCACCTCGTCGTTGGCGAGGACAGTGCCTAATTTCGGACACCAGTTTACCATGGCATTGGCAAGATAGGCAAGACGGTAGTTCATGAGAACATCGCTCTTGGCCTGTTTGTCCATATTATGCCACTCTTCGGGAGTGAAATGCAACTCTTTGGTGCATGCGGCATTGAGGCCATCGGTACCTCCTGCCTCAAAAGCTGCGATAAGTTCATTCAAGTCGCGGGCCTTCCCTGCGGTATTGTCGTACCAAGAGTTAAACATCTTCAAGAAAGCCCATTGAGTCCAACGGTAGAACTCTGGATCGCAAGTCTTGATGCTTCGGCTCCAATCAAAACTGAAACCTATCTTTTCAAGCTGTTGGCAATAACGTTCGATGTTCTGCCGGGTTGTTACCTCGGGATGTTGACCCGTCTGGATAGCGTATTGTTCTGCCGGCAGGCCATATGCGTCGAAACCCATGGGATGGAGAACGTTGAAACCGTTCAGACGTTTATATCGGGCGTATATGTCGCTGGCAATGTAACCTAAAGGATGACCAACGTGCAATCCTGCCCCTGAAGGGTAGGGGAACATGTCGAGAACATAATACTTTGGTTTGTTTTTGTTGATGTCTACTTTGTAAATATCGTTTTCTTGCCAATAGCGGCGTATTCTGGATTCTATTTCTGAGTGTTTGTATTCCATTGGTGACGAGGAAATTGGGTTATGATTTTATGTATTAGCTCAATTCAAGCATTCTGTCTATCGGGCGCATGGCCTTACGTGCCAGCTCTGGATCTACTGTTATTTCCGGCAGTTCGTCGCGAAGACAGTCGCGTAATTTCTCAAGGGTATTGAGTTTCATGTAATTGCATTCGTTGCATCCGCAAGTTGTGGCATCGTCGGGTGGGGCGGGGATAAATGTTTTGTCTGGACAATTTTTCATCATTTCGTGAAGTATACCACTTTCTGTAGCAACAATAAATGTATCGGCATCAGATTTTATGGCGTAGTCCAATAGGGCAGCAGTAGAGCCAACACAATCGGCAACCAAAGTAAGCGGACGTTTGCATTCCGGATGCACCAGGACGCGAGCCGA
The DNA here is from genome assembly GCA_910579605.1 of uncultured Muribaculaceae bacterium. Taxonomy (GTDB): domain Bacteria; phylum Bacteroidota; class Bacteroidia; order Bacteroidales; family Muribaculaceae; genus CAG-873. The sequence goes on along the minus strand of CAJTUG010000023.1, from coordinate 17,297 downwards.
CGGATATTGTTTTTTTAGTTCAAGCACCTTGGGAAGCGAGAATCGTTCATGAACATGGCAAGCGCCATCCCACAGCAACATTTTGCGCCCTGTTACCGAATTGATGTAGTTCCCAAGATTCTTGTCGGGCCCGAAAATTATCTTTTCGTCCTCTGGCAAGCTTTCTATGATTTTTTTTGCATTCCCCGATGTGACAAGAATGTCGGTGAGTGCTTTCACTCCTATGCTCGTGTTGACATAAGAAACAACAGTATAGCCCGGGTTCGCGGCAATAAATTGTGCGAATTCGTCGGCAGGACAACTGTCGGCAAGAGAGCAGCCTGCTGCCATGTCGGGTACAAGGACCTTTTTGTCGGGACATAGGATTTTTACCGTTTCGCCCATGAAATTCACTCCGCACATAACGATAACGCGGGCATCTCCACACCACGCGGCAGCTTTCTGTGCAAGGGCAAGCGAATCGCCGACATAGTCGGCCAAATCTTGGATTTCTCCGTCTACATAGTAGTGGGCAAGGATTACCGCACCCTTTTCTTCCTTGAGGCGCTTTATTTCTTCCTTTAGCAAGGCCTTTGACCCCGACAAGGATTGGTCACATTTTTTCTCCATCGTGTCACTATCTTTTTTAACCCACAAAGATACAACGAAAATTCCATATCTCAGTCCTATTTTCAGCAAATACGCAAAAATACCAATCCGATTTGGGTATAAAAAGTATCTATTAGGGCAAATGTGCGCCTGTATCCGAACGTTTTTTTGTCATTAGCAACAGATTGAGTATATTTGCACTTGAAAAGACAGAATTATGACATTCGACCAACTTCTCTATAACGACAGCGTTCTCGATGGCCTCGATGCCATGAATTTCAGAGAATGTACTCCCATCCAAGAAAAAGCTATCCCTATTGCATTGGAAGGCCACGACTTATTGGCTGTGGCTCAGACGGGAACCGGGAAAACTGCGGCATACCTCTTGCCTGTAATCGACCTTTTGGCCGACGGTGGATATCCCGATGATGCCGTCAACTGTATTGTAATGGCTCCAACGCGAGAATTAGCCATGCAGATAGACCAGCAGATGCAAGGATTCGCCTATTTCATGCCCGTGACAAGCACGGCAATATATGGCGGTACCGATGGCAAAACATTCGACAAGCAGAAGCAAGGGCTCGTAAAAGGAGCCGACGTGGTTATCGCTACTCCAGGCAGGCTTACTGCCCATCTCAATATGGGTTATGTGGATCTTTCCGAAGTGTCATTCTTTATACTTGACGAAGCCGACAGAATGCTCGATATGGGATTCTTCGACGATATAATGCAGATATATTCCGCTCTTCCCGAAGATTGCCAAACACTTATGTTTTCGGCAACAATGCCGCCGAAAATCAAAAAATTGGCTGCGAAGATACTCAAAAATCCTAAGGAAGTGAAAATTGCAGTATCTAAACCGGCCGACAATATAGACCAGTCGGTATATTTTGTTAACGAAGCCCGGAAAACAGACCTGTTGGCTCATGTCTTTTCCGAAATTCCACCCAAGAGGGTGATTGTTTTCTCGTCGTCTAAACAGAAAATCAAGGAATTGACCCGAGAGATGCGCAAGCGTAAGTTCAACGTGGCAGAAATGCACTCCGACCTTGACCAGGATGTTCGCGAACAGACTATGCTTGATTTCAAAGCAAATAGGATAGACGTTCTGATGGCCACCGACATAGTGGCTCGCGGAATAGATATTGACGATATTTCTCTTGTCGTGAATTTTGATGTACCTCGCGATGCCGAAGACTATGTGCACCGTATCGGAAGGACTGCAAGGGCGGCAAACTCTGGCGCCGCCACGACTTTTGTCTCTGGGCGCGACAGGCAGAGCTTTGCCCGGATAGAAGAACTTATTGAAATGACGGTCCCTCGGCGTCCTTTACCCGAAAATATGTCGGAGCCTGAACCGGAAAAAGAAGACTCAGACCGAAAAAACGATCGCAGGTCACGCTCCAGGGCACGGAATGGCCGTAGCAATTCAAGACCCCGTCGTTCAGATAAGCCTGTATCTCAAAAAACTGCCGGCAATCTTAGCAAAAAAAATGACTCTGACGCAACAGCAAAGAAAAAAACATACAAACCAAGAACAGCAAGAAAAAAGCCTGTAAACAAACCCGATGATGACCAACAATAAACCTTCTCTTCTCGTGGTGGGAGCCGGTGGTTTCATCGGCGGCTTCATATGCCGGGAAGGACTCAAAAGAGGCTACGACGTATATGCCGCCGTGAGGAAATCGACCTCGCGAAGATATCTCGATTTGCCAGGTATCAAATTTGTGGTTTTAGACTACGACAACCCCGAAGAAATGACAAGGCAACTTGAAGATAATTTGCCTGCCAATAAACGGTGGGACTATATAATTTATAACCTTGGTGCTACAAAGTGTGCTAATTTCTTAGATTTCAATCGTATAAATTATGAATATCTCCGCGATTTCGTAGATGCTATACATGGGTTGGACGCTGTGCCGTTGCGCTTCCTTTTCATGAGTTCGCTAAGCGCACTCGGAACTGTCGACGAGCTTGACTACTCGCCTATGACATCGCAGACTACCCCCAATCCTAATACCCGCTACGGACTGTCTAAAATCAAAGCCGAGCAGTTCCTTTCCATCCAGACCTGGTTGCCATGGGTGATATTCCGTCCAACGGGTGTTTACGGGCCCCACGAAAAAGATTACCTGATGATGATAAAGAGCATAGACTCCCATTTCGATTTTGGCGTGGGATACAAAAAACAGATGCTCACATTTATCTATGTCGACGACCTTGTATGCGCAATGTTTGATGCTATAGCAAGCCCGGCAACGGTTCATCGCAAATACATTATAAGCGAGCCTCGTGCCTATACCCAGAAAGAATTTCGTAAAATAGTGGCCGATGAACTTGGAGGAAAATGGGTTGTGCCTGTCAAGTTGCCTATGTGGGCTGTGTATATAGCTTCTTTCGTGGCCGAAAAATGGGGTAAAATTTCAATGAAACCATCCACTCTCAACAGGGATAAATTTAAAATTATGCGTCAGCGCAATTGGACATGCGATGTTTCTGATGCTGTTGCCGATTTCGGATTCCATGCCGACTTTCCCCTTCAAAGAGGTATACACGAAACAGTAGAAGCATATATACACGAAAAAAATGGCCTGAAAAAATGAAATGGTGGATTAAGCTCATAATAATCGTAGCAATGTTGCCGGTACTTGCCTATCCTAAAATGCTTGCAGATTCCAGTCCCGAAGCCGGGAGTGAAGGTACTTTCCTGTGGATATATCCGGCATATGTTTTGGCCGCAGGTATTTGCGCATGGATCTCGTGGAAAAAGAGACCGGAAATCACTTGGATATTAGTAGTTTTACTCATCTTGACCCACGTCGCAATGTGGATACTCGTCTCAAACACCTCGCTATGAATATAGATGATTATATTGCCGATCATATAGACCCGGAGCCTCGACTGCTTGCAAAATTATACCGCCATACGCACCTCCACCGATTATATCCGCGAATGTGCACCGACAATACGATGGGGCGTCTTCTCGTTATGCTCACAAAGATGATAAAGCCGAGACGTATACTTGAATTAGGTACTTTTTCGGGCTATTCTGCTCTTTGTTTTGCCGAAGGTATGCCCGATGGATGCACTATAGACACAATTGAAATAGATCCCGAATTTGCCCATGAAATAAGGCAGGCTTTCGACAATTCTCCCTGTGCTGCCGATATAACTCTCCATATAGGCGACGCAATGTCGTTGATTCCCGAAATAGCGTCGGTTGGAAAGCCTATAGACATGGTTTTTATCGATGCCAACAAGCGAAATTATTCCGACTATTTCAACATACTCCTTCCGTTGTTGCCCTCGGGCGCATTTATATTGGCAGATAATACTTTGTGGAGCGATAAAATTGTAGATCCACAGGCAAAAGATCCGCAAACGCAAGGCATTAGAGATTTCAACGATCTTGTGGCCGAAGACCCTCGCGTAGAGACAGCAATAATACCCATGGCCGACGGCCTCACAATCCTCAGGGTAAAATAAATCGTGCCATATCAACCAACTGTCTGGACATTGGACGGGGAGGAAAAATAATAATCGTCGTTTTCATAGGCCGTTCGCATTACTTTTTAGCCTCCACGAAAGTAATCAAAGTAATAAATCTTCTATCCCATTGCTGTAATGGTAATTTTGCAGTTTTGTTGCCATGAAAGCTGTGTTAGCTCTGTTTAGACGTTGTATTTCAATCTCTGTAAGTTCGCGTTTTATTGCTGTATTTCTGAGCAATAGGCCTTGGAATAAACAAATAGCATTAATTTCAATTCTAATCATTGAGCATGCAGTTTTATCTCGTGTAGCAATATTTCCTCGTTGAAGGAGATTGAAGCCATAACATGTTTTACACATGTTGCGAATAAAACAATCAGAACATTCTGGGTCCGCAAACATACTTGGATTGCTAAAATCAATTTTAACGAATTCCTTACGCATATCTTTCCCTGCAACCAATGGTGTGAAAATAACGCATGGATAACGCTCTCCATTAATATCATAGGTTATTGCGTTGTCCCCAGAATTACAGCATTTATCTTGAATGGGTGATTCATTAAAAAGCGGATCAATGGATTTTAGCAATTGTTTCCAAATAGGGCCATTATATAAATAATGATTTATAAGTTTATCCCATTGTTTATAATATTCTAAAATATCTGCTTCAGACCATTTTTCCCCAATTGCTAATGTTGAAGAAACGTCGTATCCTTTGCAAACCAAACCGATAACCCCATTTGCAAATTCATGGAGAGATTTTTTAGATATAGTCATTTTGAATCTTGAATTAGGCCAACATTGATGAACCCATTCGATAGGTAACTCATGTACAGTACAGCCACGGTTTGCTTTTTGCACAGAATTGATCCCATCAACAGATATGTCAACAGTTATTTTATCTTTATTGAATTCAAACCATTTTTGCATAGTAGTATTGAGTAATGTACCATTTGTAATTACATAAAAATGAAATGATTGATTCCAGGATTTTGACCAGACCCATTCACATAGATCATGGATTAATTTAAAATTTATCAAAGGTTCGCCACCATGAAAATGAAAATCAATCATGTCATATTTTGAGTTATCTAATGTTTCTAACTCATGTTCAACGATTCCACATGCTGTCATAAGTGTCATCGAAGCATTAGATTTATTATGCTCATAGCAATAGACGCAATTTAAATTACAACTATGGGTAATTAATAAGGTGCATTTTTTATTCATATGAATAGTTTTCGTGTTAACTGCATATATCTAAATTATCCAAGATAGATAGTAAAGTCCATTTTAAAAAGCACAATTATTTATTGTGATAATCATTGACTTTTTAAAATGGACTATATAAGGCTATTCACTTAATGAACTGCACTCCAAAAGTATTATGTCTTACTTTTGGGGGCACTTCATAATTGCAGTAGCCTTATTGTGGTGGTTAGGCAATCACGCAGAAATTGTCGTAGCCTGCAACAATCCAGTTGTCGCTCGTTTCGGTGATGTTTACCGACTGAAGATTAATGATTTTTTCCATAATTTAAATTTATTAGTATTTGCCCAATATCGGGACTTTATTATTTAATTATTATTTCTCCCCCTGTAATAGTTTTGATGATCTCAGGATCATTCATTATAAGCTCAATTAGTAGTGGATATAATGTTTGATTTCGTATGCAATCCGCTTGGTCAAATTCGTTATTTAAATTAAACAAGCGCATGGTTTTGCAACCTCCGTCACAAAATGCCTGCCAACTGCAGTCGTTGCATCTATAAGGACGTTGTAATTTTAGTAACGGATTTGAAAATACTTGACTGGATATAGTTGCGTTCAAACTTTTTTTAGAATAGATGTCTCCAAGTTTTAGTTCTGCATGGTCTGTTAAATCGCAAGGGTAAATACCTCCATCTATGCCAAAAGAAAGCATTCTATAGCCTGCTTGGCAACCACGAGAATGGCAAAAACTTGTTGGACGGTGTGTCGTTAAATTATGTAGCATGGCGATGATAGTGTTCTCTCCAAATGGGATTCCACGCTTGTTTGTGGAAATTATCTTATCTAAAAGATGTCTCCAAAAAGAAGATATTTCTTCATTGCTAAGGCACAATGATTTATTTTGCAATTCGTCACTATCCTTTATGATATTCATTTTCACTCTTGATAGTTTTAGTTCGTTTGCAAAATAATCAACTATTTCAGAGATGTGATTCAACGAATCGTGTGTAATTACACAAACTATACCTATATTTTGTCCATATCCTGCGCTCCGCAGCAAATCAAAACCTCTAATAGCTGCTGCATGTGAGCCTTTGCCGTTTATTAACAAACGATTTCTATTATGAATATAAGATGGGCCGTCAATGCTTACGCTACATAAAATGTTTCTTTCATACATTTGTTTGGCTATTTTATCTGATACAGAAACTCCATTTGTTTCTATTAAAAGGCGAACATCTATTTTAGCGTTTTTCAACATGTCTTGCATCTTGCAAATAGCATTCCATGCCAATAGAGGTTCGCCACCCCATGCTTGAAGAGAAATTTGTTTTATGCTGTGTTCTTGACAATGCTCAATTATTTTGGCAACGATATTATTGAGCATATTGTCTTTAATATACACGTTGTGATGTGTTTTTCTAAAACAATACGAACAACAATTACTGCAAGAATTTGTTAGGTCAACCATAAAAAAGGTTGGGCTGATAATTTTTGATGTATTGTTTCTCTTTGTAGTGCCATCAATTAAAAAGCCTCTATTGTGTAGGACTCTCAGTAATTCTGGTATCTGTCTGTCTTCAATAATATATTTGCCTATATCTATACTGGTTAGCAGTGTAGCGCCTGTATCTTCTTGCAAGAAGAAAAAGCTGTTTTTTGATTTAAATAAATGGCATCTTCCTAATATCCGACTGTCAATTATCATAAGGATAGAGATGGAATTATAAATAACTAATTAAAAGATTAGTCATTCAAATGTCTTTCCCTTGGTCTTCCTCTCGTCGGGATATTAAGTCATGATATGATAAAAGCGTAGGAATCTGTATCTGTTGCCATCCTACTAATCGAGGCTTCTCGCATTGCCATACTCATGTCGGACGGCAACGCAGAAGCCCACGCTTGTATATGCAACAAATACTTTCAGCAAACCCTTTCGCAAGGGTATTTGCCAATAGCATGATATTACATATTCACGGGCATCTACCGTTGCTCAACCCTTGACATGAGTGTGAAATTTTGCGAGAATTCCGATTAGTCAAGAATTAGCGCGGATAAACGCTTTTTTATTATGTTTATTCATCTTGCCTTGCTTTATTGTTTTTGTATGTCGCTCAGCTGATGATTTATATTCGCAAAGTAACGAAAATAATTATTAACATGCAATATTTGGGGTAATTAAATCAGTGCTATTTTATCAAATTTTAGCAGTTGGAGGTTGCCAGAGAGTGAAGAAGTTAATAATTCAATGTTTTGTTGCTTGGGATTTGGTGATTTGCAATTTTAATTGTAATTTTGTTGGTGAAATATAATTTGTAATTGAACATTCAAAATCATCTAAGCTCTATGACAGACACACAAACCCCTCTGGATAATTTGGATTTACCTCAGCCTACGGCCGATACCGTAGACCGCATCCGCTATCTCATCAAGCTTTCGCGTCTCACACAGAATGCTTTTGCTCAAAAAATAGGAGTTGATCCGTCGAATCTGTCGCGTGTGTTGTCGCGGCAGTCGCGCCCCGGCGAATCGTTGATAAACCGCATGGTGGTAAATCTCGGTGTTTCTAAAAATTGGCTTGTTGATGGCCGAGAAGTGCCTTTCCCGCGTAAAGAGTTGTCGGTGAAGCCCAAGGATGATTGCGCAATGGGTGCTCCGGTCTATAATATTGATGTTTCGGCAGGTTGTGTGCCATTGAGCCGCATGTTTACCGACGAGCGTGTTATTGGCTACGTCAACATGCCCGACGTTAATCCGGAATACCCTATCGTGAGGGTAAGCGGCGACAGTATGAGCCCCAAAATAAAGTCGGGGTGCTATATTGCCATAAGACCAATAAGCCTGGATACCCCTATTTTCTGGGGGCAGATTTATGTGGTTGTACTCGAAGATTTGCGCCTTGTCAAGTATGTGCGTCGCCATGCCGATCCCGCTAAGGTTATTCTCCATAGCGCCAATCCCGATTACGACGATATGGAAATAAACCGAAACCAGATTGTATGCTTGTATCTTGTAGAATCTGTATTGAGTTATGACATTATTGCATAATCCTTTGCCGCCGTGTAATGTTTGCGGCTGTATGGAGGCCGGTACCGACGAAGCCGGTCGTGGCTGTCTTGCCGGGCCTGTTTATGCAGCAGCGGTAATTTTGCCCGATGATTTCAGTCATCCTTGGCTTAACGATTCCAAACAGCTTTCGGAAAAACGCCGCATGGAGTTGCGTGGTGTTATTATGGACAGTGCGGTGGCTTGGTCTGTGGCAAGTGTGAGCCCGGAGGAGATAGACCGCATGAATATTCTCAATGCCTCCATAGAAGCAATGCATAGGGCATTGGCCGCATTAGACCCGCAGCCAGGTGCAGTGATTGTAGATGGCAACCGTTTCCGTCCTTATATGCAGATTCCGTGGCAGACATTCGTTAAGGGCGACGGCCGTTTCGCCAATATCGCTGCGGCATCTGTTCTGGCCAAGACGGAACGCGACATCTACATGCTTGAGATGCACAAGCACTATCCTTGCTATCACTGGGACAAGAACAAGGGCTATCCTACTGCAGATCATCGTGCCGCAATAGCTAAAAACGGGCCGTGTCCTCTCCACCGCAAGACCTTCAAACTCTTGCCTCATCCTTCTCTTTTTGATGATTTAGGTTTTTAAGGCAATGGGGTAATAAAAAAGCACTCCAAGAGTGCTTTTTTATAGTTTGTCTATTTTTCTGTGTCTGTCGTTACCCAACGGTATAATCTGTCGGCCGGGCGTATTTTTGCTGGAACAGGTATTGAGAACCTATCGCCTTTTACTGCTTTTTCTACCGGATGTCCGTCTACATGGATTTCATCGGCAGTGATTATTAGTGCTCCTGTCGTTGGGCCGGTAATGACTATCTCGTCGCCTTTGTGGAGTTCTCCGGCTTCCATGAGGAATTCTCCTACACCGAGGCGGGAAAACCATTTGACTCCTTTTGCGGCATAGTGCTTCACTTTGGTTGCCGACGATCCGTACTTTCCCGACCATTCTCCCAGACGTTGTCCCAAATAGTAGCCATCCCAGAATCCGCGGTTAAATACTTTGCCAAGGCGTTCTGTCCATTTGTCTACGGATTCTTGTCCATACGTGCCGTTGCAAATTGCTTCTATCGCTTGGGAATAGCATTCTACAGCTGTTGCCACATATTCCGGACCTCTCGCTCTGCCTTCTATTTTGAAGACGGTGACGCCTGCGTCGATCATGCGGTCCAGGAAATGAATTGTCCTCAAATCTTTGGGCGACATTATGTATTTGTTTTCAACGGCCAGTTGGTCGCCGGTCTCGAGGTCTGTCACTTCGTAGCCACGACGACAAATTTGTGTACAAGCTCCTCTGTTAGCGCTTGAATTCATCTGGTGAAGGCTCAGGTAGCATTTGCCGCTTACGGCCATGCATAAAGCCCCGTGGCAGAACATCTCAAGGCGCACTTGTTTTCCGGCCGGTCCGCATATGTTTTCTTCTTTGATGGTCCGGGATATTTCTTTCACTTGATCCATGTTGAGTTCTCGGGCCAGAACCATTACGTCTGCGAAAGCGGCATAGAATCTCACAGCTTCTATATTGGAGATGTTGCATTGGGTGGAAATGTGTACTTCCATGCCCAAGCGGCGGCAAATTGATATAACAGCAATATCAGAAGCTATTACGGCAGATATACCGGCTTCTAAAGCTGCCGACACCACTTCTTCCACTCTCTGCAATTCGTTGTTGTAGACTATTGTATTTACTGTGAGATATGTCTTGACGCCGCTCATATTACACTGCCGTGCTATGTGTGCAAGGTCGTCGAGGGTAAAATTTGCGCTTGACTTAGAGCGCATGTTAAGACCCTGGACTCCGAAATACACGGCGTCGGCGCCTGAGCGTATGGCTGCGGCTAATGATTCGTAGCTCCCCACAGGAGCCATTATTTCGAAATCTTTACGTTGCATTACTTGGGGTATGTTTACGACAAATCATATCCCGGAATCCGGGATATGACTTGAGCGTGTTGCGTGTTGCTATATTTATTGTGCGTTTTCTTCCTGAGCTGCAGTTTCTTCTACGGCAACGGTTTCCACAACGTCGGTGGCCGGTGCTGCGGCGGGAGCGTCGAATTGTCCGGCAGGGAGTTCAACTACAGGAGCTGCTGCTTCTGTGGGTTGTGTGCGGAGTTGGTTGGTGGTAGAAGCTTTGGGCATTGTGAATGCAGAGATGATTGAAAGTACCACAAGGCAGCTCACCAATGTCCAAGTAGCTTTTTCAAGGAAGCTGTTGGTTTGGCGTACACCCATCACGGCACCTGCACCGCCAAATTGGCTTGAGAGGCCGCCGCCTTTGGATTTTTGGATGAGTACTATGCCAATCAGAAGAAGGGCAACGATTACGGTCAATACGATGATGACTACGTGCATGGTTAAAAAGGGTATAAAAAATGTTTTAAATTCGGGTGCGTCAAGGCTGTTTTTCAGCCTCGAGACGACGCTGGTTTATTATCAATTTTTGCAAAAAGCGCAATTGGTCTGCAAAGTAAGCACTTTTTTTTGGGAATTTCAAACTTAAAGACGAAATAATGTCAAAAGCGCGCTCATATCGGCCTTGTTTTATGAAAACACGAGCCAAAGCTTCGCTCAGGAGCGAGTCGTCTTGCTTTTCGGGCCTCGGAATGGGGTGCTTGTTTTCCTGTGGCTCCAAAGGCTCCGGGGGGAGTGGGGTTTCGTTCTTTGCGGCGGGATGCTCTTTGCGGATAAAGGCGTTGATTCGGGCCTCTTGCGAATCCGGTTCTTCCGAGTCTTCCTTTGCCGGCAGGTTCTCTTGTTCTTCTCTTGCCAGCATCTCGGCGTAGTCGGGTGCAGGATTGAAAATCATTTTTTCCAACAAAGCCTCTTCTTGTGGCGAAACGTTGCCATATGTTTTCAGGAAGGTGTCGATGACGTCGGTAGTTTCGGGCGTGGGAGGCGCTTGACGGCGAGGATAAAAATCTGACCATTCTTTCCCGGCAGCGGCATAAGCCAATGTGTCGGGATTGCTTACCATAAGAGCTACCCTATTTTGTAGTTCTTTCGTTTTTTCGGGCGACAATGCTTGCCTGTTCCGCAGAAGCACGATTGCCGGAGCCGTGAAATATGGAAATTCGTCTGTGGCGGCGGAGAATAATTGCATGTCTGCTTCCGACAGCGGCGCGTCTGGATTCTCGGCGGCTCTGATAATGGCTTTGTTGAGTTCTACTGTATCCATTACCAGTTGCCTAAAGTGGCGTTGAAAATGAGTTCCACCAATTCTTTGGAAATTTCTTCGCACAAGCCGTCTTGCACATCTGTGAGCATTAGAGAGCTGTCGAAATCGCGGTATGCGCTGAATGTCTGGTCTATGTCTTTAGACTCGTCTTTTGCATCGGAGTATTTTACGCGGACTTGGATGGTGAGTCTTGTCATAGAGGCATATGCGTTTTCTGTCACGGCTTGTGGCGTGAGGTTGTATCCGGTGATTTCGCCTTCCAAAGACAGATCTGCCTGCCCTTCCACTACTTGCAGGCGTGTGTTGCGGTCAATGTAGTTGAGGAGTTCTGTTTCAAACAAGGGCTGCAGCGGAGGGTATACCAGTGCTGCCCGGATAGGAAATTCCGAAACGTGGATGGTTTTATAAACGGAATAATCCAATGCCGAGCCGTTGAATTTGTAGCTTATCCGGCATGCGGCGAATAATAACACAGCCGCCACGGCAAAAGCATATGCCAAGAGCCGGTTTTTAGTCCAAGCCATATTCTTTGATTTTACGGTAAAGTGTTCGTTCGGAAATGCCGAGGTCTGCTGCTGCGGCTTTGCGGTGCCCGTCGTTGCGGTCCAAGGCTCGTTTTATAAGCTCTTTTTCATTCTCTTCAAGCGAGGGTGGAATGTCTACAATTTCGTGATATTGCACTTCGGGCGCTGTAGCTTCTGCTTGCACCGGTGGCACGTGGGTGCTTATTGTAGGAAGCATCCTTGGCAATTCTATCCCCTCGGGTTCTACTTGCTGTGCCGGAGCGCATTCGGATCTGTCTACTTGTTCCTGGAGTGCATCAAGGCGTTTCTGGAGATTGAAAATCATGCCGAGAAGCATTTCTCGCTCGCGTTCGTAGCTGTGTGACGCGTCGTTGCGTGTGGGCATGTAGTTTTGCGATACCGACGGGAGATATTCTCTCAGGGTGAGGGCTGTTATTGCTGTCCCCGCTTCGAAGAGAGCCATCTGTTCTACTATATTTTTGAGTTGCCTCACATTTCCCGGCCATCGGTAATGTCTCATGAGGGTTTCGGCGTCTTCGTCGAAACTGATGGGTGGCATGCGATATTTTTCGGCAAAATCAGAGGCGAATTTTTTTGCCAATAGACGGATGTCGGCACCACGGTCGCGCAGTGGCGGTATGTGTATTTGTACTGTAGACAGACGGTAGAATAGGTCTTCTCGGAATTTACCTTCTTCTATTGCCTTGGGGAGATCTACGTTTGTAGCCGCTACTATCCTCACGTTTGTTTTCTGCACAGTGCTTGAACCAACTTTGATGAATTCGCCCGTTTCGAGCACACGTAGCAGCCGTGCTTGGGTTGTGAGAGGCAACTCGGCCACTTCGTCAAGGAAAATTGTCCCGCCATTTGCCTCTTCAAAATAACCTTTGCGAGAGTCTACCGCACCGGTGAACGCGCCTTTTTCGTGTCCGAAAAGCTCGGAATCGATAGTGCCTTCGGGGATGGCGCCGCAGTTGACGGCAATGTATTTTGCATGTTTCCTCGGGCTGAAAGCGTGGATTATTTGCGGAAAAAATTCTTTGCCGGAACCACTTTCGCCTGTGACGAGAACCGACAGGTCTATCGGCGCCACACGTATAGCCCTTTCCACTGCGGCTGCAAGGGCTGGAGTGTTGCCTATTATGCCGAAACGCAGCTTTGCTTGCTGCACTTCGGGACGTTGTTGGTTAGCTTGCGTGTTCATAGATTGCAAAGTTAGCAAAAAATGCCGGTTTTTGCTTCGGGAACATAATTAAATAAATATAATAAATTTTGCATGGCACTCAACTTATGCGTATATTTGTAGACCTTAATATAGAACCATGGAAAGAAGACTTATTGAATGTGTTCCTAATTTTAGCGAGGGACGCGATATGGCAAAAATCAAAGCCATAACCGATGCCATAGAGAGTGTCGATGGTATAAAACTGCTTGATGTAGATCCGGGCGAAGCCACCAACCGCACGGTGGTTACTTTCGTAGGAGAGCCGGAGGCGGTTGTTGAAGCTGCTTTTAAAGGCGTTGCCAAGGCTGCCGAGCTAATAGATATGCGGGTTCATCACGGCGCACATCCTCGCATGGGTGCCACCGATGTTTGCCCGCTCATTCCTGTATCGGGAGTCAGCCTTGAGGAGTGCGCCGCTATGGCACAGGCTTTGGCACGGCGTATTTCTGAAGAGCTTGGAGTTCCCACCTATTGTTATGAGGCAGCGGCGTTGCGTCCTGAGCGGAAGAACCTTGCGGTGTGCCGTGCAGGCGAATACGAGGCCTTGCCAGAAAAGATGAACGACAGTCTAAAAGGACCTGATTTCGGCAACCGTGCCTACGATGAGTCTGTTGCTCGCACAGGGGCTACGACCGTTGGCGCACGTGATTTCCTAATTGCAGTAAATTTCAATCTGAATACTACCAGCACCCGACGCGCAAATGCAATAGCTTTTGATGTGAGGGAAAAGGGACGCCCTATGCGTGAAGGGGGCAAGCCCAACGGCAAACCTATGAAAGACGAGAATGGGAATACTATAATGCTGCCCGGTACTTTAAAAGGTACAAAGGCGATAGGATGGTTCATTGATGAATATGGGATAGCTCAAGTGAGCATGAATATAACCGATATTGCCCAGACTCCGCTGCATGTGGCTTTTGATGAGGTTTGCCGCAAGGCCGACGCACGCGGAATCCGTGTGACGGGTACTGAAATCGTTGGTTTGGTTCCTAAGCGAGCGCTTATAGAGGCCGGTAAATATTTTTTGCACAAGCAGCAGCGCAGCACCGGCCTACCCGAATCAGAGATAATACGTATGGCCGTGAAATCCATGGGCTTGGACGAGCTTAAACCTTTTGTGCCCGAAGAAAAAGTAGTAGAGTATATGCTCGAAGCAGAAAAAACGGGGCAACGTAGGCTTGTAGACCTCACTTGCCGTGGGTTTGCCGACGAAACAGCGTCGGAGTCTCCTGCGCCTGGCGGAGGTTCTATTTCGGCTTATATGGGAGCTTTGGCTGCTGCTTTGGGCACGATGGTTGCTAATCTTTCGGCACATAAAGCCGGTTGGGACGACCGTTGGCGTGAATTTTCGGATTATGCTGAAACCGGAAGGGAGTTGCTTGATAGAATGTTGGCTTTGGTAGATGAGGATACCGCGGCATTCAACCGCATAATGGATGCCATGTCGTTGCCTAAGGGGACTGAAGAGGAACGTCGCCAAAGAACAGAGGCCATGGAGTCTGCGACAGAATATGCCACTTCCGTTCCTCTTAAAACAGTTAAAGCTGCTGTTGAGGCATATCCGCTTCTTTTGGCTATGGCAACGCATGGAAACCCGGCCAGCGCGTCGGATGCAGGAGTGGGGGCATTGGCGGCTACTGCCTGCGCTAAGGGAGCTTTGCTCAATGTCCGCATAAATGCCGCATCGTTGGCCGACCGTGCAAAAGCAGAAGCTTTGGTAGCCGAAGGGACGGAATTAGTGGCTCGTGCTATCGAGATGGAGAAACAGATTTTGGATAAAGTAAACGAGATTATCGATAAATGACAAGCGAAGATTTTAGAAAGGCCGTTGCCGAGGGCATACCTGCGGAAATACCTGCGGCAAAACCATACGACCATACCGTCAACCATGCGCCTCGCCGCAAAAAAATTCTCACTCCGCAAGAGGAACGTTTGGCCCTGAAAAATGCTTTGAGATATTTCCCTGCAGAGCAACACGCAATTCTCGCGCCGGAATTTGCCGATGAGTTGCGCCGATATGGACGAATATACATGTATCGCTATCGTCCGGACTATGAAATGTATGCGCGGCCTATTTCTGAGTATCCGGCAAATAGTGTGCAAGCAGCAGCAATCATGATGATGATCCAGAATAATCTTGACAAAGCTGTTGCGCAACATCCCCACGAACTCATAACCTATGGGGGAAATGGAGCCGTGTTCCAGAATTGGGCGCAGTATCGCCTTGCTATGAGCTATCTTAGCCGAATGACCGATGAGCAGACTTTGGTGATGTATTCGGGACATCCGCTCGGCCTTTTTCCTTCTCACAAGAATGCTCCCCGTGTAGTGGTTACAAATGGCATGGTAATCCCTAATTATTCCAGCCAAGATCACTACGAGCGTTTTAATGCCTTGGGAGTGAGCCAATATGGGCAGATGACGGCCGGTTCATATATGTATATTGGTCCTCAAGGTATAGTGCATGGCACTACTATTACGGTTCTTAATGCCGGTCGCCGCAAGATGAAAGCCGGGGCGAAAGATTTGGGCGGTATGTTGTTTGTAACAGCCGGTTTGGGCGGTATGAGCGGTGCTCAGCCTAAGGCCGGAAATATATCTGGAGTTGTTACGATTGTAGCAGAGATAAATCCCGATGCAGTTGAAAAGCGTCGTGCCCAAGGATGGGTAGACGAGGTATACGAGTCTCTCGACGATATTATTGCCCGTGCGAAAGAGGCTCGTGCAAAAGGTGAGGCTGTGTCGCTTGCATATGTCGGCAACGTGGTTGACTTGTGGGAACGTCTTGCTCAAGAGGACGTTGACGTAGAGTTGGGTTCTGACCAGACGTCGCTCCACAACCCTTGGGCCGGTGGATATTATCCTGTAGGCGTGAGCTTTGAGGATGCGAAAGTGATGATGGCAGAGCAACCTGAACTTTTTAAAGAGAAGGTTCAGGAATCGCTTCGTCGGCAAGTTGCCGCAATCAATAAATTGGCAGATAAGGGAATGTATTTCTTTGATTATGGTAATGCGTTCTTGCTTGAGTCTTCTCGTGCCGGAGCCGATGTTTTGGATGAAGACGGCTCTTTCCGCTATCCGTCGTATGTAGAGGATATTATGGGCCCGTTGTTCTTTGATTATGGCTTTGGTCCTTTCCGTTGGGTCTGTACATCGGGTAAACCCGAAGATCTTGCAAAAACCGATGCCATTGCAGCCAGGGTTCTTGAAGATATCCGCCGCGACGCCCCGGAGGATATTCGTGGACAACTTGACGACAATATTCATTGGATTAAAGAAGCCGGGGCCAATAAGTTGGTTGTAGGCTCCCAGGCGCGAATACTTTATGCAGATTCGCGTGGCCGTACCGAGATTGCTCTTGCATTTAACCGTGCTATAGCATCGGGCGAAATTTCTGCCCCTATAGTCCTTGGTCGAGACCACCATGACG
Organism: uncultured Muribaculaceae bacterium; assembly: GCA_910579605.1. Classification (GTDB taxonomy): domain Bacteria; phylum Bacteroidota; class Bacteroidia; order Bacteroidales; family Muribaculaceae; genus CAG-873. The sequence continues at coordinate 584 of CAJTUG010000023.1, read as the reverse complement.
TTTCAGGGACGGATTCGCCCTACCGTGAGACAAGCAATATCCGCGACGGTTCCCAGTTTACTGCCGATATGGCAGTGCAAAATGTGATAGGCGACTCATTCAGAGGTGCCACATGGGTTTCGCTGCATAATGGCGGCGGAGTAGGTTGGGGTGAAGTCGTGAACGGAGGTTTTGGAATGGTTATCGACGGAACCGAGGACGCCGACAGGCGTATTCGCTCCATGCTCTTATGGGATGTGAACAATGGCATTGCTCGCCGTAGTTGGGCTCGCAATGGAGGTGCGGTAGATGCGATAAAACGTGAAATGACCCGCACGCCTGGACTTGAAATCACGCTCCCGAATATGGCAGAAGACAATATCATAGAAAACGCCCTTAAACATTAATACCATGAAATATAAAATAAGTGGAGAACAACTCTCATTAGATACTATATCGCAGCTCATTTTGTCGGGTGGCAAAATAGAACTTTCAGCCGAAGCACGCGATGCGGTTGAAAGCTGCCGCCGTTTTCTGGATAAGAAAATGGACGAATGCCGCGAACCGATATATGGAATAAACACAGGATTCGGGTCTCTGTGTAA
>CAJTUG010000022.1:36015-36981 GCA_910579605.1 uncultured Muribaculaceae bacterium | reverse complement strand
GAAAGTGTTACGGAGACGTCCGTAGTATTCAGCATCCATTTCCAAGGCATCTTCGCGCAGATGAACTCCTTTTATATAGCCTCTAAACATTTGGCTTGCCCCTGGTATACAGGAACTATGTTCGTAGCTGCGTAAAAGATATGTGTCCTTAAACGATTGGCCCGTCCCGCTCCAGTTTTTGAACCAATCGGCATTTGTCCAGTTGAGTACCGCATCGAGCAGAACGGTTCTGAAGCGGTCTTCCCAACGGTTGTTGAGCGCAGTATCGGTATTGTGCGTTTCAGCGCTCTTACGGGTCATGTCTATATTGATTTTTGTGGCAACAAGCATGAGCGGAGATATTCCTCCCGTACGCTGAAGTGTCAAAGCACGCTCGGACGAGGTATTTCCAACGTTTTTGCGGACCCATTGGTCAAGAAGAATATGCAGATTTTTGACTTCCGACTGCTTTTGGTGGTGGCAGAACATGAGAACCTTCATCATATGGCTCTCGCTGTAGTGGTTGAAAAGATAGGCAATTTTCCCTCGCAAAAACAATTTTACAAGAACCGATTGGCCGCTTTGGTCTGTGCGTTCCGATGTGCAGTCGCGCTCGTTCTGCTGTTCGGGCATTCGTGCGCCGGGGAAATCAAGAAGATCTGTCTCTGCCAAAAGAGATTTGCTCACGTCATGCGATAATTTATTATACGACGCTGCCGGTAAATAAGCAGGCAGACCTTGGCGAGATTCGTCGTATTCATAGCGCAGTGTCTCGTCAAGATACTCACTGTCTATTTTATAGATAATTTCGGCAGAAATGGCAGACAAATCGCAGGTTGGAAAATCTTTAATCTCTATAAAGTGCTCAGAATTTCCTTCCCTCACAAAAACAGGTGTAGTAATGCTCCAATTACTTTCATCCAACCCGTTGAGGCATGCGACACTCATTATCGTGTTCCTGTTGTTGCCATGATGCATCACAGCCTC
>CAJTUG010000022.1:13354-36005 GCA_910579605.1 uncultured Muribaculaceae bacterium | reverse complement strand
GAGGTGTGTAAACCTCTGATGCATAGTTTAAACGGCTTAAATCGGAAACAAGGCGGTTGAAAAGACCTGTTATTGCTTGGTTGGAATGCCATAGGTATTTGAAAATTTCACCCCACTCCGATTCGGGTACTCGGCGTATCAACCTTGCGACGGTCTCGAAAAATTTGGACCGGCGCATATTTTGAGTTGCAACTTTAACATACGATTTCAGATAGTTCTTCGTATCAAGAACATCGTCTTCCGTCATGTGGGCATTGGCTATTTCCTGGCGCGACGAATAACGCTGCTGCAATTCTTGTGCTATAGTGTTCATTTCGTCGGTTGTATAGTCTGTATAATCAACTATATTCTGGTAGAAACCGCTGGCAAGGATACAAACCAATTGTCCTGGAGTGAGCAATTTAACCAGAACAGGATAGTCTTTAGAATAACGCGAAGGATTATTTCGGAAGCTTGTAAGACGTGTGACAACACCGGTAGCTTCGCGGTCATCGCCCTGAGGATTTATCTCGTCTACAAAACTCACTCCGTCTGGACAGTCGGTAGACTTTATTAGAAAAGCTTTATCCGTGCGGTTGAGCAAAGTGTTGATTTGGTAAGACTTTCCGGTCTGGCTCTCCCCGAATGCTCCGATTGCCGGATTTTCTTTTAAAGCCGCGAGTTGCCTGTTCAAAAGGCGTCGTGAGTTTACGAGTGTGAAAAAAGATTGCTCGTACTGTTCCGGTTTGTACTCCTTGAGCCAAGATAGCCCTTCGTTTATTATCTTTATATCGTCGGTGATGCTCATTGTGCTTAGTTGTTACGGGATTGGACAGAGAGTTCGAATACACCTTTATCAAGCCAGTGTTGACCGTCGTTTACTATAGATTGACCCATGAATTCAATCTGATCCATAGGAATCTGGTCGCCATTCTCATCAGAAATGTCTTCTATTGTTATCTTTTCAGGATCTTCTTGGAAATCGCGCGATAAAGTTACTCTGATACGTTGGCGTCCCGAATGATTATATAGCGCGTAGATCGGACGCCCCTCATAGAGCGGTTGATCAAATTGTTTTGTGCCGAAGAACGACGGGAATACACTTAGCGACAGAGTCGCGCTATTGTGGCTTGGTGTCATGATGGTGTCTGCCATCTTATCGTCCCTGTAAATGCTTATGTAGTTGGCTGTGGAGCTAAATTGCTTTGTCATCTCTTCAAAGTCTATGTTCAGGCCGTTGAAGCCCTTGGTCGAGGCAAGATAACCTACCATTGCACCCACGGCAACCACTGCCTTTTGGTCGGTGAAATAGCCTTCTGGGTCGGAAAGAGGATACCATTGGCCAGGACGATATTCGTTGAGGCGCACAAGCCGTTCTGGCATGACAGGAAGATATTTTACAAATAGCTCCGTTATTGCGTTGATAGATGTCGGACGTCCTGCAAGAACTATTATGTCGCAATGGTGAGCATATAGAACCACAGAAATCTGCTGTAATAGCTTTTCCATGGTAGACTTTACGATGTCGGCGGTGCGTTCTGGATCGTAGCGCCATTTAAGATTCTCGAAACGGAAGCCGAAATGTTCGGCAAAATAGTCCAACAGATAGCCAGAAGGCTTGATGTCTGAGAATATCTCGTCAAAGCTGTAAACCCGGGAAGGGCGCTCCAAACGCAGTAATTCCATAAAGAATTGTGCCATTGGGTGCGAAATCTGTGTATTGAAATCAACCCTGCAGCTTCTGTCTTTTATGTCAAGCAAACGGCTGTCTGCTCCAAAAAAATTACGGAGCAGGTTGCTCACCAAAATCTGTTTCAATGCCTTGGTTTCAGTTTCGCTGGCCGACGAGCGCAGGCTGCCTATCAGATTGAGATAGAAATCGTGTCTCTTTATCTGGGGAATAGCTGCAATCTCGTCAATGCTCATATGGTCTAAACGAGCAGTAAGCGCAGAGAAGACACTACCCATATCGGGATTATCGCTCCCGGGGTCTTCAATGATTATGTTCTGGATAATATTCCGCAAGATATCATCGCCCGCAACGTAAAAACTGTCCCAGAAGATAGGGCGAGGGGTAAGCGTCCCGTTACTATCATATTTGTAACTGCATACCATAACATCGGTAGTACCGGCTCCTATATCAACCGATGCTACTGTAACAGCTTTGTCGGTATAGCCTTCAGCGGCGAGTTCGGGGCGCACATGGCCTTTAAGGTCAAAGAAATCTTTTGCGCGGCCGTTATATCTTTCAGAGATTTCGGCATTTAGATAAACAAGCTGGCAACATGTGGCCTCATCGTAGATCCATGTGGCTTTAGATTCGCCGTAACCGTTGCCCTCACTTCCGCCAGTGAGCTTGTCTACTTGTGGATAAACTTCCACCTTTGGGAATTTGCCTTCGGGATAAACCATACGTAGGGCATCTATTGCATCTATGGCGCTTTGCCGGAGTTTTATTTGCTCGGCCATAGGCATTGCGGTAGGGCAAGTCAAGATAAGATTCCTCAAAGTCCTTTTGCAATTCAAATCTCCATATTTGCGGAATTCTATAGAATTGATTTGCATACAAGCCTGTTGCAAGATTTCGATCATGACAAAAGTCATGAGCGATGCACGTGAGTAATGAGTGTGACCGTCGGTAGGTTCTAATGCCGAGAAAGGATCTCGTATGAACTCTCCGGATGCATCAAAAAGATCGGATAATTCAGGTATGTAAATGTTCTCTGCAGAGCGGATATAGAGAGGGTCGTCGTCTGTTGTAAGAAATTCCCATTTGTGTTTAAACAAACGCGTATCCCACAAATAACGCTTTGGGCTGCTGTAGTTGGTAGTGCTTGCCCATAAGCCCTCGTTTTGAGCCGATTTATAAACAAGCTTTTTTGCTTCTTCGCCTATTCTCACCATCGACGGGTAGTTGAACATTTCCTCGTCTTCAATCACGATGTCGTTGCCGAAATCTGCCTGACGGAAAACAAGACGCATATCAAATGGATGCTCGCTTGTCTTGGACGGATCGCTCAAATCGCGCAACGCCAACATTGTGACCTTAGAAAAATCGCCATCTTCAAATAGCAAACCGCAAGTTCGCGAGTTTCCGATATCTAATACCAAATCCACAGGTTTTTCTTTCCGTGGATCGCAGCGATGTAACGTAACCTCGGGCGCTCCATCGATAAGGCGTATAAAATTAATAAGGTAGATGTAGAAGCCAATATATTTAAGATTTGTAGTCCCGCTTGCCAAACCCAGTAATTGCGACAAATAGTGGCTGAATACGGTAAAATCACCAAATGGACTCATAAACTGCATCAGGTTGGAAGCCTTGTTGCAAAGGGTGTATTCCATTTTTTCAAGGCCGTCTACAGGAAACGAGGGCCGGAACATGGCCATATCGTCTTCGCTTATTTGGGTATCAAAAGCCCACGTAAGAACGTAACGTTTACTTCCGGGGGTGCTACCTTCTCCTTTCTCATCAATTTTTAGACGGCACCAACCATAGGGAACATCGCCCGACACTCCATGTTGCCATTCAAACATTGGCATTGGAAGCCATTTGCCCAAAAGCAAATCAAAAGCTCTTACCTTTTCGTGTATATTGGAAGGATTAGGAGTGCGGAAAGACCCAAGAGAATTAATGGTAAACATCTCATTGCCGTCGCCAGGATTTATCTGTGTATATAAAGCCGCATTCACAGTACCCAAAAGAGTTTCAACGCCACACTCGTCAAGCTTAGAACGGCCGTCGGCGAGTTTCTCCATTGCGTTATCGCGAACAATTTCGTTTACTGGGATAAATTTACCTACACCGCTATGGTATGTGAGCAAATCGAAAACCCGCTCGCCGGTGGTGGTGTTCTGCATGTTGCAGAAACTATATTTGAGCGGTCGTCCTCCAGGTAATGTCAGTTGTTGGTCGGGGTCAAATTCAACCTCTTTATGGTAGAACTGGATACCGCTGTCGGAAATGAGATGTAGCATATCGGTTGGGTTATTTAATTTGTTTCCGTTTCTGTTTGCTTTATGGGATGTTTGGTTTTATGTCATATACTATACAAATCGATTTTTTTCTTGAACCGATTGTTAAAAATGGTAAATCACAAAACCTCAAGATTATCAGCAAGACGTTGCCTCACTACCTCATACATCATAACTCCGGCGGCAACTCCTACATTCAAAGAGCCAATTCGGCCAAACATAGGTATTGAAGCAGATGTATCGGCCAATTTTAGGATTTCCGGAGAAATTCCTACATCCTCAGCACCCATAACCAAGGCAACAGGTGTGGTGTAATCTCCTGTAGTATAGTTCACCGATCCTTTTTCGGTAACACATACAATCTGGTAACCGCTTTGCTTTAGGAAACCGACTGCTCGCGCAAGGCTGGCTTCGCGACATACCGGTAAGTGGTTCAATGCACCTGCAGAAGTCTTGACGGCATCAGCTCCAACCGTAACACTCCCTTGGCGCGGTATCACTATGGCATTTACACCACAACACTCTGCGGTTCTGGCCATGGCGCCAAAATTACGCACATCAGTTATACCGTCTAATACAAGGATAAAAGGCAATATTCCATCTTCAAACAATGTAGGAACCAATACACTTAAATCTGTATAATCAATAGCCGAAATGAGGGCTACTACGCCTTGGTGATTCTTTCTGGTAAAACGGTTGAGCCTTTCCAATGGTACTCGGTGAACAGGTATGCCGTGCTCTTTGGCCAAGTGCTGCAGACGGACGGCAAGCTCTCCATTAAGATCTTTTTTCATATAAAGCTTGTCGACAGTCCGGCCGGATTCTATGGCCTCAATTACCGGGTGAATGCCGAAGATATATTCATTATTGCTTTTTTCCATTGTCATGTGATATCTTGTTTATTTGTTTTTTGATAGAAGCGCTTTAGCTGCTGCAATAGCAGCTTTATCTGCCGCGTTGCCGCTGAGCATAAGGGCAAGCTCATGGCTGCGTTCTTCAACCTCAAGCTTGCGTATATGGGTGCTCGTTGTCGTGTCGTCGTCTTCTTTATATACTTTAAAATGAGTGGTGCCCATGGCTGCAACTGCAGGCAAGTGGGTAATAGTCACTACTTGGATGTTGCGGCTGATTAAAGACATCATATCTGCCATACGGGCCGCAATATCGCCGCTGACACCGGTATCTACCTCGTCAAATATTATAGACGGGAGTGACATGCGCTCAGCAACAATACTTTTTATAGAGAGCATCAACCGCGATATTTCCCCTCCCGAAGCCGTAGCGCCAACTGGCAATAATGCTTGATTTTTGTTGAAAGCAAAGAGAAACTGTATCTGGTCGTAGCCGTCGGGGCCGAGTTTACCCCGGGTCAAGGTAATTTCGCACCTTAGATTGGGCATACCAAGAGGAACAGCACGCCGGCGTAGTTCTGATGCAAATTCTGCTGCTGCATCGGCTCGGCGTTCAGAAAGCACATTGCCAGCTGCGACTGCAGCCTTTTTAGCTCGTTTTGCCGCCAGTTCAAGACGGGAAAGAACATTGTCGCCGTCGCCGAGTGCTTCCAGCTGGGATTGCAGGCGGTCGCGGAGCGAAATAAGAGCATCGGAATTATCAACATGGTGTTTCACCTCAAGCGAATATATGCTGCTTAGCCTTTCCTCTACCTCATCTAATCTGCCGGGGTCGGCACTAAGAGATGTATCGTAGTCCATAAGTGTGTCGTAGATATCGGACGCTTCAACTCGTGCAGATTCTAACCGCTCTGCAAGAGCGTGGAAATCCGGAGTGTCTTCGCCTTCGGGATTGCCTAAAGCCGAAGCCAGACTTTCAAGTGCATTCACAGCTTGCCGCAATGGCCCTGTGGCATAATCCAGGGGCTCTGTAGCAGCACATAGCCTTTCTTGTACATCACCGAGATTAGCAAGAATATCGCGTTCATGCTCAAGACTGGCTTGCTCGCCGGGCTGGAGTTCCATTCCTTTCAATTCATTATATTGGTAAGCAAGGAAATCTGCGTCGGCACGGTTACGGTTTATAAGATCGCGTGTGCTTGTATATTCTTTCAGGGCCTTCCTGTATAGCGCATAGAGTCTGTGATATTCTTCCAGAGCAGAAGCGTTATCAGCAAGATTGTCGATAATTTCAAGCTGGTAAGATTGGTCGGCGAGCAAAAGGTTCTGGTGTTGAGAATGGATATCCACAAGGTGGATGGCAATATCGCGAAGGTTCTGGAGATTTGCCGGAGAATGGTTGATAAAAGCTCTTGAACGGCCTCCAGGCAACAGCTCGCGCCGAAGAACTATGCAATTGTCGCCAGAATCGTAGCCGTTGTTATCAAGCATATTCAGAACGGGTGAATCGGGCGATATGTCGAAAACAGCCTCAATAATAGATTTGCGATCTTCGGCTCTCACTGCGCGCATATCGGCACGACCACCCAAAAGAAGTCCTAACGCACCTAAGATTATAGACTTGCCTGCACCTGTTTCGCCGGTTATGATGTTGAAACCTTCGCCAAATTCTATTTCAAGGTTGTTGATGAGCGCATAGTTGCTTATCCTCAGACTACGTATCATTTGTTTTCTTGCCCTTTCTTTATCTGCTCAAGACGTGTTTGTTCAGTTGGATAGACGGGTTCTAAAAGTTTGTAGACTTTCGCTCTCTCGTCTGCAGGAGCCTTGGAATATATGTTTACTAATTCGTCTAACTTAGAGTCCTTAAACATTGATAATCCAACCGACATTGGCGCGACGGAATAAACTTTTTCTATATTGCCGAGCGATTCTGTTATTATGCCACGCCCCTTGTCTACAGCCACCGACATCTGGTCTAACCCTTGGCGGTGATAAGTATACGTCAAATCTCGCAGAATGGATGTGCTCGGCTCGGTATAAGCTCCAAGCACCGACGAGCGGTTTTTAGTGTCTTCAAAAGCTTTCCAACCGCTTTCTCCCGATGATTGTGCCATTTGAACTATCATTTTTAGCCTTTCCCAATATGGTTCTCCTCCTTTAGGTGAAAAACTGTCGAAATCCATTGCCAAGATAAGATAGGCATAGAAATTGAGAATGGCTGTGAGTTGGCTTTCCATATTGTTCACGGAAAAAACCAAAGGCTCGTTTTCCTGGTAGGTAAACTCTATCTTTGTATCTTTGAAATTTATAAGATTGGTTGTGATAGAAGTATTATAGACCGGACGCAACGACTGCACTTGCAGATCGCCGGTCATGGTGTCATCATTATATTCCTTTATGGTGAGGAATAATCTGCATTCGATCTTCTCGTTGGCGGCAAACTGTGTGTTTGTAAATACCGTGGTATTCATATAGTCGTTGATAGCTTGCTGCAGTGTTTCAAAGACTTGCTTATTGGTGCCGTTTATTTGGTCGGCATTAACAGTTACCTCACAATTCAACTCTTGCCCATGGGCTGCTACAGATGCAAAACCAAGAGCAATCGCAGTGAATATTTTGGCAATATAGGTCATTGGAGAGGGGAGAGTGTTTGGATTGTATTTAATATATCTTTAGCAACTTCTGTTTTGGATTTCAACGGGAAATGGAGCGCCGGGCGCGTATCTGCAAAGAGAATGTCAATTTTGTTTGTGTCCGTTCCAAAACCGGCACCGGCATCTTCAAGGCTGTTTACAACTATCATATCTAAATTTTTACGCCTTAGTTTGGACTCGCCGTTTTCTTTTGCGTGGTCGGTCTCCAACGCAAAACCTACCATAATTTGACCGTCTTGTTTTTCTTTTCCCAAAGTTGCGGCTATGTCGGGATTTTTCACCAATTTTATTTCGTCTATATCGTCGCGTTCGCGTTTTATTTTCTTTTCCATCACACACGACGGTGCATAGTCGGCAACCGCGGCCGACATTATGCATATATCGGAATTGTCAAAATACTCACGACATGCCTCAAGCATCTGCCGGGCGCTTTCCACTTTAATGGTTTTTATGCCTGGATGTTTGGCAACCAAGGATGTAGGGCCACTCACCAGTACTACTTCTGCACCTCTGTTGGCTGCTTCTTCGGCTATGGCATAGCCCATCTTTCCGGTAGAGAAATTGCCTATGAATCTCACCGGATCTATGCGTTCATAGGTAGGACCGGCTGTTATAAGAACTTGCTTTCCTTTGAGTTCCTCTTTATTTGCAAAATAGTCTTCTACGGTTTTGAAAATTGTTTCTGGTTCGGCCATGCGTCCACGTCCGCTCAATCCGCTGGCAAGTTCGCCGCTTTCGGGTTCTATGATCTTAACGCCGTCTGCTTCAAGTTGCTTAAGATTGCGCTGTGTGCTTGGGTGTATCATCATATCGAAATCCATGGCAGGAGCAGCAAATACCGGAGCTCGCATAGATAGATAAGTCGTTACAAGCATGTTGTCAGCTATCCCTGTTGCCATTTTGCCCATAGAGCAAGCTGTTGCCGGGGCTATCACCATCGCGTCTGCCCAAAGACCGATTTGCACATGGGAATGCCATTCGCCGGTGTTGGCTGTGAAAAATTCACTTACTACCGGCTTTTGCGATAGCGACGATAGGGTTACCGGTGTTATAAATTCTTTGCCCGACGGTGTAATCACAACCTGCACCTCAGCCCCGGCTTTAACGAAAAGCCGAAGTAACGACACGCTTTTATAGGCTGCTATGCCTCCGCAGATTCCTAAGACTATATGTTTGCCTTTGAGACTCATTTTTTTCTGCCTCTAAGTTTTATGCGGGTAAACGCGTTCTTGGTAGTACGGGGAAAATCACCTTGCATAATCCAGCTGTAGTAACCTGGATCGGTGCTGAGAACGTCTTCCGCAAGGCGTCCTTTGTATTTGCCGAAATTAATAACCTCGCGGTTTTGGTCGTCGTATATAAGACGTCCCATCAGGTCCACATTTTTATTTGCCTGTGCATATTCCGACAAAGCCCCTACCTCACATGGCACATCTTCGTAACGCTCCAATTGTGCCAACAAGACCTCCATAGTGGCACGGGTGTCTGCAAGTGCACCATGCGCCCCTTCCAACTCCTTGTCGCAATAGTAGCGATATGCCGCCACTAATGTGCGCGGCTCTTTTTTGTGGTAGATTGTCTGGACATCGATAAAACGTGCTCTGGTAAGGTCTATGTCAATGCCTGCTCGTTCAAACTCGCGGTCCAATAAAGGAACATCAAAGCGGTTTGAGTTAAAGCCGGCAATGTCGCAGTTGTCTATCAATTGCTTGAGCGAGGCTGCTATCTGCCTGAAAGTTGGCTCGTTTGCAACATCTTCATCGGTAATGTGGTGTACGGCCGTAGCTTCTTCGGGGATGTGCATCTCCGGGTTGAGCCGTCGTGTTTTCTCATAACGCATGCCGTCGGGCATGAGTTTGATAACCGATATCTCCACAATGCGGTCGGAATTTATGTTGGTGCCGGTCGTTTCCAAATCAAAGAAAACGAGAGGACGTGTGAGTTTAAGTTTCATGTGTTTTGGGAGTGTTTGCCCTTGTGGCGTTTAAAGTGTATTGCTAAACACGCTCTTAAAATTCTCCTACAGTCATGGGCATGAGGAGCATAACCAGTTCTGTATTGTCGGGTTCTTCTGCCGGGCGGAATACGCCAGGACGGCTTGCGTCACCAAGATTCACTATCAATTCATTGCCTTTGAGAGTTGTAAGGATTTCCATCAGATAAGCTGCTCCGAAACCTATCGTGAGGTCTTGGCCGCTGAATGAGCAGGGAACCTGTTCGCGAGCGCTGGTACACAAGTTGGGGTCATTGCTCTTGAGCAAAATGCGGTCGGGTGTTATCTTGAATTTCTCGAGACCGCCGTCGACTTCCACGAAAATGCCTACACGGCGGACTGCATTGAGAAGAGCATTTCGGTCTACCGTCAAAACCTGGGTGTTGTTTTTGGGGAACACGCGGTTATAGTCGGGATAATTGCCGTTGAGGAAAGTGCACTGGAAAGTATAGTTTTCGCTCTTGATGATGGCGCTGCGGCGTGTCATGGTTATGTCAAGGCTCTCTTCCTTCCCAAATACGTTTTTGAGGATGTTTGCAGGCTTGGAGGGGATGACACATTGGCCTGTTACGCCGGGAGCAGTGCGGCGGTCGATATAACGCACCAACTTGCGTGTGTCTGTAGCTACGAAAGTTATGCTTTCTGGAGCTACATCCATGAGGACACCTTGCATAATCTGGCGGTATTCGTCGGTGCTCACGGCAAACATAGTGTTATCTAAACCGGCAAGAAGCTGCTCTGCCGCTATGCTGAAATTGACGGGTTCCGAATCGTTTTTCTGTCCCTCGAATGTGGGGTACTGGTTGGAATTTATGCCGACAAAAGAGTAGTGCCCGGCAGAATATGAAATCTGTACCTCAAGGTTATCTTCGTTGATGTTTACTTCCATTCCCTGGTCGGGCAGTTCTTTGAGAAGTTCCACAAGGCGTCGTGCCGCAAGGCAGAACGAACCGTTGCCCTCGGCAGAACTCACCTCTAATCTGGCCGTAAGAGCATTCTCGGCATCCGAACCGGTGATAGTGAGGACGTTGCCGTTAAGAGTTATAAGAAAATTGTCCAAAACAGCAAGTGCGTTTTTGGAATTGATTACCTTGCTTACGGCAGAGGCTGCGCTGTAGAGCGTTTTGCTCGATACGTTGAATTTCATGTGGGTTATATTTTTCTATATTTTGTCTGGTTGATATATCTTGCTGGCAGGCAAATTATCATAATATTTGCCCACTTGTGTCAGCATATAATATTTTACAAAGATACGACAAAAAAATGGCTTTTCAACCTTTTTGAAGCGATTTTTTGGGCCTTATCCAATGCTTTGATTTGTCAAGAAAGATTTATAAACACGCGTTCAAAGTTAATGTGCAAGAAATCAGCGTTATAGCAAATGTTATTAACAAGTTGGTTATTTCGTGGAACAAAAGTTTTTTTGTTCCACGGATTTTTTGTTATTTTGCAGCCATAATCTCTCACTTCACACGTAATATGGGAAAAATCATAGCAATAGCCAACCAAAAAGGCGGTGTCGGAAAAACAACCACGACGATAAACCTCGCCGCTTCTTTGGCCGCAGAAGGTGAAAAAGTCCTCATCATCGATGCCGACCCTCAAGCCAATGCCACCTCGGGTTACGGTATCGATCCGCGTACCATGACCTCGTCTATTTACGAATGCATGGTGGATGCTTATCCCATGGCAGGCTCCGAAGTCAAGACATGTATGGATGGCCTGTTTTTGATTGGTTCGAGAATAGACCTTGCCGGCGCGGAAATTGAACTGATTAATAAGCCCGACCGCGAAAGAGTGCTGAAAAATCTTCTACAACCTGTAAAGGAGGAATACGATTATATCATAATAGACTGTTCTCCGTCGCTCGGCCTCATTACCGTGAATGCCCTCACGGCGGCAGATTCTGTGATTATTCCGGTTCAGGCAGAATACTTTGCGCTCGAAGGTATCAGCAAACTTCTCAACACGATCAGGATTATAAAAAGCCGCCTTAACACGCAGTTGGAAATCGAAGGTTTCCTACTCACGATGTATGATGCACGTTTGAGGCTTGCCAACCAAATCTACGAAGAGCTTAAAGGCCATTTTGCCGACATGGTTTTCACAACCGTTATTCCTCGCAACATCCGTTTGAGTGAAGCTCCGAGCCACGGGATACCGGCACTCCTCTACGACCCAGAAAGCCGTGGAGCCACAAGCCATATCCTTTTGGCCAAAGAACTTATTTCTAAACATGCAAAAAAACGAAAGGCCAAAGTTGCAGTAGGCTGATATTTTTTACGCAAAATCCCTAAAAATCCACGAAATTGGCTGTTAAACACAATGCATTAGGCCGAGGCTTAGACAGTCTGCTGGCAATGGACGACGAACCTGCAAGAGGCTTGTCTGCAATTAACGAAATATCTCTTGACAAGATTTCAAGAAATCCCGATCAACCACGAACAATGTTCGACGACGATTCCTTGGAAGAACTTGCTGCTTCTATAAGTCAACTCGGAATAATTCAACCGCTTTCGCTTCGCAAAACAGGCGCTGATTCCTACCAGATTATAGCAGGGGAACGACGATATCGCGCAGCCATGATGGCCGGTCTTAAAACGGTTCCGGCATATATACGCGATGCCAACGATACGGAACTGACTGAAATGGCTCTTATTGAGAATATACAGCGAGAAGACCTCAATGCCATTGAAATAGCGCTCACTTTTCGTAAACTTATAGACCAGTACAACCTGACTCAAGAACGGCTCAGCGAAAGGATTGGGAAAAAACGCACAACGGTGGCCAATTTCTTGCGCCTGCTTCGCCTGCCGGCGGAAGTACAGCTCGGTCTGCGCGACAAACGGCTTGATATGGGACACGCAAGAGCCTTGCTCACTATTTCTAACCCTGCGCTCCAGCTTAAATTATATAACGAAATTTTGAAAGAAGGCTTATCTGTACGTCGTGTAGAGGAGCTTGCCAAAATGTACGAAGAATCGGCGGTTGCCGAAAAACCTAAAAACAGGGGAGAGAGGCGCCATAACGCAGATTTCGATGAATTGAAAAAACGTCTGTCGGATGTTTTCAAAGCACCCGTAAAATTGGATTGCAACAGCCAGGGTAAAGGAAAAATTACTTTCTCGTTTAAAGACGAGGAAGAACTCTTGAGATTGATAACCATTTTTGACTCTTTGAAACAGTAAGATGCGTAAGGCGATATTATTGATATTCTTCGCATTGATGTCTTTGAACTTGTGCGCTCAGCAGGCGGAGCATTTGCCTGTGAAACGCATTCATGCGACCGACAGTATTTCTTTGCGCCCCGATAGCGTGGAGGTAGTTCTCGGTCGGATTGTTGTTGATTCGATTGCAAACGAGTTGCCCGAAAAAAAAGTATCTAAATATGATGTTTGGGAAGAGCGTGAAGTGGCTTTCAACCCCGACCCTACCAAGGCCGTGTGGATGTCGGCATTATTTCCCGGCTTAGGGCAGTTGTATAACCGCCGATATTGGAAATTGCCAATCGTCATTGGTGGCTACATGGGCTTAGGGTATGCAACGTCTTGGAATAATTCCATGCTTACGGACTATACAAGGGCATATCGCGATTTAATGGACAACGACCCGAATACAAACTCATATATGGATTTCTTCCCGCCAAACACAAAGGAAGAAGATTTAGATAAAACGTGGCTCACTAATATAATGCAGAGCCGTAAAAACTTTTACCGCCGCAACCGCGATTTATGCATAATCTGCATGGTGGCAGTGTATTTCGTGGCTATGGTAGACGCATACGTTGATGCTTCTTTGTCTCATTTCGACATCACACCCGATTTGTCTCTTGACTGGTCGCCATCGGTGGTGCAAGATGTGAGAGGCGGATTGCCTTCGGTCGGTCTCATGTGGGCCTTAACATTTTGACTATAAATTTTTAATGATATGAAATTTCTACATAAAATCATCATTGCTGCCAGTTTGGTTTGCACTAATGTGTCGTGGGCGCAATCGGTTCTTTCCGTGTCCGATGCTTCCATGCAACCGGTTGTGGTGATGCCCAATAGCTACGAAACCGATACCAAGGCTATGCTTGAAGAATGGTATCTGAAAAATTATGCTATTATTGACTACGACGCGGATTCCAAACCTACCGGACCTCTGACAGATGAGATTATAATAGAGCGTCTCGGGCTTTTGCCGACCGAAATAGAAATGCCATATAATTCGGTGGTTAGAAGCACGATAGATTTTTATGCCCGCAAGAAGCAATTGGTAGAGAATATGTTGGGCTTAAGTATTTATTACATGCCTATATTTGAAGAAGCTTTAGAACGCCATAAAATGCCCTTGGAACTTAAATATCTGCCCGTTATAGAAAGTGCCCTTGTGCCTTCGGCGGTTTCTAAGGCCGGTGCTTCGGGTTTATGGCAGTTTATGCCTGGAACAGCTACCGGTTTGGGCTTGGAAATAAATTCATTGGTAGACCAACGCAGAGATCCCTACCTGTCTTCAGACGCTGCTGCAAGATACCTCAAGCAACTTTACTCTACCTACGGGGATTGGTCATTGGCCATTGCTGCCTATAACTGTGGCCCTGGCAACGTGAACAAGGCTTTGCGCCGTGCTGGCGACGGGAAACACGATTTTTGGGAGATTTATCCTTTCTTGCCTAAGGAAACCCGTGGTTATGTCCCGGCTTTTATTGCCGCCAACTATATAATGAACTATCATAAAGAACATAACATCTCTCCGGCGCTTGCCAAGCGTCCTATTGTTGTGGATACAATCCACGTGAGTCGCAGAGTTCATTTTGACCAGATTTCGCAAGTTATGGATATTCCTATCGATGAGCTGCGTGCGTTGAACCCGCAATTCCGCAAAGATTTGATTCCCGGCGACATACACCCGTATTCATTGGTCTTACCTTCTCTGCAGACCCTTGCCTATGTTGTGAGCGAGGATTCAATTGTAAATCATGCTGCATCTAAATATTCTCGTCGTGGTGTGGTTGAACCTGCTTCTGGCGCAGTGAAAGGTAAAGACTCGCGTGGTGAATATTACGACGAAGAAACAATTAAATGGCATACAGTTCGCCGTGGTGAAACATTGTCTAAAATAGCAAAACGTTATGGGATAACTGTTTCGGAGATAAGAAAACTCAATAGGGTTGGAAAGAAACCCAAAACAGGGCAAAAGCTTAAAATTAAGACTATACAGCGTAAATATGTTGAAACAAAGGTTGTTGAAGAACCAACGGAAATTCCGGCAACAACTGACGTCAAAGCAGTAGAACAAACCGATTCTGCTACTGTAAAACTTGACGCCGACACTACCGCTACCGGCAAGGTTGCAGCGGCATTTGCAGCACCTGCAGATACTGTTTCGACTCACGAGACTAAAGAGGAAGCAAATGTTAAAGCTGAGGTAACGCAGGCTAAAAAGCAAGAAGCTAAACCTAAAAAAGTTGAACCTAAAAAGACTCAGCAAGCTCAGCGCCCTAAAACCCATAAAGTTGCACGAGGAGAGAATCTCTCGAAAATTGCCAATCGCTACGGAGTGACAGTTAAAGCGCTCAAAGAAGCAAATGGTTTGCGTTCTGAT
This sequence comes from uncultured Muribaculaceae bacterium, assembly GCA_910579605.1. Classification (GTDB taxonomy): domain Bacteria; phylum Bacteroidota; class Bacteroidia; order Bacteroidales; family Muribaculaceae; genus CAG-873. Next base: position 20,964 of record CAJTUG010000022.1, on the reverse strand, counting down.
AATATAAATGCAGGCCAAAGGCTTAAAATACCCCAAAAATGAAAATTCAAGAAGCGATACAACAGCGACACTCCACGCGCACTTTTACGGGCGAACCTCTTACTGATAGAGAAGCTGCAGTCCTAAAGGATGCTATAAGCAATGTCAGAACTCCATTTTGCCGTTCCGATGACTATACTATCCGTCTGGTGTGCATGGGTGATGCAGCCGATTTCAAGCCCGAGACCTACGGATTTATCTCTAAAGCGCCTGCTTTTTTACTCCTGGGTGTAAGACCCGAGGCAAAAGCTCGTTTGGGGGCCGCTTTCGCTTTAGAAAAAATTGTACTGTTTGCAACATCTATCGGTTTGGGAACATGTTGGATAGGCGGTACATTCAAAGCAGAATCTTTTGGCGTAGAAGGTGTGATGCCGGAGGGGCAAGAATTAGAAATTGTATGTCCTGTAGGCAAACCCCGTGAACCGCGATTCTTGGAACGTATCGGCAAGGCCATAATGGGAAGTGCTCACCGCAAACCCTTTGGGAAACTCTTCTTTAATGAATCTTTTGAAGAGCCTCTACAAGCTGATTGTAGTGCTATTTCAGGAGCTTTGGAAATGGTGCGTCTTGCACCGTCGGCACGTAATATCCAGCCTTGGAGGGTTCTGGTGAGAGATAATGGAAAGAGCTTGGAATTCTATTATTTGGAAAACGGTAAATTTTCAATGGTTGACATGGGTATAGCTCTTTGCCATTTTTCTTTAGCTTTGGACGAAGGTGTAGACTACTTTTTCGGCCGTTGCGACAGTGCTGATGGATTGCCTAAGAATTTGAAATACCTGCTCACGGCAGTCCCTCTCAATCAGCCTTGAATTATTCCGCTTTCAAGAGCTTTCCAAAGCACATCGTCGGGTGTCGGAGCTGTCACATCTATTTGATTGCCCGAAACAGGGTGTACAAAACATATGCGTCTTGCGTGCAGGCTTATACTACCATCTGGGTTGCTGCGCTTATCGCCGTATTTCAAATCTCCTTTTACCGGGCATCCTACAGTAGATAATTGTACACGTATCTGGTGTTTGCGTCCGGTCATAAGACGTACGGCCAATAGGAAATACCGGTCGGAATGCGCTATGAGCCTATAAGCTAAACGGGCTTCCTTTGCTCCGGCAACGGGAGTGGTTGAAGCATACGATTTGTTGTTGCTCTCGCGGCTTGTGATATAGTGCGTTAGAGTATCTTCGTCTTTTTTAGGTTTGTTTCGTGTGATTGCCCAATAAGTTTTGTGTACCTCTCCATTTGCAAACATGGAATTCAGACGGCTCAAAGCCTTGCTCGTTTTCGCAAATATCACGGCTCCGCTCACCGGCCTGTCCAAACGGTGTACAACTCCCAGAAATACATTTCCCGGCTTGTTGTCGCGTTCTTTGATGAAACGTTTTATAGTTTCGGCTAAAGGTTCGTCGCCTGTTTTATCTCCTTGTACGATTTCTCCGGAGCGTTTATTGACGATTATGATGTGGTTGTCTTCGTAGAGTATGTCCATCGGTTCAGATTTTTTGCAAAAGTAGTGAAAAAATCGCAATATTTTGCTTACTTTTGTATTATGGGAAGAATCGATCAGGAAACAGTAAGGAAGATATTGGATACTGCCGATATTGTTGATGTGGTAAGCGACTTTGTGAAACTGCGTCGCAGCGGTGCCAATTACAAAGGTTTATGCCCTTTCCACAATGAGCGTACGCCATCGTTCTCGGTAAACAAGGCGCGCAATATATGCAAATGTTTTAGCTGTGGCGCCGGTGGTTCTCCCGTCAATTTTATAATGCTCCATGAGCAGCTGTCATATGTAGAGGCTTTGCGCTATCTTGCTCGCAAATACAACATAGAAATAATAGAAACGGAACAGAGCGCCGAAGAAAAAGAAGCCCAAAGCCATCGAGAAGCATTATTGGCTGTAAATGAATTTGCTCTTGACCATTTCACTAAAAACCTGCTTGAAAGTGCCGACGGGCGCGAAATAGCTTTGCCATATTTTCGACACCGCGGACTCTCGGATTTGGTGATAAAACGATTTAAACTCGGTTATTCCATAGACCGTCCTACCGATTTGTTTGATGCGGCCAAAGGAGCTGGTTTCAAGGAGGAATATCTTATAGAGACTGGCCTTACGCTATCAAACGACCGAGGTTGTTACGACCGTTTTCGCGGCAGGGTGATGTTTCCTGTTTTCAGTATTTCCGGACGTGTCATAGCTTTCGGAGGCCGCACCATGAAGGCCGATAAAAACGTGGCAAAATATGTGAATTCGCCCGAAAGTGTGATTTACAAGAAAAATCTTGAGCTTTACGGGCTTTACCAAGCCAAGAATTCCATAGCTAAAAACGACAAATGCTATATGGTTGAGGGCTATCTTGATGTAATTTCCATGCATCAGGCAGGTATTGAAAACACTGTCGCATCGTCTGGAACGTCACTCACAGAAGGTCAGATACGAGCAGTGCGGCGTTTTACAAGCAACGTCACTCTCATCTATGATGCCGACGCAGCAGGAATAAAGGCCTCTCTCCGAGGTATCAAAATGCTCCTTGCCGAAGGCATGAATGTGCGAGTTCTCGCTTTGCCTCCAGGTGATGACCCCGATTCGTTTGCCCAGACTCATTCATCGGATGTGGTTGCTCAATATTTGAAAGAAAATGAGGCCGACATAATAGAGTTTATGGCCGATAAGCTTCTTGCAGATGTGGCACCCAATGACCCCACGGCAAGAGCCAAGGCCATTAATGTGATTTTGGAAGCGGTAGCTTGTATAGTTGATCCTGTTGCCCGGCAAGAATATATCACGCAGTCTTCGCGTTTGTTTAGTATCCCGGAGCAAGTGATAGTGAAGCAGCTTGATGTTTTCACCACACGTCATATAGAGGAACTGGAGAAAGAACGCGCTCGTGCGAAGGCTCAAGAATCTATTTCCGGTCAAGAACAGCAGCCGGAAATTACAGAAGTTGGTAAAGCCGAAATGGCGGCCCCTCTTATTGATCTTTCGGAAACAGCGGCCTTGAAACCTTACGAAGAGCAGTTGGCCCGTTATATTGTGAGGTATGGGTTGCTTTATGTATGCGATTTGGTAGAGGACGATGGAACTATGGTCCCGGGCAATGTTATAGATCTTATTTCGGCAGAACTTAGGCTCGATGATATTACTTTTACTTATCCGCCCTATGCAAGTATAGCGAAAATGGCAGAGAATGTGAGAAATAACGAATGGCCTCAGGCACGTGAGGCATTTTCTGTTAATCTGGATATGGAATGTGGAGCAAAGAGGGAAGAAGCCCTGGAACATATCCGCCAGACGGCTAAAAGTGTGGCGGAAATAGATGACATGGAACGCCATGCCGAAAACGAGATCTCAGCATACCGCGAGTCGGAGCTTCGTAATTTTGATATAGGATTTTTGCTTGACAAGCTGCTTAACACGCCCGATGATCTTGTGCGTAATGCAGCTGTTGATCTTGCAACAGACAAGTATACACTTTCCCGTATCTATATGCGGCAAGGAGGTAAAGTAGAAACCGAAGATTCGATGCTTCATATCTTGGTTCCAAGAGCTGTAAATGAGTTGCGCGAACAGCTCGTTGCCATGAATATTAAAAATATTTGTGCTCAATTGGCCTTGTTGCCCCCCGAAGAAACGGAAAAGGCGCAAGAACTCCTTTCTTTGCTTACGGCTCAAAAGAAATATCAACAAAGTATAGCCAAAGTACTTGGCGAACGTATTATAAGACCTTAATGCCCATGAATATAATTCTTCCTCGTCGCAAAGACGGTCAGACCCCACCGACAATATCCTTGGATTCCAAGCAATCTTTGGTTGTAATCGGAGCTAACGGAGCCGGTAAAACACGGTTTACACGTACTCTTGTAGATTCATTGGGCAACGATTCTTACCGATTGTCGGCATTGACGGCTCTATATGGCCGTTCGCCTCAAGGCGATGCGGATTCTCAGAAAGCTATAAAAAAAAGGCTCAGCCCTATGGTCGTGTCCAATGCAGAAGGAAAGGGAGTTCCTACTGTCCTTGAATTATTGCTCGGGCAGTTGATGCACGACGAGATGGTTAATCTCATAGGCTATAAGCTTGCTCTTGCCGACGGAGCAAAGGCCAAGTTGAGAAGGACGCGTTTGGATAAGGTTATAGAACTATGGCAAGAGGTTTTTCCTGGAAACCGTGTGTTGATAGACAGTGGTAAAATCCTTTTTTCGAGAGGCCTCGATGTGAGCAGTTATTCGTCGATGACACTTTCCGATGGCGAGAGGGCAGTTCTTTATTATGCCGCTGCTATTTTATATGCTCCTAAAAATGCTGTTATCTTTGTTGATTCCCCCGAAATATTCCTGCATCCTACGCTTACCAGCTCGCTGTGGAATCGTCTTGAGTCAAGCCGAAGCGATTGTATATTCTGCTATACTACTCACGACCCCGAGTTTGCATCATCGCGCAACGGAGCGCAGATCATATGGGTGCGAGATTGCGAACCGTCGCAAGAAGCATGGGATTATGATATCCTCCCACGCACTTCCGGTATACCTGAGGAGTTGTATCTTTCGCTGATTGGCGCAAGAAAACCCGTGCTTTTTATAGAGGGCGACAACCGCTCTATCGACGCCCGTCTCTATCCGCTTATATTTCCGGATTATACGGTATCGTCGCTTGGGAGTTGCAATAAAGTTATAGAGGCAACACGTACTTTTAATGACCTTACAGGTTTCCATAAAATGGATTCGTCGGGCATTGTAGACCGTGATCGCCGTAATGAAGAAGAAGTTTCATACCTTCGCCGCAAATCCATAATGGTGCCAGATGTGGCTGAGATAGAAAATATTTTCATATTAGAAGATGTGGTGAGAGCCATGGCAAAGAATGCCGGCAAAGATCCAGATAGGGTTTTTGGGAAAGTAAAGAAAGCCGTTGTGCATCTTTTCCGAAGTGAGGTTCACTCGCAAGCGCTCCAGCATACCCGTCACCGCATAAAGCGCACTATGGAATATCGTGTAGATGCAAGATTTGAAAACATAAATATGCTTGAGGAGCATTTGTCTAAACTGGTTGTGGAGCTTGATCCTCGCCGCACATACGAAGAGTTTTGTCGCTTGTTCAACAAATATGTAGGTGATTCCGATTATGAGTCTATCCTTCAGGTTTATAACCAGAAATCTATGCTTTCCAATTGTAATGTGGCACCAATGTGTGGGTTTAAAAACAAAGATAGTTATATAAACGGGGTTATCAATCTTTTGCGTGGTCAAGGTCCGCTTACAGATCAAGTGCGTCAGGCTGTGAAAAGGTGTCTGCATGTAGAAGAAAAATATCAAACCAATGAAAAAGAATAGAATATTAAGCCTTTTTTTGGGTCTTTTGGCTGTGGTAGCAACTGCTCAAACCACTGTTGATTATTCGGCGACGGTTATGGCCGTAGGGTCTACCGGAGACTTTGCGCCTTATATGATAGGCTCCTGGGATGCAGGGCGTGTGGTTTATGGTAAAGGGCTCTGGTTGGATGCCGCGGCAAAAAAAGAACTTGATTTGTCGAAACGTTTTTCTTGGTCTGCCGGAGTCGAGTTCCTTGCCGGATATGGTTCGGGCGTTAACTATTGGCGTCCTGTCGGCGATTCTCACCGCCGGCAATCGCCGCTGCGTCTGCATCAACTCTACGGAGAATTGAAATACCGTCAGGTCTTTTTGCAGGTTGGAATGCGTGAAAGCCGGTCTTTGATAGTAGACAATAACCTTTCGTCGGGCGATTTGGTGCTTAGCAACAATGCTCGGCCTATCCCCGGAGCTTGGGTGGGTTTCCTTGATTTCGTAGATATCCCGTTTACCAAAGGATGGGTGCAGATAGAAGGCCGTTTGGGCTACGGCCGCATGTTTGATGACGGTTATGTAGAAGATCAGTTCAACTATTTCAATGGTTTATCTACTGCCGATTTGTGGTTTACATACAAGCGTTGCTACTTTCGAACTAATCCTAAAAAGCCGTTCCATGTTACTGTAGGTATGCAATCTGCCGGTATGTTTGGTGGGTCGGCCCAATATTATGAAAACGGTAGCATAAAACAGACCTACAACCGTGGTTTCCGTATAAAAGATTTGTGGCATATGTTTTTCCCCCGCGAAGGTACCGGAGAAGGTAATGCTATTGGCAACTCGTTGGGTTCTTGGGATTTAAAAGCACAATATAGATTTAAAAACGATAGCCGTCTGAGTGCTTATTTTGAGTGGCTCTTCGAGGATGGTTCCGGAGTTGCCAAGGCAAATGGCTGGGACGGTCTTTGGGGGTTGCAATATGATTTCGGCAAAAAAGGCATTGTCACAGGATTGTTGGTGGAGTACATAGATTTTTCCAACCAATGTGGCCCTATACATTATTCGCCAGGAGACAATCCAGGAAGCAGTATCACGCAGCTTGTCGGAGGAGCCGATAATTATTATAATAACAGTTTCTATGGCCCTTATGCCAATTATGGCATGGCTATAGGTTCTCCCTTTGCTCTTGCTCCGGTTTATAATACCGACGGCAGCAATCTTTTCAAGCACAACCGTACACGAGGTTTTCATGCTGCCGTTACCGGTAGCCCCGTCGATGGTGTCGTTTATAAATTTATGATCAGCCACCAGAAAGCTGGCGGATACGGACAATTGCCGGCACCACATTTCCTCTATAATACCTCGGCCATGGCTGAGGCTTCGTGGGCGCCGGTAAAACTTGACGGTTTTTCATTCAAAGGTAAGATTGCTTTTGATGCAGGAAGACTAAGAGGCAATAATTTCGGAGTCCTTTTGGGTGTGACATATTCCGGAGATTGGACATTTTCTAAAAACGCGTCAAAATCATCAAAATGAAGAATAAAGGATATATAATTGTTTTTGTAGGTCTGTTATGCCTGTTGATGGGAGCATGTACGCAATATAAAGGCCGCATAGGCGATTTATTTGGGTCGTGGGTGCTTCGCGAAATGACGATAGATGGTGCATCTGCCGATGCTTTGCAATATGAGAATACATATTGGAGTTTCCAGAATTCTATAATCCACGTTGTGCGCGAGGAACCAGGCTTGCATGTATATGGCGCGTATGGTAGTTTCGTTCATACAGGAGACGAATTGATGTTTGATTTTGCAATTGATGACATCTTTTATGTTCCGGAATGGCTCGGATTCCCGGCCGACGGAAAAGTGACATTGAACATCGCTAAGCTCGACAGCCATTGGTTGGAAGCAGTTTATATAGCTCCCGACGGCAAGAATTATCATTATAAATTTGAGAAAACATGGTAGAACTAAGTAATAAAAAGAAACTGGCTCTTGTTACCGGCGCCGATGGTTTTATTGGTTCTCATCTGGTAGAAGCTCTTTTGGCCAAAGGTTATGCCGTGAGGGCTCTGGCACAGTATAATTCATTTAATAACTGGGGATGGCTTGAGGAGATAGCCCCGCGGGATGGTTTAGAAATTGTTTGCGGAGATGTGCGTGATGCCAATTTTTGCAGGGAGATATGCCGAGGCGTCAATGTCGTTTTTCATCTGGCAGCTCTTATAGCAATACCATATAGCTATGTAGCACCCGACAGCTATATA
>CAJTUG010000022.1:0-13340 GCA_910579605.1 uncultured Muribaculaceae bacterium | reverse complement strand
AATATCAAGGGAACGTTGAATATGTGCCAGGCAGCACGTGATGCCGGTATTGAAAGGATTGTGGTAACATCGACCAGTGAGGTCTACGGTACGGCTCAATATGTGCCAATAGACGAGAATCATCCAAGACAACCGCAGTCGCCATATTCGGCAACAAAAATAGGAGCCGATGCTATAGCAGAGAGCTTTTATCGTTCGTTTGATTTACCGGTAGTTATTGCAAGGCCATTCAATACCTATGGACCCAGACAAAGTGCAAGAGCCATTATTCCTACAATCATAACTCAGATAGCATCGGGAAAGCGGCAGATAAAATTAGGCGATTTGTCGCCCACACGCGATTTTAATTATGTGACCGACACAGCAGCCGGTTTTATTGCGCTTGCAGAAGCTCCTTGTGTGGAAGGGAGAAATATTAATATTGCCACCGGCTCCGAAATATCCATGGGCGATACATTGCAGTTGATTTCAGACTTGATGGGTCAGAAAGTTGAATTTATTGTTGACCAAGCGCGGCTGAGACCGTCTAAAAGTGAGGTAAACCGCCTTTGTGGGGATAACACGCTTATCACTTCATTAACCTCATGGCGACCTCGGCATTCATTGGCTCAAGGTCTTGAGAAAACTATTGAATGGTTTACAAAGCCCGAAAACCTTGCAAAGTATAAACCCGACATATACAACAGATGACAAATAATAATTTATCGTTTTTGTTTCTCGGAGGTTCTTACCGGGTTGGTATGGCCAGACTTTTCAAGCAGGCATGTAAAAAGCGAGGTTTATCTTGCCGTATAGTTGGCTATGAATTGTCTAAACTATGTCCATTGGCATCAGAAGGCGAAATTGTTGAAGGGTTGAGATGGGATGATCCGTCAATCTTTGAGCATTTTGAAGATTTGAGAATGCAATATGGCATAGATGCAGTAATACCATTTGTTGATCCAGCGGTAGAACTTGCAGCAAGATATAGCTATTATACTGCCGGAGATGTGTTTGCACCGGCTTCCGCTCCAGAATTGTGCTCGGTGATGTTTGATAAAGTAGCTGCCGCAAACCGTTTTGAATCTCTTGGCTTACCTATTCCAAGAACTTACCGTCAAGGCGATCCATGTCTCCGACTCATTGCTAAACCACGTTTTGGCTCGGCATCTGCCGGCTTGATTCAAATAAACAGTCTTGAGAAATTGGACGAGATACTGCTTCTTGGCGATAAATATCTTATTCAGGAGAGAATAGACCGTAGAACAGAGATTTCTGTAGATTGCTATATTGGTGTGGCCGACGGCGAAATATATGCAGTGAGTCCACGTGAACGTCTAAGAGTTAACGGGGGCGAGGTTGTGCTAACCAAAACAATTGCCGATTCCGATATTTGCGATCTTAGCATGAAAGTACTTGAACTTACCGGTTTAAGAGGTGCTGTGACCATACAGTTTATCCGTGATTTAGACACCGGTTCACTTTTGTTGATGGAAATAAATCCTCGCTTGGGTGGCGGTGCTCCTGCATCGGTATATGCCGGTGCAGATATCCCGGGTCTTATTATTTCTGAGACTTTGGGTCAAAAACCGGTTTTTTCCAAAGCTGAGGCAGGTTTTGTGGTAACGAGATGTTTGACCGATGTGGTGTTTGCACCCGGACATAATACCCCTTTGTATGGCAAGCAATAATCATGTAATAATAATAGCCGAAGCCGGTGTGAATCATAACGGCGACTATAATATGGCTCTTGAAATGATAAAAGAAGCCAAAAAAGCAGGCGCGGACTATGTGAAATTTCAAACAGCTGTTCCGGAACTTGTCATTTCTACATATGCACCCAAGGCTGAATATCAAAAAGAGACAACTGGAGAAGCCGAGAGCCAACTTGAAATGTGTAGGGCGATACACTTGCCTTTGTCGGCATATAAATCGTTGGCGCAGGAATGTCGGGAAATAGGTATTGGGTTTATGAGCACTCCGTTTGACTTGGTGTCAATAGATTGCCTTGCAGATCTCGGTATGGATTATTGGAAGATACCTTCGGGTGAAATTACTAATTTGCCTTATCTTCGCAAAATAGGGGCTTTGGGTCAAAAAATAATAATGTCGACCGGTATGGCAACACTCGCAGAGGTTGAAACGGCTGTCAATATTTTGGAGCATGCCGGTACGCCTCGCCGTGATATCTACCTATTGCATTGCACAACTCAATATCCAGCTCCCATGGAGTCTGTAAACTTAAGGGCTATGGACTCTTTGGCTACTCTCGGGTGTGCCGGGGTAGGGTATAGCGACCACACAGTGGGTACGACTGTTGCTGTGGCTGCTGTAGCACGAGGTGCAATGATTGTTGAAAAGCATTTCACTTTAGATAAGACATTGCCAGGTCCGGATCATCGTGCGTCGCTTGAACCGTATGAGCTGACACAGCTTGTTTCGGCAGTGAGAGATACGGAAAAAGCTCTTGGTTGCGGCAAAAAAGAGGCCGCCGCCGCCGAGGTGTGTAATATCAATATTGCTCGGAAAAGTATTGTGGCAGCTAAAAATATTAAGAAGGGTGAAATTTTTTCGGAAACAAATTTATTGGTTAAACGCCCCGGTGGAGGAGTGTCGCCTTTGCTGTGGGACAAGGTGTTGGGAATGACTGCCAAACGAGATTTCCGAGAAGATGAGCTAATAGAAATATAGCCGGCGTGGTTACAAATGTGTTACGATGCCTGTAAATATATATACAGACTCAACAAAAAGAGTTTTCGTTGGTTATAATTCAAGAGAACAGAAAAAACGCATTCAATAATAAGGACAGAAGAAATGATTACTAAGCAAGTTATCCAGACACTCTATAAGAAATACGACAAGGCTCCCGAGAGCCCCGACTTTTTAGACATGCCTCTGCTGTTTGACTATGCGTCCACACATCACAATGTGAGCATAGACATGGATGGGCCGGTAGATTGTCTGATTATAAAGAGCATAGATAAAGATTCTCCTTTCCACAGAATCCCATTGGAGCGTATCCATGCCATTGTCCCTTTTGAGGAATGGGTAGCAGTAGTTTTACATTCATCAATAATTTTCCTAAATAGAAAATCATCTAAAGTTAGTGTACATGTGCGAATTCATGAACCTTCAGTTTTAGAGAGGATAGGGAATTTATTCAGAAAGAGTAAGTGAATATTTAACAATAAAAAAAACGGCGACATTGTCGTCGTTTTTTTTCGTTATTGTTGTTGTGATTATTCAAATTCTATGAGAACTTGGTCTTGTCCTACTTGCTGTTCGGGCTTTATGAATACGCGCTTGATAGTAGCATCGTTTTCGGCAGTAACGTCGTTTTCCATTTTCATGGCTTCATAGACGTAGAGGAGGTCGCCTTTATGAACTTTTTGTCCGGGTTTCACTTCTACAGCGATAATTCTGCCGGGCATAGCGGCAATGAGTGTGGGGCCTGTAATCGGTTCGTTGTCTTCAGGTGCCTCTTCTTTCACTTCTGCTTTAGGCTGAGATGCTTTAATAGCTTCATATTCTTCGGCACGACGTTTGCGCAAGAAAGTGTTGGCAACGGTGGGGAGGAGCTCTAAAAGAAGTTCTTCTTCATGGTTAGAGGCCATGTTTACGCCGCCAAATTCGTCTATAGACGGGTTTTGCGGTTTTTTATAGGAGCTTACATCGTAGGGCTTCTCGACGGGGCTTCCGGTAATCTTTTCGCGGAATGCCGGGTCTACGGGGACTGGGGTATGACCGTATTCACCTTTTACGAGCGAAATGAATTGGTTGGATGGATTTGAGTAGTCGGGCTTTCCTTTTTTGCGGTCAAGCGCAACGGCAACTGCTTGAGAACCTACAATTTGGCTGGTAGGAGTAACCAAGGGCACTAAACCGGCATCGCGGCGTACCATAGGAATAAGACGCATAGCGTCTTCCAAAAGGTCTTCGGCATGCAAAGTTTTGAGCTGAGCTACCATGTTTGAATACATACCGCCGGGCACTTCCGCGTTTTTGACGATTTCGTTTGGTTTTGGGAAGCCAAAATAGTTTTCGATAGCGTGGCATGCAGCCAGAAGTGCTTCTTCATTACCTGATTTAGCGGCTTCTATTGCTTTGTCGAATTGGGCTTCTATTTCGGCCGGGAGTTTATCATTGAGTGGATCAAATTCTTTTGGCAATGGGTTGAGGTCAAATGCTTTGAGCGAGTGGCGCGCCTCAAGAAGATGTGTGCGTATTTCGCCGACAGCTTCCATGTTGGCTTCAACTTCTATGCCGAGTTTCTGGCAGAAGATATAAATAAGTTCAATTGCAGGGGCCGCAGAACCGCCAGCAAACCACCATATGTTTGTGTCAAGAATATCTACACCGTTTAAGATTGCCATTAAGCTTGAGGCAAGACCGTAGCCCGGGGTGCAATGGGTGTGGAAATCTACAGGAACTTTGAGTGATGCTTTGAGCTTGGAGATAATAGATGCGGCACGGAGAGGATTTACCAAACCTGCCATATCTTTAAGAGTTATTATTTTAGCTCCGAGACGCTCCATTTCTACGGCTTTGCTCACAAAATATTCATCGGTGAATATTTTTTCGGGTTCTTGAGCTTTTTTACCGAAAAGTTTGGCAAAGAAACCGGGCTTTTCTGTTGGCTTTTCGTTTTTGGGGTCTACGGTGTAGCAAACGGCTCCGTCGGCAATTCCACCTAATTGGTTTATGAGCCTGATGGATTCGCGAACATTGTCGATGTCGTTAAGAGCGTCAAATATACGCATCACGTTAAGGCCATTGGCAATAGCTTCTTTATAGAAACCTTCCAACACCGAATCGGGATAAGGAACATAACCGAAAAGGTTTCTGCCGCGCGACAAAGCCGAAAGCAAAGATTTACCTTTCATCGCTTTTGATATGGTGCGCAGACGATTCCATGGAGATTCGTCCAAGTAGCGCATCACGGAGTCGGGGACTGCACCGCCCCAAACTTCCATTATATAAAAGCCGGCGTTTTCGTAATAGGGGAGGAGCTTGTCGATTTCGGCCTGGCTCAAGCGTGTGGCGAACAATGATTGTTGTCCGTCGCGGAGAGTGAGGTCTCGGATTTTTAATATTCGTTGTGCCATATCTATAAATGATAAGATTATAAACGTTCCATTATGGGTGCAAATATAATGTAAAAACTTTAATTAAAGAAAAAATTCTGCAATTTTATATGAAAATAAGTGGATATAAATATTTCAATCAATTGTTTTTGTATTGAATGTGGTGCATCCATTGCTAATTAAGAAAAATTTGCTAACTTTGCAGAAAATTTTGAAGCGCTGCCAATCGCGCTGTTATCCAATAGGTTTACAATTTAAGTTTTTATGGCAACAACTGCTCAGCAGGCAAAGGAAGGAGGTAAAATGTCTTTCCTTTCTGCAATTGATTTTCATCCAAAACTCTTCAATGCAATCAGGCACTATACACCCGAAAGGCTGAAATCCGACATAACAGCCGGTTTGGTGGTGGGTATTGTGGCCTTGCCATTGGCAATCGCTTTTGGTATTGCTTCTGGTGTAAGCCCTACGATAGGTCTTATAACCGCTATAATAGGTGGTTTCATGGTGTCGTTTTTCGGAGGAAATTCGGTCCAGATAGGAGGCCCTACGGGAGCGTTCATTGTTATTGTTTACAATATAATAGCTCAATTTGGCTTGCATGGCTTGGCTATAGCCACTTTTATGGCCGGGGTTATATTGGTTCTTATGGGGCTTTTCCGCTTGGGTACTATTATCAAATTTATTCCATATCCCATTGTCGTTGGTTTTACAGCCGGTATAGCCCTCACGATATTCTCCACGCAGATAAACGATTTCTTCGGTCTTGGGTTGAAAGACATCCCCGGGCAATTTATCCCAAAGTGGGGAGTGTATTTCTCAAATTTTGCCAATATATCCTGGGCTGCGCTTGCCACCTCGCTTGTGTCGTTGGCAATTATAATTTTAACTCCAAGAATTTCCAAAAAATTGCCCGGCGCGTTGATAGCGATAGTTGTTGTGACAGCCGTATCTTATATCATGTCGCTATATGTCCCGGGTTTTTATGTAGAAACCATCGGTGATCGTTTCGGTACTATGGCTACCGATATCCCCACGCCTCACGGATTTGCGCTCAATATGGCTACTATAAATATGCTTTTGCCTTCTGCCTTTACTATCGCTGTTCTTGGAGCTATAGAGTCTCTTCTTTCTGCCACGGTAGCCGACGGTGTTACCGGTTCGCGAACCAATAGCAACACAGAGCTCATAGGACAAGGTTTGGCTAATATTACCGTACCTTTCTTCGGCGGAATTCCTGTGACAGGCGCAATTGCACGCACCATGACCAATATCAGCAATGGAGGACGCACTCCGGTGGCCGGAATTGTACATGCCTTGGTGCTTTTGCTTATTTTCCTTTTTGCCATGCCACTGATCAATTATGTTCCGTTGGCATGTTTGGCCGCTGTACTTATGGTTGTGGCATACAACATGAGCGGTTGGCGCACGATAGTCGGCATTTTCCACTCTCCTAAAAGCGATATCTCGGTATTGTTGGTAACATTCTTCCTTACCGTTATATTTGACCTTACCATTGCTATTGAAATTGGCTTGCTGCTTGCTGTCGTGCTATTCATGAGGCGTGTAATGGAAAATACTCAGATTAAAGTTTATTCTGAACAACTTGACGTTGCCGAAGATACGGATTTAAGTCAACACGAGTTCCTTAACGTAGCAAAAGGTGTGAGCATCTATGAAATAGATGGCCCGTTCTTCTTTGGTGTAGCTACTAAATTTGACGAACTTATGCGCACGACAACAGGTAATGTGAAACCTCTTGTCCGTATTATACGAATGCGTAAAGTGTCGTTTATCGACGCTACAGGCCTCCACAACCTTGAAATCCTCATCAAGTCGTCGCAAAACGATGGGATTCATGTGGTCTTGTCGGGCGTTAAACCTAATGTGAGAGAAAATCTTGAGCATGCAGGGATAGACAAACTTATAGGTAGCGATCATATCTGTGATCATATTACCAAGGCTGTGATGATGGCAAATCTTATTGCCTCGGAATCAAGAAGCCCTTTCCGAACTCAGCAAGATTGATATATCAACACAAAGACAGCGCAGCCGCCATTGGTTTTTCCCCTTTGCGGCTGCGCTGTCTTTATGTTTCATCTATTCTCCTGATCCGTGGGTGATGTTATTTAGTATTTCTGCGTCTTTGTCTTTTTCTTCGGGAGTTTCGCCGTCTTCCCGTGATATGATATATGTTTCGTAATAAGCCAGAATGAGAGTTGTGAGCGGTAGGGCTATTATCAGACCTATGAAGCCCAAGAGAGTCCCCCATATCGATAAAGATAAAAGTATGATTGCGGGGTTAAGTCCCATGGCTTTACCCATTATCTTGGGTGTAAGTATCAGGTCTTGGATAAGTTGGACTATTATGTATACGGCCATACACGACCACCATATATTCCAAAAATCTATTTGTGAGTCGGCCGAAACCACTAAGCATAGCAGAGTGGTTGGCAAGAGCGATATTAGCTGGAGATATGGTACCATGTTGAGCAGACCTATAAATAATCCGAGGACTATTGCCATTGGCATATGTATTATGCTGAAACCAATGCAAAACAAAACTCCCACACATAAAGCCACGAGAGCCTGGCCACGGAAATAATGGTTCATGGAGCTTTTGACGTCGTTGGAAATAGAAAGGACCGTTGGCCTGTATTTGGGAGGTACCAGGTGCTTGAATCCGCGGAGAAGACGTTCGTAGTCCAACATTATGAAAACCACATACAGTAGTACCAAAAACCAATTGAAGATCCCCATGGCCAAATCATATCCGCTTGCAATGAAAGAACCGGCCATGTCTAAGATTGATTTAATGTCTTGTCGAGTGAGTTCTTTGGATATCTGCTCAAAATCTATTGTTTCTTTGAGGAATTCGTGGATCGAGGCGGGTATGAAAGGAATGTCGCTTCCGGCATCGGCATACCGGCTAATGAATTGGGCAACTTGGTGCATTTCGTTTATCAACGACGGGACAATGAAAATCCCAACTGTTGCCAGAACCAATATTGTTTCAAAAAGAGTCATCATAATTGGGACAAACCTCTTTTTCAATCCCAATAGCCGTCTGTTGTATTGAACGAATGGTTCGAGCAGGTAGGCTATTAGCCAAGCCACGCAAAACGGCAGCAGAACCGATTTGAGAGTGCCGATTAGCCATAGGATAGCCAAAAGGCATGCAAGACCGATAAGAAGCCTTACAACGCGATCAAATGTGAATGGCCGCTCAATGCGGTCGGTAATAGCATTTTGGTTCATTTCTTGCTTGGATGTGTTGAAATAATTTTCAAAGTTACAGAAAATTCTGTAATTTTGCGTCAAAATAAACCAACATTACTACATCTGATGAAAGAAAAAATTCAAACTGCGTTGAACGACAAAGCGTGGGCTCGATGGACAGCTCTTGTCCTTGTGGCATCTATGATGTTTTTTGCCTACATGTTTGTTGATGTAATGGCTCCGATCAAGAGCCTCTTGACCCCTCAGCTCGGGTGGAGCTCTACGGCCTATGGCACATATCGTGCTTCGGAGTATATTCTTAATGTCTGCGGATTTCTTATTATAGCCGGTTTTATTCTCGATAAGATGGGAATACGTTTTACCGGTATTTTATCTGCCTCGTTGATGTTTGTGGGAGCGAGTATTAAGTTGTATGGCATAAGCGAATATTTTGCCGGTACGGGTTTTGCCGGATGGCTTGATTCGTGGTGGCCAGCCCTCCCTGCAAGTGCAAAAATGGCATCGTTGGGTTTCATGATTTTCGGTTGCGGCTGCGAAATGGCCGGGACGACAGTGTCAAAAGCTCTCGCAAAATGGTTTAAAGGCAAGGAGATGGCTCTGGCCATGGGTCTTGAGATGGCAATTGCGCGTATCGGCGTGTTTGCTATCTTCTCTATTTCTCCTTATATTGCCGCAAGTTATGGCACTGTTGTTGCTCCGGTTGCTTTCTGCACTGTTCTTTTGCTCATTGGTTTGATTTGCTATTGCGTGTTCAGCGTAATGGATACTAAACTTGATAAAGAGACAGGAAAATCGGGCGTAGATGCGGATCCCGAAGAAGAATTCAAGGCTTCGGATATAAAAAATATATTCTCCAGCCAGGTATTTTGGGTTGTGGCCTTGCTTTGCGTCCTTTATTATTCTGCGATTTTCCCGTTCCAGGCATATGGTGCCGAGATGTTGCAGTGCAACCTTGAAGGTATCACACCCACACAGGCATCTGATATTTTCCGTTGGTTCCCTATCGGAGCGGCTGCGGTGACTATATTCCTTGGCAATTATGTGGATCGCAAAGGTAAGGCTGCTTCTATGCTAATCTGGGGTGCGTTGCTCTTGATTGTGTGCCATCTGATTTTCGCATTCCTGTTGCCTGCAACCCACAGCGAAATATTAGCATATGCCACTATTGTTGTGCTTGGAATCTCGTTTGCGCTTGTCCCTGCTGCATTGTGGCCCTCAGTGCCGAAAATTATTCCCGAAAAAGTTCTCGGTAGCGCTTATTGCCTCATTTTCTGGGTTCAGAATATCGGTTTGTGTCTTGTCCCGGTTCTTATCGGTTCGGTGTTGGATTCTGTAAATGCCGATAATCCCGCTGTCATTGCGGCTCAGAAAGCAATAGAAGCAGCAAAAGCTGCAGGAGTTGAAGATCCCGATGTCTTCATCCCCTATGACTACACCATTCCCATGGTTATATTTGCAGGATTCGGAGTTTTGGCTTTGATTTTCGCATTTTATCTCAAGAATTTGAACAAGCGCAAAGGCTTCGGTCTTGAAGAACCCAATATCAAGACTCCTGTTTCTGCTGTTGAAGCTGAAATGGAATCGGCAGAGGAATAACAACTTGACAGATATTTAAACACACTTGCGCCCGGCTGCAAAAGTCCGGGCGCAAGTATTTTGAGCACATAGACTTTTTTAGCAGTTTTTAGGCTTGCGCAGGCTTGCTTATTTGGCCTTTTTTTATTAACTTTGTATTCTGAAAATAAGATAGAATATAATCAAAAATGATAGAAGAAAAAGAGGAATATAGCGCCAGTAATATTCAAGTGCTCGAAGGCCTTGAAGCTGTGCGCAAGCGTCCGGCCATGTATATAGGTGACATCTCGGAAAAAGGTCTCCATCACCTTGTATATGAGGTTGTGGACAACTCGATCGACGAAGCCCTTGCAGGTTTTGCATCCGATATAGAAGTGACCATAAACGAAGATAATTCCATCACTGTCGTAGACGATGGACGTGGTATCCCTGTGGATATGCACGAGAAAGAGCACAAAAGTGCACTTGAGGTCGTTTTGACGGTCCTTCATGCCGGTGGTAAATTTGATAAAGGATCATATAAAGTTTCCGGCGGCCTCCATGGCGTTGGTGTTTCATGCGTAAACGCCTTGTCTACATACCTGCGCGCTGAAGTCCGCAGGAACGGTAAAATCTACGCCCAGGAATTCAGTTGCGGTAAGCCCACATCCACACTCAATATTGTGGGCGAATCGGATACCACAGGAACTACGATTATTTTCAAACCCGACGGTTCTATATTTACGACTACCGTTTACGATTATTCCATTCTTGCCAACCGATTGCGAGATCTTGCTTATCTTAATGCCGGTATTACTCTGCGTCTCACAGATAAACGCCAGCTTGATGCAGAAGGCAATCCGCGTTCCGAAACTTTCTTCAGCAAAAACGGTCTTCGTGAATTTGTGGAATACATAGACTCCAACAAGGAATCTCTCATAAACGATGTTATCCACCTCAATACTGAGCGCTCGGGAATCCCAGTGGAGGTTGCACTCACTTATAACACCACATCCAACGAGAACCTCTATTCGTTTGTCAACAATATCAATACAATTGAGGGAGGCACACACCTTGCAGGCTTCCGACGTGGTTTGACAACTACCCTCAAGAAATATGCCGAAGACAACAACTTGCTCAAGAATTGCAAAGTTGAAATAGCCGGCGACGATTTCCGCGATGGCCTCACTGCCGTTATTTCGGTAAAAGTCATGGAGCCGCAGTTTGAGGGCCAGACTAAAACCAAACTCGGTAATAGCGAGGTTATGGGTGCTGTATCCTCGGCAGTTGGAGAAGCTCTTAAATATTACCTTGAAGAGCATCCCAAGGAAGCAAAGACGATAGTTGAAAAAGTGATTCTTGCCGCACAGGCACGAAAGGCTGCCTTGGATGCTCGCCAGAAAGTGCTTCGCAAATCACCTCTTGTAGGCGGCGGACTACCTGGCAAGCTCACCGATTGCTCAAGCCGCACAGCAGAAGATTGCGAATTGTTCCTTGTCGAAGGAGACTCGGCAGGCGGTACTGCTAAGCAGGCCCGAGACCGCCAGTTCCAGGCCGTACTTCCTTTACGCGGAAAGATTTTGAATGTGGAGAAGGCACTTGAACACCGTGTTTTTGAAAGCCAGGAAATCACGAGTCTATTCCGTGCTCTTAGGGTTACTATAGGTACGGATGAAGATCCAAAAGCTCCGAATATTTCTAAATTGGCATATCACAAAATCATAATCATGACCGATGCCGATGTAGATGGTGCTCACATTGCCACTTTGCTTATGACTTTCTTCTTCCGCCGTATGCGCCCGATAATAGAAAACGGATATCTGTATTTGGCCACGCCGCCTCTCTACAAGTGTAAAAACGGCAAAAACGAGGAGTATTGTTGGAACGATACCCAAGTTCAGCAATTCATTGCCCGTTTCGGCGAAAAGACATCCATTCAGCGATATAAAGGTCTTGGCGAAATGAGTGCCGAAGAATTGCACCACACCACTATGTCGCCCGAACACCGAATCCTCAAGCAGGTTAATATAAGCGATGCTGCCGAAGCCGACCGAGTATTCTCCATGCTGATGGGCGAAGATGTAGGCCCGCGCCGCGATTTTATTGAAGCAAACGCAACTTACGCCAACATCGACGCGTAAACGATTATAACTCCGGGAGCGTTATATATTGTAAAGCTCCCGGAGTTTTTTATTATAGTCTCCGGGCTTTCATCACAATTTTCACTACTAATTATCCCCGGTATGTCAAAGAAAAAACAGACAAAAAAAACATCTCGCCAACTTAAAGCAGATGTTGAATATTATATAACTAAGCAGCAAAACAACACATTTAATTATAAACAGGTATCTGCTGCCATAGGAGCCGATAATCCTGCGGCTCAAAGAAGCGTGGCCATTTATCTGGCTGAGCTTGCATTTGATGGAAAAATAATAGAGACGGCGCCAGGAAAATATAAAGCTCCTGTACGCTCTGTAACTGCAGAAGGAATTTTTTCTCGTCGTTCCAATGGTAAGAACAGTGTTATAACCGAAGAAGACGGCGAAGAGATTTTCATAGCCGAGCGTAATTCCATGCATGCACTCAATGGCGACCGTGTGCTTGTTAACATTGCAGCGCGTGTGAAAGGAAAAGAACCGGAGGCCGAGGTCGTGGAGATTTTAGAGCATAAGGATCAGACGTTTATCGGTACACTAAAAGTAGAGAAGCACCTTTCTTATCTGCTCACAGATTCAAAGTATCTGGCTACAGATATCTATATTCCTCGAACTAAGCTCAAAGGCGGAAAAAACGGCGACAAGGCAATAGTGAGGATTACCAATTGGCCCGACGAGGCAAAGAATCCTCAAGGTGAGGTTGTCGATATTCTTGGTGTAGCCGGTGAAAACACAGCAGAACAGCATGCCATTTTGGCCGAATTCGGTTTGCCATACCGCTATCCCGAAGCTGTGGAGAAAGCCGCGGAGAAAATTGATGCCGGAATAACGCCAGAAGTGATATCTGCAAGGGAAGATATGAGAGACGCCGTGACCTTTACGATAGACCCTCGTGATGCAAAAGATTTCGACGATGCTCTTTCTGTAAGACGCTTGCCTAACGGGAACTATGAAATAGGGGTGCACATTGCCGATGTCACACATTATGTGCAGCCCGATACAGCACTTGACCGTGAGGCGCGCGACCGTGCAACGAGCGTCTATCTTGTAGACAGGGTTGTGCCAATGCTTCCGGAGCACTTAAGTAATGGTATTTGTTCTCTCCGACCAAATGAAGAGAAACTCACGTTCTCATGCGTTTTCGAGATGGACGACAAAGCTCAGGTTCTTAAGTCGCGGATTGTAAAAACCGTTATACGTTCAAACCGACGTTTCACCTACGAAGAGGCTCAAGACGTTATAGAAACAGGGAAAGGCGATTATGCCGATGAAATTTTGCTTTTGGACCGTCTTGCAAAAATATTAAGGGCTAAGCGCTACGAAAACGGCT
>CAJTUG010000021.1:27753-37485 GCA_910579605.1 uncultured Muribaculaceae bacterium | reverse complement strand
ATTAGGGAAATATAAAGAAACTCTCATATTTATACAAATACGTTCAATTCTGGAGCAACATGGTTATTCCATCAAAACTCCTTTCGCCGAATTGAGCGACGAAGTCATCGACGACATCTTCAATGGCACCACTGTTGTTCCAAATCTTGAGGGCTCTTCTATCTCAGCCTCAGATTTCTTCCGCCAATTCGATGGACTCATAAAATTTATTGAGCTTCATCAAGACGATGATTCTGGATACAGAGAAAAGAAATGGAGCGGGCAATTTTTTAGCCGTGCTGTTTGTCCCGAATGTCATGGAGACAGGCTAAACCGCGAAGCTCTGCATTTTTTTGTCGACGGACAAAACATTGCCCAACTTTGCCGTCTTGACATTGCTCAACTTTATCAATGGGCGTCTACAGTTCAAGAGAGGCTCTCCGACCGAGATAAAAAAATAGCTACAGAAATAATAAAAGAAATAAGTGTGAGGCTTCGCTTTCTTGTAGATGTAGGATTGAGCTATCTCCAGCTAAACAGGAATTCAGCCACTCTTTCTGGCGGCGAAAGCCAACGTATACGTCTTGCAACCCAATTGGGATCTGAATTGGTAAATGTACTTTACATCCTTGACGAGCCAAGTATCGGACTTCACCAACGCGATAATCATAGATTGATCTCAAGTTTGAAACGACTCCGCGACTCATCTAATACCATTGTAGTTGTCGAACACGACAAAGATATAATGCTTGAATCCGACTATATCGTTGATATCGGTCCAGGGGCTGGGCGTAAAGGGGGAGAAGTGGTTTTTGCCGGCTCTCCAAAAGAAATGATGGAGAAAGACACAACCACGGCAAGATTCCTAAATGGACAGGAAGAGATACCCACACCGGCTAAGCGACGACAAGGAAACGGCAAGGAATTGGTCATACACGGTGCTTCCGGCCATAACCTTAAAAATGTTACTTTCCGTTTGCCGTTAGGAACTCTATCCGTCGTTTCCGGGGTATCTGGAAGCGGAAAATCCTCTTTGGTCAACGGTACTTTGCAACCTATTTTAAGCCAACATTTCTATAGGTCTCTTACAGATCCCTTACCATATGAATCCATAGATGGTATACAATATATAGATAAAGTTGTCACTGTAGACCAAAGTCCTCTTGGGAAGACCCCTCGATCAAATCCTGCAACATATACTGGAGTGTTTACCGATATACGAAACCTGTTCGTAAACCTTCCTGAATCAAAGATCAGAGGATATAAATCGGGACGCTTCTCTTTCAATGTAGCGGGAGGTCGATGTGAACGATGCAGCGGAAACGGTTATAAAGTCATTGAGATGAACTTTTTACCTGATGTATTAGTACCTTGTGAACTTTGCGGAGGCAAACGATATAACCGCGAAACGCTTGAGGTAAGATTCAAAGGTAAATCGATTTCCGATGTATTGGACATGACAATAAACCAAGCAGTTGAATTTTTTGCCAATATTCCAAATATTGTAAAAAAAATTAAAGTCCTGCAAGATATTGGCTTGGGCTATATCAAGTTAGGCCAACCATGCTCTACCCTTTCGGGAGGTGAAAACCAACGCGTAAAATTAGCTACGGAATTAGCTAAACGGGATACAGGCAAAACACTCTTCATTCTCGACGAGCCGACTACAGGCCTACATTTTGCCGATATACGGACATTGTTGACAATACTCAATAAACTTGTAGACCGCGGTAACACTGTACTTGTCATTGAACACAACCTTGATGTAATAAGACAAGCCGACTACGTCATAGACATGGGTCCTGAAGGAGGAGCCAACGGAGGACTTATCTTGTCAAGCGGTACACCAGAAGACATCGCATCCACAGAATCGCCTACAGCACCGTTTCTACGATCAGAAGGAATCAAACCAACTTGCTAAAAACAATATTTTATGAGTCTCTTCGAAGAAGAATGGGCTAAAATGCTCAACGGCTATATTTACGAAGCCTCTCACAAAGAATTTTTACATAGATTATCGATCACTCGCGAAAAAATATGGGAATTTAACAGCATAAACCCCTCAGACACATCCCGAAGAGAAGAAATTATCAAAAGCCTCTTTGGCTCTGTCGGTGATGGATTCACAATAAACCCTCCTTTCCGCTGCGACTATGGCTGTAATATTCATATAGGCAACAATTTTTTTGCCAATTTCAACTTATCAATTCTTGACGAGGCAGAAGTACGAATTGGCTCAGACGTATTTATTGGGCCAAACGTTGCAATCTTTACAGCATGTCATCCTACCGATCCCGACCAGAGGCGAAGCCGCATACAATGGGCAAAAGGAGTAACTATTGGAGACGACGTCTGGATAGGAGGAAATGTTACCATTTTACCGGGTGTGACAATTGGCAACGGAAGCACTATTGGTGCTGGCTCTGTTGTGAGTCATGATATTCCGGAGCGCTGTGTAGCAGTAGGAAATCCTGCAAGAGTCATTAAGAAGATATAAGCCATATCTTCAACCAATCTAATCAAGGATATAGAACTAAAGGCCATATTCATGTGTTGATATTCAAACACTGTTATATTTGAATATCAATTCATCCACTATGGCAACACTCAGCAAAGACACCCCCAATATAATACTTGCTCAAAAGAGTAAACTTAATTTCAAACCTCTTACCATCAAAGATATACCACGTATTTACTCCATTCTACGCAAGTCAGGCTACCGTACATGCGACTATTCAATAGGTGGAATTTACATGTGGAAAGATTATTTCAACTACGAGTTCTGCATATATCTCGATACCCTATTTATTAAAGGTCTTTCAGAAGCCGACAGACATGTTCCGGCTTTTTCTCTTCCTATTGGAGGAGATTTTAAATCCGGAATAGATTTACTCGTTGAATATTGTCGTGAAAACCAATGCAAGCTTCTACTTTCGGCTGTTCCAGAAAGCGCAATAGAAGAATTGGGAAAATACGGATTCTCCAACCCTTTGCCCCTATTTTCTTGGAGCGATTATTTATACGACATAAATTGTTTGGCTTCACTCACAGGGAAAGCTTACAACAAAAAAAGAAACCATGTAAATCGTTTTATGTCGGAAAATCCGGATTGGACTTTAGAAACACTCACACCCGACAATTCAACACAAGTAATAGATTTTCACAACAAACTTGCCATTGGTACTAAAGCAGACCAGGCAATGGCTACATATGAAAACAACGCCTGTCTTGATGTTTTAAAAAATTTTGAACATTACCCTTTTGAAGGCGCTATCCTGCGCGATAGTCAAGGTAAAATAGTTGCTTATACAATAGGTGAAATTATTGGCGACACCCTTATCTTACATATAGAAAAGATGAACCACGAAATAAACGGTGCCGGGGAAACCATTAATAAACTCTTTGCAGCAAGTATGCAACGCCTACATCCCACACTCAAATATATAAACAGGGAGGACGACGCAGGCGATCCCGGCCTTAGGAAAGCAAAAGAATCTTATCACCCTTGCGCACTGCTCAAAAAATTTGATATAAGTATGTAAAAATAAAAAACGCGATCCAGCGCTGCCGAATCGCGTTTTTCGATATATTTGTTATTTACCAAATAACAACACGCTCTGCTTCGGGCATGAACATGGCATCGCCTTCGCCAATCTCAAAAGCATCGTAGAAAGGCTGGAGATTGCGCAAAGTTGCATTAACACGCCAACGTCCAGGCGAATGAGGATCAATCTGAGTGAGTTGGAGTGCAGCCTCAGGGCGAATATTGCCAGCCCATACATTTGCATAACCCAAATAGAAACGTTGGTCGGGAGTAAATCCGTCTATCACTTCACCTTCGCTATCGCCAAGCGAATTGTGGTATGCGGTATGAGACACACGGAGACCACCTTGATCGGCAATGTTTTCGCCAAGGGTAAGACGACCATTTGCATGAGTATTCTCATCAATTTGAATTGCATCAAATTGGGCGACAAGTTTATCGGCCAAAGCGCTGAAAGCTTCTGCATCAGATTCTGTCCACCAATCAATCATGTTGCCGTCTTTATCAAATTCACGTCCTTGGTCATCAAATCCATGAGTCATCTCATGTCCTATAACCACTCCGATCGCGCCATAGTTAATAGCATCGTCTGCTTCAGGATCAAAGAAAGGAGGTTGGAGAATAGCTGCAGGGAAGCAGATTTCATTAGTGGTAGGGTTATAATATGCGTTAACGGTCTGCGGAGTCATAAGCCAACGTTCACGGTCTACTGGTTTACCATAGTCATTGAGATTATACTCGTTGTTGAACATTATAGCCCGTTGGATATTCTGCCAATAGCTTTCTTCGGGATTGATATCAAGTTTTGAATAATCGCGCCATTTATCGGGATAACCGATTTTAACCTTAAACGCAGCGAGTTTCTCGCGAGCTTTTGCCTTAGTTGTATCCGACATCCAAGTCAAATTGTCGATATGCTCACCGAGAGCAGTCTGAAGATTACCAACAAGATTGAGCATTTTTTCCTTAGATGACTCAGGGAAATACTTCTCGACATACAATTGGCCCAAAGCTTCACCTAAAATACCATTAGGCACAGCAATTGCACGTTTCCAGCGAGGACGCTGTTCTTTAACACCAGAGAGAACTTTAGAAAGTTCAAATTCTGCATTCACGAAATCATCAGATAAATAAGACGCTGCAGAAGAAATATAAGACGACGTCATATAGTCTCTTATAGCTTGTTCAGGCTGTGTTTTAAGTGCTTCTTCCACTACGGCATAATAATCCGGTTGGCAAACTATAACAGTATCTACGTTGTCAAGACCCTGTTGATTAAAATACTTTCCGAGTTGAATAGTCGGGTATTTTTTGTCAAGATCAGCAACAGCAGTAGGGTTATACTGCCTACGCATATCGCGGAGCTGAGTATTTGTCCATTGATTTTTAGCAAGGAGAGTCTCAAGAGCTATTGTATTATCTGTAATTCTCTTTGCTTCGTCTTCTGAGAAGCCGGCAAGAGTGGCAATACGGTTGAGATATACGTTATAGGCCTCACGGATTGCTTTTGCACGATCGGTATCATCCGTATAATAATCCCTGTCGCCCAAACCAAGACCTCCTTGGCTCCAATACATGGTATTCATGTTAGAATTCTTGAGGTCTGCCTCAACACCGGTGCCATAGAAAACACCCAAGCCAGGCAGTGTGGCCATAAGCTCTACAAGATTCTCACGAGGAGTTTCTGCTATCTTTTTAAGGTCTCCGGCAAGAGCGGCGGCACCTTCATTATTGAGGCGGACGCTGTCCATACCCATTGCATAGAGATCTGCAATCTTCTGCGCATTAGTCCCCTTTTCTGCTGTAGCTCCGTCAATTCCTTCAACGAGTTCACGAACTTGCTTGCGACTGTTTTCTCCTAAAACATCAAAGGTTCCAAATCGTGAATATTCGTCTGTTAGAGGATTTGCAGCCATCCAACCGCCACAGGCGTATTGGTAGAAATCTTCTTTGGGAGAAACCTCAGTATCAAGATTTGCCCTGTCGATACCCTTGGGCGCTTTCTGGTTATTGCAAGAAACCATCAGGCTTCCGGCAGCAACAGCTCCAAGAATGCTTAATTGTTTAAATGTCATATTATTATATGTTATATTAATTGGTTTCAAAGATTATACTTTTCTTTAAGTTCATCGAAATCCATCTGAGCCAACTCCCACATGCTCATGGCATTTTCCAAGCCTTTTGTAATCTCTGCATGATCGTTGAAGACTTGAGGAGAAACGTCGCCTGCAGAAATTTTGGCTTCAACTTGCGCCAATTTTTCCTCCATTGATGCTACTGCAATTTCAGCTTCTTCAACTTTTTTTGCTGCTCGTCGCATTGCTTTATCACGCTCGCGTTGTTCTGCATATGACAATTTATGCTCAGAACTTCGCTTTACAGAATCTTCTGATGTCAAGTCCTGTTTCTTTTGAGATTGCTCCTTCGATTTAGTAGAATAAGAAGAAAGCTCAAGTTCTTGGAGAGATGCAAGTCGTTTCTTTTCCAAAAACTCGTAAATTCCACCGAGACATTCTCTAACTTTCCCGCCACCGAATTCATATACTTTCTCAACAAGACCATCAAGGAATTCGCGATCGTGACTCACAACTATAACAGTACCATCAAAATCCTTAATAGCTTGTTTGAGAATATCCTTGGTTTTCATATCCAAGTGATTAGTAGGTTCGTCAAGAATAAGCAAATTCATAGGCTCCAACAGGAGCTTAATCATTGCTAAACGTGTTTTCTCGCCACCAGAAAGTACTTTTACTTTCTTATCCGAAGCTTCGCCTCCAAACATAAAGGCCCCAAGTATATCGCGGATTTTTGTACGTATATCTCCTACAGCAACCCGGTCTATTGTATCAAAAACCGTTATCTCGCCATCAAGCAACTGAGCTTGATTCTGTGCAAAATAACCTATACTAACATTATGCCCAATCTTAAGAGTTCCTGTATATGGTATTTCGCCCATTATACATTTGACCAGTGTAGACTTACCCTCGCCGTTCTTCCCGACAAAAGCCACTTTTTCTCCACGCCTCAGAGTAAAGGTTGCATGGTCAAATACTTGATGATCTCCATACGATTTTCCCAAATCATCTACAATAAGCGGGAAATCTCCAGATCTTGGCGCCGGAGGAAACCTGAGAGACAAATGCGATGTATCAACCTCATCTACTTCTATCCTCTCAATTTTAGAAAGCTGCTTTATACGGCTTTGAACCTGAACAGATTTTGTGGCTTTATATCGGAATCTTTCTATAAATTCCTCAGTGTCGGCAATCTGCTTCTGCTGGTTTCTGTAGGCTCGCATTTGTTGCTCCAATCGCTCTGCCCTTAATGTTACAAACTTTGAATAATTAACAGCATAATCATAAATCTTACCCATCGTTATCTCAATGGTCCGATTGGTCACATTATCAATAAACGCACGGTCATGACTAACCAAAACCACTGCTTTAGCTTTAGTGATAAGAAAATTCTCCAACCACTGTATAGACTCTATATCCAAGTGGTTGGTAGGTTCGTCAAGAAGCAATACATCTGGCCGCTGCAATAGAAGCTTGGCAAGTTCTATTCGCATTCGCCAACCACCGCTGAATTCAGAAGTAGGACGATCAAAATCTTCTCGCACGAAACCAAGGCCGAGAAGTGTCTTTTCTAAATCGGCCTCATAATTTTCGCTTCCGGCCAATGATATCCTATCTGTAAGGACTGTTATATGCTCTATAAGCTTTCGATATTCATCACTCTCATAGTCAGTTCTTGACGACAACACAGAAGATAATTCATCAAGCTGGTCATGCATTTCCTGCATATGGGAAAACACCTTGCGAACCTCTTGAGCTACCGTCAAAGTATCTTCAAGAATCATTTGCTGTGGCAGATAGCCAATAGTAACATCGGCCGGAACTGCCACACTCCCGGAAGTCGGAGCCTGCAAACCAGCGATAATTTTAAGCATCGTACTTTTCCCTGCGCCATTTTTACCCACTAAAGCAATCTTATCCTTAGGGTTAATGACGTAATTTATATTATCGAAAAGCAGTTGCGAAGAAAATTCTACAGATAGATTATTGACTGAAATCATGATGCAAAATTAATAAATTTCGCTGAGCTTACCAAACAAGCTTTTACTACGGTATTTTGTTGAATTCCTGCCATTTTTCCACAACTTGATCAATACTAATGTCTAAAAGCTGCATCTGTTTAAATATATCAACAAGTTCAATACCGAAAAAGACATCCTTTCTGTCTTGATTTACTCGTTGCCTTGCATCGGCAGATAGAAAATAACCCATCCCTCGCTGAGACGCTATTATACCATGGTCTGTAAGATATTCGTATGCCTTCAGAACTGTGTGTGTGTTTACAGCCATCTGCACACCGAGTTCTCTTACAGAGGGAATCCGTTTTCCTTCCTCCCATTCGCCATTAAGGATACATGAATATGCATAGTCCACTATTTGCCTGTAAATAGGTCTGTCTTCCCTAAACTGCATCATACCTGTACCTTTTTCATTTTTCTAATGTAAAGCCACAATACAAAGATGGTTGTAAGACCTGAAATAGAATAAGTTATCGGCAGCCACAAATTAAAAATATTATAGATAATATCATTTACCAGTTTTTCTTTATCAATCTCCATACCAGATATCCCGCTATTAAAGCCTTCATAAAATGCACAGGCCCCACTCACAAATCCAGAAAGGAATCCAACTCCTACAACGCCGAGGACTAAAGCAATGATACCATATAAAAGTTGCGACCTACGTACTCTTGCAATAACATAAAGAGCAAGCATAGGTGGAAATATTTCTCCAAGAAGTTGCCAACGACGTATAGTTGCAAAAGAAATATCTATCTGTAATTTGCCAATGGTTTCACTAACATCTCCTAAAAAAGAAACAGACTCCAATGGATTATAGTTAACAGAAAAAAATGAAGTTATAAATGCCGATAATAATACTAAGGTCGCTATTATTGCCGGTATGATTAAATACACGTATGCCAACTGGAAAACACATTTTTCTCCGACAGAGGCCGGAAGCCCGACAGATAGCGTGCGATCTTGATAAAAAGCGAACAGCAATGGACCGCTATAAAAACACAAACTCAGAACCCAAGAACCGAATGACATTGAAAACATTCCTTGTCCCAAGAATACAATAAAATAAGCACTTATCGATAATAAAGCTATCAACATTAAATGTTTCTTAGACACCGGCCAATAAAAATTCCATAACTTGGAAAGACGTTTAAAAGAAAAAATATCAGTGTTCATGCTGTGGTAACAATTTATGGATTTGAGATGCTCGATCCGACAATATCGCCGAATACAAAAGAGCATAGTTAATACCAGATTCTTCGTTGGTATCGTTTGGAACAATTCCTCGGAACAAGCCGTTATCCGGTTCTTGATATAGCGCAAATGCCAGCGGAGACGAAGATGTGACGAATTTAAGAGATTCCGCAATTTCCCATGAACGATTGCATAAAACCAAGTTACCTTTAGAAAGTATCACAACACCATCATATAAAGCTTCCAAATCAAAAACATTATGGGTTGATATAATCACCGTCTGTTCATCAGAAATACATCGACTCATCATTTTCCTCAATTCTTTCTTAGAACCTATATCGAGGCCGTTAGCTGGTTCATCAAGAAAAATATAGTCTGGCTGCAATGCCAAAACATATGCCACATAAGCCTTATGACGCATGCCCAGAGACATATCCTTAAATGGCATTTTCATATCAAGCCCGAATGACAACATATTTTTTTCTAACATTTCTGCAGAAAAACGGGGATAGAATGGCGAATGACACCTAACAAGACTACTTGTATTTTTGAACGGCACAATGAAATCATCCGGAAGGAAGAAAACTTTTTCTAAAAAACGGGGATGACGTTGAAAAGGCTTTTCGCCATCAATTTCAAGTAAGCCGGAAACCGGCTTAATCAATCCTGCAAACAAATGGAGTAATGTGGTTTTACCGGCACCGTTTTCGCCTAAAAGGAGATGGATACCCGGTTCAATACTCGCGTTTGCATCGGATATAGCTTCAGACCCATGTTTTTTATAACTGAAACAGACGTGATTCAAGGATATCATAATCAGAGAATAATAAAGATTAAAGCTACAGTTACAAATGCAAGAAAAATCTCTTCCATAATACTAATGTGTTTGAGTGTTTAGGTGTTGTAGTTATCTAATACACCG
>CAJTUG010000021.1:10027-27674 GCA_910579605.1 uncultured Muribaculaceae bacterium | reverse complement strand
TCGATCAATACGACCGACGCCTTTCTGATATTTAATATCTGTATTAGCAGCTTATTTAGCTACTTTAACAACTTGCTGTGTACCTTCTGCAGAGGCTACAACTACGTATACACCTGCTTCAAGATTTTCAAAAGTGTATGTTTCACCTTCTGCAAGAGAAGCACGAGCCACGAGGAGACCAGCAGCATTAAATGCAGCTATTTCCACAGCTTCGTTAGCGACAACCGCTCCGGCTACAACATTCACAAGTTCGGGTTGAGCTATAACTACATTGTTAACGCCATCGCTGGGCTTAGAAGAACCTGCAAAATTCACAGCAGCAACGCCATAACCTTCAACGCCGGGAACTACCATTTCTACAACAGGGTTAGCTTCGCCGAGTTTGATACGCTTGATACCGCTCTGGTGGAGAGGGTTGGTTGCATCATATTTTTCTGCCCAAGGATAGTGACCCTGTTCAGACGACCATTTTGGATCTTCGGGGTTTTCAGTCTTGGCAGCTTCTTCTGCATCGGGAGCACGGTAGCACCAATACATATACTCATTGTTTGCATCAATAGCAAGCTGGCTGATACCTACGTGTTCGTTTGCACCACCGCCTTCGTACTTAACGGGCGAACCATCGATAAGAACGGCTTTCAAATCATTGATGAAATTGGTTGGGTTGGGTTTAGCCATAATATCTGCAACGTTCACACGGTAGAGACCGGCAAGAACAGCATTGTCGCCAGAACCCATCTTTTCTACATATATGTAGAGATGACCATGTTTTTCATCGATATTGAAAGTAGTGAAGATGGGAGCAAGGCCTGTAAGCATGGGTTCTTCAGCAGGTTTGGAACCTACATTGCCTTCGCCGGTGCCAGTACCTACGTTAGCTTCACGCCAGCAGAAGAGACCATTGCCATTATATTTCATACCTACCCAATAAAGAGGTTCGGGGTTGCCACCCTGATCTTCAGCTTGTGTAATTGCGAAGCCGCTCTTGATACAGCCATAAGACCAAAGAGTTCCATAGAAATTCATCCAGTTATTTTCAACCCAAGAAGGATAGTCCTGAGGAAGAGCGATTGCCGATGCGGGAATCTTACGGATTGCCACATTACGGTCGTTCACATAAAGTGTTTCACCATAGAGGTAGAGACCGAAGGGGTCTTTATAAGCATTGTTGCCTGCATTATCAAGCACAACAGCCTGGAATACATTACCACCTACTTTAGAAATGTAGAAAAGTTTACCGTCGCCGTCGGTTGCACCGGTAGCGCTGTAGATAAATTTCTTACCTGCACATGCACCATAAATACGGTTGCTGTATTCAAGGAGTTGGAAAGTGTGGGGAATGCCACCTACATCGTAAGTATCATCTTTTCCATCGGAATATACGCAGTGGAGCATATTGTCGGTACCTGCATAGTAAAGACCTGCCGGCATACCCATATCTGCACCTTGAGCTGCAAGATTAGCATCACCTTTAACGTTAAGATATTTCCAACCGTCGGCTGCTTTATATGCGTCTACGAGTTCAACAGGAACAGTAAGTTCAATGTTGCTGCTGGCTTCGGTGAATACACCTTCTGCCATAGCAGGCGGGAATGTAGAAGCCACTGTAAGAGCCTCGATACCACTGCCAACAAAGCAATCAGCCTCAAGAATGGCAAGATAACCACCGAGATTCAACGATTTAACTTCTGTACAGTTTTTGAATGCGTCGGATTTAACAACTGTAAGACGCTCAGGGAGATTAACTGTAGAGAGTTTGGGGCAGTTTGCTGCTATACCCAAAGGAATTTCAGCGCCTTCAATGCTCAAAGTTGTAAGTTCGGGACAGTTCTGCGCTACATAGCGGCCAACAAGACCCTTAACGGCAAGTTCTTTAATACCTGTGCTTGCAAAAGAATAGTCACCAAATACATTAACTGCAGGGAGATTCACTTTTTCAAGAGTCTTCACGCCATAGAATGCATAAGGAGCAATTTCGGTAGCTGCTTCAGAAGAGAATTCAGAACGTCCGCCCATAGGAGCAAGAGCCAAAACGCGAGTTGCATCTTTGCTGGTGAGGCAAACGCCATCAGAAGCAAGACTTTCGTTATCAGCAGCAACTTCTATCTTTTCAAGACCGGCACATCCCATGAAAGCACCATCACCGACAGTTGTGGTTGCGGCAGGGATAGAAACTGATTTCAATCCAGCTGCATTTGCAAATGCTTGTGCGCCAAGTTTTGCAAAAGATGCAGGAAGAACCAATTGTCCAGAAAGGTTTGTTCCGGAGAATGCCTGTTCGCCGATAGAGGTCAATGCTTCGGGTAAATTGATTTCAGACAAGGCCGAGCATCCTTTGAATGCCAATGATTCAATAGTCTTAACATTCGCGCCAAAAGTAACTTTACGAAGTTGTTTTGAATTAGCGAACAAGCCAGAAGAAACACTTGTAAGCGCTTCCGGAAGTGTGACTTCCTCAATTGCAGTACCAGCGAATACACTGGTGCCGAATTCTTCAAGTGCAGATTCTATAGTAAGGCTCTTGAGTTTAGATGCATTCTCAAAATAGCTTGCGGGAACACTTTTCACATTGCCGCCGAGAACTACTTTTTCAAGAGACTTAGCTGCACGGAAAGGCTTAACAGCCATTTCAACTGCTTTTTCCGGGTCAATAGCACGATAGATATAGACCTCTTTCACATTATCCATAGCACCATCGGAGAACATGTTGATGTCCAAACCGAATGGTTCACCTTCAAGAAGGGTTATTTTTTCAAGACCTGTACAACCCTGGAAAGCGTTTGACGCAATTTTTGTGATGTTAGCAGGAATAGTGATCTCTTTCAAGGCTGTTGCGCCATTGAAGAGCTTTGCCACCAATTCGGTCATGCCTGTGCCGAATTCAACCTTAACAAGGTTAGGACATTTTTGGAAGCAGCCGGCAGTGGCTTTCTTCACTTTGTTACCGATTTTGATAGAGGTAATGCTTGTTTCTTTGAAACCATTGCCAAGTTCGGTCACATTGTAGGTTTTTCCTTTATACTCAATAGTTTCGGGAATTACTACATCGCCGGTATAGTCGGTGGGAGCTTCGCCATTTTCAGGCTTATTATCCTTGTGTGTAGGAAGGATAACCTTCAAATTGCTACCGCTGGCCTTATAGACAATCCCCTCGTGGAGGAACGTCTGAGCCGACACAACCGATGCTCCGGCAGAAAGCATAAGAGCCAAAATCGCACCTTTTGCAATGCCTGTGAGTTTCAGGGTAGATTTTTTCATGATTTGATAATTAGAATATTATGGGTTATAAAACTTTATTCTTTCAAAGGACTTTATATTTGTTGTTTTAGCTGATAATGTGCAAAATTAAGGATATTTTCTCAATTAGCAAACCTTTTTGTGCAAAAATCGCCATAAAATATTTAAAAATTGTTTACCACGAGTTTTTTAACATTTTGTGTTGATAACTTAACACTTCCTTTAACCATCGGTTCAGTTTTTATTCCTTAACTTTGGCCTCGAAAAATTATGCCAACACCCCTCAAATTCAAATATAATAATGTATAGAAAAGGAAAACTATATTTCCGTTATGGCACCATGGGTTCGGCCAAAACCGCACTCCTGCTAACTACTGCATACAATTTTGAAGAACGCCATGTAGACTATCTCTGCATGAAACCTGTCGTAGACACTCGCGAGAATTCAAACGTAATACGCTCACGAATCGGTATTGAGCGTGAATGCAAATGGATCTACCACAACACTGATCTATATAATTTTGCCAAAGAACTCTACACTGCAGAAAAACGTATTGTTGACTGGTATTTAATCGATGAAGCACAGTTTTTGACAGAAAGGCAAGTAGACCAACTTTCGCGAGTAGTAGACGATTTCGGCAGCAATGTGGTATGCTACGGGCTACGTACCGATTTTAAAAGCCGGCTTTTTGAAGGTTCCAGAAGGCTTTTTGAAATAGCCGACACTATCGACGAAATAAAATCGACTTGCAACTGCGGGCACAAAACAATAATAAATGCCAGAATCGATTCAAACGGCAACATTGTAAACGAGGGCGCTCAAGTAGAAATCGGAGGAAACGACCGATATGTTGCAGTATGCCGTAAATGCTGGAGAAACCGCCGAATAGAACAAATCAGAAAAACAGAACTACCACTCGTTTTTGCAGAAGAAGACAATTTTGACCTATGATAGTATCTCCTATATCCGAAATCCAACGCTATACCCCCCTTTCCGAAGGCTTAGCCATTGCCATTGATTGGCTCAAGAACTTTTCTGCCGACCAATTTGTTAAAGGTAATATTGAAATAGGGAAAACAGCCAACGGCACAGTGATTGCAAAATGCGAAGAATGCTCGCTTATACCTCGCGAACGCGCACAGCTTGAGGCTCACAAGAAATTCATAGATATCCACGTGCCCTTAAAATGCACGGAAACGATCGGATGGGCTCCGGTATCATCTATGAAACATGTGAGAGAAGAATACGATGAAGAAAAAGACATAGCTTTCTTTGGCGACACCGCTCATTCCCTTATTCATGTAAAAGTGGGACAGTGTGCAATCTTTTTCCCCGAAGATGCTCATGCCCCGAATATCGGACTCGGGAACCACCGTAAAATCTGCATCAAGATTCCGGTGTAATCTTTAATTTATTCATCTTTATGCAACGCTT
Organism: uncultured Muribaculaceae bacterium; assembly: GCA_910579605.1. Taxonomy (GTDB): domain Bacteria; phylum Bacteroidota; class Bacteroidia; order Bacteroidales; family Muribaculaceae; genus CAG-873. The sequence continues at coordinate 23,002 of CAJTUG010000021.1, read as the reverse complement.
TTCGTTCATTTTATTTTTGTTTCTCGTGTTATCAGCACCTATTATTTCGGCACGCTCACACGATAAAATTCACCCCGAAACTTTACGTTATGAAGTATTCTTCAAGTGGGGACTAATAAACAAAAAGGCAGGTACGGTAGAAATAAAACTCTTCCGCCAACCCGAAATGTACGTTTCAAAGCTAACAGCACAATCAGAACCTTGGGCAGACAGATTCTACCGAGTCCGCGATACTTTAAACAGCCACATGACTCTTGAGCGCACTCCAATACTATATGAAAAAATAGCACACGAAGGTAACGACCATAAGCACGACATCGTCAAATACGACATTTCTAATCCTGCGGCCATAAAAGCTGCTTGTACACGAAAAGTAATTAGCAAAGGCAAACTAAAAGTAGAAGAAACACGCCAACTCCAAGCTGATGGGGCGGCCATAGACATGTTGTCGTCGTTCTATTACATGCGAAACCTGCCATTCCAAGACTGGAACGCCGGAGAGACACACTCTATAGACATATTTTCCGGCAAAGCCAAGGAATTGCTTACCTTCAAGTATGTAGGCAAGGAACGCATCAAAATCAATGATCGTGAATACGACACTTACCATATAACATTCCTTTTTACAAGCAAAGGCGGAACAAAAAGCAGCGACGACATGGATGCATGGATTAGCGCAGAAGGGCAACGCATTCCTTTAAGGCTTGAAGGCAAACTACCTGTTGGAAGGGTAAAATGCTTCTTTGTCGACGAAAATAAATAGTTCCTTACAAGGAATTATAAGAGAATAAAAAAGTTTAACATATTTTTAGATAGTCTTACAGAAATTTAGTCTACCTTTGCGTCATAAAGCATTTTGGTACACAATTACAATGTAACCATCTAAAAATATATATCATGAAAAAACTTTTACTCTCGTTTCTTATCTGCGGAGTATCTTTTGCCTCTATGGCAGAAGTCGTAACATTAGAAGGGAAAGACTATGAAGTTCAGAGACTGATCGACAGGCAAATAGGCCCAGGAATCCAACACACACGCTTCCGTCTGCCTTCTTATCCTTTAAACATCAATGTAGTTAAAGTAGACCTCACCAATCCTTACAACAGGATTGAGACTACTATTGCCAACGAATCGGCAAAAGGAACCGAGCTGCTTGTAAATGCTGCTAAGAGGCAATCATATCCAAGCCACCGAGCTTTGGCCGGGGCAAATGCTAATTTTTGGGTTGTTGCCACTCAACCAGAAGAAAAAACCTATACAGGCACAACACGCAATGTGAGCCTCCGCAACGGCAAGATGGTTACCGAATCCAATCAACACCGCGACCAGTGGGATGGCGGCACAATGAGAACCGGTATTGTCGGCGTAAGCTATGACAAGCAACTATACATAGATAGATGTGTTTCCACTATTGAAGTCAGCGCCCCGGCTATAGGGACACTCACTGTTCACCAATGCAACAAAGGCATCCATCCCGACGAATTATGTATGTATAATTCACTTTATGGCACAACTCGCCAATTCATGCCTATATGCCAGGACGAAAAAGGGAAATATCAGCATGATGAAGGGGGTGACGCAACCGAAATACTTCTTGACATGCAAGAAGGTGAAGGTTGGAACAGCGGTCGCGATATCAAATTCACAGTCAAAGAAATACGCACCGACGCAGGAAAAGGCACTTTAGGCTCTCACGATCTCGCTTTGGTAGGCCGTGGTCAAAATCAAACCGACATTGCCAAGCTCTCTGTTGGCGACGAAGTGGTTCTGAAATATACTTGGACTTTCAACCCCGGAACCGATAAAGAAGTTACCCCCCTTATTGAAAACGCAATCGGAGGCAACGCTCTTGTTATGGTTGACGGTGTCCTTACAGAGCATAACACAAACGAAAGTTACAACAGCCAAGTATACAGCCGTACTGGCTATGGCTGCTCAGCAGATGGTAAAACTCTCTACATCGTTGTAATCGACAAATCGACCGATCCCACCTACGGCGCGTCTTCGGGTTGCAATACTACCAAAATGTGTGAGTTCGCCCGTTACTTAGGTTGCTCCAACATGGCCAATTTCGATGCCGGAGGTTCTGCAGAGATGTTCATCACAGACCATATTGAAAACCGTACTACAGAAGGTTCTCCTCGTGCTGTAGCAAACGGATGGTTTGTATATTCTACAGCTCCGGAAGATGCAGCCGATTTCAATGAGATTGCAGAACTACGTTTTAGCCAAACAACAGATTTTGAATCACCTATTTATGCATCTTTCACACCAAGTGTTATTGCATACAACCGTTACGGTTCTGTCTTAGACTACGATTTCCAAGATTTCACAATATCTTGCTCCGAAGGCCTCGGCAGTTGCGACGGCTCAACCTTCACTGCAAGTGGAACTCCAGGCAGCGGCTTGCTCACCGCCACTTATGGAGATATTTCTGTTTCTCACAATATTTCCACAATGGCAGCAGAAATATCCCTGCGTATCAAACCGCTCCTCATTGATGGTAGCCGCGAATACCCTATAGAGGTTTTTGCAATTGCAAACAAAACGAATTATCCATGCAACCCGGCAAACTTGGAATGGGAAATAGAAGATCCTTCTATTGTAGAAATTGATCAAAACGGCGTTTTGAGAGGTTTGAAAGAAGGAACTACCACGATTACCGGGAAAATCGGTGAATTCCAAGAAAGCACTCAAGTAACTGTTGAAATTGCCCCTACTGCTGAAATAGCCCAAGAAAATTGGGAAGGATGGACTATCAAACGTTCTTCTGGATTGAGCAAAGAAGCCTTTACAGCCGACGGACTTGCCACATTTGAATACGGTTCTCCTCGTGGCCCGTATATCACAATAACTAAGGAAACTTATTTCTATAGCATTCCCGATGCCATATATCTTGAAGTGACCCCAAGCGTAGCGCTTTCCGACGTTTCTGTAGATTTCCGCGCCGCCAACATGGCAAAAGCAAACTTGGTTGAAATCAAGCCTACAGAAGGTGAAGTTTTTGAAGCCGGTAAAACACACTTGGTTGAAATACCGCTTTCATCCCTCGGCGATCCTTCAGACTTGGCTTTATATCCTGTCAAGATAAATTATATCCGTCCTCACATTAAAGCGGATGCCTCATATAAAGGTAGCCAAAGTATACAATTCGGAAAGCTATATGCCGTGTATAGCCACTATAATTCCGGAATAGAAGAAACTATTGCAGGCCAAGGCCAGAAACGTATAGTTATTTCTCCCAATCCTTTGATGCCCGGAGAAAGATTCACTGTAAAAGCCGAAAATATAGAGACAATCGAAATCTATACACCGGCAGGAATACGTATAAGCTCAAGCAATGGTAATTCTTCCATTGCACCTTCCACTCCCGGTTCATACATAGTACGTGTTTTAGCCGGTTCAGAATCACATGCAAGCGTAATTATCGTAAAATAAGTCTATTCAACACTTAATGAAACAAGTATTATTAGCATTTGCCCTCGGCGCTGCCTTCAGCGCCGCCGGGCAAATTGCCGTTACCGGCAAACCCGAACCTCTTATGCGAGGTACCCAGAGCCAACTATTTAATCCGGTACTTAGTGCCGACGGTTCCAAACTTTTGGTGTCAGAATCCGATTTCAGCAACTTGCGAATCTATGATTTCAATTCAGGGGCATGTATGCAGATATGCTCTGATTTGCGCAGCGGTTTCGATGCCCAGTTCACACCCGACGGCTCAAAAGTAGTTTATGTAGCACAGACATTTGACAATAGCGGAAAAGCCTTGCGCCAACTCCGTCAATACGACATCAATGCCGGCACAAATACCAACATGTCTGAGCTATCACATTCTGTAGGCCGCCCGGCAGTTGCCAACTCTGGCACAGAAACTGTCATTAACGGCAAAGTCAAAACAAATGGCAAAAAATTAGACAAATTGGTAAGGACAGAAGGTTCTAATCTGTATATCACTGTCAATGGAAAAGAGAATTGCTATTCTCCTGTTCCATCTCAAGCTGGGTATTGCTGGGAATCCCTTAGCCCGGACGGAACAAAAGTTATGTTTTTCGCCGCAGGCAAAGGTATAATAATCTGCGATCTAAACGGCAATATTTTGAGAGAATTAGGTAACTACGAATCTCCTGTATGGTTTGGGAATAACCACGTAGTAGCTATGCACGCCACAGACGATGGCCACCAATACCGCTCGTCTCAGATAGTATTATTGGATACTAAAAGTTCAGCAATGCAAGAACTTACAAAGCCAGAAAGCATGACAATGTGCCCTACTGCATCTTTCCAATCGTCAAAAATCGTTTATAACACCATCGACGGTTTACTCTACCAGATGAGTGTAACCTTAAAATAACCACTGCCATATGAAAAAGAACATTCTTTCAACAATCATTGCGGCAGCTTGCACAATGGGAGCCTTCGCAGTAGAGTCCAATGGTATCACAGTATATATCAACCCCGGGCATGGCGGTCACGACAGTGATGACAGAAACGTGGTTATAGAACCTTATGCTCCAGGTGATCCAGAAGGATATTGGGAATCTAATTCAAACTTAGAGAAAGGTTTAGCTCTAAGAGACATTCTTGAAGCTAAAGGATACAAAGTAGTGATGTCGCGCACAACGAATTACACATCCGACGACCTTGGGCTAAGTACAATAGTAAGACTTGCAAATAGCAGTAATGCCGATATCTTCTTTAGTATCCACTCCAACGCAACTGGAACCGACGCCCGCCGCAACTTTCCCTTAATGCTCTTTCGTGGACACGACAATGAACCAGTAAAACCTGAAGATAAAGTTGTAAGTCAAATTCTCAACAAGCATCTCCTTGAAAATGAAGTTACCTATTGGACAAACAAATCACCAAACGTGAGAGGTGACTTTACCTTCTACCCTGCTTGGAACAACGCAGGTTTAGGGGTACTTCGTGGACTCACAGTCACAGGTATGTTGTCGGAAGGATCTTTCCATGACTATATCCCCGAAGCATACCGACTGATGAACAAAGACTTCTGCTGGTTGGAAGCATATCATTTCCGTCGTACTATCGACGAATATTTCAACATACCGGGCGAAGACAAAGGTCATATTTTCGGCCGTCTTAACGACACCAGAAGCCCTCGTCCAGGCGATTATAAAATGTTTGGAGACGATACGTTCGCCACTATCCAAACCGCCACTGTATCACTTTTTGATGCAGATGGCAAGCTCGTAGACACCTACATAACTGAAACTACCAACACTAATGGTGTTTACGGATTCAAGAATCTGCAACCCGGGACTTATACCGTAAAAGTAGCATCTGAATCTCATTATCCCTCAGAGACCACAGTAGAAGTTACAGCAGATTTGGTTACTTATGCCAATTTCAAACTCAACAAAGTGAGAAACACGCCACCGCAAGTAGTTTCTTATAGTCCTGTTTGGAATGAAGGTGATGAAGCATTATTGTGCAATGTTCCGGTTACAGTAGATTTCAACTGGGATATGGACACAGAGTTAACTGCCAAAGCGTTCTCCATTGAACCCGCCGTTGAAGGGACTGTGACTTGGGAAGATCTCAACTACCGCCTTGTTTTCAAGCCTACAAAAGCTTACGATACAAACACAGTATATACAGTAACTATTTCGGCAGATGCGGCACATGGCGGAGGCGCAACAATGGCACAACCATTCTCATTCAAATTCAAGACAACAGACCGCAATTTCATGGAAATTCTCGGTCAATTCCCAAAAGAAAACGAGAATGTCCATTATGCCAATGCTACTATCGAGTTGCGTTTCGACAAAAAGCCAAACACAACCCCTATCCTCAATATGGTATCTTGCAAAGACGAATCAGGAAATGAGGTTAAGTTTGATAAACGAGGCATGAAATCGTCTAAGGTTTCAGATCCATACGGATATTTCCGTCTTCCCTTTGCGTCTAATCTAATCCCAGGTAAAGAATATACCGTGAACATATCTGGCGAATTGGCCGATCGCGATGGAATTACCATACAGAACCCATTGTCTATCAAATTCAAAGCCATAGATGCTGGAGAAGAAAAATCGCTTGCTTTATTAGACGAAATGATTGATGAAACCGTATTCTCACTTGATGAAGAACAAGCCGTAAACATAAGCGAAGCTTCGGTATCATCTGTTAATAAGAAGAATGCACTCTTTGAAAAAGCCGTTAATTTCAACTACACTTTCAGCACGACAGAAGGAGGCGAAATATTATGGCGTAAACCGGTTGGTACTGTTCCGGTAACATCCGGCCAAAAATTGGGAGTACACGTAAATGGCGATTTGAGCGGCAATGAACTATATTTACTCTTTAGCTCCGATTTAGGCGAAAAATACGTGGAAGTTTGCAAACTTGATTTCCTCGGATGGCGCTATGTAGAAGTACCTACAAACACTTTTGAAGGTACTCAACCCTACGTTTTCGCTGGCGTCAAAATACTCCAAGTACCAGGACAGGCATCTGTAGGGGGTACTGTAGGTATAGACCGCATACATTTCAGCGGCCAAAACAGCATAACTGAAACAGAAATCGCTACTGTAGAAATCGGACCGAACCCCGCATCAGAATACCTCATTGCTAATGCCGGTGTGATTATTGAAAGTGTAACACTCATAAATCTCAATGGTCTCCAAATAGCTCAATCTCAAGGTAATGTTCTTAATGTTTCATCGATTGCCGACGGCCATTACATCGCCTTGATTAAAACAGCAAGCGGTAACACAACACGTAAAGTCATCATCAAACATTGATTAACCTTAAAAAATGAATATCAGATTTTTATTTACCAGTGCACTTGTGGCCATAGGAATGGCTGCTACAGCACAAATTCCTGTGGCTACGCCAATGGAACTCCCACAAGGTTCCCACCACCCGGTGATAAGTCCCGATGGGAAAACGCTTCTTTTTTCAACAGATGTCCACACAGGACTAAGCGCATTGAGTCTTGAAAACGGAAATATCTGCAAACTTGACGACGCTGCTGCTGCAGGTTTCCAACCGGTGTTCTCTACCGACAGTAAAACAGTATTCTACCGCACGGCACAGACAATCGACGGGTTGCTATACCGCGATGTCCGTTCGTACAACTTGGTAGAAAACTCTGGCAAAAAACTTGCCGCACCCTCTCGCGACAATGTTAACCTAAGCCAAATTGCCGGAGGGGATTTTGCTGTTGCCGATTACCTCACAATAAAAGTAAGCAAAAACGGCAAAACGGCTAATATTTCACCACTTGCTGAATCTCACAGTTACCTATGGGCATCCCTTAGCAAAGACGGTTCCCGTCTGCTTTTTACAGAACCTTTCTCAGGCGTTTATGTAGCTAATGCCGACGGTTCAAATCCAGTGAATGTTCTTCCTAAAGGTGATTTCGCATCATGGGCTGGCGAAAATGCTATAATTGCTGTAGTAAGCCATGACGACGGATACGTTATACTTGACTCAACACTGATGCTCGTAAATCTTGCTACCGGCATTTCCACACCCCTAACTCCAGAAGGCTTTTTAGTGAGCGAAGCCACTGCATCACCAACCGGAATGGTTGTGTTTACCGACATTGAAGGTAATATGTATAAATTAAATCTCAACGACATTAAATTTTAAGAGCCATGAAAAGAATTTTTATAATCCTTGCAATGGCCGCCCTGGGCCTATTTGCCACCGAAGCTAAAAAAATGAGCGACTTGAAGGTGTATATCAATCCAGGACATGGAGGATATACTTCCAACGACCGCCCCATACATCTTTATCCATACGAACGCAATGACACTGCAGGATATTGGGAATCCACATCAAACTTATACAAAGGTTTGCACATGTACCATATCCTGGATTCTCTTGGTGCCAAGCCTTATTTGTCGCGTATCAAAAACACAGAAGCCGACGACCGTTCACTCTCTGGTATTGCAGCAGAAGCAAATCAATTGGGTGTAGATATAATGATTTCAATCCACTCAAACGCAGGAGAAAACATAAATACTCCATTAATGCTCTACCGTGAACAGACTTTGGGCACACCACGATATCCGGAATCTGTTGAATTGAGTAAAATCATTTGGAGAAATCTACATTCAAGCAAATTGCCTATTTGGACAAGACAAACCGAATATGTATGCGGAGACTTAACATTCTACCAAAACATGTGGCAAGGTGGCTTAGGTGTACTACGCACACTTTACGTTAACGGATTACTCTCGGAAGGCTCCATGCACGAACACCGCCCGGAAGCTCACCGTCTGATGAACGACGATGTTTGCTGGCTTGAAGCATGGCATTTCGTTAAATCCATAATGGAATTCGCAAATACAGAAGACCGTTTTGTTACAGGAAACGTTGCCGGCATTGTTTACGACAACCACAATTTGCGTGAATTTGTAATGCCTTCTGTTTTCTCTAAGTTCGAGCGCGATTGTCTTGCCCCTCTCAACGGAGCATCTCTTGAACTCGTAGACGCTCAAGGAAAAGTTATACAGACCCGTACAACAGACAACGACTATAACGGAGCTTTCGTTTTCCGCAACGTAGCACCTGGAGATTACAAAGTAAGAGCTTGGCGCGACGATTATCATGTTCTTGAGTATCCTGTCAGCGTTGTAGCAAATGAGGTATCTTATCAAGACATGCCTCTTACACTGAAACGTCCCGAACCTTTAGCCATCGTTAAATACTCACCTAATGTTGCAGAAGGTGAAAGCGTAAGCTGCTCTACCTCGATCGATTTTGAATTCAACACCGATGTCGACACCGAAGCATTTGAAAAAGCCTTCTCCATAGAACCTCCTATTGATGGCTATTTCACATATAGTAACTCATATCGTAAAGTGACGTTCAAACCTACCCTTTCTTTTGAACGCGACACAAAATATACAGTTACAGTTTCCACAGAAGCCAAGCACACAGACAATTTCAATGCGACACCTAATCTTGCAGAGCCTTTAGTATTTTCATTTACTACCTTGGCCCGCAACAGACTTGAACTAATTTCTCAGTTCCCTGTCGACGGAGGACAAGTACATGTATCTGCTCCTAACTTAGAATTCCGCTTTGACAACGCAATTGCGCCAAATAATATTTATGATGTTGTTTCTGTAAAGGATAGCCAAGGAAACTCTTTGAGAATCAACAACAGAACCTCAAAATATAATAAATTATCCAACGGTTACGGAAATATTGTTTATGTTATTCAAGACAATTTGAAAGAAGGCGAAAGCTATACTCTTGAACTTTCCACAGACCTCCGCGACCGCGAAAATCTTCCGCTCTCCAAGCCTATCAGTCTAAGCTTCAATGCTGTAGATGTCAGCAAATCTGCTGGAGAAGCTACTGTTATAGAAGATTTTGAAAACAGCCAAACCGGCATTACATATAATGCCGAACAGACAAATGGTATAGGTACTACCCTACCTAATGCTATCAGAACCACATCTGATAAACTCTTCGGAAAGTCTTCTGCTAAATTATCTTATAAGTTCATCGAAACCCATGGAGGACAAGTAGTCTGGAACTATAGCGGTGCTCAAACCCACTTTGAGACCAACGACATTCTTGGTATACATGTTAGCGGCGATTTCAATGAACATGAAATTTTTGCAGCATTAACCTCTGGAACAGACACAAAATGGGTTTCGCTCGGCAAGCTTGATTTCCTTGGTTGGAAATACATTACTGTTAAACTTGACATGCTTGAAGCCGGTTACCCGTACCAACTTTCAGGATTCAAACTCATTCAAGAAACCGGACCTATCACCCAACAAGGAGCATTCTGCTTAGATAATATTACTCGCATGCCAGACAACTCTGGTATTACAGATGTGGACGCATCCTCTGGCTATTCGATTAATCCGCTGCCTGCATCTGGCATAGTAAAAGTCAGTGCCCCAGCCAAGATTTCAAAATTGGAAATCTACAATGCTGCCGGAGCAACTGTTGCTATACTTATGGATACAGATACCTTTGATGCATCTCAATTTGGCCAAGGTTTGTATTTCATGCGAATAAGTACCGTAGACGGCAATGAGCATTCGCTCCGTTTCCCTGTAAAATAATTATTTTATTGAATATAAAAAAGCGCGGTTCCTATCGGAATCGCGCTTTTTTAGAACATCAAACTAATGGTTTTTGTTATAAAATAAACATTAGCTTTAAGTGCAATGAAAATTAATAGTTTTATAGAAAAAACCTCAGATTTTTTCCGCAACTATTTTAGTCTCAACGGACAATTAGTTAGCCAAGCAGACGCAGAATCTGCTATTAGAGAAGGTGTTTCTTTTAAGGGAACAAGTATAGTTATTCTTATACTTGCAATCTTTATAGCCTCTTTGGGACTAAATACCAATTCTACGGCTGTAATAATTGGTGCCATGCTAATCTCTCCGCTTATGGGTCCTATTATTGGCATTGGCTTAGGTGTTGGAGTCCAAGATTTCAGCCTCATAAAACGATGTGTGAGAAATCTACTTATGGCGGCGACGTTCTCAATAATAGCTTCTACTCTCTATTTCTTGATTTCGCCAGTTAACGAGCAACACAGCGAACTTTTGGCAAGAACCTCTCCGACAATCTATGATGTTCTGATAGGATTTGTAGGTGGGGGTGCTGGCATTATAGCCCTCGGGAGTACAAACAAAGGTAATGTGATTCCTGGAGTTGCCATTGCCACTGCATTAATGCCACCACTGTGTACGGCTGGATATGGGTTGGCTACATGGCAGCTTAATTATTTCTTCGGAGCTTCCTATTTATTCATTATAAACTCCATATATATTGCTTTTGCTACATTCATCGGGGTCAAACTTATGAAATACCAACCTCATAAGGCTGCAGATCCTTTAAGAGCTAAAAAAGTCAGGAAAATAGTATATACTTTGGCTATACTTACCATGCTCCCAAGTATTTATCTCACATATAATATGCTGCGTGACAATAAGTTTACAATGCATGCCGATGAATTTGTGAAAGATGAATGCCGTTTTCCAGACACCCAGGTACTGGATCGCAAGGCATTTTATGAGCATGGCGAGCGTTATCTGTCAATAACCCTTGTAGGCAAAACTTTACCAACCGATTCATTGAGTCTTGCTCTAACATCCAAACTCAAATATTATGGGCTTGAAGGCACTAAACTTCAAATTATCCAAGGCGGCTCCATGAGTTCGACAACAGAATCGGGAGTTGGCGATATTTACCGTATAGCACAAAACACGATAACTCAGCAACAAAGCACAATAGATTCCTTGAAAAATGATTTAAAAAATACCAGTAGACTTTGGGATGCCGGACAGTCTATCGCGCCTGAAATAAAGGTGTTATTTCCTCAAATCCAACAGATTGGAGTTTCTACAACCGTTTTGGGTTCACCTTCCGATATAGCTAAATCAGATACAGTGAATATAGTCTTGGTAAACACTAAATCAGCTCTCACATCGCCACAAAAAGATAAGCTCACCGAGTATCTTCAAGCTCGCTTGAAACTAAAAGATATAAAAATAGTATCTATCGAAAGATAAAAACATATCTATCCGGGAGACACGAAAAAAATTGTGTCGTGCAATAAATTTGCACAATATCCGTTTTGATAGATATGAGTTCACGAGAATCACATATAGGCAGAGTACTGGCCGTGGCTGTTATGCTTCTGAGCTTGTGCATCCCTCTCAATGTTTCGGGCCAAACCGATGCCAATATGTCTCAATATTGGCAGACACCATCAAGATTTAATCCGGCAGCCATAGGCTTGACGGATTTTCTACGTATCCGTGGAGGTGGTAGATTGCAATGGGTCGGAATCGATAATGCTCCTCAAACTTTTTCCGCAACCGCAGATATGCCTTTGAAACTTTTTGGAAAAAGGATTGGAGTTGGCGCTATGTTCCAACAAGAAAGTGCCGGCCTATACCATACGCTAAATGTTGATGTTCAAGGGGCTTATAAATTCAAGAAATTCGGAGGAGAATGGACTGCCGGATTTCAAATAGGTATCTTTGACCAATCTTTCAAAGGTTCTGAAGTATATCTGCCTGATGACGACGACTATCACCAAGGTAGCGATGACGCTATCCCCACAACAGATATCCACGGCACAACCCTTGATGTAGGCTTTGGCCTCTGGTATCAGCATCCAAAGTTTTATGCAGGCTTGAGCGGTACACATCTCAATAACCCGACTGTCACCATGAACTCAGATTCAGGCACAGGTGGATCAGAGACAGGTATGGAGAAAAAATATCAATTCACAGCCAAAAGGACTTTATATTTTACTGCCGGATGCAATATTCCAATAAAAAACACGTTATTTGAAATAATACCGTCGGTTTTAGTCAAGAGCGACTTCACTTTTACAACCGGCGAATTAACTGCCCGATGCAGATATAACAAATTCTTGTCGGCAGGCTTAGGCTACCGCTTCGACGACGCAATTGTCGTTACGGTCGCAGCCGAGATAAAGAACTTTTTCATAGGATACAGCTACGATTATGCCACTACGGCCATCAACCGAGCCTCAAGCGGTAGCCACGAAATAGTTTTAGGGTATAGCATGAAGCTTGATTTAGGAGAAAAAAACAAGCACCGCCACAAGAGTGTGCGCGTTATGTGATAACCGGGTTAATATTTATTCTTCCACGACTTATTCCAATCCAACAACTTGCAATATGAATAAAATAAACAATATATTATTTTCATGCGTGGCGGTAGCCTCGCTGGCATCTTGCGCATCCGGTGGCCGTTCGTCGGCCGGAGGTGAGGTGACAGGTGTCGGCGGCACTTCATGGGCTGAGCCAACCCCTTACGGGATGGTTCTCGTAGACCGTGGTTCCATGAAAGTAGGAGTTGCCAAAGACGATTCTTTATGGAATCTCAAGGCCAACGCCCGTGGTATTTCGGTAGATGGTTTTTGGATGGATGAAACCGAAATAACCAACAGCAAGTATAAACAATTCGTATTCTGGGTGCGCGATTCCATTATCC
>CAJTUG010000021.1:0-9974 GCA_910579605.1 uncultured Muribaculaceae bacterium | reverse complement strand
AAGACCGCGAAGGAAATCCTGTGACTCCTCATTTAAATTGGAACAAAGCCATACCTTGGCGAAATCCCAACGAAGATGAACAACGAGCCATAGAAAGCGTATATCGTACGAATCCCATAACCGGAGCCCGGGAACTTGACCCGGAGCAACTTAATTACCGTTATGAGATTTATAACCACACCGAAGCGGCTCGCCGTCGTAACCGTTTGGATCCCAAACGTCGCGAGTATAACACTGATCGCCCAACGCCTACTACAAATCCCACAATTTCTAAAGATACAGCATTTATCAACGAAGAAGGCGAGATTATCCGTCAGACCATTACAAGAGGTCTTACAGGCGATTACGATTTCCTCAACACTTATATAGTGAACGTATATCCTGACACAACCGCCTGGATTAACGATTTTGAAAACGCCTATAACGAACCATACGTGAGAATGTATTTCGCTCATGGAGGCTACAGCGACTATCCGGTAGTCGGTGTAAGTTGGGAACAAGCCAATGCTTTTGCCAATTGGCGTACAGACTACTTGCGCCGCTCTTTAGGTAAAGAAGGTATATATGTCGAGCCATACCGCTTGCCAACTGAGGCCGAATGGGAATATGCAGCCCGCGCCGGTGTTGACGAAAATATGTATCCATGGGATGGAGAACTCACCATGAGCGACGATAAAGGTTGCTTCTATGCAAATTTCAAGCCCATGGAAGGAAATTACGTAAAAGACGGCCACGTAATCACATCGCGAGTTGGAACCTATGCACCAAACGATTTCGGGCTCTACGATATGGCCGGTAATGTGAGCGAGTGGACTTCAACAGCATTCACCGAAAGCGTTGGCAGGCTTACCAATGATCTAAATCCCGAATATCGCTACGACGCAGCGGTAGAAGATCCTTATAAAATGAAGCGCAAAATTGTTCGCGGCGGATCTTGGAAAGACGTGGCTCACAATGTACGTTCAGATCTCCGCATGTGGGAATACCAAAACGAGCAAAGATCGTATATAGGCTTCCGATGTGTACGAACACAAATAGGATTTGCCAAAGGCCAAAAGCAAAATAATAAAAAATAATCTCTCCATCCATTAACTTAAGACAACACACTATCCGACAATGGGAAAAGTACAACAATACAAACGTGGTATAGGAGCCTTCATAAGCTCTGAAAAAGGCCAACGTTTTTTCAACTTTGCTTATAGTATAGGCGCGGCCATCGTGATATGGGGTGCATTGTTCAAGATCCTCCACCTTCCAGGAGGCAACATGCTTCTATCGCTCGGTATGGGCACAGAAGTGCTCATGTTCTTGCTCACAGCGTTCGATCGTCCTCCAAAAGAATACGATTGGAGCGAGGTATTCCCTCAGTTTAAAGATAAAAATCAAGACGGCAGTGAGTCAACAGATAACATAGAAATGCCGACTGTTGCATTTGGCCAAAGCCACAATGCCGGTCGCGGAGCCGTCGTGTCATCTCAACAGACAACTGTAGCACCTGCAAACGATATAAACAGCGCTGCAGGCCAATATGTAGATCAAATTAATGCCATGGCTCAAGAGCTACAACATCTGCGAGAGACGACAGCTGCCTTAAATCAAGTTTCTGAGACCCTCTTACAAAGCTATCGCGCTATTACAGAAAACTCCGAAGCTATAACTGCAAGCTCAGAAGGCTATGTGCGTCAAATGACAGAACTACATAGAAATATTGGTGGTCTAAACACAATATATGAATTGCAGTTGCGCAGTGTTTCCTCGCAAATCGATTCTATCGACAGGGTTAACAGAGGTATCAAGGACATTCGCGACATGTATGAAAAAAGCGCAACCCAAAGCGCTCGTTACTGCGAAGAAACAGAACGTATGGCTCGTTATATGCAACAGCTTAACAGCGTGTATGAAAAGATGATAACTGCCATGACCATAAACATGTATCGTCCTGTAATGACGCCTCCAAATGTAGACGGAGTACCAGTCAACCCAGGAGAGCACGTCAACAGCGCTCTTCATAACGGTTCAAATGGCTCCCACGCAGAAGAACCTATCGCTAACCAGACAATCAACTGATAATGGGAGCTAACGCATCGCGCATGTCGCCAAGGCAGAAGATGATAAACTTGATGTATATCGTCCTAACAGCCATGCTTGCGCTCAATGTTTCCAGTGATGTCCTTGATGGCTTTACACAAGTACATGAGGGTCTGAACCGAAGCAATACTAATGTGGGCATTCGAAACCATGCGATCTATGGTCAATTGGAAGCACTTACAGAGCAGAATCCTGATAAAGGCCAAGTTTGGCTTGATAAAGCCACAGAGGTGAGAGAAGCTACCGACAGGCTTTATCAATATGTAGATTCTCTAAAGTTCCTCATTGTGAGGAAAGCAGATGGTCCTGATGGTGATCCGGCTTCAATAAAAAGCAGAGATGACTTGGAAGCTGCAGCTGTAGTGATGTTATCGCCAACCAATCCTCGTGGTGCAACTTTACGCGGACGCATAGACAATTACCGTGATTATGTCACGGAATTGATACCCGATACATTGAAACAAAACACCATAAAGGAAGCACTCTCCACTGCTGATATAACCAAGATTGGAACACTTGCGCCTCAAAGTTGGGAAGAATCTCGTTTTGACCAACAGCCTGTTGTTGCAGCCGTTACCCTGCTGTCTAAACTGCAAAACGACATATTATATGCAGAAGGCGAGGTTCTATCGTCGCTACTGAACCAAGTAGACGCCGGCGACCTACGCGTAAACGAGCTTAATGCTTATGTAATGCCCCAGTCTCGGCTTGTAATGAGAGGCGGAAAATATCAAGCAAATATAGTCCTTGCGGCTGTTGATACCACTCAACGACCACAAGTCTACATAAATGGTAATTTGCTGTCTAACCCTAATGGCATATACGAAGTTGCAACTGGAAGTACCGGGAAATTCGATTACAACGGTTATCTTCAGGTTACACATGGCGACGGCTCAACGACCAGGCATGATTTCTCATCTTCGTATACGGTTATAGAACCGATGGCAACAGTCTCTGCCACACTTATGAATGTTCTATACGCAGGTATCGACAACCCTATAAGCATTTCTGTCCCAGGGGTTGCTATGCAGGATATCTCGGCAACCATGAGCAACGGTTCTCTCACACGCCAAGGAGACCATTGGCTCGCTCGCCCGACCACAGTAGGACAAGATGCAGAAATTAACGTTAGTGCTAACATGGACGGGCATCAAGTCACAATGGCAAGCACCAAATTCCGTGTCAGGAAATTGCCAGACCCGACACCTTACATATCGTTTAAAGATGCCTCTGGCAATACAGACCACTATCGTGGTGGAAAACCATTTGCAAAGGCATTACTTCTCAATTCCCCCGGACTTGAGGCCGCTATAGACGACGGTTTACTTGATACTCCTTTCACTGTTGAAAGTTTTGAAACCGTATTTTTTGATTCTTCAGGCAATGCAATGCCAGAAGTAAGTAACGGCAATCAATTTTCGCCTCGCCAAAAAACCCAGTTCCAACGTCTCGGCAGAGGAAAACGTTTCTATATCTCCAGAATCCGTGCAAAAGGCCCAGATGGTATAACTCGTGATCTTTCACCTATGGAGGTAATTGTCCAATAACCCTACCCAGCATCCATAAAAGCTATGCATATAAAAATAAAGAACCTACTCTTGGGATTAGCCCTCACGGGTATTGTATTTCCTGCCGTTGGCCAGGATGAAGGCAGCAGTGTTGTACGACGCCGCAGCGGTGATCGCAACGCCCCTCGCCAACAAGACGGCACGGTCGTAACCGACCGTATGCAGAGTTTCTATTCTACAGACAACTCATCGTTGACAGATGCCGACAGGCAATGGATGCGTGTGATATACCGATCTATAGACTTAGATAAAGACCAAAATGCGGCCTTGTATTTCCCGGAAGAACCAATAGACGGACAAGAGAACCTGTTCAGAATTATTTTAAAGCTTTTGGCTCAAGGCAGTGTGCCCGCATACGAATATCTTGACGGTCGTGAGATATTTACAGATAAATATAAAGTTAAAGTAGGCGACGTTTTAGATCGTTTCTACATACCTTATACCCTAGCTAAAGGTTCTACAGAAAAAAAACCGAAATATGCAATTGACGAAAACGATGTACCCACAAACGAAGTTTTGTCATATTACATAGTTGAACGATGGGAATTCGACACGCGCAGCAATCGCCTAAAGCCAGTTGTTGAAGCCATTTGTCCTGTTTTGCACCGTTCAGGTGATTTTGGCGGAGACGCATTGAAATATCCCATGTTTTGGGTTAAATTTTCCGACCTCCGCCCATATCTTGCAGCACAGACAATCTTTGTTGACGACTCAAATAACTTGCCAAGTTGCACATACGACGATTTCTTTACCCTAAACATGTATGATGGCGATATATACAAAACACGCAACTTGAAAAACCGTTCCATGGCTCAGATTTATCCTGATCCTGATAGCCTAAAACGCGCACAAGACAGTATCCAAAACTCACTTGATAATTTTGAGAAAAAATTATGGGTTCCAAGCCGTGAAGAAGTAATCGCAGCAAGAGAAGCAAGAGAAGCCAAATTAAAAGGCGAAAGCGATTCGACAGCAATGGTTGAAAAGAGTACGAAAAAGACATCAAATACCCGTGCTGCAAACCGCTCTACCAAACGTTCGGCCAAGAAAGTCAAGGAATCCAAGCCTAAGTCTTCTTCTAAATCTTCAAACGCAGCTCGTTCTGTGCGCCGTCAACGGCGGTAATATGGAACTGATAAAGATATTATAAATCTGATTCTAAAACTTTTCTCTACTGCAAGCCGGTTCTTTCAAAAGAATCGGCTTATTTTATGACTATAACCAAAAGAATAATAAAGCGACCCGAAGCCGAAGCTCCAGGCCGCAGAGGAGAATTTAGGAGAATGAGCTATTCTGAATACACTTCTTTATGAAAAGAAGGATTTATAAGTTCTTGAGCTGTTCTTGTAGGATAATCACCTTCGGTGCTTATGAAAACCCAATCAATATCATCAAGACGACGCAAATCTGTTACGAAAAATGCTTCCGAATCAGGTGAACCAACAACAATAAGACGAGCAACCCCAGCTTCGCGGGCGGCATGAACTGTATCTACAAAATATTTGAGAGTCAATTCATTTGTATACGGATCTTTGAGATCATCATTGTATGTAAGTACAGCGTCGTGGTAGCCTTGGAAAGATTCTACCGTTCTTGCGTGATTTTCTGGAGAAAAAAGAGATACTGTGAGTTTTGTATCGCTGAGCATTACCTTTTCGGGAAAATCTACCATTGCATTGACATTTATGTCACAGGCAAGTAATTTTCCCAACACGTCGGCAAAAACGTGGTTGTTAGTTCCGGTTAAAGCTATTTCTTTCATTTCGGTTATTTTTTATGTTCTGAAAAATTAACAAATGTACCCCGACAAGAGTTCTTGGAATGAATAAAAAAAGCGTCAAAATTGCAAACAAGCGCAAAAAGGGTAATAAATTGCATATTTTTTTGTATCTTTGCCCAAAAGTAATAACCACCTACAAAAAAGCATGAAACATATGAAAGGCATATTTACTCTTATAGCCGCCAGCACTATGCTTGTCCTTTTAGGCTCATGCGGCAAAAAAGGAGATAATAGTGTTGTAGTTGAACAAAGCGAGCGACTCAACATTGAATTAGCCCAATTAGCAAGCAACAGCCCTCTATATCTCGAAAAGGCCGGCGCAAGTTACACTAACGATGTTCTTGGCATAGATCTCACCTTTGCCGATGAAGATGTGAGAGTAAAAGATTGTACGGAAGCCTTGGTGCAATATATAGTGTCTGTGTATATGAAGCAGCATGCTGATAAAAATTTGGAAGCATTACTCAACGGCTTGTCGACAGCTCAAGCCTCTGTGGAAATAAGGATGACAGATACCGATGGCGAAACTCGTGTATACCCCATAAGTTCAAGCCGTATGAAACAACTCTTCACCTTAAAGCCCATTGAACTTAACTACACGGAGGTGAGAGACAATGTTGTATTGCTTCTAAGCCAGCGTTGCAATGGCTACAAAGAAGCTGTAAACGCCGAATCTGTTGATTTTTCTTTTAAAGGAGGTTTTGCAGAATATACATTTGTATTTGCAAAACCGACAGCTTATGCCAACCAGACTCCCGGAAGTCTTTTAGGAAAGTACATCAACGTATTGCGTCCTGAATATGACGCATTTGGTGAATGCCGGCCAGTGATAGAAGAGCTGCTTAAGAGCTTAGGTTTTGAAGGCTACCGCTTTATATACACAACTGCTGACGACAGCAAGCCCTTGCGAGCAGTTATGCCATGGCGTTTACTAAACTAAACTTGATATAGGATTAATTTTCAGAATAATAATTTCATGAATTTAGTAGACCGCTTTTTGCAATACGTCAAGTTCGACACACAAAGCGACGAACTCACAAACATGACCCCCTCCACTCCAGGACAGATGATATTTGCCGAATATCTAAAAGAGGAATTGGAGAAAATGGGGCTTGAAGATATAAGCCTTGACAACAATGGCTACCTAATGGCAACTTTGCCGTCTAATACCAACGATTCTATCCCTACTATAGGATTTATAGCCCATCTTGATACTTCTCCAGACATGTCCGGAAGACACGTATCCCCTCGCATAGTAGAAAACTACGACGGTAAAGATATTGTGTTAAACCAAAATGAAGAAATAATACTCTCGCCCGCTGAGTTTCCAGAACTACTAAACTATGTAGGTCAAGATTTGATAGTTACCGACGGCACAACACTATTGGGAGCCGACGATAAAGCAGGGATAGCAGAAATAGTAACTGCTATAGACTATCTAAAGAACCATCCGGAAATAAAACACGGCAAAATCCGAATAGCCTTCAATCCCGATGAGGAAATTGGTTTGGGAGCACATAAATTTGATGTTGATGCTTTTGGAGCCGATTGGGCTTATACCATGGACGGAGGAGAGATAGGCGAACTTGAATTTGAGAATTTCAATGCAGCAGTTGCCAAGGTTAGCTTCAGCGGTAGAAATGTTCATCCAGGCTATGCCAAGCATAAAATGATTAATTCTATGCGCATAGCCAACCAGTTTATAATCATGCTGCCACGATGGGAAACTCCGGAGCATACCGAAGATTACGAAGGTTTCTATCACCTTGTGAGCATGGAAGGTACTGTAGAGAAGACGGTTCTAACTTATATTATCCGCGACCATGACAGAGACCGTTTTGAGCGCCGTAAGAAAGAATTGGAGCATTTGGCACGAAAGATCAACCATGAGTTCCCTAATTGCTGCAGTATTGAAATAAAGGATCAATACTATAATATGCGAGAGAAAATAGAACCAATGATGCATATTATAGAAATAGCAAAAGAAGCAATGCTTGGCGAAAACGTAACACCAAAAGTTCAGCCTATCCGAGGTGGAACTGATGGAGCACAGCTATCGTTTAAAGGTCTCCCCTGCCCCAATATTTTTGCCGGTGGTTTGAATTTCCATGGACGCTATGAATTTGTACCTATCCAATCAATGGAAAAGGCATCGGATGTCATAGTAGGAATAGCCAAAATCGTTGCAGAACGAAGCAAATAAGCCATAGAATCTAACGATAACATATTGGCGATAGTAACCGGAGCAACAGCTTCGGGCAAGACCAGTCTTGCCATATCTCTTGCAAAACATTACGGCACCGACGTAATTTCTGCAGACTCTCGTCAAATATATAAAGATATACCTATAGGCACTGCCGCCCCAACAGAAGAAGAACGCGGCAGTGCCTATCATCATTTCGTCGGCATGCTGCCTTTAGATGCATATTATTCGGCAGCGAAATATGAGGAAGATGTTATGTCTCTTTTGCCAGACCTTTTCAATAAATCCTCGGTAGCTGTGATGTGTGGTGGTTCTATGATGTATGTCGACGCGGTTGTTAATGGTATAGACGAAATGCCAACCATTTCGGAATCTACGCGAGATTATGTTTTGAAAATGCTTGAGAATACTGGCTTGGAAGCCGTACAAGCTCAATTAAAAATTCTGGATCCTGATTATTTTGAAATTGTAGACAAATCAAATACGCGAAGAGTGGTCCATGCCCTTGAGATTTGCCTTGAGGCAGGCATGCCTTATTCACACCTGCGCACAGGCAAACGCCGTGAACGTCCTTTCAAAGTCATCAAATTTGCCATAGAACGACCACGCCAAGAACTTTTCGGGCGAATTAACAGACGCGTAGACGAAATGATGAAATCTGGACTTTTAGAAGAAGCGACAAGAGCTTTAGACTCCGGCAATTTCAATTCGCTGAATACTGTAGGCTACAAAGAGATAGCATCATACCGACGAGGGGAGATGGATCTCTCTACTGCCATCGCAAGGATTGCCAAAAACACACGTGTATATGCAAAGAAACAGTTGACTTGGCTTGCTAAAGATCCTTCTGTCATATGGCTCAAACCCGAAACATCCCTTGAAACAGCCATAAAAATAATAGACAGCATGCAGTGAACATTGCAACCAAAGCTCTTGTAGAGATGTTTTTATAAGGAGAACTCCTCTTTAATTATTTTGCTTTCATGGCACCCGTAATAACTAAACCTCACACCATTAATCTGCCTGCCCCTCAAAAGAAAGGTGGATTGGCCGTTAATAAGGCATTTGCAGAACGCCGCTCATGCCGTGAATATGATTCAACAAAAGAACTAAATCTCAAAACTATATCAAATCTATTATGGTCTACTTGTGGCATAAACCGTCCAAAAGAAGGACTTAGGACTAATCCTACAGGAATGAATAGTCAAGAAATTGACGTATACTGGTTTGATAAAACGGGAGTCTATTTATATGACTACAAACGACACAGTTTAAAAGAGATAGCAGAAGGTGATTTTAGACACTTATTGGCTGGTACACCAGTATTCAATCAAGAGTTCGTAATGGATGCGCCCTGCGCTGTATT
This sequence comes from uncultured Muribaculaceae bacterium, assembly GCA_910579605.1. Lineage (GTDB taxonomy): Bacteria > Bacteroidota > Bacteroidia > Bacteroidales > Muribaculaceae > CAG-873. The sequence continues at coordinate 969 of CAJTUG010000021.1, read as the reverse complement.
ATTTGTTGTGGACAGTAACAAGCTGCCTCAAGAAGAGAATTACGAGCCAATGTCTCTTATAGATGTCGGGATTGCTATCGGAAACTTAAATTTATTCTGTGCCGGCAACGGTTTATCTACTATTCCTCGCATAACTATGGATGAAGAAGGCATAAGAGATGTATTACATCTCCCACCGAGTTCTCACCCGGCAGCTAATAGTCCTATTGGATATGCAAAACAACCATAGCGTAATTTATACATGACGATAAAGTAAGCGCATAAAAAAACGGGTTATACCTCATTGAGATATAACCCGTTCTTAATTTTTAACGCTGTATTCAGGCGTTTTTCACTTTTTCAACAACGGCGGCAAATGCTGCAGGATTGTTGAGAGCGAGGTCGGCGAGGACTTTACGGTTGATTTCTATACCGCTCTTGTGGATAAGTCCCATGAGCTTAGAATAGCTAAGGTCGTGGAGACGAGCTGCAGCGTTGATACGCTGAATCCAGAGGGCACGGAAATTACGTTTTTTGTCCTTGCGGTCGCGGTAAGCGTAAGTAAGACCTTTTTCCCATGTGTTTTTGGCAACGGTCCAAACATTACGGCGGCATCCGTAGTAGCCTCTTGTAAGTTTGAGGATTTTTTTACGACGGGCGCGAGAAGCGACGTGGTTGACTGATCTTGGCATTTTTTCTGATGATTTTGAATGTTAGCGGTTGCAGATGCAGACTCTTAAAGCTAAACAGTCGGTTAATAAAGAAATAAAAAAATCACGAATTAAGCGTCCTAAAAAAGGAGCAAAAGAATTATGCAAACAAGCTATTACTTGAGACCGAGAAGAGATTTAACGCTTGCTACGTCAACTTTAGCCACAAGGCCTGCGTGAGTAAGATTACGTTTTTGTTTTTTGGTCTTTTTGGTCAAGATGTGACTCTTGAACGCATGTTTTCTTTTGATCTTTCCTGATCCGGTAAGGGCGAACCTCT
>CAJTUG010000020.1 GCA_910579605.1 uncultured Muribaculaceae bacterium | reverse complement strand
TGGTTGATGTTCATTTCGTCGATAGCATTGATGAGACCCTCGTATGTAGTGTTAGGACCGGGTTTGATAACCACAACAGGACGGGTTTTGAGAGAGTCGCCGGCGTTTTTCTTGGCAGCTTTTTCAAACTCTTCGCGTGTGATTTCCTTGTTCTTCCACTGGTTTTTGAGGATTTCGTATTCCTTCATTACTTCTTCGTTCTTTGAACGTAGAATTTTGCGGATACCCTGCGTCTCGTGGTTCATATTGCCAATGAACTGTTCTTTGCGCAAGTATTTGTTGGTAGAGAAAGTTGTATCTGCAATACCTTCGTAGTAGTAGATATTGTGGATGGTCTTTCCGTTTTCGGGGTCTACAGCGGGTTTTTCGCCGTTGTATTCAGTGTCAAGGATGAGCGTGATAGCTTCGGATTGTTTAGCCTGGCTCTGCTGTTCTTTTTTCACGTCTTCGTTGGTAGGAAGTACGATTTGCAGAGTCTGGCTCTTGATCATGGTCGTACAGAGCATGAAGAAGGTAATCAGAAGCATGTTCATGTCCACCATGGGCGTAAAGTCCACGTGGATATTCATCTTTTTCTGGGCGCCTTTTTTCTTTTTGCCGCCGCTGTTTGATGTATCTATCTGTGCCATGGCTTTACTTAATTGGTGGGTTCGTCTTCAGATTTAAGGGCAGTCATGAGGCTGAACTTGTTCAGTTTCATGGTCTGGAGGTTGTCAAAGACCATTTGCACTGTTGTGAAAGGAGTGTCTTTGTCTGCCTTGATGGCAATACCTTGCCCTTTACGCATAAGAGCGGTGTAGAGGTTGTTGATTTGAGCACGTTCTTCGGCCGTCAAACCCTCTGTTTGCTCGTTGTTGATTCTTTGGGCAACATTGTAGATAGCTTTGAGCCAAACCTGAAAATCGTTGAGGTTCTTATCGCGGTTTTTGTTGCCGTCGATGGGAATTCCAACTTTGGGGTTTGTCATGTCGCCCATGAACTTGTCGCGTTCGGTAACCGACATCGAGAGGACTTCGGGCAACACGCTGAAAGGAACACCGATCATATTAGATGTGCGGAATTCGTTTTTCTGGCGTGCGTCCAGAGCGATAGGATGGTTCTTGTGCTGTTCGTTGTAGACTGATAATGCTTCGTCGAGCATGAGACCGCGAATTTTTTCGCTGGAAAGTGTCGAGTCGGCATCACCTGTAAACGAGATGAAGAGTTTACCTTCTGCAATAGTGGGGTCGTCGAGTTTGCCGCTTTTATCGGCAGAGGATACGAGAACCGTCACAAGGTTGTTCATCGGCACTTTTTCTTCTGAAACAGAAGATGGAGTGTATACGATGGTGGGTTCCTTCTGCAGGAAGGTAGAAGTCAACATGAAGAAAGTAAGCAAAAGAACAGTCACGTCGCTCATCGCGGTCATGTCGATGAGAGTACTTTTCTTTTTAATTTTTACTTTTCCCATATTTACCTTTTATTAAAGATTTGTGAATTAAACGGTAAAGAGGGGATTAGTGAGTAGCGGCAAATGTTTGCACGATAGAGAAACCGATTTCGTCGATAGCGTATGTGAGGTTATCGATTTTGTTGGTGTAGTAGTTGTAGAAAATAACTGCGAAAGCACCGGTTGCGATACCGAAGGCGGTGTTGATAAGAGCTTCCGAAATACCGGTAGAAAGTTCGGTAGAGTCAGGAGCACCAGATTGAGAAAGAGCCTGGAATGATTTGATCATACCCATTACAGTACCGAGAAGACCAACGAGAGTACCGAGGGTGGTCATGGTAGCAAGGATGGGGAGGTTCTGCTGGAGGGTAGGCATTTCCAAAGCTGTAGCTTCTTCTACTTGTTTTTGGAGAGTAGCGATTTTCTGTTCTTTTGTCAAAACGGTGTTGGTGTCCATTTCTTCGTAGCGGATGAGAGCAGAGTCTACTACTGCTGCAACGGTACCACGTTGTTTTGCGCAGAGTGCACGAGCACCAGCGATGTCTTTGCGTTCGAGGCAAGCTTTAACGTCGGCAACGAATTTTGCAACGTTACCTTTACCTTTTGCAGAGTTGAGGGCGATCCAACGTTCAACAGCCAAAACGATAACTGTGAGGAAGAGGGTTTGGAGAACAGGTACGATGAAACCACCTTTGTAGATAGTTCCCCAGAGGTTTTGGGGATGACCGTCTTCGTCGAAGTGCATATCGGCACCGAACCAGAAGATGAAGAGGCAAACGGCGATGATTGCGCAGATTACAATAACCCAAGCGGCATTTTTGATGCCAGGGGCGTTGCTTTTCTTGCCGGCCTTAGCGGCAGGCTTTGCTGTAGGCTTTTGAGCTTCCATAATTTTTGAAAAGTGTGCTGAAAATAAATGATTGATATTAATTAGTAATTGATTGTATTTCTAAGCCAAATTGGGTGTCATGGTATTGATTAAAGCGCTTGCATATGGAAGCGTCTGTTAAACAATATCGCAAAATTAACAAGATAATTTTATCCCACAAAACATTTGAGTCCTTTTTTTGCCAAATGCGCTTGCGTTTAAGTCTTTTTTGCCATTGCCGGCGGCCGTGGAGTGAATAAACGTTAAATAAGGCTAATATTAACTATGTTTGAGGTAAATGTGAGTAAAAATGAATTCTACGGAGATAATATTGGTATAATATATCTGTATTTCCGCCGGGGCTCTCAGGCAGAATGTTTATCGACGGATGGATTGTGTAGTTCTTTCTCATTTTCTTAAAGTCCATGTGGGCTTTTACAATGGCTTTGGCATTGGCTAAATCAAGGGTCGCTACATATTTAAAGAATGCCAAAGTGTCCAACAATCGGCGTCGGAATAAGATAGGCCCACGGTCGTTGTCGGGAAGGTTCTTGTGGAGCATCAAGAGGTTGTTTCGGAAATTGAGGTATGTTTTCTTGGGGTTCTCTGCAGGTAAAGAACCTCCTCCAAGGTGGTAAACACAGGCTTCGGGCACTACAGAAATCTCATAACCTGCCAATCGTATTCTCCAGCAGAGGTCTATCTCTTCCATGTGTGCAAAGAACAACGGGTCCAGGCCTCCGGCCGCGTTGTAGAGCTCTGTTCTCACCATTAAAGCAGCTCCTGACGCCCAGAATATATTCATTTCCTTGTCGTATTGGCCATAGTCTTTTTCGCAAGTGCCGAAAATGCGACCGCGGCAGTAGGGATAACCGTGTTTATCTATGAACCCTCCGCATGCACCGGCATATTCAAAGCTGTTTTTATCGTGGAAACTTAGTATCTTTGGTTGGCATGCTCCTGTGTCGGGATGTCGCTCCATGAATTGGTAAAGTTTCTCTATCCACCCTATTTCCGGTTCTACATCGGAATTTAGAAGCACTGTATACTGATAGCCGGCGCATTGTTTTATGGCACGGTTATAACCCTCTGCGAAACCGTAGTTTCGAGAGAATTGTATAAGCTTTATCCTGCCGGCAAATTGTGTTTTCAGCAGGTGAAGCGAGTTGTCGGTAGAGCCATTATCGGCAACGAAGACGTCGGCTATGTCGGTATTGGTGTTGAACAACACCGCCGGTAGGAAGGTCTGCAGGAGTTCGTCGCCGTTCCAATTAAGGATTATTACTGCAACGGGTTTATTGATACTGGAATTTTCCATCTATTATGGGTCCAAAGCCAAATGGCCGGGTTTCTTAAAATGGTTTGTTGGAGGGCCAGAGCATAAGCCATGGTTATTTTTTGCGGTTTTTCCGCAGCCATGTCGGGGGAAAGAACTTTTGCCGTCAGCCGGTAGTGCCCGCGTGCGGTTTTCTCCATATCCCAATACACTGCCGCAAATCCGAGCTTATGGCCCAACGTCTCTGTGCCCGATATGAAAGCAGTAGGGCGGTTCAGGAACATCAGTGGCACTGCGGGATCTCCATGGCTCGGTTTCTGATCGCTCATAAATCCCGTAACCGAAATTTTATTTTGGCGCTTAAGGAGCAGCAAGTTGCGCATCACTGTGGCTTTGGGGTATGACTCGCTACCGAAACGGCTTCTTATCTTTAGCATCAGTCTGTCGAAAGCCTTGTTGCGGAGAGGGCGGTAAACTTGGCCGAAAACCACTTTGCCCGCAGGCATATGAAGAGTGATTGACGGAGCCCACTCCCAGTTGCCGGTGTGTGCGAAATATATGATTATACTTTTGCCGCTGTCTACAAGTTGTTCTATGGCTTCAAGGTTTGCAAACTCCATGCGTCGCGTTATTTCGCGGTCGCTTATGTGGAGAAGTTTTATGGTTTCGATTAAGTTATCGCAAAAGTTGCGGTAGAAATCCCGTTCTATTTTTTTCCGTTCTTCCGGTGTTTTGTCTGGAAAACATTTTTCAAGGTTTTCGGCAACTGTTCTCTTCCTGTAGCCTGCAATGTTGTATACGACTATGCGAATCAAATCGGAGAAAACATAAAGTACCGGCAAAGGCAGAAGCGCCAATGCTTTGAAGAAGCCATAGTAAAGGGCATATGCAATATTGTGCATCATACCATAACTGCTTTCACGGTTTCGCCGTCGGGCATTAGCTCTGTCAGCCGTGCTTGCACCAATGTATTGTCTAAATGGGCCGGAGCTTCTATTTCAACACGTAGGTAGTTGTCGGTAAAACCACCCATAGGTTTTCCCGGGCGGGAATGTTCCAATAGTATCGGTCGTATCGTTCCTATGAATCGCCGTGCAAAATCTGCATGTTTCCGTGAACTTACCGCAATCATTTCTGCAGCTCTGCGATGCTTTTCGGCTTGGTCTACAACTCCCTCTATCTCAAGGGCGCGTGTGCCTGGCCGCTCGGAATAGGGAAACACGTGGAGATGGCTCACCGGAAGCGACTCTACAAATGCTTTGGATTGCTTGAAGAGGTTTTCGCTTTCTCCTCTGGCACCTACAATCAGATCCACGCCTATGAATACGTCGGGAATAGTCTTCACCGCTTTTTCTATCTTAGCTCTGAAGAGAGCAGTGTCGTAGTGCCGGCGCATAAGCTTAAGTATATGGTCGGTGCCGCTTTGCAACGGTATGTGGAAATGGGGCATGAAATGGCGCGATTGAGCCACGAAATCTATTATCTCGTCGGTGAGCAAATTTGGTTCTATCGACGATATGCGGTAGCGTTCTATTCCCTCCACTCGGTCTAATTCTCTGCAGAGGTCAAGGAAATTATCTGAGCGGCCTTTACCGAAATCTCCGATGTTAACTCCTGTAATGACGATTTCTTTGCCTCCTTGAGCAGCAGCTTCGGCAGCTTGTGCTACCAATTGGTCTATAGTTCCAGAGCGCGAGCGTCCACGGGCCTTAGGTATTGTGCAATATGTACACCAATAGTCGCATCCGTCTTGCACTTTGAGGAAAAAACGGGTTCTGTCGCCACGTGAGCACGATGGCATGAATTCCCTCAGGTCTTTTGCCGGTGGCACGTCGTTTATTTCCGCAGTGCTTTCAAGAGTGCTCACATACTCCAAAATCTTAAGTTTGTTGTTTACTCCGGCCACAACAGTAACTCCTGGTAAAGTTGCTAATTCTTGAGGCTTCAATTGTGCATAGCAGCCTGTTACAAGTATTTTGGCCAGAGGGTAGCGTTTTGCGAAAGAGCGGATAGTGGAGCGACATTTGCGGTCGGCCTCGGCAGTTACGCTACAGGAATTTATAATGATATAGTCTGGAGCTTCATCTTTTTGGACGGCAACGATTCCGTTTTTAGCCAGAAGCTCGGCCATGGAAGAAGTCTCCGCAAAATTGAGCTTGCATCCGAAAGTGTGGTACAATGCTTTTTTTGTTGGTTCTAAGTTCATGGTCTGAAATCGTTGATAATTCTTGCTATTTGACGTGCGTCGTGTTCTGTGGTGCACGAAGAAATGGGTATGCTCACAACAGATTGCGCTAATTTCTTGGCTATGGGCAGATCGAGGTCTTTAAAGCATGAGTAGCATGGCTGCATGTGAGGAGGAGTGGGGTAGAGCACGTCTGTGCCCACTTGCTTATCGGTGAGATATTGCCGTAATTCTTCGCGATAGTCGGTTCGTAGTACATATTGATGCCATATAGAACCGTCGGGAATGTCTCGGAGAGGTCGTTTGACAAACGGGTTGTCGACATGAGTGTCGTATATCTCGGCTAAAGCTCTGCGATGATTGTTCTCGTCGGCCAAGAATGGTAATTTTGCGCGGAGTATTGCTGCTTGTATAGGATCAAGGCGGCAATTATATCCTTGGTAAATATTGTGGTAGCGCCGGTCTGTGCCATAATTTGCCAGTGCACGGATTGCTTTGGCTAAGTCGGCGTCGTCGGTGGTGACAGCACCTGCGTCGCCCATGGCACCGAGGTTCTTTGTGGGATAAAAGCTGAAAGCAGCTGCATCGCCAAGGCTTCCGGTGACGAAAGAGCCGCTGTCCGATGGGGTCTTTGACACAGCTCCGATAGCTTGGGCATTGTCTTCAATGATGAGAAGATTGTGTTTCTTTGCGCAATCTTTCATTTCCTGGTCAAAACATGGACGGCCATAAAGATGAACCGTTAAGATTGCTTTGGTCTTTTGTGTTAGCGCATTCTCTATTTTCCCGGAGTCAAGATTGAATGTTTCTTCTTCCGGCTCCACGAACACTGGTTTCAAACCGGCATCGGTCACGGCTAAGACAGATGCAATATATGTGTTTGATGGCACTATAACCTCGTCGTCGGGGTTCAAGATTCCTAAATACAGGTAGGCCTTGAAAATGAGGCGTAGGGCATCCAAACCATTGCTTGTTCCCACGGCATACCTTGTGCCGGTGAAGGCGGCAAGGTCTGTTTCAAAAGCTTCGTTTTCTTCGCCACCTATATACCAACCCGATCTGATAACCCGACAGGCAGCCTCTTCGGCTGCTTGCAAGGTCTTTTCGTTTATTGTCTTGAGATTTAGGAATGGATATTTGATTTTGGGTATACTCACTTGGCTGTTAGTTTTAAGAAATCGTCCAATTCACGCACATAGTCGTCTTCTGTATATTTCACATTCGTGAGAACCATGCATACGCTGCCCGAAGCGAAATTGTCGAGTGTCCGCCAATACATTGGAGGGATATACAATGCCATATAGGGACGGTTTAGGGTAAACGTCTGCCATTCCGACCCGTTGAATACGTTGACGTTAAAGCTTCCGCTTGTTGCCACAAGCAATTCTCTTCCTTGGTAATGGCTGTGTCCGCCGCGTTTCTCTCCGGCCGGCACGTCGTAGGTCCAATATACGCGATGTACCTCAAAAGGCAATAAGCTGTCGCCGTCCTGAACAAAGGTGAGGTTTCCGCGCGGATCGTAGATTCTTGGAAGATTTATTATGCGCGGTTTTTCGTCAGATTCCATCTTCTGCTATTTTTTTGAGATATTTGCCATATTCGGTACTTGCCATTTCGTCGGCAAGGCTATTTAATTGCCCTGCAGAGATATAGCCCCTACGGTAGGCGACTTCTTCCAATGAAGCTATAAGCAAGCCCTGCCGTTTTTGTATCGCTTCTACGAAGGCCGAAGCTTCCATGAGGGAGTCGATAGTACCTGTATCTAGCCATGCGAACCCGCGTCCGAAACATTGCACGTTCAGTTTGTTGGCTTTGAGGTAATGTTCGTTTACGGTGGTTATTTCCAATTCTCCTCGTGCCGAGGGCTTTATTGTCTTGGCTATTTGGGAAATTCCTTTTGGATAAAAATATAATCCTACCACCGCTTGGTTGCTCTGTGGCTTCTCTGGTTTTTCTTCTATAGACACAGGCTTGCCGGTGTTGTCGAGTGCGACGACCCCGTATCTTCGTGGATCGTTTACGGAGTAGCCGAAAATTGTGGCCATCCCGTTCTCTGCATCTATACCGGCTTGCCGGAGCATTGCGCTGAATCCTTGCCCATAGAAAATATTATCGCCCAAGACCAATGCGCAAGGCTCGTTGCCGATGAATTTTTCTCCTATGGTGAATGCTTGTGCCAATCCTTCAGGACGAGGTTGCTCGGCATATGTCATGCTTATGCCCAAGTGCGAGCCGTCGCCTAAAAGGCGCTTGAAATGAGGCAAATCGTCGGGAGTGGATATAAGCAAAATATCTCTTATCCCTGCCAACATGAGAACCGACAACGGATAGTACACCATTGGTTTGTCGTATATGGGGATGAGTTGCTTGGATACGCCCCTGGTTATAGGGAACAGGCGCGAGCCGGAGCCGCCTGCAAGAACTATGCCTTTCATCTTCCTGAATACATTTTGGTATAATAACTGCGGTATTCTCCGTTTACTATTTCTTCGGTCCAGCTACGGTTGTCTAAATACCATTCTATTGTATCGCGCAGGCCTTGTGCCAAAGGGACGCGAGGTCTCCACCCCAATTCTTGCATTGCCCGAGAGGAGTCTATGGCGTAGCGGCGGTCATGCCCGGGACGGTCGCCTACAAATTTGATGAGACTGTTGTTGACAGATGGAAGCAGATTGCGCAGCTCCGCATACTTGTCATTGTCTTTTATTATGCAGTGGGTGAGATATATAAGAACTTTCACTAAACCGAGATTAGGCACCTCGTTGTAAGAACCGAAATTATATACATATCCGTCTTGTCCTTCTGTGGCTGCTGCCATGATACCACGGCAGTGGTCGGATACATGAATCCAGTCGCGCACATTGGAGCCGTTGCCATACACTGGCAATTCCCTGCCTTCAAGAATGTTGTTGAGCATAAGCGGTATTAGTTTCTCAGGGAACTGGCGAGGTCCGTAGTTGTTGGAGCACCTCGTTATCACTACAGGCAGCCCATAGGTGCGGTGATATGCCATGGCCATGAAATCGGCCGAGGCTTTAGATGCAGAATAAGGAGAAGACGGGTGTAAGGGGGTTTCTTCTGTAAATCCGTCGGGACCATAAAGCGTCACGGGCATTTTACGCCCTAAAAAGTCGCCGGCAATCTTGCGTTCTTCGCCTATGGGAAGGTCTCCATAGACCTCGTCGGTGCTTATTTGTACAAAACGTTTGAAATCTGATCCTGCGGCATATCTGCGAGCGCATTCAAGCAGATTCTGAGTCCCTGCTATATTGGTGTCTACAAACGGTTTGGGGTTGTCTACGCTTCGGTCTACATGGCTTTCTGCCGCAAAATTTATTATATAGTGCGGTTTGAAATCTCCCAGTATATAGGCCATCGCATCGGCATCGCATATATCGGCCTTTTCAAAACGTATCTTGCCGAGGTCGATCTCTTCCTTTATAGATGCGATATTTCCTGCATATGTAAGCTTGTCGACCACGCAAATGGAGTAGTCGTCGGCGTATTCCTTCACGAAAGCCGAGCCTATAAAACCGGCTCCTCCGGTAACGAGGATTTTAATTTTTTCTTGGCTCATTCTTGGCTAAGTGGTTCGTTGTTTGCAATCTGGTCGCGGGCGGTGGCCAGCATGCGCTCGTATTTTTCGCGGTGTATGCTTGCCAGCCTTTGGGCTTGAAGTGCCGTGGCATATTTGCTGCAAAGAGCTAATGATGCTGCTTGCGCGGCTGTAAGTTTTATGGAGACGTTGCTTTTTGTGCCGATAAGAGTGGCAGTTAAAGCCCCGGTGTGTTCGGCCAACCAAGATCCAACATCCTGAAGCTCCTCTGGGCTGAACACTGCAGATTCCGAACCTTCCACTTTTATCACCCTTGCATGGCTTATGGGCTGCGATTCAACGCTTTGGTTTCCAGATGCGAAGCGTATGACGGTAAAGCCTATGCTACGACCTTGAATGTTTACTACAAGGTAAAAAAATCCTTTTTCGCTCACGCGGCCTTGCACGGCATTGCCTGCCATCACATTGTTTTTAGTATCGGATGGAATGAAATAGCCTTCGAGCGAGGCGGCTCCTTCAATGTGTTTGAACTTGGGTCGAAGCTCTTCTACCAAAGCGGTGGCTTGCGCTAAAGCGGCATCGGCAACAGCAATACTGTCGGTCGCTATTCCTTGCATTGCCATAGCTCTGAGCCTGAGACCGCCGCGGCGTATTTCTGTTTGCTGAGGATAGCGGTTGTTGAGGGTGTCCAGATATACCAGGGCAGCCTTGTACTCGCGTTGTTCTATTGCGTTTTCGCTTTGCTTGTAAAGCTCCATAGCTCCTTCTTTGGCTTTGTCGGCGCAAGAAGCCATTGCCAACCCGACAAGGAGAATGGCGGCGGTTTTATTTATTGCGTTGAACATCTTTAACACCTTTTACGGTTGATATTTTTTTTATGAGTTGGTTTAGTGAAACCGTGTCGTTGATACCCACGGTAAGGATTCCTTGGAAAAGCCCGTCGGTAGAATCTATGGATATCCCACGCAAAGTTACGGATTTTTCTTTATTTATTATAGAGGATGTTCGTGACGATGCCTATATCGTCTTTACCTACCACCCTGAGAGTTGCAACGAACTGGCTTCCCACTTTTCCGCTCCAGCGCGTTTTGATAAGCCGGTAGGTGTATTTATCTTTCAAGTGCGATGCATTGGGGCAATCGTCGCGGTGTATCTTTATGACACCTTCTGAGGATATGAAGCCAAACACTTTATCGCCGTAGATAGGATTGCAACACTTGGCCAGCCGGTAATTTACACCTTTTATGTTGTCTCCGATAACCACAACATCGTCGTCGGCAGCCGTATCTTCCTCTGCTGGCTGCATGGTGTATTCGCTTGCCGACACTCGCTCTGGGTTTTGCTCCGGCAAAGCACGATCCGATACCGATAGATATGCCTCTATAACATCGTTGATGTCTATTTCTTCTGCGCCGAGGGCGGCGAAGAAAGCAATAGTGTTTTTGTGCCCCATACGGGTTATGGCTTTCGAAAGGGTTGCCTCGTCGAATTCTATCTTGCGGTTCTTGAAACGTCGTTGCAAAAGCTCTTTGCCTGTTTCTGCCGTCTTGTTTTCGGCTTCTTTCAATACGGCCCTTATCTTGTTGCGTGCTTTGGACGTTTCAACAATTCCCAACCAGTCTATGCTTGGCTCCTGTTGCTGTGAGGTGAAAATCTCCACGGTGTCTCCGCTGGCAAGACGGTAGTTGAGTTTTCTGTTTCGCCCGTTTACGCGTCCACCCACGCAATGTGTGCCCACATTTGTGTGGATATTGAATGCAAAGTCAAGGAGTGTGGCGCCTTGCGGCAACTTGTAGAGGTCGCCTTTTGGGGTGAATACAAAAACCTCGTGGCTGTAGACATCCATTTTGAAATTTTTCATCAACTCCATAGGGCCTGTTTCTGCCGCCTCGAGAATGTCGCGGATATTGTTCATCCATGTGTCGAGATTGCTTTCGCTTTTAATGCCCTTGTATTTCCAGTGGGCGGCAAGACCCTTCTCGGCTACAGCGTCCATGCGGCGTGTACGTATCTGCACTTCCACCCAGCGTTCGTCCGGACCGTAGACCGTTATATGGAGGCTCTCATATCCATTGCTTTTGGGTATGCTTATCCAGTCTTTAAGCCTGCTGGGATTAGGCCTGTACATGTCGGTGACCACAGAGTAGGCAAGCCAGCATTCGCTTTTTTCGCGAGGTATTTCGCAGTCTATCACTATGCGGATGGCAAAAAGATCAAAAATGTCTTCTATAGTATTGTGCTGCTTTTTCATCTTGTTCCATATGGAATAGATGCTCTTGGTGCGGCCTTTGATTTCGAATTTCAAGCCTTCTGCAGACAGTTTATCCTTGATGGGTGCTATGAAATTTGCAATATATGCGTCGCGCCGGCTTTTGGTTTCGTTTAGTTGGTGGGCTATCTTGGTGTATATGTCGCGGTTGCTGTATTTGAGCGACATGTCTTCCAATTCAGATTTTATGGCATATAAGCCCAATCTGTGAGCCAATGGGGCATAGAGATAATTGGCTTCGTAGGCCACCTCTTTCACCATTTTTTCTGCCGGATGGTGGTTGATGGCTCTCATTAGCCGAAGACGGTCTATAATCATTATTATAATGACCCTGATGTCTTCTGCGAAAGTGAGAAGGAGTTTGCGGAAATTATCGCTCTCCACCGATGCGCTTCTGCTGTAAAGGGTAGAAACTTTAGCCAGACCTCTCACCATCTTAGCCACATCTTCGTCCCAGCGGTTCTGTATATCTATCTCCTGTATAAGTCCTGCCGACGACAACGGGCTGAGCATTATGGCCAAGAGCATGTGGCGGTCGGCGTCTATGCTTTCGGCAAGAGTGCAGGCTGTTTCAAGTGCGGATACTATGGGATGGAAGCCAAAGCGATCACGCTGAGGAACTTGCATTTTTTTCGCTGATTCGACAATGAACCTCATGTCGTCTTTTGTAATGGCGTGACTTGCCGCGCCGAGTAGTCGGCGGTAAAGTTTAGGCACCAATGGCCTTTCGTCTGGCGAAAAAAGAGTTGCTTCCATATGGTTTGGACTTGCTTGGAGAATGCCAAAGTTAGTAAATATCCTTAAATAACGCAAATCCGCTTCAATTTTTGCATTGAGGCGGATTCGTGAGATCTCTGTTTGTGCTTGCGGTCAATCGTTGTTCCTGGGGTTGTTGTTGAGCGTTTTTGTACGTTCTTTCACCATGCAATCGTCAACTTTATCGTCGTCGGCTGCATCTATCGCCGCTCCCGGAAGGTCGCGTAGAGCCTTGTCTGTTTCCTTGCGTTTATCTTTATCCATAATAATGTCTTTTTGATAGAAAACGCCGGAGTTTTATGCTTTGTTCAAAGCATTTGATGATTCGCAGCTTATAAGAACCCTGTTAAATCACTGTAGTGGTAGTTTGTTCATTTCCTCTATATAGTTGAGGATTGCATCGCGTCCGCGACGGTCCTCGCTCGATGTACGGAAAACGGGAGGCAATTCTTCCCATTGTTCAAGGAGTTTTTCAAGATAGTCGGCTGTTTTCTTTTCGCCGGCCACAGGTCCCATTTTATCTATTTTTGTGAAAACTATGCTGAAAGGCACCCCGTTTTCTCCGAGCCACTCCATGAACTCAAGGTCTATTTTCTGTGGTTCGTGACGGCTGTCGATCAATAGGAACAGGTTGGTCATCTGTGCACGATTGAGGATATAGCTTTTTATGATTCCTTCCAGTCGCTTGCGGTCATCCTTGCTGCGACGGGCGTAGCCGTAGCCAGGCAAGTCTACGATATACCAACTGTCGTTTATCAGAAAATGATTGATAAGCATAGTTTTGCCCGGTGTGGCCGAAGTCATGGCGAGGCCTTTCTTGCCTGTGAGCATATTGATAAGCGAGGATTTACCCACGTTGGATCTGCCTATGAAGGCATATTCGTGGCGGATATCTTGTGGACATTTGGCAACGTCGGTATTGCTGATGACAAAACGGGCAGAGTTGATAATCATTGTTGAGTTGAGTTAATATGAACGAATATTTTGCAAATATAACGTTTTTTGGCCGGAAAAAGTGCTCATTTGGGCAGACTAAATATTTTAGAGGGCGTTTTGGCTGATTATTAGGTGGAAATCCGTTAACAATCGCTAACGGTGAAACAATTTTAAGTTAATAATGTTAAACATGCCGTCTTTTGCACATTTTTTTGAAAAATTATTCAAGTTCAGCAAAATTTTAGCTTTCTTTGCAAGCGGAAATGAAGAGGCCTCGTGTCTGTGTCATTTTCATCATGAATAACGAAGCTACTGTCATACTTACTTATATACCTCCAATTAAAGGGCTATTGAGCAGAAAAAGTCCGGTCTATTACCATGAGATATTCCCGGGTGAATAATGGCTTATGTCTTTATGTTTGGATTTCGTAAATCCGGCAATATGTGCCGATTTAGGTAAAGAGCAGGAAACAGGAAATACTCAAAAACAAACAATAACAAACAGTTTAACACAAAAACTCCCTGCATGAAGAACATTTGTTTTCGAATGAGCCGGAAGGCTTTGTTGGCGCTTGTAATGGCGCTCGCAGTTGCATTCCCGGCTTTGGCGCAGAAGATTACGGTAACAGGTACCGTCTATGAGCCCGAAGGCGAACCCGCCATCGGTGCCAGCGTCGAAGTCAAAGGTGTACAGTTCGGAGTTGCCACCGATATTGATGGTAACTTCAAGCTCCAGGTGGAACCCAATGCCGTCCTGGTTGTGTCCTATGTCGGATGCGACACCCAAGAAATTCCCGTAGATGGCCGCACAAACATCGAGGTGCATCTTGCCACAAACACCGTGGCAATGCAAGAACTCGTGGTGGTTGGTTATGGCCAAGTGAAGAAAGCCGACGCCACCGGTTCTGTGGCTGTGGTTAAGCCCGACGATATCGAAGCCGGTATCGCAAATTCGGCACAAGACCTCTTGGTTGGTGCATCTCCAGGTGTGGTTGTTACCACAAACGGCGGTAACCCGACCGGCAACGCCGACATACGTATCCGTGGCGGTGCTTCTCTATCGGCAAATAATAACCCCCTCATCGTTATCGACGGTGTTCCGCAGACAGACCAATCGTCTGCAGGAGGTACAAACGCCCTCTCGATGGTAAATCCTCAGAATATCGAGTCTATGACCATCTTGAAAGATGCTTCTGCAACCGCCATATATGGTTCGCGAGCATCAAACGGCGTTATCATCATTACTACCAAACGTGGAAAATCCGGCCGTCCGCAAGTTAATTTCGCAGCAAACTGGCATGTGAACACAGCTCGTAAGACCCTCAACATGATGAACACAGCCCAACTTGGTGAGATCATCAAAAAATATGGTTCTCCCAACGCAGTTGCTATGTTCAACCAGTTCACTCCCGAAGAAGGCGGTCTGCCCGTATACGATACAGACTGGCAAAAAGAAATCCTCCGCACTTCTTTCTCTCACGACTACAGTCTCTCTATCGGAGGCTCTCTCGGCGTTGTTCCCTATCGTGTCAACGGTTCTTACACTAAAAACGAAGGTATCATAAAGAAATCGGATATGGAACGTGTGACTGTAGGTGTCAATGTTTCGCCCAAATTCTTCAACGATGCTCTCTCTGTTCAAGCAAACGTTAACGGTAGCTATGTAAACACCAACGAAGGCAACAACGGTGCTATCGGCGGTGCTATTGCCATGAGCCCGGCTCTTCCTGTACGCTACGATTTCCCAACAACCGGTAGCTTCGGACGTCCGATGTTCAACGGTTATTTCCAGACAACAAAGTCTACCGGCGAATATCAGGAAAACGCAACAATGAACCCTGTTTCCACTATCGAAGAACAGCTCCAGTCTGGCTCTGTATACTCGTCTAACGGAAATATCCAGCTTGATTACGCCCTATATTGGGTGCCCGAACTCCATTTCAATCTCAACTTGGGTTACCAAGTGAGCAAGAACAACTGGCAGACAGTCGTAGACCAGAACTCTGCAATGGCATGAACGGAAACTATAAAGACGGTGCCGGTACGCTCTACAAAAAATACGAGCTTCAGCGCAATACCCTCCTTGATTTCTACATCAACTACCGCAAAGATTTCACCGAAATAGAATCCAACCTTGATGCTATGGTCGGTTATTCCTGGCAGCGTTTTGATTTCCATGGTAACGACTGGACACACATAAATACCCTCGGCCTCAACAACGATTTCAACGATATCTTCGTGGGCGGTGTATACGACCTTAATATAGACGAAGCGTCTGCAGATCATGTTGGCAAACCCTACGAAAACGCTCCTGTGGCTCGTTGGGCGCAGAAACTCCAGCTCGTCTCTTTCTTCGGACGTGTCAATTATTCGTTCAAAGATACTTATCTCTTGACATTCACTCTTCGCGACGACGGTACTTCCCGATTCTCCAAAGATAACCGTTGGGGTCTGTTCCCATCTGTTGCTTTAGGTTGGAAAATCATCAACATGCCTTTCCTTGAAAGCATCCGTTCTAAAGTCAACGACATGAAGCTCCGCCTCGGTTGGGGTGTGACTGGACAGCAGGACATCAACGCTTATTTCTACTACATGCCTCAGTATACCGATTCTTATCAGAACGGTTTCCACTATCTTGACCCCAACGGCTCAGGCCAATGGATCAACCCATTGTATCCCAACGCTTACAACACCGATATCAAGTGGGAACAGACAACCACATGGAATGTCGGCCTTGACTTGGCTTTCTTGAACAACCGTATCACGGCTGCTCTCGACTGGTACAAGCGCGATACCAAAGACCTTCTGGCCTTTGTACCCGTTGGCGGTGTGAATACCTCCAATTTCATGAACCGCAACATCGGTTCTATGACAAACACAGGTTTTGAAATCACCGTTGGTGCAAAACCCGTTGTTACGAGAGACTTTACTTGGAGCACAAGCTTGAACGTATCGTTCAACAAGAATAAGATTACCGAGCTTACCGGCGATGCCGCAACAACTATGATTTCTGCTGCGTCAATGCCTTCGGGAACAGGTGGTACTCTCCAGTATCACATCGTAGGAGAACCGGCCTATACTTTCATGGTATACGAACAGGTTTATGACGACAATGGCGATCCTATCCAAAACGTTTATGTAGACCAGAACGCCGATGGTGTAATCAACGACGACGACCTCATCAAGTTCCACAGCCGTGACCCCAAAGCAACTTTCACCTGGAACAACAACTTACGCTACAAAAATTGGGATTTCGGTATTTCCCTCCGTGCAAACGTAGGCAACTATGTTTACAACAACCCCAAATACGAAAGCTCCCGTATCTACAACACCGCGGCAGCACAGTATCAGGTTACAAACCTTCTTGCAAATACTTTCCTCTTCGACACCGAGTCTTCGATTTCTCTTAACCAGAGCAGCTATTTCGTTGAAAACGCTTCGTTTATTCGTTGCGACAACATCACTCTTGGATATACCTTCGAAAACTTGTTGCAAGACAAACTCAACCTCCGTCTTTTCGGTGCCGTTCAGAATCCTTTTGTCATCACAAAATACAAAGGCATAGACCCCGAAGTATTCTCCGGTATCGACAACAACGTCTACCCGAGACCTATTACTTGCACTCTGGGTTTGGTAGCTACTTTCTAACCTAAAGATTAAGAAGTAAAAAATGAAAACTATAAATAAAATTTTCACCTCTGCCGCGGTTGGTGTAGCAATGTTGTTCTCAACCGGTTGCGTCGGCGACCTTGATGTAATGCCGGTGGATCCTTCTGTTGTGACCCCGTCTAACTTTAAAGACGACCCCGAGGGATACATGAACCGTGTGCTCGCAGACGTGTACCTCAATTTTGCAACTTATGGCGCAAACGGCGACAGCCCCGTAAAAGAATTCGACGGTGGTATGGCCGCATTCTCTCGTGCATTGTTTATTGCCGAGGAAATCCCTACCGACGAAGCTTCATGGCTCTATGACCGTAACGACTATGGCGACCTTAATTTCGGTCGCACCACATCGGCCGTTAACTGGGTATACGGTATATATTCGCGCCTTATGATTAATATCACCTTGTGCAACGACTTTATCCGCACCGTAAACGAAGGCCTCTTCGGGCTTAACGACGCGCAGACCGTAAAAGCACAAGATTATATCCGCCAGTGCCGTATCCTTCGTGGCGCTTGCTATTTCTACCTCATCAATTTCTTTGGCGATACTTTCTATGCCGACGAAACTACCGCTATCGGTTCTATCCCGCCGCAGATGAAACGTGCCGAAATCTTCAACCTCGTAACTGCCGACCTCGAAGATGTTGTGGCAAGTTTTGAGCCAAACCAGAAACCTGCATATGGTTTTGTCGGCCTCGACGTTGCAGAAGCCGTGTTGGTGAAATTCTACCTCAACGCTAAAGTACTCACCGGCCAGGAACGCTATGCCGATTGCTTGCGCCATGCCGAGAATATCATAGCACGTTTGGGTAAAGGCGGTTTCAACAACTCCGGTTTGGCTAAGACTTATACAGGAGTGTTTGCTGCAAACAACAGCCAGTATGCTATAGGCGGTTCAAATGAGGTAAACGAAATCATTTGGGATATCCCAGCAGACCGCATTGAGTTGCAAACTTACTCTGGCGCTACGTTCATGATGGCTGCATTCCTCGGAACAGACGGCGTTCAAGTCACCGATCCGACCAAGACAGATTGGCAAGGTATTCCCTCCTATACTTTCAACGGTGTAGACTATTCTTTCGACCCGGAAAAAAACGCTCACGTTTCTTCCAACTGGTTTAATATCAGCGCTGGATGGAAATGTTCGGTTGCCCGCCAGTCGTTTGTTAAGAAATTCCAATGGGTAGACGGCGCAATGAGCGAATCTCCCGACGAACGTGTGTCTTTATGGCTCACCTCAAAATTTGGTTTTGCAAGCGAAAATCCGAGCCTTGAAGGTGCAAACTGGGGCAACAACGGTTATCTCCCCGTTAAATATACCAATTTCCCCTACGATGAAGACGGTAATATCGACAATTCTCTCCTTGCTCAGTATCCCGGTACAGACGCATTCGGTTCTGCCGACTTTGCAATGATCCGATTGTCGGAAATTTACCTCTCTGCTGCCGAAGCTATTGTTGAAGGCGGCGGCGACCAGGCAAAAGCTCTCAAATATGTGAACTTTATCCGCGAACGTGCCGGCGTGGCTCCTGCTACTGCTTTGTCGCAAGGTCTTGTGCGCGACGAACGTTGCCGTGAGCTATATTGCGAAAACACTCGCCGTACCGACCTCATCCGCTATGGCTTGTGGGAAAGCGGTTATAACTGGGAATGGAAAAACGGTATGCTCAATGGCTCAGACCTTCCCGCTTATACCAAACTCTATCCTATCCCAAGCCGTGTACTCGGTACTTCCGGCTATAAGCAGAATCCCGGTTACTAATTCCAAATAGAATTGTACAAAAATGAATAAGTCTTTATATATCATAGCCGGTATGGCCTTGGCAGGCGCTATCTTCACCTCTTGCGAGGATAAGAAAGAACCTGTGTTCCACGAACCGACTGCCGGTTCTTTTGAAATCTACGCTCCGGCGCTTCAGGATCAGTTCCTCGCTACCAGCGGCGACATGGCCGATAAAACCACCTTTATTCTCACCTGCAAAGGACAGCCCGATTATGGCTTTTCCGCAGTGTGCAACTATGGCGCTCAGGTTTCTTTGTCGGAAAATTTCGTAGATGCAACCGAAACAGCTCCTGCAAACTATGTGTCGCTATCAAGCGTGGCAGGTTCACAGAGCGAGATGGAAATAAAGGTCTATGACCTTGCTGTGGCAATGTGCCAGCTCCTCGACATTACAGATTTGGACACTTGGGACGCTTATACCGGAGAAAAAGAGCTTAAA
Organism: uncultured Muribaculaceae bacterium; assembly: GCA_910579605.1. Lineage (GTDB taxonomy): Bacteria > Bacteroidota > Bacteroidia > Bacteroidales > Muribaculaceae > CAG-873. The sequence continues at coordinate 18,472 of CAJTUG010000020.1, read as the reverse complement.
CTCTATTTCCGCGGTACTTGCGAAATCCCTAATGTTGCCGGCAGTTTCTGCACCACAAGCAATGTTACCTCATACAACAAGGTGCAGCTCACATATGCTGTTCCTACTCCGGGATTCATCTACATCGTAGGTAGCCTCAACGGTTGGGTAGAACCTTCAGAAGCCAGCCTGGCGCATTATGCCGACTGGAAATTGGAAGAACCTGTTATCGGCTCCAATGTATATGCCGCTACATTCCTTTTCCCTGCTGCTCCCGACGACGGCTCGCACAATGTAGATAACTCAAGCCAGTTCCGCTTCTTTACCGAACTTGGCGGTTGGGATACCACCGATGTGCAATTCGGTTCTAACTCGGCAAACTTCTTTATCCTCGACATTACCAACGACTTTGTAGACGGTATCTTTAATTTCGATGCAATCTGGGGTCAAGGCAACTTTGGTATTTTCCTTGACGAAGATACATATATGACGGTTGTTTGCGATCTCCAGACACACAACAAGCCGAAAGTAACCATCAAGAAAGGCCAATGGGATGTAAATCTCGAGGTAGACGAAGCCGGTCTTTGGGCTCCCGTTTTTAACGAACCTGCTGAATAACCTGCGTTTAAACTTAAGAAATGAACAAATTAGCTTATATATCGAGTATCGTTTTAGCAGCCACATTTGCTGCATGCGATAACTTTGACCTCCCCAATCCTCCGGGGCAGGAAAACCAGGAGCCGGTGATTTTCGAAAGCTCCAACCTTGCTATTGCTCAAGGCCCTGAAGCTTTGGATCTCAAGGCGGCCAACAACGAAGGCGTCCGCCCGGTAGTGGCCAATATAACAAAACTTGAAGGGCTATCTGCTCCTTATAGCGTTGCTTTTGAATTGGAAATGTCCAATACAGAGGACTTTGAAAAAGTAGTCACTGTGAGCACAATTGTAGACGGCGACAATATCGTGGTAACCCCCGACGTTGTCAACGGCTTGATTTACTCAAATTTCACTCGCGACCCAAAACCCCTCACTGTATATGGCCGTATAGCAGCCTTTGCGGTGAATGAGGGTGGCAACGTGAAGACTCGTCTCGGTGGCACCGACGACTATTACTATGGCGAAGGATATGTCTATACTGTCACTCCGTTTGACCCTGCTACGGTTATTGAAGACCAGTATTATCTGGTTGGCAATTTCTGCAATTGGGATGTGACAAAAGGCTACCCTGTAAATCAGGTTATTGCCGGTAGCCCCTACGACCAACCGGTATTCAACGTCAAGATTGATATAGACGAAAAGATGATTGAAAACGGCGGTTTCGAGTGGAAACTCGTTCCTGCTTCGGCTGCTGCCGGTAACAATTGGGCAGGTGCTTACGGTGCCGAAGGTACATCTACCGAAGGAACTTTGGTTGCCTCTGCCGAAGCTAAGACCGATGCAGGTGTAATAGACGCAGTTGGTCAGTATCTCATTGAGTTCAATCTCTTGGAGAAGACCTATAAGATAGGATTCGCCTACGATTTCCTCTATGCTCCGGCTCTTGGCAATACCACTACCACAGACTTCACCAAGATTGCTCGCCTCTATACCAACGATTATAACAATTATAAAGGCGTGGTTCAAATCAACCGTCAGTTCTGGCTCACTTGCCAACCCAGCAATACAAGTGGCGTTATCTACCGTCCCGACGGTGATTCCGAAACAAACGAGGTTTCGCATATCACCACAGGTAAGATGAAAGTGGATCCCGAAAGTACCGACCGTATGAAAGTACCCGGATACCAACTTTATTTCCTTGACGTGAACCTGCTTAAACTCCAATGGAGCGCTACCCCTGTAAACGTTATCAACGTTATCGGCGCATTCAACGGTTGGAACGTGGAAGAAACAGATGCTACAGCAATGGCTCCAGATACTTCTTCCAAACCGGCCAACTACCGTAAATGGACAAGTAAGGAAATCAGATTCAACGAACCCGGCGAATACAAGTTCTGTGTCAACAACGCTTGGAACATTTCGTTTGGTGGCGAAGAAGGCAATATTGTTGAAAATGGCGGTAATCTCGTCATGACAGAAGCCGGAACATACGTGTTCACTCTCGATTTCACAACATCCCCCTACAGCTTGCAGATTGTAAAGAAATAATCTCGTAACCATTATTTAGACAGAGGCCATGGCGGTTTATCCGTAATGGCCTCTGCTTTTTTTTGAAAAAGTGGTGGAAATATAAAAATTCTTAGTAATTTTGCCGTGGTGCATGCGTTTGTTTTTTGCGCTTTTCCGTATGGAACAAAGGCAGAGCTACCCTTAAAAACGTTTTGCTATGACATATCAGTATGATTATCTGGTTATAGGTTCCGGCATCGCCGGTATGAGTTTTGCCCTTAAAGTGGCTAAAGAAGGCGTGAAAGTTGCATTGGTGTGCAAAACAACCTTAGAAGAAGCCAATACGGCCTTGGCACAAGGCGGCGTGGCTTCGGTTACCAATCTCGAAGTAGACGATTTCGAAAAACATATACACGACACAATGGTTGCCGGCGACTGGCTCAGCGACCCTAAGGCCGTTGAACTTGTTGTGAAAGGCGCACCCGAGCAGATACGTCAACTTATAAACTGGGGTGTGGATTTCGATAAAGACAACCAAGGAAATTTCGATTTGCACAAAGAAGGTGGCCATAGTGAGTTCCGCATTCTCCACCATGCCGACAATACCGGTTTCGAAATCCAAGAATCGCTCATCAAAGCAGTAAAAGAAAATCCCTATATCGACGTTTACGAGAATTTCTTTGCCATAGAAATAATTACCCAGCATCATCTTGGGAAAATTGTCACACGCCGCACTCCCGATATAACCTGCTATGGGGCATATGTCCTTGATATAGCCAACGGGACAGTAGACAAATTCCTGTCTAAAATTACCGTTATGGCCACCGGAGGCTGCGGTGCTGTATACCAGACGACCACCAATCCGTTGGTGGCTACGGGCGACGGTATTGCCATGGTCTACCGCGCCAAAGGTACTGTTGCAGATATGGAATTCATCCAGTTTCACCCTACGGCATTGTTTCACCCCGGAGACAGACCCTCCTTCCTCATTACTGAGGCCATGCGTGGCTACGGTGCAGTGTTGCGCAATCTCAAGGGCGAGGAATTCATGCATAAATACGACCCGCGGCTCTCGCTTGCACCGCGCGACATTGTAGCCCGTGCCATAGATTCGGAAATGAAACTCTATGGCGACGACCATGTATATCTCGACGTTACTCATAAAGACCCGGAAGAGACTAAACGTCATTTCCCGAATATCTACCGCAAGTGTCTAAGTCTCGGCATTGATATTACTAAAGATTATATTCCAGTAGCCCCGGCTGCTCACTACCTTTGTGGCGGTATAAAAGTAGATACCGACGGGCAATCGTCTATACGGCATCTCTATGCTTTGGGCGAGTGTTCGTGCACAGGACTCCACGGCGGTAATCGTCTTGCATCCAATTCGCTCATTGAGGCTGTTGTATATGCCGACTCTGCAGCTAAACATGCACAAAAAGAGCTTGCGCATATTTCTTTGCGCGGCGACGTCCCCGATTGGAACGACGAGGGTACCCGTCATCCCGAGGAAATGGTGCTCATTACCCAAAGTATACGAGAGGTAGGACAGATTATGGGAACATATGTAGGTATAGTGAGAAGCAATCTGCGCCTGGATCGGGCTTGGAATCGTTTGGATATTCTTTACGAGGAGACAGAGCGGCTGTTTAAATATTCTAAAGCTTCCCGTGAGATTTGCGAGTTGCGCAATATCATCAATGTTGGTTACCTCATAATGCGGCAGGCTAAGGAACGCCGTGAATCACGAGGCTTGCACTACACATTAGACTATCCGCCGATAAAGCATGAGCCTATTGACTGAAGAATTTGAATTCCCGAAATTTCCGCATTCAAGGAACTTTCGGGAATTTTATTTTTTTGAAAAAAATTGCATGTAGGTGTAACGAATGGGCAGTCTTTTGCGTCTAATTATAAAGAACAGCAGATGCTGACACCTTTGTATGCGACCAATTTATTAATCTACAATTAATTATAAATCTTATGAAAAAGTTTTTTATCGTTTCCCTATTTTTGGCTATTGTTGCTGCTGCAGGTGTGGTATACAATACCGTTAACGCAGCAAACGTAAATAAAAACATTGTTAATGGTAGTATCCGCGTTGGGGAATTTGACAAAATAGATGTTGAATTTTTCACTGTCGAAGTAAACATAGGAGCGTTTGATGACCAAGTGCACTATGAAGCTCCAAAAATATAGCCGAAAAGTTGGAAATCAGAGTTAAAAATAAAATACTCAAAATTGGCCTTAAAGAGAGTCTCAACGGCAATATTCGCGGAAACAAGACAAAGATCCGTGTCACAGTGCCGTCGCTTGAAGAAATAACGACGCAAGTGGGTGCCAATGTTTCGGTAAATGGCAACAACGTGTGCCCCTCGTTTAAAGGCGAGACTGAAACCGGTGCTTCTATCAAGCTTCAAGGTCTTGAAGCGGCAAATTCGGTAGAACTAAGCAGTGAGACCGGTGCCTCCATAAAGGTGCAAAACGTCAAGACGTCTCACCTTGAAATAGAGTGCGAGACCGGATCAAGTATAAAGGTATCCTCTGGAAAAGCTATGACTTGCAAATACGAGGCAGAAACGGCTGGTTGTATTAAAGCAGAAAATGTGGCAGTTGCGCAGGGTGAAGCAGAAGCAGAAACAGGCGCCTCTATCCATTGTAATGTGGCAAATCTGCGTTCTTCTACAGAAACCGGCGGATCGGTCGCTAATGAAGCAGAATAATGTTTGTCTGTTTGCTCAACGACAAGCAAACAAACAGGAAAAATGATATTTGGTTGTCAAATAGCAAAAGATCCCGGCTTGTTGAAAACAATTCGGGATTTTTTCGTATATTTGCCGATATTCAGCGAACTAACAACTAAAACAATTCCATATGAAAAGATTATTCCTCAGCCTTATGCTGTGTGCTGTTGCCAGTATAGGCCTGTGGGCAGGTAAGTATGAGTATGAGACCGTAGAAGGCGATCCGCTCAATACAAAGATGTATACCTTGCCTAACGGTTTGAAATTGTTCATGAGCGTGAACAAAGACCAACCACGTATCCAGACTTATGTGGCAGTTCGTGTCGGGGGTAAGAATGACCCTGCAGAGACCACAGGACTCGCTCATTATTTTGAGCATCTCATGTTTAAAGGAACAGAGCAATTCGGAACCACCGATTATGCAAAAGAGAAGCCGCTGTTGGACCAGATAGAACAGCTTTTTGAGAAATATCGCAAAACTACCGACGAAGCTGCCCGCAAAGCAATCTACAGGCAGATAGACTCCGTGAGCTACGAAGCATCTAAAATTGCAATCCCCAACGAGTACGACAAGCTCATGAGTGCTATTGGTGCAAACGGCACAAATGCCTATACGAGCAACGACGTGACTTGCTATGTGGAGAATATCCCTTCCAACCAAATTGAGAACTGGGCAAAAATCCAAGCCGACCGCTTTGAGCATCCTGTTATACGTGGTTTCCACACAGAATTGGAAACTATCTACGAGGAAAAGAACATGAGCCTCACCAACGATAACCGCAAGATTGCCGAAAAGATGTTGGCTACGCTTTTCCCTCATCATCCCTATGGGACGCAGACTGTTCTTGGCACCCAAGAGCACCTCAAGAATCCTTCGATTACAAACGTGAAGAATTATCACAAGCAGTGGTATGTGCCCAATAACATGGCAATCTGCGTTTCGGGCGATTTCGATCCCGACAATATGGTTGATATCATAAGCAAGTATTTCGGACATCTTAAACCTAACGACAACTTGCCGGCAGCGCCTGTGCTTGACGAAGCCCAAATCGCCGAACCGATTAATGTGGATGTTCTCGGTAAGGAAGCGGAGTTCATCTATATGGCTTGGCGCATACCCGAAGCCAAAAACGAAGACATGACTGCTCTCACCGTTATGGATCGTGTTCTCAACAACGGTTCTACAGGCCTGCTTGATATCGATGTTAATCTTGCCCAGAAAGCTCTTGGTGTTGGCTCCGGTACATATGGCCTTGCCGATGGAGGTGCTTTCATCCTCATGGGCCGTCCTAAAGGCGATCAAACCCTCGACGACGTGCGTTCTATATTGCTTGAAGAAGTAGGCAAACTCCGTCGTGGAGAATTTGATGAAGAAATGATTGCAGCCATCGTTGCTAATGAGAAACTCGGTCTCCAGCGTGCTATGGAGAGCAACGAAGGCCGTGCGGATATGTATGTAGATGCTTTTGTAAACGGCGAACCTTGGACGGATGCTGTCAAAAATTTCACCGCGTTGGAAAAGATTAGCAAAGACGATGTAGTCCGTGTGGCAAACAAATATTTGGGCGACAATAACTACGTTGCTCTCTATAAACGCCAGGGAACAGATCCCGAAGAGGTTAAGATAGGCAAGCCCGAGCTTACCCCTATCGTAATGAACCGCGATGCATCGAGTGCTTTCCTCAACGAGATTCAAAACACTCAGGTAGAGCCTATCGAACCTGTGTTCCTTGATTTCAACCGCGATTTGACTTTCTTGCAAGCTAAACAAGAAATCCCTGTATACTATACTAAAAACACTACCAACGATATTTTCAGCCTCGTATTCGTGTATAATGTAGGCAGCGATACCTATCCTTATCTTGATTATGCATCAGAACTCATGGAGCTATACGGAACGGAAACCATGAGTGCAGCCGACATACAGAACGAATTCTATAAACTTGCATGTTCATATAATATTTCTGTTGGCGGGGAAAGAACCTATATAGTTCTCAGCGGTTTGAGCGAAAATATGCCCAAAGCCCTTGAGCTTTTCCAGAAAGTGCTCAAAGAAACTGTTGCAGACCCCGAGGCTTATGCCGCTTATGCCGATAGGCTTGAGAAGTCTCGTTTGAACCAAAAGTCAAACCAAAGCCAGAATTTCAGCCGTTTGCGCTACTATCTGATGTATGGCAAAGAAAACGCTGCCAACACCCTTGTGTCTGTAGATGAGTTCCGCAAGGCAGACCCGGTAAAGGCAATTGAAGAACTGCGCATGCTTCCGGACTACGAATGCGAGATTATCTATTATGGCAATGCGCCCGAAGATAAACTCTTATCCACTATAAACACACATTACCAGACCCCCGAAACCCTGAAAGCAGCTCCCAAGGGGCATAAGTACCAATACGTTCAGCCCGAGGAAACAATCGTTTTTGTTGCGCCCTATGAAGCCAAGCAACTGTACATGGCGGAGTTTTCCAACCGCGGTGAAAAGTACGACCCTGCGAAGGAGGCTTTGCGTCAAGTGTATAACGAATATTTCGGAGGTTCAATGAACGCAATCGTATTTCAAGAAATGCGAGAGAGCCGCTCGCTCGCCTATTCTGCCGGCGCAAGTTTTAATGCGCCGTCAAAGGCCGACAACCCATATACCTATTCTGCTGTCATAGCAACGCAGAACGACAAGATGGGCGATGCTATTGCCGCTTTCTCCGAAATTATAAATGATATGCCCGAGAGCGAATCCGCTTTTGATTTGGCAAAGAAAGGTCTTGATTCCCGTCTCCGCACAGAACGTATTATCAAAGACAATATAGCATGGGCCTATATCAATGCCAAAGACCTTGGAATTGATACAGACAGACGCAAAAATCTTTTTGAGGCTCTTCCGGGAATAAGTCTTGCCAATGTTGTCGCTTTCCAGAAAGATAATGTCAAGGGCCGTACATATTACTATGCCATTCTGGGTGATACGGAAGATATCGACATGGAACAACTCAAGAAACTCGGTAAAGTAGTAGTCCTCACGACAGAAGAAATCTTCGGATATTGATAATTTGAGATAGCTAATCCTAAGTTAATATTAAGCATATGAAATTTAAGAAATTATTTATTTCTTCGGCAGTGGCTTTGTCGCTCATGGCTTGTTCCGAGAAGGAACCGGCAGATTTCAACGCCATGACTTTCAATATACGCTGCCCTGTTGAGTCCGACAGCACCAATTATTGGCCTAACCGTGCCGATTATGCTGCTGATCTCATTAAGTTCTACGATGTAGATATCGTCGGCCTTCAAGAAGCTACAAAAGGACAAATAGATGACTTCTTGAGTCGAGTCCCAGGTATTTCCTATATAGGGGTAGGGCGCGATGATGGTGCAGAAAAAGGTGAGTATTGTCCTATACTATACAAGACAGATAGGTTCACGCTCCTTGACTCCGGCAATTTCTGGCTTTCCGAAACTCCCGATGTACCCGGAGCAAAGGGTTGGGATGCGGATTATCCACGGGTTGCTACTTGGGGAATTTTCCGTGATAACGACGGTGGCCGCGAATTTCTCTATATGAACACCCATTTGGATCATATAGGACCTATGGCACGTCGTGAAGGTGCAAAAATGGTGCTTGCAAAAGCTTTCGAGCTTTCAGGCAAGCGTCCGGCTCTCATAACCGGCGATTTCAACTCAAGCCCCGATCAAGAGCCTATACGCATACTTTTGAGCGATCCCGAGCATAAATTGCTCAGTGCCCGTGATGCGGCTGCATTTGTCTATGGCCCGGACCGTACATTCCACGATTTCGGTCGTATTCCCTACGGCAATCAACAACTCATAGACTATATATTTGTCAAAGGGCCTGTAAAGGTGGAAAGTTGTGGAGTCCTTGCCGAACATAAAGGCGACCTCTATCCTTCCGACCATCGTCCTATCCTTGCAAAAGTGGAAATTTGACATCATAAGATAATTAATGAGATAATTAATGAAATAAGCCCGACATCGCATTGATGCCGGGCTTATTTATGTTGGTAGTATTATACGTTTTCTTGAGATTTGCGTCGGGCTGTTGCTCTGGCTATCGCCCGTGCAACGGAAATTAGAGCCGGCTCTATTTTTCCCTCAAGAGCGGTGTAGGCGTTGTCGGGATCGGTTAAAAAAGCTTCGCGTACCATTTCAAACTGTTTGCGTGTTATAAACGAGCCATATGTAGTAATCATATCGTCGTCTATGAGTTTGGCGATGTGGCTGTAGATAGTGTCTGTTTTAACTCCTTTTAGCCGGGCTATTTCTCCTACAGGAGTGCCGGCGTTGATGAGAATGAGTGTTTCCTTGATAGAAGATCCTGCAGGCGATGAAGCCGTCAAACCGTCGAATTTACGTATTGCGGCGATGAATTTTTTACCGAATCTCACGGCTTTGCGTTCGCCAACGCCGTTTACTTCCAATATGCCGTCTATATCCTTAGGCTTCTTGGTTGCCATGTCCATTAGTGTGGCGTCGCTGAAAATAATGTATGGAGGCAGCCCTTCTTGCCGTGCAATGTCGGTACGGATTGTCTTGAGATGTTCAAATAGCTGTTCGGTAGGACTTTTTGTTTTTGTATCTTGTTGATAGACATTGTTCTTGCGGCTCTTTGCGGTCGTTGGAGGTACAAATGTGGAAAGTTCTACATTTTCCAGCCCTCTGAGTATTCGTACGCCAAGAGGCGTTATACGCAGGTGATTGGAATCTTCGTAGGCAATTTCAAAAATGCCTAATTGTATCATTTGGCTAATGTAGTTTGTCCATTCGTTTTGCGAAAGGTCGCTGCCTGCACCGAATGTTTTGATGCGGTCGTAACCGGCCTGCCGAATGTCGGAGCGCAGGGAACCTCGGAGTATATTCACTAAAGTGAAGACTCCGATTTTGGACCCGGTGCGGGCTACCGCGCTAAGAGCCTTCTGCGCCAATATTGTTCCGTCGATACGCGAAGGCGGATTGAGGCACACGTCGCAGTTGCCGCAGTCGTGGGTGCTTTCTTCGCTGAAATAGCTCAGGAGTATCCTCCTACGGCACACACGAGCTTCGGCATAGGCTTGCATGCGCGACAATTTTTCGTAGTTCACGGCTTGCCGGCCGGATTCTTCGGCAAAATTGCGCAAGGTGATAACATCGGCATACGAGTGGAAAAGGACTGCTTCGGCAGGCAATCCGTCGCGCCCGGCGCGGCCTATCTCCTGATAGTAGCTTTCTATATTAGACGGCATGTTGTTATGGACTACCCATCTAATGTTGCTTTTGTCTATGCCCATGCCGAAAGCTACCGTTGCACAGACTACCTGTGCGCGTCCGTCTAAGAACGCATTCATGCTTCTGTCTCGGTCGGCAGGGTTCATGCCGGCGTGGTAGCACACAGCTTTTATGCCAGAAGCCTTCAGCGCTTGGTATGTTGCCTCAGCTCCCGAGCGCGAAAGGCAGTAGGCAATTCCGGAATCTTGCGGATATTTGCGAACCATGGAGGCGATAAAGCCTATACGGGCTTTTTTGCCTGGGTTGGCATAGGCGCGGAGCGATATGTTGGGACGGTCGAAAGACGACACGAATTCAAAGGGATTGTTCAGACCGAGACGCAGTCTTATGTCATCGCGGGTTAAGCGGTCGGCGGTAGCTGTCAAAGCTATCATGGGCACATCGGGCCTCAGTTGTTTGAGCCGGCACAGTTGTGCATAGTCGGGCCGGAAATCATGTCCCCACTGGCTTATGCAGTGAGCCTCGTCTATAGCAAAAAGGCTTATTTTCATTCGCTCCCACCCTTCAAGCATCATGAGCAATCTTTCGGGCGAGATGTATAGCAATTTGATGCGTCCCATATATACGGCGTTGAGGATATCTCGATTCGTGTCTTCCGATTGGTTGGAATGAATTGCCGCCGCCGGTATGCCGTTGGCTACCAAAGCTTGGGTCTGGTCTTGCATCAGCGCTATAAGAGGCGATACCACAATAGCGCATCCCTCTGCGGCTAAAAGTGCCGGTATCTGGTAGCATAAAGATTTACCTCCGCCTGTGGGCATGAGCACCAAAGCGTCGCGGCCGGCGGCCAGCGCTTGGATGATTTCATATTGACCGGGGCGGAACGACTTGTAGCCGTAGAACTTATTCAGCACTGCCAAAGCTTGCCTGCTGAATGAGGGAGATGATATGTCGGGTGTATTGCTCATAACTTTTGCAAAGTTAGTCCATATTTGTGTGCAGGAGACGTGAAAGCAGATTGATTTAACGAATATTAAGTGTTCAAATTGGGCAAGTTGCGAAAAAGTGGTTAACTTTGCCCACAGATTTAAGCCCCTTTAAGGGAAATAATTGTGAGTGACTCGGCTGTGTGCAACGGCATGAGTTTCTTTATTTTTTTATATTTACTTAAAATTTGATACCGTTATGGCAATTACTTATATGACTAAAGAAGGCTATGATCGCAAGATGGAGGAAATCAACTATCTTGAGACTATTAAACGCCCCGAAATTTCACGCGCAATAGCCGAGGCACGCGATAAAGGTGACCTCTCGGAGAATGCCGAATATGATGCAGCCAAGGAAGCGCAAGGACTCTTGGAAATGAAGATTGCTCAGTTGAAAGATATCGTGGCCAATGCCCGTATTATCGACGAGAGCAAACTTAGCACCGACGAGGTTCAGATGCTCAACCGCGTGAAAATCCGTAATGCCGACACCGGTTCTGTGGCAGAATATACCATAGTGGCCGATTCAGAAGCAGACATGAAAGCTAAACGTATTGCGGTGTCTACTCCCATTGCCCGGGGTCTGTTGGGCCACAAAGTGGGTGAGACCGTGGAAATTTCCATTCCTGCCGGCACAGTGCGTTTTGAAATACTCGAAATAGGAATTTGAGCAATGGCTTCGATATTTTCTAAAATTATAGCCGGCGAAATTCCGTCGTATAAAGTTGCCGAAGACAGCAAGCACTACGCTTTTCTTGATATCAACCCTCTTTCCGAAGGCCATACTTTGGTAGTGCCGAAACGAGAGGTGGATTATATTTTTGATTTGTCCGACGATGAATTTGCCCAATTGCATCTTTTTGCAAAAAAAGTGGCCTCGGCCTTGGAAAAAAGTGTAGACTGCAAGCGTGTGGCCGTGGCGGTGATAGGGCTGGAGGTCCCTCATGCACATATACACCTCGTTCCGATAAAGACCGAAGGAGATCTTGATTTCCGCAAACAGAAACTTGCGATTCCATCTGAAAAAATGGCAGAAATTGCCGCAACAATAGCTTCCAATTTCGAAAAATGAAAAAGACTCTGCACGCTTTTGCCGCTTTGGCAGCCATACTCCTGTCGGCATGCTCTGTTCCTGCCGGGTGGAGCGTAGACGGAGCTATCGACGGCGCTCCCCAAGGTACCCGTTTGGCTCTTGAGGGTTATAATAATGGCCGTTGGTATCTCATAGACTCACTCCCGGTAGAAAATCAGGGCGCTTTCGGCTACGATTCCAAGACGCCGGCACACTATCCTGAAATAATGCGTCTATCTTTGCCCGGAAAGGGTAGCATATATTTCCCGGTAGATTCTGTAGACAACGTGTTTATTGAAACTACTATAGAAAGCTTTGGAAGAGGATATAGACTTTCTGGCACACCCATTGCCGCAAAGATTGGGAGTGTAGACAGTATTATCAACGAATCGGTAGATAGAATCGGAACAGACGGCGCGGTGACCGACGAAAACCTCCGTCGCCGATTGGTGACGGAAATCACAGGAGACACTACCGGTATAGTGGCATATTATGTAGTGAGCAAATCTGTAGGGAATAAACTCATATTTGATCCTTCCGACGAATTCGGCAATCGTGTGTATGGAGCAGCAGCCCAGGTGTTTGCAAACTATAGACCGGAAGATCCTCGTGGCAACGCTCTCAAAGCCGTGTATTTCAACGGACGTCGTGCTCTCGGAAAGATTACAGTTCCTGATTCCACCATCACAGTGCCCGAAACAGGAGTGATAGACATAGTGCGCTACGACTATAACGGCAAGAAGCACTCCTTGGCAGAGGAGGCTGCAAAAGGCAATGTCGTAGTACTGAGTTTTTCGGCCTATGATCTTCCGCAGTCGCCGGCATATAATGCGATATTGGCCGACATCTACAATAAATATCACGATAAAGGGCTGGAGATTTATCAGCTTGCTTTCGACGACGATGAAGTGGCTTGGAAAGCAGCTGCAAAAAATCTGCCGTGGACCACAGTGTGGAATTCTCCTGCCGACGGTATTCAGGTTTTGGCATCGTATAACGTTGGCGCATTGCCCCTCACCTATGTGATAGACCGCAACGGCTCTTTGGCCGCAAGGGTTATAGACCCCGTTGAAATAGAAAAAGAAGTGAAGAAACATTTTTAGACCATAATGAACCAACTACTACTAACAGCAGCGTCGGCAGCACTTTGTGTGCTTGTCGGCGCTTGCTCTTTCGGGAGCAAGCAGGAGCAGCCCCAGGCTATAGAAGCCGAGTGGTCGGCTGTGAATTTACCCGTCGATTCTGTCGGGCAATATTATGTGCAGACCCTTGCCCTGTCGGGTAATCTCAAAGATGTGAAAGCTTTGGGCTTTAATCAGTTTGCGCGGATCATGGAACCCGTCGATTCGCGCGACACGCTTGTGGAACTCGTCCCGGGATATTATGAATTGCGCTCGCCACGTTTTGCAGCAGCTGCCCAGGGCGATACCGTGAAGGTCGCGCTAAAGGTAAAAGGTGCTATCCGCTCCATATGCTACGGCATAGACGGAGTCCATGCAATATATGCCGATGGCTCTGTGGGTAAGGCAAATATGAGATATGCCGATATGTTGGCTTCGCGAGACAATTATGCCACGGCAGATTTAGACCGGATGCCAGATGCCGAAGAGATTTTTCTTTTTAACCGGAAAATTGGCAACACGCCCAAAACCAATCCATACAGTGTTGTCCCATCCTTTAAAAACGTCGCTTTTACCGGAGATACAGTTACCGTAGATTTTGGACGAATAGACTTTAAGGCCGATGAAAGTATGGGAGAGAAATTTAAAATGACTGTAGACACCTTCGGAGTGTCTGTTGTGGCGGCCCCACGTCAATTTGCTCGCTTAAAGGCTCGTTTGCAGCATAATTTCGGCACCGGAAAAGTTTCTTTGCCGGCTGCTGTGGTAGAGGATTGGCCCGACTTGGAATATCGAGGTCTCATGATAGACGTTGCTCGCAATTACCAGAAGCCCGAGGAAATGAAACGTGTTTTGGATCTTATGGCGGTATATGGCTTCAATCACCTCCATTTCCACCTCACCGACGACGAAGCATGGCGTCTTGAAATATCCGGATTGCCTGAACTGACACAAGTAGGCTCTCGTAGAGGATACGGCAAAGGTATGGATAAGGATTTCTTACCCCAGATTTTTGCCGGCGACGGAAATCCCGAATCTGCCGAAGGCACTGCCAATGGCTTCCTTTCGCGCCAAGATTTCAAAGATATTATACGCTATGCCGATTCGCTTGGCATAGCCGTGATCCCCGAAATAGAATCCCCCGGGCATGGACGTGCCGCAATTATGGCAATGAATAAACGTGCCGAAAACCTTGCCGACAGCTCTTGGATTATCTGCGACCCCCGCGACTCATCGGTATATACTTCCGCACAGAGCTTCCACGATAATATTATGAACCCTGCCATGGAAGGGACATATAAGCTCATGGACATCGTTATATCGGATATTATGGCAATGTATGAAGAGGCCGGTGTGCAGCTGCCTGCAATCCATATAGGTGGCGACGAGGTGCCGCGCAACGCTTGGAGCGGCAGCCCGGCTGTGCATGAGCTTATGAAACGCGAAGGCTTGGCCGACGAACGTGCTGTCCACGCCTATTTTGTGAGCCGTGTGGCCGATATCATGGCGCGGAAAGGTGTCAAGCTCTCCGGATGGCAGGAAATAGCGCTCCGCCATTCTCCCGACTACAACAAAACCGTTGCCCCACAGACATATAGCGTAAACTGTTGGAGTACCCTGCCTTCGCAAGGGCAGGGCGGTGTAATTGCCGATATTGCCAACACAGGATTCCCGATGGTGCTCAGCAATGTAAACCATTTCTATCTCGACATGACTTATAATTATCATCCCATGGAACGCGGTTTGAGTTGGGGCGGAACTGTCGACGAATTCGATGCACTCAACGGGTATGCATCTCGCCTGTGTCCCTATCCTCAGGCAAATCTCAAGGGAATCCAGGCTCAGGTATTCGCCGAAACAATACGTTCGCCTCAAGGTTTGGAAATTATGCTTTTGCCCAAAATGCTCGGAGTAGCCGAAAGAGCATGGAACACAGATTCTACATATACCCACGGAGAGTTTCACTCCGTTGTCCTTGCAGATATGCCAAAGTGGGAGCAGGCAGATTACGCTTATCATCTCCGGCAGCCTGGTGTGAAAATTGCCGACGGCAAAATCCATTTCAATTCTCCGTATCCCGGTGCCAAATTATACTATACCCTCGACGGCACTATGCCTGGCAAGCATAGCCCATGTGCCGACGGGAATACCGTAGACGCACCGCAAAGGCCGTTTACAGTGAAAGCGATACTTGTCGAAGGCCCATACACCTCGGCATGTACCGTCGCATACGCCGATTGATATTATTTCCAGATTTGTTTACCAATCAAGGAGAGCAGCAGGGCACTACCCGTTGCTCTCCTTCTTTCGTCCTTTATGTAATTGCTTGAATTGTAGTATTTTACTAAAATTTACTAAAAGCACAAACATTAAATAATGTTAAATGCAAGACATTTCTATAATTGTTTTTGGATTTTTAATTATTTTTTTGTAACATTGCGAACTACAACTATTGTCCATCTCAATAGCCCTTAAATCCTGATATATTTTCATCTAACCTAACCATTAAATCCCATGAAAATCCGCCGCTTATTTAACCGGAGAGTTATGAGAATTTCAATTCTTATAGCAATTGTGTGTGGACTTGAAACAGCATGTTATGGATTTGATTTCACACCACGAGACTATTCGATTGTCCCCCCAGCACCGACAGTCTCTGCTTTTATGCAATCCATTGAATATCCAGTTGATTATTCTCATGGTACGCCTAATATAAGCTTGCCTCTCTACACACTGAAGAGCGGCAGTATAGAGATCCCTGTATATTTATCGTATTGCAGCGGTGGTATACGTGTAACTCAGAAAACTGGTAATGCTGGATTAGGTTGGATTCTTTGTTGCGGAGCAGCGATATCCCACACTGTGAATGGAGCTCCTGATGATGCTTTCGGCGAAATGCATGGGATTTGGCATTTGAATGCCGATGAAACGAGTTTCCGTAATAAATTAATGGCAAAACAGGCCGATTACGATCCAATCAATGGTGCGTACTATAAAGCCAATTTGAGTTGGGAAGCCGTGGAAGGAAAACGTTATTACGAAGGTCGGACAGATCTTGCAAACGATTTATTTCACCTTAACGGATTAGGTTTATCTGCTACGTTTACCTTGTTAAATAGTGGGCAGATTGTTAAATCATCCGACCAACCTATTAAAATAAGCAAATTCCTCCAAAGCAATAAATGGTTAGATGGCGGTTGCGACAATTACGGATTCAGTGTAGAAACCAATAATGGTTTGACATATAAATTTTCCACGCAGGAGAGGACAAAATATGAATTTTCATATGGTGATCCGCTGTTGTCTCAAAAGAACGACAGTATTTATTATTCCTCAGCATGGCATATTGACAAAATTACAGATTTGAATGGTAATACTATAAATTATAAGTATGTGCCAGGCAAAACTTTCATAATAAAAGATATGGGGCATACGATAGAAATGGGATATTCCAATCCGTCTCTATCTAAATTGTCTCCATCAAATATACGTAGTGTCAGCAGCGTAAAATATTTTACACAAACTCTTCAAACTATAGAGGGTTCAGGGATTGTAATAAAATTTGATTACATTGTTCCTGCCTCATCCGAAAGCGATGCTATTATAAAATCTGTCACCATTATATCTCCCGATAATAAAAAAAGAGTTATAGAGTTCTCTTATTCAGGACAATTACTCACGGAAATAATTGATCAGGGAGATACAATATACTCTTTTGATTATTTTTTGGAAAATGGGTCAAGCCCGTTCCTTGATCATTTTGAGCAAGATTTCGGAGGGTATCCAAACGGTTCTGGGAATTACCATTTAATTCCCGATGTACTAAAAAGTTCTGGATTGATAGGTCGCGGCAGTGACCGCAGCGTAAATCCAGAATATGCCGTTGAAGCTTCATTGCGCCGCATTACATATGCAACAGGAGGTTATACGGAATTTGAATGGGAAAGCAATACTTTCAGTTATTTAGGTGGAACGGAATATACAGGGAAAATTAATTCTGACTTAACTACATCGGTTTCATCCGATACCATAAGGGCATGCCGAGAAATGGGATTTGAGAAACTCAAAATTTCCGGTTGGAAAATTGATAAAGGTCAAATAGCAGAAATCGATATGACTCGGTATTTCAATATGAATCCGGCAAATTTGTTTGGTTCGGCCTATCATGACATGCATGGTGACGACATATATTCGGAGCGAAATCCTCCGCATTATCCACATATAGTCATCCGATACCATGGTTCTTCCGAAATAGCTAAGGTTTATTACCTTGACAAATCAACTATAGAACCCGACGGCAATAAAGAGATTACAAAACTCCAACTGAGTCCTGGAACTTACGATTTTGAACTTGTAAATCCCTATGAGGTCCAAGGTGCTGAATATTTTATAGATAACGAATTCAGATATCATGATGGACTCTGCGGTTATGTTTTCGTGCGTAAAATATCAACAGACCAACTGACATCGATTGGTAGACAGAACTGGTGTGGCCTCCGCATAAAGCGTATTGTTTCCTGTGCTGGTAGCGATGAAAACGATATCTTAAGGAAAGATTTTTATTATAATGCAGTAGGGGATCCAGATGCGACAAGCGGCACTTTACAGATTCTCCCGAGGTATGATTATATGTACTACAAAAAATTCCCACATGAAAGTGTTCCTGGATATGATGGCAGTGAGATTTATTGTGTTGGAGAAACTGCTTTTCCACAATTGACAATAGGCTCGTTTGCAAACATTGAATATCCTGAAGTAATGACGTGTATGGGTAGGGAAGACCGAATGGAGCCTGATTCATACTTGCGTTCTTTCTCAGAAATCAATTATTTCACGAGTTCTCGTTACGATTCGTATAGAGACACTAACAAATCTCTATTCTTGTCAAATCAGCCGATAGGCTCCAGAATGTATTCTTCAAAGGCACATTGGAGGAATAACCTTATACGCAAAAGATATTCGGCTTACTCTAACACGCACTCCTCCGATTATGCTTATAACATTTGTGAAGATTCAAATCCGTATGTCTTGACTACGGATGCGTTCCCCATTTGCGATTTCACCTCGGCTTTGAGTGATAATTCATACGGTATGTATGACTACGGAATAGGCACGTATTCCATAATCCCCTATACAAAGACATTGGCTTATGAAGGAACTTCGTATGCCGATGGTATGGAAACTTATAAAAAGTATGATTATTTCTACAATCAATATACCGATTCTTTAGATTGGAATTTAGTGAAATCTATAACTT
>CAJTUG010000019.1:29122-38025 GCA_910579605.1 uncultured Muribaculaceae bacterium | reverse complement strand
TGCCGGACGTGGGCAAACGGCCGCGGTACGGACATAGGCAGCCGGCCTGCCGCCCTATGCATCTACTCTGTGCTTGTGGGCCGTAATATGAATATGTTATTATTATGTCTCATATGCGTGGCTAATATTGCTTTCTGCGACTTTATAGTGCGAGGACTTGATACTGATGGTGATGTCATGGAGATATTTGGGATTATGGGATACATTATCACCAATTTTCGATGACATCCGGTAATAGGTTCCAGGACAGTTGAAGGTATAATGTGGGTATAAATAATGGTATTATGCATTGCTGCTTCTTTCCGTGATACAGGACATTAAATATTGCTCTTTGCAAAGTGGATATTATTCAGTGGATATTATTCATAATGACACTATAAATAAAGCCGGATAGAATGAATGGTTTTACCCAGTCTTCTTATCCGGCACATGTATGGGGCTCTCCGATAAGGATTACAAAACTTTTAATCTATGATTATCTGTATTTGGTTGCAAAGTTGTGAAAATTTGAGGAGAATTGTTGAATTGACTCTTATATTATATTATCAGCTTTTTTGATATTCTGTAGGCGACATTCCTGTAAGGTGTTTGAAATATTTCCCGAAAGAAGACTGATTTGAAAAATTGAGTGCGTATGCCACTTGTTGTATATTTTTACCGGAGTATCTGAGGAGATTTTTTGCTTCTGTGATAACGAATCTGTCTATCCATCTTGCTGCTGAAATACCGGTTGCTTCTTTTACGAGCACAGACAGATATTTTGGTGAAATGAAAAGTTTTGAAGCGTAGAAGCTTATGGATCGTTCTTTTGTGTAATAGACGTGTACGAGTTTTAGGAATTCGTGTACATAAGTGTTTCTCCTTTGTCCGGGCACGGAATCTGAAGGGAATGTCTGTATGCTGCGGTAGAAGAAACTCATTACTTGGTAGAACATTGCAGAGGACAGGCTTGATACTATATGCTTTGTCATTGCCAGATTGAATGAATCTTTCATGGCTTCGTGTAGCAGTTTTACATATCTTGTCATCAAAGAAGTTTCTTTGTCGGAAATTTTGAGATATGGCTCTTTCCTGTCTAATAGCGCCTGTCCTGAAATGGTGGAGTAAGAAATATTAATTTCTTGAAGGAATTCGGGGCTGTAGTATAGTATATAAGCATCAATATCGTCCCAATTGTCGGATGTAATGGAGGCGAGGGTTCCAGGCGAGAATGTCATTATAGCCGGGCCTTCTACTTGATATTCCTCTATGTTGTAGACAATATTGACGGTTCCACGCACTAAACCCACAAGGACTATCCCTTCTACTTTGACGGGAGTGTGTGATGGATTAGTATTTCTTTGGCCGTTTTCAGAATTTAAATGTGCATAAAAGCAAAGGTCTTCGAGATGGCTGAATTCCGAAGCGATTTTTTCAAGTCGGCTACCGAGTGCCGAATGGCTTATATCGTCGTTGTTGTTTCGTTTCATGCGTTAAAATTACTATTTTTTTCGCAAATATCGGTCTGCCTTGGTCTTTTAGGCCAATATTTTCCTCTTTTTATCAAAAACCTTATTTTGAGAATCTATATAATCTCAAAAACTGAGAAAAAAATATTTTTTGCCGTATATGTTTTGTACTATGGATATAAAGCCCTATATTTGTGCTATGACTTGAAGAATACAGATAGTTGCCTCTCTCGGTAGAGGATAGAAACGACGACATTTCCATCCGCCTGGCTTTGAAAAAAGCCGGAACGGTAGTGGTATATGCCGTTTTTTTAGCATTTACCGGGTGTAAATTGACATGTTTAACTATCTAAATTCTTATTTTTATGGATTCTTCGGGTTATATGCTTGTGGCTCGTTGCAGCCGCAAGGGTAAAATCGAATACATGAGTGCGATAGCGCTTGATGAAATGTATTCAAAATTAATGAACTCCAGAGGTCAAAAGAAATGCCGAGACGAGAAAAGTATCGTTTGTATGCTTGAACTTGGTGATTTGTCGTTTAGATCGGGGTATCGGTTTAAGGCTTTGACGCTTTATTGGGGCGCAATGATTGCTGCGTTGGAGCTTGCTTCGGGACCACGTCCTTGGCTTTTCAAAGTGCATATAGAACGCGCTGCACGAGGTATAGATGCAGTGAGGGCAACTCTATCCGACAAAGGGGCAGGAAGCGACAAGGAATCACAGAAAATCCACGAATACTTGCTTGACATCAAGTATACGTGGATAGAAGATACTACCGGCACCGACCGGTGTGAATGGAGCTGAATGTATCTATTTATTTAGCTTTAGTATAGTCTGAAGGTAGGGAGTGGGTTTAATGGCATATGCTTTTGCCAGATATACTCTCCCTTCAGGCAATCCGAGGCATGAACCTAATGCCACGAGTGCATCGTAGTTGCCGGGGTCTTTGTCGAGTGTTTCGGCAAAGGCTTCGGCAGCTTTTTTTATTTGCCCTTCGTCGAGATATGCTTTACCTATTGCGTTAAGGAAATTTGTGTTGTCGGGCGCTCCTTTGAGCAGAGCAGATGCATACTCTATGGTGTTTGCAGGGTCGCATCTGAACAGGTAGTAGTCAAGAAGGCGAGATTGGATTGCCCTCCTGAGGAAGGGCAAGTCTTGAGCCGATTCCTTCAGTATTTGTGGATAGGCTGCAGCGTTTCCTGTGGAGTATAAGTCGGATTTCAATTGCGAGAGCAATTGCGGTAGCTTTATTCCGTTTTGCATGGCGGTTTTCATTGCATCGGTAACTCTTGGCTTATCATCTCTCATATGACATGCGGCCATTATTCTGGCGTATGGAAGAAAGTTGCCCGGTTCTTTTTGGCAAAGGAGAAGATACAGAGCGTCGGCGCTTGCCCACTCTTTTGCTTGAAATGCCCTGTCGGCTTTAGCTTCAAGCCGTTCGTTGTCGGCTTGCGCTTTAGCGTTGAAAGTCGATATAGAGGCTATAGACAGGATAAACAGGATGAATATGGAATGTCTCATAACGATCAGTATTTGAAAGAGCTTCCTCCGAGGAATTCGCGGAGCAGACTTGTAGAAGGTACGAATTTGCTTTCGATGGGAAGGAAATAGCTCAGGAATTTACGGAGCCTGTATGCTTCGGCATATTCAGGAACATCTGATGGGACACTTCGGAGCACGTGCTCGCCTTCGTCTTTCATGACGCTTAGTTCAAAGATGAGAGACGAGTTGAATACGGCATCGGCGTTTTCTTGATAAGGGAAAATCCATTTTTCTTCTCCTCTGCGCACACTTGGCCAACGGCGTATTGTTTCTTCGGCATTGACGCCGCGGTATTTGTAATCACGGACAATTCGTCGGAGGAGGCGGTTGTCGGTAGTGGGTACCCAGTTGTGTTCGTCGATAGAAAGGGTAGTGAGACACGATACATATATCCTGTATTTTGCCATTTCGGGTATTTCGGCAGTCAGTTCAGGATTTAAGCCGTGTATTCCTTCAATTAGGAGGACAGACCCTTCTTCAAGCTTTATTTTGTCGCCTCTGTATTGACGGCATCCGAGTTCAAAGTTGTAATATGGGAGTTCAACTTCTTCGCCACGTAGTATTGCGTTGAGGTCGGTATTGAATTGCTTAAGGTCGAGAGCATAAAGAGATTCGTAGTCGTATTCCCCATCGCTATCAAGAGGTGTGTTTTCGCGGTTTACAAAATAATTGTCGAGCGAAATCATTTGTGGTTTGAGTAGGTTTGTTATCAGGTGAACGGCCAGACGTTTTGTAGTAGTGGTTTTTCCTGAAGACGAAGGCCCTGCCACGAGTACTATCCTTGCTCCGCCGTTTCTGTATCTTTCGGCAATGTCGTCGCTTATGCGTGCAATAGATTTGTCGTGTAGAGTTTCTGCCACTTGAATAAGACGAGCTTCTGAGCCGGCGATGACGCATGAATTGAGCTGCCCCACATCGGTGACCCCGATTATGTCGCTTATGCGGAGGTATTCTTTAAATGCGTTATACATTTTTTGTTGTATTATAGGAGTGGCCGGTTTAGACGGATTGTCCATGTCGAAAGGCAATAGGAGCATGCCTTGCTCGTATGGGATTAGGTTGAAGACCTTGAGGAAGCCTGTTGAAGGAGCCAGTGATCCGTAGTAGCTGTCGGCAATACCGTCGAGGGTGTAGAATGTGGTATATATTTCGTGTATTGTCCTTAGGAGTTCGGCTTTATCGGGCAGGCCTTGGATTTCGAACATGCTTGCAGCGTCGACGGTTCTTATCTCATGGCGTTTGAAAGGTAGGTTTAGGGCTACGAGCCTTTCCATTTCCCGTTTGATTTTATCTACAGTTCCTTCATCTATTCTATCTATTTCAGAGAAGCGGCAATAGTATCCGTGCGAAATAGAGTGTTCGAAACGTAGGTGCAATTCGGGCACAACCGATTGTGCTGCCCGGTAGAGGAGCATACATAGTGAGCGTGTATACACTCTTGGCCCGGATCCTTGTGATATTGTTTGGAATTCGACCATTTTTGGTTGGTAGAGAACAAAATCGAGCGATTCTGTTTTGTTGTTCACTCTTGCGCATATAGGTTGGTCTGGCATGAGGTGTTTTATGCCTTCCCATAGTTTAGCAAGCGAAGTCCCACCGTCTGTTTCTATATATTGGGCAATGTTTGCCACATAGATGGATAGTTTGTCCATATTTTGTACGAAATTAAGATGCCAATAGTAGCTAAAGAACAAATATCAGCATTTTTTCTTGATAATTAAAAAAAAAGAGAAGCTTTTTGGACATAAATGTGCCGTCTTTGGAGGATTTTTGGTAACTTAGCAATCTAAAAACTAAAAACTCAATCATTATGTTCAAAAATCAACCCAAAGGTCTAATCCCGGCGGCATTGAGCAACATGGGCGAGCGATTCGGTTACTATATCATGAATGCCGTTCTCGTTTTGTTCCTTTGTTCAAAATTCGGTTTATCGGGAGAAACAAGTACAGCAATCTATTCGTGTTTTTATGCCGGAATTTATATTCTGAGTCTTGTAGGAGGCTATATTGCCGATAAAACCCAGAATTATAAGGGAACTATTATCAATGGATTGATAGTCATGACATTGGGTTATGTGGTTCTTTCTGTGCCCATTCTTGCTACACCGCAAAACAATACATGGCTTTTGGGTCTGACATGCGTGGCTCTTTTCTTGATAGCTTTTGGCAACGGGCTTTTTAAAGGCAATCTCCAGGCTTTGGTAGGCCAGCTCTACGAAAGCCCCAAATACAGCGCTCAACGCGACTCCGGCTTCCAGATATTTTATGTGTTTATCAATATCGGAGGGCTTATAGCACCTTTTGTAGCGCCTATGCTTCGCAGCTGGTGGCTTAATGCTAACAATATGACTTATAATGCGGCGTTGCCCGAATTGTGCCACAAGTATCTGAGTGTTGCCGATAGCATGAATACCGAAAATATAGATAATCTATATGCATTGGCAACCGCTGCCGGCACGGATGTTTCTACGTTCTGTACACGCTATCTCGAGGTTTTCAATACAGGTATCCACTATTCGTTTATAGCCTCTGTGGCTGCAATGCTCATTTCTTTGGCAATATTTTTGATAACGAAGAAGCAACTGCCCTCTCCTGCAGCAAGAGAGAAGGCTGCGGCGCAAAACTATAGCGAGGCCGAAAAGAAAGCTATGGCTTCGGAAATCAAGCAGCGCATGTATGCATTGTTTGCTGTTTTGGGTATAGTTATTTTCTTTTGGTTTTCTTTCCACCAGAACGGAACGTCGCTCACTCTTTTTGCCCGCGATTTCGTTACTACCGATAAGATAGCCCCTGAAATATGGCAGGCAGTGAATCCGTTTTTCGTGATTGTCCTTACTCCTCTCATCATGTGGTTGTTCTCGGCATTGAGCAAACGAGGCCGAGCAATTTCCACCCCCAAGAAGATAGCTATAGGTATGGGTCTTGCAGCAGTGGCTTATCTGTTCCTTTGTGTCTACAGTTGGATTCAAGCTTATCCCAGCGGAGATACTTTCCGCGAAATGTCGGAGAGCGTGAAAGAGGGCATGAAAGCCGGTCCATGGCTTCTTATAGCCATTTATTTCTTCCTCACGGTTGCAGAGTTGTTCATATCCCCCTTGGGGTTGTCGTTTGTATCTAAAGTTGCACCAAAACATTTGCAAGGTCTCTGCCAGGGTCTTTGGTTGGGAGCAACCGCAGTTGGTAACCTATTGCTTTGGATTGGCCCGTTGATGTATAATAAGTGGCCTATTAGTTGGGCATGGGGCGTGTTTGTTATTGTATGCCTTATTTCCATGTCCGTAATGTTTGGCATGGTTTCTTGGTTGGAACGCGTTACTTCTGATGCACCGGCTGTTGCCGCCGAGGCTGCAAAGCCAATTAAAGACGACGAGAAAGACGTTATTTAAGAACTCGTTTAATATACAAAAACAAGCTGCCGTATGGCAGCTTGTTTTTTATGTGTAATGTGGAAATGCTATAATGTATGTCCGTCTATAAGATCCGAGAAATCTAATGCGAGATAGAGAATTTTATCTGTATCGGCAATTTTGACGGTATTATCGGTGTGATTGGGTATCCCCCAAGCTACCGGAGGATGGTTGATGCGTATTATCCTGGCATATTTGCTTTGAGCTGCCATTTCTTTGAAAGCTTCTACAACAGCATTGTCTTGCTCAGACAATATAAGTATTTCGGGTGTGCCCCATTTTTTGTTGATGTAATCTAATGCCTGACGTGTATTCCCCGGATGAAAGAGTGCGCCAGTCTTTTGTGCAAGAGTTTGGCCTTTGAGCTTGTCGCCTCCAGTGAAAGCAACTCTCATTCCTGTGTTGACAAGGTTTTCTATAATCTGCTTTTCCGGAAATGATAAAAGCACTCTGCGAGATGGAATTTTGAAACGAGCCAAACCAGGGGAAGCGCCCGAAGGCGTTGTTTTTGGCCGGTAGTGCTTTGTCCCGGCTCTGTGCTCTTCCATCTTCTTTTCGAGGTAATTGTCGGCCATTGTGATAAATTGGAAAAACGGGGCAAAAAGTTACTCCGTGAAAGTTAATGCAGGCAAAGATACGAAATAAGGTGTTTCGACGCAAAAAAAGCAGCACATAAGAAAAGTCAAGCGATATTGGTTGCGCGTATGTCGTAAAAAAAACGTAACTTTGCAGGCGAAAACGGACAACCTCCAAATGGTTGAGCCGTTGAGGTTTGTTGTATTTTTTTGGATTATAAGCTTTCTATGGATTTAATCAATGAATTGCTGGCGCCCGGGAACGTTTCTATCGCTTCCACGCTGATTTTATATTCGTTTGTGATATCTGCGGGTATATTTATCGGCAAGCTTAAGATAGGTGGCGTGTCGTTGGGTGTTACTTTTGTACTTTTTGTGGGTATCCTCATGGGGCATTTGGGCTATGTGGTGGACGATGCCATTTTGAAATTTGTGAGGGAATTCGGACTGATTCTCTTCATTTTTTCCATCGGTCTTCAAGTAGGCCCGGGTTTCTTTTCGTCGTTTAAGAAAGGTGGGGTAAGGCTTAATATGCTTGCCGTGCTTACGATAGTACTCAACGTTGCAATAGTACTTGGTATTTATTTCTTCGGTAATATCAAAGACATATCTGCACTTGTTGGAGTCATGAGCGGAGCGGTGACCAATACTCCAGGTCTTGCGGCTGCTCAGCAAGCTGTTTCTACAATGTCTTCTTCTCCAGAACAAGCCAACTTGATGGCCAGCGGCTATGCGGCAGCTTATCCTCTTGGAGTAATAGGTATTATCCTCTCGATGTTTGTAATCAAGGGTATTTTCCGCATCAAAACCGAAGACGAAATAAAAAAAATAGAGGAAGACCAAGAGAATTCGCATCTCAAGCCCTTTATTATAACCGTTAAGGTTACCAATAGCCTTGTAGACGGCAAGACTATGATAGAACTTCATGATATAGTTCAGACCAATTTTGTTGTATCGCGTCTTATGGGGGCTGATGGTGCCGTGATAATTCCCAAATCGTCTACGCCTATCCATACCGGCGACCTACTTCTGATAGTATGCTCGGCTCAGGATGCAGATCGTTTTAAGGCCGTTATAGGCCCTCAGGTAGAAATGGACTGGGAAGCAACTCCTACACCTGTCTATTCGCGTCGAATCTTAATAACCAAGAGCGAATTCAATGGTACAGCTTTGGGCTCGCTCCGTCTGCATAACGGTTACAAACTTAATTGTACACGTGTAAACCGTGCCGGTGTAGACTTGCTCGCATCGCCTGGTTTGCGACTCCAGATGGGCGACCGCATAACTGTGGTTGGCAATCTTGAAGATATAGATCGTCTCGCTTCACGCCTCGGCAACTCTATGAAGCGTCTTAACCAACCTAACCTCATAACAATTTTCGTAGGTATTATCTTGGGTATCATTTTAGGTTCCATAAACCTCGGATTCGGCATGAAATTGGGTTTGGCCGGCGGCCCTCTTGTCGTAGCTATTCTTCTTAGCCGTTTTGGCTACAAAGCAAAGTTGGTTACTTATACCTCGTCTTCGGCTTCTATGATGCTCCGGGAACTTGGCATTTGCCTGTTCTTGGCATCTGTGGGCATAGCGGCAGGAAAAGGCTTTGCCGCGTCTGTATTCAGTCCCACTGGTATGTGGTGGGTGATTTGGGGGTTTGTGATTACTGTAGTTCCGCTCATCATTGTTGGTTGTATAGCTCGTGGCCACGACCGTATCAACTACCTTTCTATAATGGGTCTTCTTTCCGGTGGTTGCACCGACCCTCCAGCTTTGGCATATGCCAACAATTCAACTGGCAATGATGCTCCTGCTGTAGCATATTCTACCGTTTATCCGCTTACGATGTTTTTGCGAGTGGTTGCAGCGCAGGTGTTGATATTGTGCTTCTATTAGAATGAATAAAAAAGGTATAACAGTATATTGCGGCTCC
>CAJTUG010000019.1:0-29112 GCA_910579605.1 uncultured Muribaculaceae bacterium | reverse complement strand
GCAGCCAATCTGGCTGCCGAGTTCCTTAATGCCGCAACCGAAATCGGCAAACTCATAGCCCTGGCCGGAGTGCCTCTCATTACCGGAGCCGGACGCACCGGCATGATGGGCGCAGTAGCCGATGCGGCTATATCTGCCGGTGGCGAAACCATAGGCGTGATACCTCGTTTCATGGTAGAACGAGGCTGGAATCATCAGGGGATGAGGACCCTCCACGTGGTAGAAACTATGCATCTTCGCAAAGCAATGATGGCAGAACTGTCTTCGGCAGCCATTGCATTGCCCGGAGGAATAGGCACTTTCGAAGAATTGTGTGAGATAATAACATGGCGACAACTCGGGCTCTACGGTGGCAATGTTGTTATACTTAATACCAATGGCTATTACGATTCTTTTCTGGCCATGATAGCACAGGCAATTTCAAATAATTTCATGCATGATGACCATATGGGGCTGTTTACTGTTGCGGCCACACCTGCCGAGGCTGTAGCAGCCGCATTATCGGCTCAGGAGACTAAAACTTTCTCTCCTAAATTCTAAATACGATGGACGATATAAATCTGCCTTTACCCGATACCGTAGTACCCAAGCTCAATACGGTGATTTTAGACTCTATCGCAGCCGATACAGTTGCCGGACGCATACCTCATTTTCTTAGTAAAGCGGAAGCTGAGAATGCCGAGATAGACAGCCTTGCCGCTAATATGGCTCGCATGACGCTTGAGATACCGTCGGGTTTAAGCGAAGGGATAGCTCCTACAGCAAAAGCGCCTACGTTTTCGGGCAATACCCCTTTGGGTCTTCTTTTAATTGGTATACTTGTTTTGGCTGCATTTAACCGATCGTCCATTGCTCATACATTGTCGCGTTATCGCAGTGACTTATGGAGTATGCGTCGTAGACGTAATGTTTTCGACGATTCAGAGACGGTTTCTTTCCGAGGAGTTGTTATCCTGTCGCTTATATTCTTTATATTTGGTGGAGTTGTAATGTTTTATCTGCCGGCGCAACCTGCTGTACCGAGTTTTTCGGGTATTTGTGCCATGATGAGTCTTCTTGCTATTTACTATTTATTCCAAATTTGCGCGTACAATGTAGTAGGTTATGCTTTTTCCGATCCAATGGGTAGGAAGCAATGGGTAGGAGGCTTTATGGCATCGCAAGCATATACGGGTATTTTGACAATAATACCGGCTTTTCTCATTCTCTTTTTTCCTCCATGGCGTCAAGTCATGGTTGTCTGCGCCATAAGCATATATATAATTGCCCGAATGGTATTTATTTGTAAGGGTTTTAGAATTTTTTACACCAATTTTGGGGCAATAGTGTATTTTATTTTGTATCTTTGCACCCTTGAAATCTTACCGGTATTAGCAGTGTATAAAGGTATTGGAATCATAGCCTCATACAGCTATTGAAAACGCCGGATAAAACAACATAGAAGAGTGAAAATTAGAAAAATTTTAGTATCACAGCCGAAGCCCACGTCGGACAAATCGCCCTATTTCGACATTGCGCAGAAGTACGACACCGAAATCATCTTCCGCCCCTTCATTAAAGTCGAAGGATTATCTGCCCGAGAATTTCGCCAGCAGAAAGTGAATATCCCCGATTTTACTGCCGTGATTTTCACTGCGAAAACAGCTGTGGACCATTTCTTCCGTTTGTGTGAAGAAATGCGCATTACAATTCCCGTTACCTTGAAATATTTTTGCACCAGTGAGGCTATAGCCAACTATTTGCAAAAATATATAGTATACAGAAAACGTAAAATTTTTGCCGGTAAAACAGGTAAATTGGTTGATATCGTTCCGGCTATGGTAAAACACAAGACAGAAAAATATCTGTTTGCCGTTAGCGATGTTAACAACGGAACCGATTCCGAAATTCTCACAGCCAATAAAATTGATTTTACCCGCGGTGTGATGTATCGCACGGTAAGCAGCGACCTTACCGATGAAAACATTCACGACTACGACATGCTTGTCTTCTTTAGCCCGCAGGGAATAGAATCTCTGCAAAAGAATTTCCCCGATTTTCAACAGGGCGATATGTGTATAGCCGCTTTCGGTGCTATAACAGGACAAAGCGTGAAAGACGCGGGATTGCGATTGGATATCGAAGCACCTAACCCGGAAGCTCCTTCAATGCCAGCAGCAATAGACCGTTTCCTTGCACAAAATTCAAAATAAGCCTTGCTGGCCGTGAAGTCTTTAGGGCTGTATAAAAAAGAAAAACTTTGCTCCGCCGTTGCCATAGATGCTCTCTTTGGCCGCGGCGGAGCGGAATTTTCGCGTCTTTCTTATCCTTTGCGTGTCGTGGCACGGCGCAACGACGGTCGCAAGTCTGATGCGGAGATACAATTCCTTATATCTATTCCAAAAAAGCGTTTACGCCACGCTGTAGACCGTGTATTAATGCGTAGGCGTGTTAGGGAAGCCTACAGGCTCATTCACCGTGATTATAGATTGGGGCATGGGCAAAAAATAGATTTGGCCTTTATTTATGTTGCCGATAAGCTTGTTCCATATAGAGATGTAGAGCAATCGGTGAAAAAAATATTATCGTCGTTGCATCATCATTTCACTAAGACTAACGATGAAACTGATAAGTAAAGCTGCAGTATGGTTATTGTCTTTGCCAATACATTTTTATCGTTATTGCATTTCTCCATATTTTCCGCCGAGTTGCCGGTATAATCCAACATGCAGCCGCTATGCATTGGAGGCACTAAAGAAGCATGGACCTGTTAAAGGTTCATGGCTTGCCATAAAAAGGATTTGCCGCTGCCATCCTTGGGGCGGTAGCGGCTACGATCCTGTACCATAATTAGCGAATGGATTATTAGAGGTTTTAATGAGCTTCAAGCCAGTTTTTTCCTACTCCGGATGCAACCTCAAGCGCCACTTTTCCTTTATAGGCATTTTCCATGTTTTGTGCTACAAGTTCCTGAAGATGTGATAGCTCATCGGGTACTACGTTGAAAATCAGTTCGTCGTGTACCTGCATAATCATTCTTGATTTTAAACCTTCTTTTTCTATCTGCCTATATATTTTTACCATAGCCACTTTTATTATGTCGGCGGCAGAACCTTGGATAGGGGCGTTGATGGCATTTCGTTCGGCGTAAGACCTCACCGTATTGCTTCTGGAATTAATATCCGGCAGATATCTCCTGCGTCCCATTATAGTTGTAACGAAGCCGTCTATGCGAGCTTTTTCGATGGCTTCTTGCATATATTCGGCTACTTGAGGATATGTGGCTAAATAACCGTCGATAAGGGCTTTTGCTTCGGCTCTCGGTATTGCAAGCCGCTCTGCCAATCCAAAAGCGGATATGCCATATATTATGCCGAAATTTGCTGTTTTTGCGTTGCGGCGTTGGTTGTCGGTTACATCTCCAAGGTTTTCGTGATATATTTTAGCAGCCGTTGCGCGATGTATATCGGCGCCGGAGCGAAATGCATCTATCATTTCTTTGTCGCCGCTGAGGTCGGCCATGAGCCTAAGTTCTATCTGCGAATAGTCGGCAGAAAGAATGAGACAACCTTGATCGGCAATAAAAGCGCGTCGTATTTCGCGGCCATCGTCGGTGCGTATAGGGATATTCTGAAGGTTCGGATTTGCCGATGATATTCGCCCGGTAGCTGTAACGGTTTGGTTATAAGTAGTATGTATTTTCCCTGTAATTGGGTTTATTAGTTTGGGCAATGCATCTATATATGTGGCAAGAAGCTTTCGCAAAGCTCTTATGCTTAGAATTATGTTTACAAGGGGAACATCTTTGGCATATTTTTCCAACACGTCTTCTGCCGTACTCCAAGCGCCTGATTTGGTTTTTCGGGCCTTAGGGTCTATTTTCATTTCACCGAAGAGAACCTGTCCTACTTGCGAGGGAGAGCCTACATTGAAAGGATGTCCGGCCATTTCATATGCTTCGTTTTCAAGCTTTTCAACTCTCTCGGTCATTTCTGCCGATAATTTCTGCAGTTCTGCTACATCAATTCTTGCGCCCTCCCACTCCATAGAAGCCAAAACTTCTACAAAAGGCATTTCTATTTCGTCCAAAAGCTTCGTTTGTCCTTTTTGAGCGGCTTCTGCTTTTAATAACGGCATTAGTCTCAGTGATATGGCAGCTCTTTCTATGGCAACGGCAGTAGTGTCTGCCGGCGATTTGCGGCGATCGGAAACACTAAGATCTGCATCGGCTGTCTTATATCCTAAGTATGTCATTGCCAATGTTGGAATGTCGTGCTTCATTTCAGGAGCACAGAGGTAGTGGGCTACGGCGGTATCAAAATAGGCCGCACCGGCAAAATATACGCCAACGCGCTTTAACACGAGCATATCGCGTTTTATGTCGCCCGAAACTATCGTTACTCTGTTGTTTGCAAAAACAGGTTCAAGGAGGCTTAATATCTCGCTGCGTCTGTCGGTAGCTAAATTTATATATATGGCAACAGGATTGTTGTCGGTACTGTCTGGTATGTAAGCTAAAGCAATTCCCTGTAGCGTTGCTGTCATAGCTTCAGAGCCATCAGCGGCAACGTAAATTCCTATTTCGCGGCGTTCTATAGCCTTAGCGAGGAACGCAGCTATTTCCTCGGGAGATTCAAGCACGAGCAGATTCCCCTCGGGAGCTTTGAATTCTTCTACATGAGCAGGCGTTTCTTCTTGGAAATCAAATAGAGACGGTTGGCTGTTTTCTTGTTTTGGTTGAGATGTACCGTCATCTTTTGCTTCGCTTTTAAGAGGTGAGATTCCCGCCTTTGCCATTAGGGAACGGAATTCTAATTCTGTGAAAATTTTTCTCAGAGTGTCGAAATCAGGTTCTCGGCGTAATAAGTCTTCTGGCGAAATTTCTACAGGCGCATCAGTACATATGGTAACGAGTTCCTTGCTCTTGCGTATGAGTCCTGCATTTTCAACAATCTTTTTTTGGATAGCACCTTTAAGTTTGTCGGTGTTTGCAAGGAGATTTTCAACGCTTCCAAATTCTTGTATGAGCTTGATTGCGGTCTTTTCTCCGACACCGGGGCAGCCAGGTACATTGTCGGAAGCATCGCCTTCTAAAGCCAAAAGGTCTATAACTTGAGTTGTTGCATCTATTCCATATTTTTCGCAAACCTCTTTAGGCCCTCTTATCTCAAAACCTTGTCCTTTGAGCGACGGACGGTACATCAACACATTAGGCCTTACGAGTTGTCCATAGTCTTTGTCGGGAGTCATCATAAAAGTTGTAAAGCCTTCTTTTCCGGCTTTTTTTGCTAATGTGCCTATAACGTCGTCGGCTTCATAGCCCTGAACCTCTACTACTGGGATTCGCAGCGCTTCAAGAATCTGTTTGATATATGGGATAGAAAGTGTTATATCTTCGGGCTGTTTGTCGCGGCCAGCCTTGTATTCCGGATATTGTTCGTGGCGGAAAGTCTTGCCGTGAGCAGGATCGAAGCATACAGCAAGATAGGCAGGATTCTCTTTTTGGATAACCTCAAAAAGGGTGTTGCAGAAACCGAATATAGCCGAGGTGTTCAACCCGGTGCTTGTAACTCTTGGCGCACGCATAAGTGCGTAGTAAGCGCGGTATATGAGTGCGTAGGCATCGAGCAGGAATAATTTCTTTTCTTCCATAATATCATGTTTAGACTACAAAGATAACACTATTATTCTTAAACGCAAAACCCTTGAACCCGTTTCGTATATGATGAATATTTTGATTGTCAACGACAGCATTTTTCAAATTTTTTCGCTAAATTTGCACACAACGCAATATAAAATTAAATTACCCTAAAAACTATACCATTAATGAAACAACTAATTTGCAGTATTGCAGCTCTCGCCATTGGCTTTTGCGCATGGGCGCAACCTTTGCTGGTGGGTCATAGAGGAAGCAGCTACGGACTTGAAAATTCCGAAGAATCATTTAAAAACGGTGTTAAACTCGGTTACGATTATTTGGAAACCGATGTTAAAATGACCAAAGACGGCTATTTTGTGTGCTCTCACGACGACGATACAAAACGCCTTGGAGGTACTAAGACAATAGCAGAGTCTACTTTAGAAGAACTGAAGAGCGAAACACTGTCGCAGACTCGTGGAGGAGTGAAATATACAGGACAGATATGTTCTGTAAACGAATATCTCACCATTTGCCGGGAAGCAGGTATAGGAGCGGTTGTGGAGCTTAAATGGACTGCTGGTATTAATAACAACGACCAGACCAACATACCCAAGCTCATCACAGCTATCAAGGGTGAGAACATGATAGATAATGTTATTATCTTGACCTCAATGAAGCCATGCCTTGAGTATATCCGCAAAAATTATCCTGAAATCAAACTACAGTTCCTCACGGGCTCTGCATGGAAAAATCATTTTGATTGGTGTGTAGAGTGGGGTATGGACGTGGATATCCAATCAGGATATTTCGACAAAGCTGCCGTAGACCGTTTTCACTCTAAGAACCTCAAGGTAAACATGTGGACTACAAATACCGACGACGGCTACTTGCTCTATGGTAATATGGGTTGTGATTATATAACCACAGATAACCTTGACAAAAAGAATCTACCGGCTCTTGACCCGGAAGCCCTGATTCGCCCTAACTATTCTGATTTTCCAGTGAGCGACTATACTCCAGATATGAAGGGTAAATATGAACTGAAATTCATAAGCGAAAAAAATCCCGATTTTCTCAAAGATATTCAGTTTGAGCAGGCATATGGCAGCGATTTCTCGTGGAAATACTGGGGACCTTCGTTTGGGCAGATAGAAAACGGCGAAGCAGTAGAAGTTGAAGACGAAGATTATGAATGGGCCTCATATGCTCGCACTACGGGCTATCTGTTGGGGCTTTATGAACATAAATTTTACTTGGTAGAGACCGGCGAGTCTTTTTTCGCCGCTCCGGCCGCTGTTGAGGGAGCCTTTGCCATTTCCGGTACGGAGCGTGATTTTAAACTTTATGCTTATGGTGAAGGCAAATTGTGGTGTTTCTCGCTCGACAATGGTATATATACCGGTAGTTTAAGCGGCGAGGCAGAGTTGCCCGAAGGCTTTAAAATGTATCCGTCTCCGACAACACGCGATAATGTGATTGTTATTATGCCCGAAGGCGGGCTGAGGGAGTATTCTTTTGCGCCTGAGTTCAAACTTGTGGCTGAATCGCCCTCTCATATCGGTAAAGTAAGAGCAATAGATTTTATGCGTTACGGCCCGAAAGTATACGCAGCAATTGCAAATGACAACGTGATACAGATTTACGATGCCAGCGACGGTGTTGCTACCCTCACTCCTGCCAGTGCAGCACTTGAGGCTGCAGAAGGATCTGTAGGCCTTAATTTCCGTCAAGGCGAGACTCGTGGCGGTATACTTTCTGTATTTATGCCGGCTAAAGGTATGATGACCTACGAATTTGATCCTTTTGTAGAAGAGGTGAAACCGGTAGACATGAATCTTACTTTGGAACGCCAATGGATACTTTCCAACACTACAGGTAACCGTCCCGATCATATAGACGGAACAAATGCTCAGCAAGGCACTGCTGTAGACGGTAAATTCTATGTGAATGATTGTGAGGATAAACTTATCTACATATTTGATAATACCGGTTGTATTGGTTTAATCCCCGGCGGAGCCGGTTGGGGTTGCGCTCGCGATGACGCCGGTAATATCGTGGTACGCGACGACAAAAGTTCTGGTAATACCCATAGCTTTATAATCTATCCTGCCGGCGCAATGCCCGATAACTATAGCGAACCAATAAGGCTTGAAATTGAAGTTCCTGTAGCTGGACAGACAAACTTTATCAATGCCTCCGGCAATCTTCTTTCTGCCGACGGTGGATATATCTATCTTTTCCCAAATAAGGAAGCTAAAGTTAATATCATTTCTATTATTTCCGGAAACATTGCTTCCGTTAAATCTGCATCGGGTCTTAACTATGCCGGTAGCGCTGCCGGATATGTAGTGCCCATCAACAATGACCCGGAAAACTGGATATACCAAGTGAGAAATAATTCCATTATGCAATATAGCGGAGGAAACAACTTGGATATCTCGACGTCTCGTGCTTCTACAAAGGCTCCGGATCGCAATTCTACCGGTGGTTGCGCTTTCATTATTGAAGGAGGCAACAAGATTTTGCTCCATAATTCCGGCGCTAATTATAAAGGCGGCTTTACGATACGCGACATTTCTCTTGATAAGGTTATCTGTTCTGTCGATCCCATAGGTTCTTTAGGGTATGAGGAAGGCGGAAACTACTCTACGTTCAACTGGCTTTTTGTTGAGCGGGCTGCCGAAAGAGACTATACCGTATACCAATACTGCCCGGCCAACGGTATGGCTGTATATCGCTTATATGACAAGAATTCGGGGGTTGATGAAGTAGGTCGCGGAGTTGACTCTTGGAATATTGAAGGCAAGAATATAGCTGCTATCGGTTATGTCATAAGCATTGTAGACATTACCGGACGAGTAGTTATGGTTGCGGAAGATTCTGCCGATTTGTCTTCTCTCCGTCCGGGTATCTATATTGCAACAGCTCCCGGAATGCCAGCAAAGAAAATTCTGGTGCGTTAAATAATATTTATATAGACTAAAGACCCGTTTGAGCCTATGTTCAAGCGGGTCTTTTACATATCCCTAATAAAACCGGAGCATGTGATGTCATAAACTCTAAAGACAAGAAAGGACTCTGATATATTATCTATTTGTGACTGGAAAATAGTGCTGTATCTTGTGATACTCACGAGTTTTTGCTTAATTTTGCAATGGTAAATAAAACAGGTATGGAAGAGCGTAAATGTTTGAATTGCGGTGCGGTTATCGCCACCGGGGGCAACTATTGCCATCATTGCGGTCAGGCAACTTCTACAGAGCGTTTGTCTACAAGAAGTTTTGCTATGAATATATTCTCAGGGTTGACGCGTATAAACAAAGGGATGATTTTTACTTGTGCTCGGTTGCTTGTGGCTCCATGGAAGGTGATATCAGATTATATCCACGGGCGCAGGGTGAAATATACAGCTCCTGTACAGCTGCTTTTAATTCTCACGTTTCTACTTGTGGCTATAGGGTCTATAATTCATGAGCCTGAAAGTTCAAAAAACGAATTATTGGAAATCTTTGATATCTCAAGCCTGAGTGGGAATATAGCCTATACGGTTGTTAAATTTTTAACTACATCTACCGTAATCCAATATCTTGTGATTTTCTTGCCGGCCATACCCGTTCTTATGCTAATAAACAGGACGCGCGGCATGGCAAAATATAATTTTGCAGAATACTTGATGGCTGCAATATATATGTCGGATGCCATACTTGTTTTTCAATTGGTTCTGTCTCCATTTGACTTGTTGTTGCCAATAAGCGTTTCTATTCTTGGAAATATCTATATATTAGTTGTAGGATCCATCGGTGTCTATAAATCGCTCGGACATCTAAACTTAGGCCTTAAAAAAAGGATAAGGAGAGTCGTGCTTTTTGTAATAGGCACTTTCGTGCTCTATATATTTATTCTGGTATTGTCTATAGGGTTGTTGATTTATCTACTTAATCTGATGGATAAGATTTGACTGATAAGTAAAAACAAGTGTGGCCTTCTGGGTCACACTTGTTTTTTAGAGCGTTTATGTCGTTTGAGAGCATCGGCTATAATCCATTGCAGTTGGCCGTTTACAGAGCGGAATTCGTCGGCAGCCCATCGTTCTACAGCCTCCATTGTTTCTGGATCTATTCGCAATAGGAAGCTTTTCTCGCTGCCGTTTTTCTTGGGAGGCATTGGGCTTATTGATAAAGAGAACCTGTGTTTAGTACTGGTTGTGCCGGTTCGTCGGCGCAAAGAACCACGAGCATATTGCTTACCATCGCAGCCTTGCGTTCGTCGTCAAGGTCTACCACTTGTTCGTCTTCAAGTTGCTTGAGAGCCATTTTTACCATCGATACGGCTCCTTCCACAATCTTTTCGCGAGCAGATATTATAGCAGCAGCTTGTTGGCGGCGAAGCATAACGGCTGCAATTTCGGGAGCATAGGCAAGGTAGTTTATACGCGCTTCTACCACTTCAATGCCAGCCATAGAAAGACGTTCGTTTATTTTGTCTTCCAGGAGGTTGTTTATTTCTTCACCTCCGCTGCGAAGAGTAAGCTGGTCGTTATGGCCATCTATGTTATCGTAGGCATAATGTCCGGTTACTTCGCGAAGGGCTGCGTCGCTTTGTATGCGCACAAAGTTTGTCAAGGCTTCGTTGTGGTTTTGAGTTATGTTTTGCACATTGCCTTGTTTGTTGATAGTAACACCAGTTGGGGCGTCTATGTCAAAGATTGCACGATATGTGTTGTTTACTCGCCACACCAATACCATGCCAATCATCACGGGGTTGCCTATTTTATCGTTTACTTTAATTGGCTCTACATCGAGATTATGGAGCCTGAGAGAAACTTTTTTTGCGTTTATAAAGGGATTTATCCAATAGAATCCTGTTCCGGTGAATGAACCGCAATATTTGCCGAAAAAAATCATCACACGTGCTTGGTTGGGTTGCTGGATGAAGAAGCCGCCCATTGATAAAATCCAAAGTAGTGCGAGAATGCATATTACCGAAACTTTCAATGCTATGCTATCAGATGCTATAATTGTGAATACAGCAAGTGCGGGAATGAGCAAAAGAGTTACGGCAAGCATCGCAAAACCGTTGATAGTTATGCCGTTGTAGGAGAATTCAGAATTGTTTTCAGTCGTTTTCATATTTTATGTATGATATTATTTTGATATTGCAAAGATATATAATATTTATTTTGAATCCAAATAAATTCAAAAAATCTAAGACAAAATAAAAAAACCGGAAAACGTATCGTTTTCCGGTTTTATGATGTGATGATAATATCGGGACGGGAGGTTATTCTTCGTCTTCTTCGCGCATATTGTGGAATACGTTCTGAACGTCTTCGTCTTCTTCCAATTTGTCGAGAAGCTTATTTATGGCTTCGCGTTGTTCAGGGGTGACGTCTTTGAGGTCGTTGGGGATTCTTACGAATTCAGAGCTGATGATTTCAAAGCCGTTGTCTTCCAGATATTTCTGGATGTGTGAGTATTCTTCAAAAGCACCGTAAAGAACAATTTGTTCGTTGCCTTCTTCGTCTTCGTCGTGGCCGAGGTCGTCTACACCGTAATCGATGAGCTCAAGTTCAAGGTCGTCAAGGCTAAGCCCGTCTTTGGGTTTGATTTTAAAGACACTTTTGTGGTCGAAAAGGAATGTGAGGCTACCTTGTGTTCCAAGAGAACCTCCATGTTTATTGAAATAAGATCTAACGTTAGCCACGGTGCGGGTATTGTTGTCGGTGGCAGCTTCAACGAAAATAGCAATGCCGTGTGGGCCGTATCCTTCGTAGGTTATTTCTTTGTAATCGCCGGCATCTTTGTCGGTGGCCTTTTTGATGGCGCGTTCAACGGTGTCTTTAGGCATGTTTGCGGCCTTTGCGTTCTGCATAAGAGCGCGAAGACGAGGGTTGGTATCGGGATCCGGTCCGCCTGCTTTGGCTGCGATGGTAATTTCTTTGCCTATGCGGGTGAAAGTTCTCGACATGTTGCCCCAGCGTTTTAGCTTGCGGGCTTTGCGGTATTCAAATGCTCTTCCCATGGGAGTGGTCTATGATTGTTTTTGAATTTTTAGAGTCGGTTTGGTCGTTATCGTAGTTCGGCGTTAAAGCGTTGTTTGAGTGTTTCAATAACTTTAGCCATTATTTTGTCGATATGCTTGTCCTGTAAGGTTTTTTCGGTGTCTTGTAGGAAGATTGAGATAGCATACGATTTTTTGCCGGCAGGGAGTTTGTCGCCTTCGTAAACGTCGAATAATTCTACTTTTTTGAGTAGTTTACGCTCTGCTTGTGCTACAGCTGCTTCTATTTCTGCCATAGTTACCTTGCTGTCCAAAAGGAGAGAGAGATCGCGTTTTACTTCTTGGGTTTTTGGTAACGGCGTATAAAGAACGGTGTTCTTGGCTGCTATGCGTGATATTGCGTCCCAGTCTAATTCTGCGAAATATACAGATACCTTTATGTCGCATTTGCGGCAAAGCGACGGATTTACAACACCTAAAGTGCCTAATTTTATGCCCGATGGCCCTGTAACAGCAAGGGCATCTGAGAATATTCCGCCAGGTTCTGTTGCAGCGAAGGCAGTTGTTATGCCGCAGCGGGCAAGCACGTTTGCAACTGTTGCTTTGAGGTCGTAGACAGCAGATTCTTCACGTGGACGCAGCCAACCGGCCGGCCTGGATGCTCCTGTGAGCCATAAACCTAAGCGAGCACCTTCGGTATAGGGCTTGAGAGGTTCTTCTGCAGTAGAGCTATAAGCAGGGTTGTAGAAATAAACATTCCCAAATTCGTAGAATGCCAAGTCCGGGTTGCGTCGGTTGATGTTGTGAGCCAACGATTCAAGTCCTCCGAATAGCAGTGTCTGGCGCATTACGTTGAGATCTTGGCTCAACGGATTGAGCAAGCGGACGCAGTTGTCGGCAGGGTATTCGGCCAAATCGGTGTAGTAGGATTCGGCTGTGAGTGAGTTATTCAGGATCTCGTTGAACCCAGCCCCGCAAAGTTGTTCTGCGATACGTCTACGGAGGTCGTCGGCTGCATCTACAGCGGTTTTGAATGATAGACACGCATTGAGGCGGTCGCTCATGGCAATGTTGTTGTATCCGTAGATTCGGAGAATGTCTTCGTATACGTCGCATGGGCGTTGTACATCTACGCGATATGTTGGCACATCAAGCGATAGGCGGTCGGAGTCTATCTCTTTTGTTTCTATTTCAAGGCTTTTGAGGATAGAAACAACGGTATCTTTTTCTATATTCCGGCCAACGAGGGCAAAGAACTTGTTGAAGCTGAAATCTACATGATATGGAGCAACGGGAGCCGGATAATAGTCAACTACATTACCTGTCGTTTTGCCACCAGCAATGCTGCAAATCATTTGAGCTGCTATGTGCAGAGCATAGAGGCAGCCGTTGGGGTCTACTCCGCGCTCAAAACGGAAAGAAGAGTCTGTGCTCAAGCCGTGGCGACGTGCCGTGCGGCGTACGCTTGTTGCGTTGAAGCATGCGCTTTCAAGGAAAATGGTAGTGGTTGAGTCTTTCACGCCCGATTCAAGGCCTCCGAAGACGCCGGCGATGCATTTGGCTTCTGCTCCGTCGCAAATCATGAGGTCGGCAGCATCTAAGGTGCGCTCAATACCATCTAAAGTTGTGAATTTCGCGCCTTGGTTTGCGCGACGAACCACAATTTTATTGTCTTTCAATGTAGAAGCGTCAAAAGCATGCAGAGGTTGCCCCAAACCTAAGAGAATGTAGTTTGTTATGTCTACTACATTGTTTATAGGATGTAGCCCTACTGCTGTAAGGCAATTGCGAAGCCACTCGGGACTCTCTGTAATTGTCACGTTTTCTATCGTTACACCGCAATAGCGTGTCACGCCGTCGGTAGCCTCAATCTCTACATCTATACCAGGTTTTTCCGGATAGTCTATAGCGAAATCTGTATCAGAGGGACGTGTGGCTTTAATTTCGTTTTGGTGGCAAGAGAGATATGCAGCCAAATCTCTGGCAACTCCATAGTGGCTTGCTGCATCAATGCGGTTGGGGGTAAGGTCTACTTCCAACACATAATCGTCTTCTATTTTGAAATACTCTGCAGCCGGACGGCCAATAAAAGCATCGGCCTCGGCAGGAAGGACAATGATTCCGTCGTGGCTGGTACCTATGCCAATTTCGTCTTCAGCGCAAATCATGCCAAACGATTCGACACCACGGATTTTGGACTTTTTGATTTTGAAAGAAGAATCGTCAGATCCATAGAGTGTTGTGCCCACTGTGGCTACTACCACTGTCTGTCCGGCAGCGACATTAGGCGCTCCGCAAACAATCTGTACAGGTCCGTCGGCCAATCCCAAATCCACGGTAGTGATATGCAAGTGGTCGCTGTCGGGATGTTCTGTGCATGTAAGTACTTTGCCTATGACTATACCGGCCAGACCACCTCGGATAGTT
This sequence comes from uncultured Muribaculaceae bacterium, assembly GCA_910579605.1. Taxonomy (GTDB): domain Bacteria; phylum Bacteroidota; class Bacteroidia; order Bacteroidales; family Muribaculaceae; genus CAG-873. The sequence continues at coordinate 15,065 of CAJTUG010000019.1, read as the reverse complement.
TCCACTTTTTCCAAGCTACCGGTTTCAAGGCCTATAGATGTGAGGGCCTTGGCCAATTCGTCGGGGGTGAGGCTGAGGTCGATATACTCTTTCAGCCACTTATAGGATATATTCATTGCTTTTTAGCTTTTGTGTCTGTATTTCAATCTGCAAAGTTAGCTAAAAATTTAGAGCTATGGAAAAAATTCCGCTACTTATTGATTCACAATACCCAAAAAAGGTTTGGGGTAAAAAAGGTTTTGAAAGATGCCGCTGCTAAAGGAGATGACAAACAATCGTTCTGTTTTTTGTCGATGGCATATACGCTCGTTTAAGCTTTCGTGACTTTGAAATATTTCGCTAATCGGAATAAAATGCTTAATTTTGCAGGCGCAATGGTTTGCAGGCATTTATTTTTTGCCGTAATTAAAAGGGAATCAGGTGTAAAACCTGAACAGACCCGCTACTGTATTTCCCTGTAAACCTGTCTGATACATTATGCCACTGGGGCAGAGGCTCCGGGAAGGCCATCGGGCAGGGGGATAAGTCAGGAGACCTGCCGTGCGACATTTATTTCAATAATCTCGTGGATTAGATTTTGAAGTGACAGATTACCGTAAAACGACTAATGCAGCTGTTTACGTCGGCGCAGTGATTGCGACCGCACAAAGGCTGTTCTCGCCGGTTATTTATAATCGGCGGCAACTATTTACGCTCCTGTCTGTGCGGATGGGATATTTTGGAACATTTACATAACCAATTATAAACCAATTATTATCATGTTTACAATTTTTCATGGTTTCCATCTTGTGGAGTCTTACCACCAATGGAAAAAGAATCACCGCAGCAACAAGAATCCTCTTGGGGTGAAGTTGGTGAAATTATTGTTTGCCATAGGTTTGCCTCTGTTCCTTTGGCTTGCGCCATCGGAGCTCTACGGTTTGCCGGATCTCAATCCTATCCAGCATCGCGTATTGGCAATATTTGCGTTTGCAGCCTTGATGTGGTTGTTTGATGTTGTGGCCGCCTGGACGACTTCTTTGGTAGTGGTGGTATTATTGCTGTTTTGCACCTCGGATAGTTCTTTATGGTTCTTCCAAACCGACGGGATGGGAGAGAAATTTTCTAACCTTGTCAGCAACACGGCTATTCTACACTGCTTTGCCGATCCTACTATCATGCTCTTTATCGGTGGTTTTATTATAGCCATCGCTGCTACTAAAAGCGGTCTCGACGTTAAGTTGGCCAAAGTAATGCTTGCACCCTTCGGCACAAAATCGGAAAATGTGTTGCTCGGATTCCTTCTTGTAACGGCTATATTTTCAATGTTCATAAGCAATACGGCTACCGCAGCTATGATGCTAACATTCTTATCGCCGGTTCTCAAAGCCCTCCCGGCCGACGGTAAAGGGAAAATAGGTCTTGCTCTTGCTATTCCTATCGGGGCTAATATCGGCGGTATGGGTACTCCAATAGGCACACCTCCCAACGCCATCGCACTCAAGTTCCTGAATGATCCTGCCGGTATGGATTTAGGTATCGGTTTCGGCCAATGGATGATGGTTATGGTGCCTCTTACTCTTGTACTTTTGTTTATTGCATGGATGATGCTCAAAAAACTCTTCCCATTTAAACAGAAAACAATATTCTTGCAGATAGAGTCGCACCACGAAGGAGGATTGAAAGACATCCTTGTTTATATCACCTTTACGGTAACTGTTCTTTTGTGGCTCACAGACTCTATTACCGGTGTCAATGCCAATGTCGTTGCAATGTTGCCCGTCGGTGTTCTTTGTATTGCCGGTGTGATTACAAAGCGCGATTTGGAACAGATTTCCTGGAGTATCCTCTGGATGATTGCCGGTGCATTTGCCTTGGGAGTTGCTATGCGCCAGTCTGGTTTGGCTCAGAACATGGTAGAGGCTATACCTTTCAACCAATGGTCGCCGTTAGTGGTGATAATAGGCTCAGGGTTGTTGTGCTACCTCATGGCCAACTTTATCAGCCATACAGCTACCGCAGCACTCTTTGTACCAATCCTTGCTATTGCAGGCTCGTCTATGGCCGATAATCTTGCAAGCTATGGCGGTGTATCCACATTGCTCATCGGTGTGGCAATCTGTTCTTCGCTTGCTATGGTTCTCCCCATCTCCACGCCTCCTAACGCTTTGGCCGATGCCACAGGCTTTATAAAGCAGAAATATATGGTTACAACCGGTCTCATCATGGGTGCTGTTGGCCTCGTGCTCGGTTATCTTGTTTTGATATTCTGTGGTATAAACGGTATTTTCTAAGGACAGAAATAGCGAAATATATTATATAGCAAAAAAGAATCGGTAACTTATAAAGCTGCCGATTCTTTTTTGCTATATCTCCCATGCGAGTCTTTAAATATTAAACTATTGAGGATGAACATAGAAATATTGCCAGTCCCCGCTTCCGTCGCCCGGATATTTGCTGAAATCTGTCGGTTTGTCTGATTTGCCTTTATATGCTGATGTACAGGTCATGTCTATAGGCTCATATTCGTATTTCATTTCAGCTGTTCCATATTTGCTATATTCACCGATATTGGCAAAAAAGGAAGTCCCGGTAGTAATTTGATCGTATTTTCGGGTATATCTCATTGTTTGTTTTTCAAGATCTATGGTTAATTCCGAATCAAAGTGCACTCTTTTATAAAACATCCCATTCGCGTCTAAATTGATTTTAATTGCAGCAGTAATTATATCATCAGTTACTGTAGAATTTATATAAACATCAAACATCACCTCATCAGAGTAATTGGGTACTTTAGTCTCAAATTTCTCTCCCACCTCAAATACGTTTATGTATGACCATCTGCCAAATGAGAAAGTGGGCATTTCAATAAAGTAACGCCCATTGTTGCAGTATAAGTAAATATGGTCATCCCAATCATCTTCCTTGGAATAAGATTTATATACGAATGGTGTAACCCATTCGTTTTCAATGGCCAGAACTGTTTCTGTATATAACCATCGGCGTTTGTAGCTGAAATCGTAGCGCTCTTTGGTATAATACTCATGGGATATTTCTATCTCGATTTCGTTATCGGAATATTCCGGTTCTCCATTTCCATAATCAATGTAACTCTTGCAGAGGTAAGTGCCTTGGGGTAATGCTTCGTTGCTTAACGATAACGAAATTGCCGATACGCCTTCATATTCAGTTACATAGTAGTTGTCTGTATTAACGTTATCTGCACTTACGGGTAATAAAAATTGCTTACCTGTATTTTTATCTGTTGCTATAAATCCTACCGATATATTTTGAGTAGCCACTCTTGATTTATTGCCATATATAGAGCCTAACAGGCCTTTATAGAATATGTAGGTGGCACGGGCCTCTCTCCCAACTTTCCTTATTAGAGGGTAAGAATAGGATAAAGAATGATATGGCGATATCATCTTGAAATGGCCGGTAATACGGCCATGTTCTTTGGTGTCGCCTATATACTCTTCGTCCATTCTTAAAATAGAATATGCTCTGTGCGACGGAGTTCCGTTGATGAATTTGGTGTAAAATTTTTTAAATTTATCAAAAGACGTATTTGCAAACCAAATGTTGTCTGCACCATAAAAATCGGCCACTGAATTTTCTTTGCAGAAATCATATAATGCTCCACCTTCATTAAAAGCATAGCAAACAGAGGCCCATACTATTGTAGACGACAAGTTAAATTTACTATTTGATGTCTTAACATATCGGTCAAACCATGCTTTTTTCAACTTGAGATATTTGGATCTACCGTATTGATTACAAATAATTCCCACCGGACAACTCGAGGAATTAAAACTGCCGTCTCTCGGTATGCAAAGTGTGCCATCGGGGTTGCCATGGCAAGCTATATACACCACATCATATTCGGCCATCTTCTGCAATCTGGAAAGCATGTAGGCTGAGGTGTGGTTCTTTGAGGGAGCATATTCCTGGATATCATAGGTGAAAACGCGACCTTTGTCTTTAAGTTCTTTGAAATATGATGGGATGGATATAGAAAGAGATGCGAACTCTTTTTCCTGAGCCAACATGTTCCATACCAATATATTTCGGCGAGTGAGCAAGCTATTGCCTCCGGTAGAACTGTCGGTTGCCCGTGATTCTGCTTTTGTTTGGGATGAAGAATTGGGAAATGTGATTCCTAAATTTTTTTCATAATCCCGGCAGATATCTTCTACATCTGTTTCGTCTTCATGGTTTGTATCAAATTGCAGAACACTTGTCCCTGTAAAATCGATAAAGTATTCATAGTCTCCAAAATGGAGAGTGACATAACCTTCTTGAGGCGTTTCGCTTCCGGAATATTCAGAATAACGCTTAGCATATTCAATAGCTTGCTGTGTAGTGGTAATCTCGCCATCCAGTACGGCAGAGCCCAAATCGTTATCTACTTTTTCAAGAATGGAGGGCAACTTTTCGTTCTCTATCTCTGGTATTTCCGGTTCTTCTTTGTTGTCGGTAGAACAAGATGAAATAATTGATATCAGCAGAACGAAAAGCAATGGCGCTATGAGAATTCGTTTCATCTTCAGTTGAAAAAGTCCAATCAGCCTTTGAACATTAGTTTTACAAATAGAAACGTGGACTGATTTACCGTGTAGTTTTCAATAGCAAGTTAAGTAAAACGTTTCTTTGATTGATTATTGTGTTTTCCTTTTTACAAACGCCACAAAGATACAATTTTTTAATCGAAAGCATTAAGTAATAGATATGTTTTATAACATATCTTGGTTTTGATTTGATGATCGGGAAAATGAAAAACTCCCCGAGAGTAGTTATTCTCAGGGAGTTTTGTGGGATGTGCCGTGTAAATTAGTCGGCCAAATCTACACGTATGCCTGTGATGCGGAGATTGCATCCGCGTACGAAATTCAGTATTTCGTCGCGCACTCGGCTCGGCTCTATATCAGCTTCAATACGTTTCAGAGCATTGAAAGTAGACGTTTGGGTCTGATAGATATGGCGATAGGCCTTGGCTACGTCGTCGATTTCTTCGGGGGTGAAAGGCTGCTTGGAGTAGCGTTCCATTACCACGTTGTTCACGCCGTAATATGTGGCCGGATTGTGTGCCATGATAGTATATGGAGGAACATTGGAACTTATTCGTGTTCCTCCTTTTATGAGAGCAAATTTGCCTATACGGCTTCCTTCGTGAACTACCACGTTGGAAGAAAGTATAGACCCTATTTCTATATGTACGCCGCCGGCAATAGTCACGCCGTTACCGAGAACGCAAGAGCCGTCGATAACGCAGTCGTGCCCAACGTGGCTGTCGGCGCAAATAATAGTATCGGCACCGATAACGGTTCCATGAGTTTCGCGGAATCCGCGATTTATAATCACGTGTTCGCGGATAATGCAGTTGTCGCCTATGGTGCAGATAGAGTTCTCGCCTTTCCAACGGAAATCTTGTGGGTCTGCCCCGACGACTGCTCCTTGGTATACTTTTACATTCTTGCCCAGAACAGTGCTGCGGCAGATGCTTGCATAGGGCATAATTTCGCAGTTATCGCCTACCACGGCATCGCGGTCTACGAAAGCGAAAGGGTGGATCGTTACCCCTTGGCCTATTTTTGCCGCCGGGTCTACATGTGCTAAAGGACTGATCATAGTGGTAATTTAAGGTATTTAGCTTATCGTCCGCCACCCAAAGCCTGATACAGGTTTATAACTGCCTGAGCACGGGAAAGGTCGGTGGATATTTGGTTCATTTGAGCACCAAGAAGGCTTTGTTGAGCCGTCAATACCTCAAGGTAGCTTGTAGAACCTGTAGAGTAGAGCATAAGGTCGTTTGTGTATTCTACAGATTTCTCCAGATTCTCAACCATTTGTTTGAGGTGTGCAGATTTTTCAATGCTTTTTTCGTATACCGTGAGGGCATCGCTCACTTCAGCTGCCGCACTCAAGATAGTATATTCAAAATTGTTTAGAGTTTGTTGTTGTTGGATTTTAGACGCTTTTAGGCGTGCTATGTTCTGGCCGCGGGAGAAGAGGGGTGCGGTGAGGGAACCGGCCAATTGGTAGAACCATTGCCCGGGGTTCACTATGAGTGTGCCCAAGCTATTTGTGAAGCCGCCGTTGGCTGTTATGTTGAGGCTCGGATAGAAAGCTGCGCGCGCCGAATTAGTAGCATAGAACGCGGCTGCGAGATCTTGCTCGGCTGCGCGGACATCTGGACGGGCTGCAAGTTCTGCCATAGGCACTCCTGCCCGTAAAATGGTGGGAACTTGGAGATCTACTGCGCGAGTGGTCTCCCATTCTTGCGGCAACTTATTGAGCAATAAAGACATTGTGTTGTTGAGTTGGTCAACAGAAGCTTCAAGGTCTGTAATGCTCGAAAGTATGCTGTAGTAGTTTGCAGCAGATTGAACTACGGCTGCTTCTGTCACTCCGCGACCACCTTCTTTAAGATCGCTCATGGTCTTGACGGTCTGTTTCCACAATCCTGCGGTGTTGCGTTGGAGTTCCAGCTGGGTTTTTACTGCTGTCAAAGCATAATACGTGTTGGCAACCGCTCCTATAATTTGGCTGCGGACTGCCTGGGCATATGCTTCACTTTTTAGTACGGCTGCTTTTGCTCCCTTGCGGTTATTGCGCAGCTTGCCGAAAATATCTATTTCCCAGCTCACCGACGCCGGAATCTGATATGTTTTGGAAGTCCCGTCTATATAGGAATTGCCGGCGATGGCAGCCGTCGGGGCTAAGGCAACCGAAGGCAGATAGCTAAGATTGGCGCCCAGAAGATTGGCATTTGCAACGTCGACATTGAGCTTGGCGTTCTGGAGGTTGACGTTGTTTTGGAGAGCTTCGCGGATATAACCGGCCAGAATCGGGTCGGTAAACACGTCTTCCCACAGGAGATTGCCGAAAGCGGCAGAATCAACAGGGAGTTCCCTTGCCTCTGCATATGCTTTGGTCATGGGGGTGCTTTCGGGGGTCTTATACGACGTATATATTCCGCAACTGCCCATGGCAGTGGCAAAAGCCACTGCTAAGGCAATGCGTGAAAATTTATTGAAATTCATATCTTTAAAATTTTCTCGTTGGATTACTTGGCATATTGTACGATTTCGTTCTCGATATTGCCGCCACGTTCCTGATTTTCCCATTTTATAGGTTTCACCTTTTCCTGGATAATCTGGAAGACAACAAACAATGCCGGAACCACGAAGATTTGGCAAATCATGCCTATAAGCATACCGCCTACAGAACCTGCGCCTAACGAACGGTTACCGTTTGCTCCTACGCCGGTAGAGAACATCATCGGTAGAAGACCTATAACCATGGCAAGAGAGGTCATGAGGATAGGACGGAGACGGGCACCGGCGCCGGCAATTGCTGCATTGAAGATGCTCATGCCGGTCATGCGGCGTTCAAGCGCGAATTCCACAATGAGGATGGCGTTCTTGGCCAATAGACCGATAAGCATAATCAAGGCGATTTGCAAGTAGATGTTGTTGGATATGCCAAACATTTTGGCGAAGATGAACGCTCCGGCCAGACCGAAGGGTATGGACAAGATAACGGCGAAAGGAAGGAAATAGCTTTCGTACTGTGCCGACAAGAGAAGATACACAAAGAGGAGGCAAAGACCGAAGATTGTGGCCGTTGTGTTTCCTGAGCCGCTTCCGGCTTCCTCGCGTGTCATACCGGCATATTCATAGCCATAACCTTGGGGGAGTGTCTGAGCCGCCACGCGTTCTACTGCCGCGATGGCTTCGCCCGAAGAATATCCCGGATTAGGAGTACCGGTAACGGAGATAGAGGTAAACATGTTGAATCGGTTCATGAGGTCGGGGCCGTAGACACGGGTAAGCTTCACGAAATTGGCTATAGAAGCCATTTCGTTGCCGTTGCGTATCTTCACATTGTTGAGGGTCTCTACATTGATACGCGATTCCGGAGATGCCTGCATCATTACACGATAAATTTTACCGAAACGGTTGAAGTTGGATACATACATACCGCCATAGTAGCCCTGGAGAGTTGAAAGAATGGTAGAGGGGCTGATGCCTGCTTGTTTTGCTTTGGCGGCATCTATATCTATCATATACTGAGGGAATGTGGGGTTGAAGGTCGTGTATGCAGCCTGGATTTCGGGCTGTTGGTTGAGTTGGGCCAAGAAACCTTGTACTACACCGAAGAATTGGTTGATATCGCCACCTGTGCGGTCCTGCATCTTCATTTCGAAACCGTTGGTGGTGGAGTAGCCGGTAATCATAGGTGGTGCGAAAATCATCACACGTCCGTCGCGCACATGTTGTGCGGTCAAGCCATAAAGCTGTTTGATTACATCGTCGGCGCTTTCTCCTTTGCCTCGTTCACTCCAGTTGCGGAGTTTTAGAATAAACGCACCATAGGTAGGGCCTTGGCCGGCAATAAAGCTATAGCCGTTAATCATTTGGCGATATTGGATTGCCGGAATCTGAGCGGCTAAAGAATCTATCTGGTTAAGCACTTCTTGAGTACGTTCTTGCGACGAACCTGCCGGCATGTCGACCATGGCGAAAACAACGCCGGTGTCTTCGTTTGGTACCATGGCAGAAGGTGTTGTCGCCATCAGCCATACAAGCACTACAATAGAGACAACCACTGTTGTAAACGATATTATTTTATGGCGAGCCATCCACGACGCACCTTTTTTATAGCTTTCAAGGAGTTTGCCGAAATTCTTTTCAAACGATTTGTGGAATCGTTTGCCAAAAAGTCCCAAAACAGCTACTATAGCCACAGCCCAAGCAAGACAGCTTAAAGCCACATTGTGGAAGCTGAAATAGCCTAATACCATGAATGTGATTGTGGCAACAAGGAGGAAGAACGTAATCAATGGATGTATGTCTAAGGCAAAGCGGCGACGTGCCGTATGGGCAACTGCCTGGCCGGCGGCACTATAGGCCTGACCTAAGCGCTCGCGCAACGACGGATCTTCTTGGCCTTCTACATGATGAGGCTTGAGGAACACCGCACAAAGTGCAGGCGAAAGGGTCAATGCATTGACGGCCGAGAACGCAATGGCTATAGCCATGGTGATACCAAATTGGCGGTAGAACACGCCGGCCGTTCCAGGCATAAATGATACCGGGATAAACACAAGCATCATTACCAAAGTAATGGATATCAATGCTCCTGCTATTTCGTCCATAGCGTCGATAGAAGCACGGCGCGACGATTGGTAGCCTTGGTCCAACTTGGCATGGACAGCCTCTACCACCACAATGGCATCATCGACCACAATGGCAATCGCAAGCACGAGAGCCGACAAGGTAATGAGGTTGATGGAGAACCCTATGAGGTTCATCACAAAGAAAGTACCAATCAAAGCCACAGGGATGGCAATAGCCGGGATAATTGTAGAACGTATATCTTGCAAGAACACGTATACCACGAAGAACACAAGGATGAATGCCTCTATAAGTGTGTGTATCACAGTGTTGATGGAGGCAAACAAGAAATCGTTGTTGTTCATAGGCACCATGATGTCGCAGCCGTCGGGCAAATCGTTTTTGATTTTGTCTACCAGTGCCAGGCAGTCTTCGATAATCTTGGTAGCATTTGAACCTGGTGTCTGGAATACGATTGCCATAGTTGCCAGTTGGCCGTTGTTTTTGTTGGCAAAGCCGTAGGTGACACGACCCAATTCTATATCGGCAACGTCTTTAAGATAGAGAACCTCGCCGTTTTGGCCGGTGCGGACAACGATGTCGCCGAATTGCTCGGGAGTCGTCAGGCGGCCTCGGTAGCGCATGATGTATTGGAACGATTGGTCTCCTTGTTCGCCGAATGCACCGGGAGCAGCCTCTACGTTCTGCTCGGCAAGGGCTGCAGATATGTCGGCAGGCATGAGATGGTATTGTGCCATTACCTCAGGCTTGAGCCATATACGCATGGAATAGTCGGCGCCAAACGACATTACGTCGCCGACTCCTTGGATACGCTGCAACTCGGGAATGATGTTGATTTTCATGTAGTTGTCCAAGAATTCCGACGAGTAGCGCGGAACCGTTGTCGTATCGACCAATGCAACACCCACAAGCATGGACGTCTGGCGTTTACGTGTTTGGATACCTACTTGGTTTACTTCGGCTGGAAGAAGGTTTGCTGCTGCAGATACACGGTTCTGCACGTCTACTGCTGCCATGTTGGGGTCAAAACCTTGCTCAAAATATACGTTGATGGTAGCAGAGCCCGTATTAGTTGCGGTAGACTCCATATAGGTCATGCCCTCTGCACCATTGATAGATTCTTCCAGAGGGGCAATAACGGAGTTGAGCACCGCGGCAGCATTGGCACCACTATAGGTGGTGGAAACGGAGATAGTAGGAGGTGCTATATCCGGATACTGTGTCACCGGCAACGAGGTAAGGCCGATGATACCCAGAAGCACTATAAAAATAGAGATTACCGTCGACAGTACCGGACGGTTGATAAATCTGTCTAATTTCATTGCTTAAACGTTTGGTTGGTTTTACTGTGCAGCCGGTGCTTTGGGAGTGATTTGCATTCCGGGGCGCACTGTAGTGCCCACGCCTTCAACTACCACGCGGTCGCCGGGGTTAAGGCCGGATGTTACCACGAAATTCTTACCGTCATCGTAGGGCTGCACGGTAATTTGTGTTGCCACCGTTTTGTTATCGCCGTCAAGAGTGTAGACATAGCGGATATCCTGCACTTCGTATGTCGCGCGTTGGGGTATCACCAATACGCCTTCGCTGTGGCGAGGGAAAACAACTTGGCCGCTGTTGCCGCTACGGAGACGGCCGTCGGGATTTGCAAAGAGTGCGCGCGCTGATGCCGCTCCGGTGCTCTGGTCTATAACCCCGGAAACGGTAGCTACTTTTCCTTCCAAGGGGTAAACGGAGCCGTCGGCCAAAACAAGCTTGACTGCAGGCATTGCAGAAATTCCTGCTTCTATGCGAGTGGAATCTGTAAGTTGCAAAATATCTTTCTCTGTGAGAGAAAAATAAGCATAAACGTCGGAGTTATCGCTAATGGTTGTCAGAGGCTGTGCCGACGATGGCGAGGCCAAAGAACCTTCGCGATTGGGAATCGTGCCCACGACACCATTGCTCGGTGCGGTTACTGTGGTATACGAAAGATTTTTTTCGGCCGTTGTCAATGCTGCTTTTGCTTGTGCCAAAGTTGCTTTTGCCTGTGCCAGCTGGTTGGCCGCAAGTTGCCATTCTGTATGACTGATGATATTTTTATCTAAGAGCATTTTTTTGTTTTGCTCTGTTATTTCGGCTGTAGATACCGCAGTTTGTGCAGAGGCTACATTAGCCTTGGCTTGTTCTACCGCTGCGAGAAATTGCACTTGATCGATAGTGAAAAGGGTCTGGCCTTGGCGAACGTGTTGGCCTTCGTCTACATGCACTTTTGTGATGAAACCTGTTACTTGCGGACGAATGGCAATATCTGTTTTTCCTTTGATTGTAGCCGGGTAAGAATTCTGGAATTCTGCTGTAGAGGGTTCTATGGTTAGAACTGCAATTTCAGGAGCGGGTGCTCCCTGCTGGGTTTGGGCGTCTTTAGCTCCGCAAGAACTTAATGCACATAGCGTTCCTGCAACGAGCAACATGGATAAAAATTTTCTTTTCATATTATTTTTTGAAATCTGTATTTTTCAAGATTGTGTAAATGTGATTATTGCCAAAAAATATGTTCTACAACATTTTTTCGGCTGCAAAGATAAGAAAATTATCCCTTTTTTCGCTTGTCAAATATGCAAGAAAATTGGTAAAAAAAGGAAAATCGCCTTTCTGTGTTTTCTTTAGAAAGTTAATATTTTATTAATTTACGGCGTATTGATAGGTAGAATGCCGGTTTTTTCCATTCTCCCAATGCTATCACCACTGCAGCAAAAACGATTGCTATGGCTATGCAGCCAACCAATGGGCTCGAAGAAGATAGTGCTATTGCGGTACCGGTGCCGGCTATGGCTGCTATAGCAGGGAGACTGAGAGTGCTTATAGCCGACGATAATAGTTGCCTCATGCCCATGCCCATAAATTTACGGCAGTATAAAGAATAGATTGTAACCGACAGAAATACTCCTGCGCTTTGTGTCCATGCAATCCACACTATGCCTTGGCGGTAGAAAGCAAATAGGAGGAGCAGTTGAACGGTGAGTTCCACAAATGCCATGTTACGGATAAAGAAAGTGCTCCCGTGAACTTTGCAAATGGTCTGGAAGAAATTACGTAAAGCTATGAAGAATTGTGCCAATGCCAAGATGCGGAAAATGGGTATAGCCCCGAGCCATTGGTCGCCATAGAGAAGCCTTATCCCGGGAGAAACTATAACAAGTAAGAAAAGGGTTAAGGTACCGTTTATGCCGAGGATTGTGGAAAACATGTTGCATATGAGCTGACGGCGCTTAGACGGGTCGGTTTCGTTGGCAGCTACGGCAAAGAATGGCCAATTGAGAGAACTTTCACTAACTTTAAACGGGACAGCTGCAAGTTTTGCTCCTTGGAAATATATACCCGACATAGAGGGCGACGGGTAATAACGTCCTAAAAATGATGTATTTACGTTTACGCTTATGAGATTGCATAAATACGACAGCAAAAGATGCCATCCGTAGGAGAACAATTCTTTAAATGATTTTATGCTGAAGCGTATACGTGGAAACCAACGGGTAGTAAAGGCATAGAAAATAAAAACCACCAACGATAAGAGTATTTGTGTGCAAATCAAAGCTTTATAGCCATAACCATTGGCAGCTGCCCATATTGCTAATGTAGAAACTGTAATTGTAGACCCTACATGTACAAAACATATAGTCTTGAGCTTCAATTCTTTTCGGAGACGTGTCTCTTGAATGAGCGACAAGGTCTGGAAAAAGAAGCAAACTCCCAATACTCTCATTATACCTATGAGTTCCTCATGCCCGAAGAACCGTGCAACCAAGGGCGCTCCCAAAAAGAACGAAAGGCCGAAAAATAATCCCAAAGCGCCGTTGAAAACGAATACGGTGGAATAGTCTGTGTCGGTGGGATTTGCTTTATGTATGATTCCGTCGGCTAATCCGCAGTTTGAAAGATCATAGGCAACAGCAGTAAAAATGGCAATCATTGCAAGGAGACCGAAATCTGACGTCGTGAGCATACGCGCTAAAGCGATGTTCACTCCGAAATTAATGATTGCGACGCTCACCTTGTTGATAAACGCCCATTTATAAATGCCGTTTTGATTCATACCGTTGCAAAATTACCAAAAGTGTGCCTTTTATCCAAATAAAAATGATTGGCCGATTCTTATGAGTTTGTAGTCAGTATTACGTCCGAGATAAAGGCTTAGTTTAGTAATTTTGCCTATTGAATAGTAAAATGTTGTGTAAAACTTGCATATTTGAGAATAAAGCACTTACTTTGCTGTCACAACTATCAATATGTCTAATTATATGTTATTCCAAAAGCAATGAGAAAAACTTTACTCTTTCTGTTAGGCTCAGGTATATTGATGTATGCCTCTGCCGCAACACCTCTCGACACACATCAACCACGGCAATCATTTGTCAGGATTGCAAGCGAACATCATTCCGGTAAAACAAAAGTACGGAAAGCCGAGCCGACGTCTTTCAGACCTACGTCGGTATCGGAATCTGCTGGCCCCATCACCGAAGCCCCACAAGGCGATATCAAGACTTATATACGTTCTGGTACAGGATTGTACTCCAAAGGTTTTTGGGCTGAAATGGGCTCAGACCAGGGTTTCTACACCGAGGTAGTTTGGTGTCAAGACGGTTCGGTATATATCAAAAATCCATTGTTGTTTTACCAAACCGGAAGCTATCTCAAGGGAAAAGTAGTCGGAGACGAGATTGTCGTTGATCTCCCTCAACTTATTGAAATTGCAGAAGGCGATTCCGAAGAAGAACCCTACGAGTTCTATCTCACTATGTTCACCGGTGTACTTGACGAGGATCTTGGCGAAATTGAATTTGTGCCGGTCGAAGGCGAATGCCAATTGAAATATAAAATAGACGGCGAAAATTTCGGAAGGCAACTTGACGAGACCGATTTTTCTATGCTTGGCTTGATTTGGGATGGCTATTTTATGGATTACGGTGAACTTTCATGCCAATATACACCCTTCAGCGCCGACCTTACCCAAGTACCCGACGGAATAACAACAGAAAAATGGGTTTGCTCATATGGCGGCGACGGCCACTATGTAAATGTAGGGTTTAGCGGCCCCGACGTATATATCCAAGGAATAGCTCCTGCAATCCAAGAATGTTGGATAAAAGGTGTTCGCGCCGATAACGGTATTGTTTTTGATTCGGGTCAATTCCTCGGTATTGATCCAGACAATCAACACGTGTCCTTTTTCTGGGGTGCGACAATGAGTCTTGAAGAAGACCCCGATTGGGGAGACATGGTGATGACTCCACATCTTGCAAGCGACGTCAAGTTTACATATGATGAAGCTACAAAGATAATGACAACGAGCGACGCCATTTTAATCAACGCTTCAACAACTGAACCATATTACTCGGAGCTCCTCGATAAACCGCTCATACGTACCGCACCGACAAATAGTGCTCATATTCCCCAAAATCCGGTAATTCTGAATTTTATGCCGGCTTCTGTGCTTGGTACCGGGGCATTGCAGTTTGATCTTCCGCGAATAAGTACCGATGGCGATATTCTGGATACTGCAGACATGTATTATAATGTATTTTTCGACGGCCAACTTGCAGAATTAATAGAGGGTACCCCCGATATCCCATGGGATTATTCCGATGGTTGGGATTTCTCTGTCTACGGTATAACCCACGAGGCATATTATTATGATACAACTGTTGCAAAAGTTGGACTGCAAAACTGCTATCGCGATGGGTCAAAAGTAGTTAAATCCGATATTGTATACACCGACGGAACAGTTGTAAGCTCAGGAAGCGGTGTTTTAAATTCAACCATTAAAGCCGAACCGATAAAAGTCGGTTATACCGATATTATGGGAAGGCCGGCAGATGCTCGCAGCCATGGGCTCTTGTTGCGTAAGACCAATTATTCCGACGGTACGCAGACAGTTGAAAAGATTTTTAATCGCTGATATAC
>CAJTUG010000018.1:37662-39156 GCA_910579605.1 uncultured Muribaculaceae bacterium | reverse complement strand
AAAAATTGTAATTTTGCAAGAATATCCATTAAACGAACTGAAAACGATGCTTATCATTGGTATAGCCGGCGGAACGGGTTCCGGGAAAACTACCGTTGTAAATAAAATAATCAACAGCCTCCCTTCTGGTGAGGTAGCAGTGATGCCTCAAGATTCTTATTATAAGGATTTGAGCCATATTCCCCCACAAGACAGATCTAAAATTAATTTTGATGAACCCAATGCTATTGAATGGACTTTGTTGGTGAAGCATTTGGAGGCTCTAAAAAGAGGTGAAACCATTGCCATGCCAACTTATTCTTATCTCACTTGCACACGTCAGCCCGAAACGGTAGATGTAACTCCTTCGGATGTGGTTATTGTAGAGGGTATTCTCGTTCTCACCGATCCCGTAATACGTAATATGCTTGATATAAAGGTATTTGTTGATGCCGATCCCGACGATCGTCTAATCCGTGTTATAGCTCGTGATTGCATAGAGCGTGGGCGTACACCGGAGATTGTAATAAATCGTTATCAGGAAATCCTCAAACCCATGCACTGCCAATATATAGAGCCATCTAAACGATATGCCGACCTCATCGTTCCTCAAGGCGGCAGTAATACGGTGGCTATAAATCTTCTTACAGACTATATAGAAAGCAGGCTGCATCGTTCTCAGTCACGAGGTATCCTATCTAAAGAGGTTAGCCAATAATGGGTATTTTGTCTCGTTTCAATAATGCAAAAGAGACTCCGGAGGAAATACCGAGTCCCTTTGTAGAAAAAGACGGTGAAAAATTTCGCGCTGTCCAAGGTGTTGAAGCCGAAAACGAAATAGAGATTATAGCTGAAGCGGCTGCTGAAGAAAATAAAATGGTTCTTCGGACAGATAATCTTGTTAAGAAATATGGTAAACGTACTGTTGTTAACCATGTATCTATTGATGTTACACAAGGTGAAATAGTAGGTCTTTTGGGCCCAAACGGAGCTGGAAAGACAACTACGTTCTATATGACTACAGGCCTTATTCAGCCAAACGAAGGGCAAATATTCCTCAATGACTTGAATATAACTGATTTTCCGGTATATAAACGAGCGCAGAACGGAATAGGTTATCTTGCTCAAGAGGCTTCAGTCTTTCGGAAACTGAGTGTAGAAGATAATATTCGAGCGGTCTTGCAAATGACAAAGATGTCTCCGGCAGAACAAAAAGACAAACTTGAGAATCTTTTGGCAGAATTCCGCCTGCAGAAAGTTAGAAAGAATTTGGGAGATCAGCTCTCCGGTGGGGAACGCAGAAGAACAGAGATTGCTCGTTGCCTTGCAATAGATCCCAAGTTCATTATGCTTGACGAGCCTTTTGCCGGTGTAGACCCGATTGCTGTAGAGGACATCCAATCGATTGTCTATAAACTCAAAGACAAAAATATAGGTATCCTCATAACCGACCATAATGCACAGGAAACGTTGCGAATAACCGACCGTGCCTATCTTCTTTTTGAGGGTCGTATA
>CAJTUG010000018.1:19649-37652 GCA_910579605.1 uncultured Muribaculaceae bacterium | reverse complement strand
TCAGGGCACGAGCGAGGAGTTGGCACAGAATCCTGTTGTAAGAGAAAAATATCTTGGTCGCGATTTCGTTTTCTATCGTAAACGGCTCGGAGCAGAGTAGTTTGCCGGGCTTTTATCTTTAGATTGAAGAGATGTATAAAATTTTAGAAAAAGAACGATTTTCGGAAAAAGTCGTAAAACTGGTTTTATTTGCTCCGGAGATAGCTAAAGCTCGCCGACCCGGTCACTTTGTTATCGTTCGTTGCGGTGAAGGAGGAGAAAGAATACCTCTTACTATCGCAGATGCAGATGTGTCAAATGGCACTATAACGCTTGTTGTACAAGCAGTAGGCGTTTCAACTGAAAAAATTTGTGCTTTGGAACCAGGTGATTTTATGACCGATCTTGTCGGTCCGCTTGGACGTGCTACAGATATTGGAAAACGCCAAGGCACGGTTGTATGCTGTGGCGGCGGTGTGGGTGTAGCTCCATTGTTACCGATTATCAAGGCCATGAAAGCCGCTGGCAACAGGGTTGTAAGCGTTTTGGCTGCAAGAACAAAAGATTTGATAATTCTTGAAAAAGAAGTGCGCCAACACAGCGATGAAGTTGTTATTATGACTGATGACGGCAGTTACGGGACGAAAGGTCTTGTAACAGCTGGAGTGGAGAACGTTATACTTAAAGAGAACGTGGCTGAGGTTGTGGCTATCGGTCCTGCCGTGATGATGAAATTTGTTTCGCTCTTGACAAAGAAATATAATGTTCCCACTATTTGTTCTCTCAATACCATAATGGTAGATGGAACAGGCATGTGTGGTGCATGTCGTGTAAAAGTTGGAGGCAAGATGAGATTTGTATGTGTTGACGGACCTGAATTTGATGCTCATCAAGTAGATTTTGACGAGATGATAATGAGAATGAAGGCTTACGATACTATTAGTTGATAGGCTATGGAAGATTTTGATTCAAAGAAAGGACGCGATGCACAATGGCGCAAAGATTTGCGAGATGCCATGCCTGCAAAAGAACGTACAGCTATACCGCGTACGGTAATGAATATGCTCGCTCCAGACGTGCGTATAACGAATTTCAACGAGGTTAACCTTGGGTTAACACCTCTTCAAGCCAATACTGAAGCGACCCGTTGTTTGGATTGTCCTAATCCGACATGTGTAGAAGGCTGTCCTGTAAATATAGACATTCCTGGTTTTATAAAGAATATACAAAGAGGTGATATACGAGAAGCTGCTCGCACACTTAAGCGTACGAGTGCGCTTCCTGCGGTTTGTGGTCGCGTTTGCCCACAGGAAAGGCAGTGTGAAAGCAGATGTATATACAATAAGATGAAAAAACAACCTGTGGCAATAGGTTACCTTGAACGTTTTGCCGCAGATACAGCAAGGACAGAACGACTTGACATATCTGAGACGCCAAATGCTCCTTTAGGAATAAAGGTTGCTGTTGTCGGTTCTGGTCCGGCTTCTCTTTCTTTTGCAGGAGATATGGCTCGCCGTGGTTTCAAGATAGATATGTTTGAGGCACTCCACGAAATTGGCGGTGTTCTCAAATATGGTATACCGGAATTCCGCTTGCCCAATACGGTTGTAGATTATGAACTTGAAGGGCTTAAAAGTGCTGGTGTTACTTTTCATTCAAATGTTGTTGTAGGTAAGACCCTAAGTTACGACGATTTGCTCAATTCCGGTTATAAAGGTATATTTGTGGCATCGGGTGCCGGTTTGCCACGTTTTATGGGTATTCCTGGCGAGGATTATATAGGTGTAATGAGCAGCAACGAGTATCTTACCCGCATTAATCTTATGGGCGCAGGCCAATCGTGGAGCGATACTCCGGTACTCCGTGGCAGGAATGTTGCAGTAATAGGAGGCGGCAATACTGCAATGGACTCTGTGAGAACCGCAAAGCGCATGGGAGCAGAGCGAGCAATGATAGTATATCGGCGCAGCGAGGCCGAAATGCCGGCGAGAGTAGAGGAGGTTCTTCATGCTAAAGAAGAAGGAGTAGAATTCCTCACGCTCTGTAATCCTGTGGAATATCTTGCCGATAATCGAGGCCGTGTCACAACTATGCGTATACAGCGTATGGAATTGGGTGAGCCAGATGCATCAGGACGTAGAAGCCCTGTACCTATCCCGGGTGCGGTAGACGATATTGAGGTAGACCAGGTTATTGTGAGTGTTGGAGTTTCTCCTAATCCATTAATTCCAAATAGCATAGAGGGATTGAACGTTACAAGTAAGGGAACGATTGAAGTTGATAACTCATTGGAGTCTTCCATTCCAACTCTTTTCGCCGGTGGAGATATCGTGAGGGGTGGAGCTACAGTTATTCTTGCAATGGGCGACGGTCGTAAGGCTGCCGCTGCTATGGCAAAAAAACTTCTTGCCAATGAATAAACTTTGGCTTCTGTCCTTGTCTCTTTTCCTTTTTCCGGCAGCTTGCAATAACTCTTCTTCTGGCAGGCAGTCGGAAAAACCTATTGTAGTGGTAAGCATAGAACCGCAGCAGTATGTCATGGATTTTTTAGTAAAAGACGACTTTAAAGTAATCACTCTTTTAGACAGGGGTTCAGATCCAGAGACATTTGAGCCTACTGCCGCAAAACGTCTCATGGCCGATAAAGCCGATTTATTTCTTGCTGTAGGGTCTTTGCCATTTGAAGATAAATTTGCAGCGAATCTTTCAGATAACGTTAAGACATATAAAAGCGATAAGGGCATAAAATATATATTCGGCACACATTCACATGGGCACTCACATGAAGACGAGCATTGCGGAGATCCTCATATTTGGTCGTCGCCTTCTGGCATGAAAATAGTTGGTTCCAATATGGCTGAAGCTCTTGTACTGACTTATCCACATATGAAAGATTCAATATACAGCCGTCTTTCAAAGTTCAATAACCATGTAGATTCTATAGATGAGTCTTTGAAATTGCGTTTATCTGCTGACCCGGTACATGCATTTGCTGTATGGCATCCATCGCTATCGTATCTTGCAAGAGATTATTGGAACAAATATCAGTGGGACAAGAGAGTAAGGAGATGTCGTCGCAGCAGATTCGTAGTGTTATAGACCAAGCTCGTGAAAAAGGCGTAAAAATATTTTTCTTTCAGCGTGAATACGATTCACGTCAAGCCAAAGTACTCAATAGTGAAATCGGTTCCCGATTAGTTGTGGTTGAACCATTGAGTAAAGATTGGGAAGGTCAATTAAATCTTATAGTAAATGAACTTGTCAAGCCATAATATGCATTGCAGCTATTCTCAAGAATCAGGATTACCTCTGCTATCGCTATGTGGTGTGGAATTCTTCAGGGAAGAAAGGCAAATATTGTCGTCTATAAATTTTAAGGTAGACAAAGGCGATTTTATTGCTATTACAGGTCCTAACGGAGGAGGAAAAACAACGTTGTTGCGAATTATATTGGGTTTATTAAAGCCTACACGAGGCAAAGTTGTGTTTTATAAAGAAGGAGAGGAGATTTCGCGCCCTCAAAAGATAGGTTATCTTCCACAAAAAAATACAATAGATTCCCATTTTCCTATAACGGTTGAAGAAGTTGTTGCCTCCGGGCTGTTGGCAGAAAAGGATTTGTCTAAAGCAGAAAAACGATCTTTAATTGCAGATGCTCTCAACATGGCAGAAATGCAAAATCTTTCCGATAGGCCTATAGGTCGTTTGTCTGGTGGGCAGTTGCAAAGGGCGTTGTTTGCAAGAGCAATTGTATGTAGGCCGGAGCTACTTGTTTTAGATGAACCTTTGAGCTATATTGATAAACATTTTGAATCCAAACTCTATAATATAATAGAGAGGCTTTCATTGTCTACTACTATTCTTTTAGTAAGCCATGAAATAACGGCTATTGCTGCTATGGCTAATCGCCATGTAGTTGTAGATCGTACTTTAAAGGAGTGTAATGCCAGTCATCACTATTCCAAAACGGAATGCAATATCTGAAAAGATTTTTAATATAAAAAAGCAATCCGCTTATATAAGTAGGGCGGATTGCTGATATAGGTGCAAAAAAAGAGACCTAACCCAAAGGTGGCCTCTATTTCTAAGCTTGTGTAGTCGATTATTGTGCTACAGTTGCAACTTCTGCTACGGTTTCTACTACAGAGTCACCAGCTGCGTTGAGGCTGTCTTCTACAACAGCAACTTCTTCAACAACGGGAGCTACTTCTTCAGTAACTTCTTGGGTAGCTTCAGCTTCAGCAGCTTGTTCTTTGTTGCCGCAAGAGAAAAGCGATACGCTGAATACAACGGCAAGCATTAAAACTAACTTTTTCATTTTCGTTTTGATTTAGTAATAAAACATTTTTGCTTCAAAAACACTGCAAAGTTACGCCAAATTTCCAATACTCAAAATTTTTTAGAGATTTTTTTTATCTTGAAAGCCTTTATTTAACGTTTCTTTGCAGATAATGACAATAAAAACCTTAATGTCTTGGTATAGGATATAAATGAATTGTTTTTTTGTATTAAAATATGGAATAAAATATGACTAAGTTGGTAAATTTTTTCAGTAAACAGACCATTTTCAGATCTGTTTACTGAAAAAGATGTTATTGTATTTTATGTGCTCCATCACTGATATTTACGTGATAGATTTTGGGCTCATGACCATATTTAGATGCGAATTTTTCTTTTGCGGTAGCAATGAAATCATCGTATTGTTCATCTTTGACAAGGTTTATGGTGCAGCCACCGAAACCGCCACCCATAATTCTTGAACCGCTAACCCCACATTGACGTGCGATATCGTTTAAATAGTCAAGTTCTTCGCAGCTTACTTCATAGTCTTTAGAAAGCCCTTCGTGCGTTTCGTACATTTTACGGCCAACTGTTTCGTAGTCTCCCGCATCAAGAGCTGCGCACACTGCCAATACACGATCTTTCTCTTCGATGACGAATTTAGCGCGAGAATAATCTTCTGCACTAATTTCAGATTTAGCAGCATCAAGCATTTCCATTGTAGCATCGCGAAGAGTATCTATGCCAAGGTGTGCCGCTACACGTTCGCAACTTTGACGGCGTTTGTTGTAGGGCGAATCGGCCAATTCATGTTTTACAACTGAATCAATGAGCACCAACTTATAACCTTGAGGATCAAATGGGTGATATTCATATTCCATTGAGCGGCAGTCTAAGCACATCAATTGTCCCTTTTTTCCCATTACAGAGGCAAATTGATCCATTATTCCGCAATTAACGCCGCAATAGTTATGTTCTGTTGATTGTCCAATACGTGCAAGTTCAAATTTTCCTATGGAATTATTATTGAAAAGGTCGTTGAGGGCAAAAGCAAAACAGCTTTCTAATGCTGCTGATGAACTTAATCCTGCCCCAAGCGGAACATTGCCACCAAAAACGGCGTCAAAGCCAAGGACGATTCCCTCTCTTTTAATTATTTCGCGGCAAACACCAAAGATATATCTTGCCCATGATTGAGCGGGTACATCAGATTCTTCAAGCCCAAATTCAACATATTCCTTAATGTCTACTGAGTAAACACGTACTTTGTCAAGTCCGTTTGGTTTAATGGCAGCCATTATAACTTTGTCGATAGCTCCAGGAAAAACGAATCCTCCGTTGTAATCTGTATGTTCGCCGATGAGATTGATCCTGCCGGCCGATGCGTATAAAGACGGTTCCTGGTGGAATCTATCTTTGAATTCCTTTATAATTTTATCGTTCATAAATTTAAGGTGTTATTTTGTTTATTTTACTGGTATCGATAAAATTGCGTCTTTAACACCAGGTGCAGACGCTTTAACTATAAGATTTCCCTTTTCTTTTGCAGAACGTGCTATCATAGTAGCAGCTCCACTAAAAAGATTCATTTTGGGTTCGTGGAAAGGCAAGAGACAGGTAGCGTCACCGTTGGCTGTAGCTTCAAATGTTCCAGCACCTTCTACTTTGAATTTCACTAATCTGTTTTCTGTTGGTATTATGTTCCCGTTTTTGTCGGCAATCTGAACAGTAACGTAAACAAGGTCATCGCCATTTGCTTGCAATTCCTTGCGGTTGGGTGTCAAGACAAGATGGTGAGCTTTTCCTGCTGTGCATATGGTTTTTTCAGCTACTTTTTTGTTGCTATCGTCATAGGCCACAACCTTTATCTCTCCCGGTTCGTATGTTGTCTCCATCCACATCAAACGGTATCTGTTCAGATGTGTTGAATCGTTTTTTTCTCTTATCCCCTGACTTTTTCCGTTGATAAACAATTCTGCTTTTGGTAGGTTTGTGTAAACCATAACGGGCGTAATTTTCCCTTCTCGTCCTTTCCAGTTCCAATGAGGTAGAATGTGGAGAGTTGTATCTTGTTTGTTCCAGTTTGAGCGGTAGAGATAGAAACGGTCCTTTGGCAATGAGGCAAGGTCTATGATTCCGAAAAGCGAACTGTGGCTTGGCCATGCATCGGTATCATATGGCGAAGGTTCTCCAAGATAATCAAAGCCAGTCCATACAAATTGTCCCAATACCCAATCGTGGTCATCGTCGCGTGCAAAGTCTATATCGGGAGTATTTGACCACGAACAAGTTTCGTTGTCGTAACTCGACGATTGATTGTCTGAGTGCAAATCCGTATGCCTGCCATTTTCATCGGGCAAGATTAGAGGGAAATAGTAAACACCGCGCGAAGATACAGTAGAGGCTGTTTCAGAACCTAAAACAAGTTGCTGTGGCAGTTGGGCGTATATCGAATCGTAAAATTGAGGTTTATAGTTGAATCCTGGAATATCTAATGCTGCTGCAAAACCGTTATCAAGCACAGAACCTATTTGGTCCATACCGCATGTAACTGGTCTGGTGGGATCAAGTTGATGTACGAGGTTTTGGAGCATTTGAAGCTCTTCCATACCAGGTTGTCCCCATTGAGAGGGCACCTCGTTGCCGATAGACCACATGACAACCGATGGGTTGTTTCTGAAATGTTTAATCATATTTGTGACATCGTGTTCTGCCCATTTGTTGAACTCGGCACCATAACCGTTTGGCGATTTTGGCCGGAAGCCCCAATCGTCAAAAGGTTCTATCATCAGCATAATTCCCATTTCGTCGCAAAGTTCAACAAGCTCTGGTGCTGGCATATTGTGTGATGTACGGATAGCATTTGCACCCATATCTTTGAGTAATGTTATTTGATGCCTTAGTGCCGATTTATTAATTGCTGCCCCGAGCGGACCAAGGTCGTGGTGATTGCATACACCCTTGAATTTGGTGTGTTTCCCGTTAAGGAAAAAACCTTTGGTGGGGATATATTCTATCTTCCTTATACCAAAACGAGTTCTGTAACTGTCAAGTTCTTTACCACCTGAACTAAGTATGGTTTCTGCGGTATATAGTGCAGGGTTGTCTAAGTCCCACAGATCAGGGTGCTCTATAATGAAATTTTGTGAAAAGTTTTGGCCTCTGGCAATATAGAAAGAGTTATTGGATGCAACTTCTTTGCCTTTTGGATTGTAGATAATAGTTTTTACTCCTATTTTTTGGCCGTAGGGAAACTGCTCAAGTTGTTGCGCCCCTTGGATGTTGATATTTAGGTTAACCGACGCATATTCAGGCGAAACTATAGGTGTAGTAATATATGTACCCCATACAGGGATGTGTACTTTGTCGGTCTCTATGAGATGTACGTTCCTATACAATCCGGCACCGGGATACCAGCGAGATGCCTTTTCATAGTTTTCAAGTTCTACAGTCAGCTCGTTGTTTCCTATGGTAAGGTCTTTGTTGTCGAGCCTTACCTCGAAAGAATTGTATCCGTAGGGCCAGAAGCCTATTTCTTTACCGTTGATTTTTACTTTGGCGTTGCTCATAGCGCCGTCAAACAATAGCGAAAAAGCACGCCCCGTTGTGTCGGGTATTTCGATCGTTCGGCGGTAAACTCCTTTTCCAATGAAAGGCAGGCCACCTGTACGACCGGTTTTCCATGTTTTCTCTGTTTCTCCGTTTTGTTCAACAGCCACTTGCTGTAGGTCATTCGCCCTGTCAAAAGGACCATAGATAGCCCAATCGTGTGGAACGCGGACAGATTGCCAATTTTTAACCTCGTCAAGCGAACCTTTGGAGAACTGCCAACCATCGCTTAATGTAGTTTGTTTGCGAGCATTTACGCTTAAAGCAATAGCTCCCGATAGAGCTATTGCCATTAGTTTAATATATGTGTTCATATACATGTATGTGGCTTATTTGAAGGCATCAAGGGCTACGGTTGGAGATTCATTGTTAAAACATCCCATGTTATAGCCGTCGTTATATCCAGCAGGGGCTTGTGGTTCCCAATAAAATATACCTTCTACGTCTGTTGTCATCATTTTTTCAATCAAATGTTTGCATGTATCGGCTTGGTCGTATGGCATGCCAATCTCACATATCATAACGGGCTTGTTGTATTTTTGTTTCAAATAAGCGATATTTGAAACGCAATCGTCGGCAATTTTCATCCAACCGCCTTCTTGTCCGTCTTCTTCTGCCCAATACGGATAGAGCGACATGCCTATCATGTCGTATTTGCCATTATTGTTTTCAAGGGCATCAAACATTCGTTCAAAACGCCAACGGTCGTTCCCGCTATCAAGGTGTACAATTACAATAGCAGTTGGGAAAATTGATTTTACGGCATCGTATCCGGCGTTGTTGAGTTGTGCAAGTTGTGCAGGATTTGATTCTACATCACCAACCGGTAGCATCATGCCTGGAGTCGTTTCATTCCCTATCTGAACCCATTCAGGTTTAACTCCAGCCTTTTGAAGCGATGTTAAAACTTCTGTAACATGATTAGCAACAGCTTGTTTCAATTCATCGAAAGATAATGTTTCCCATGCTTTAGGCATTGCTTGATGACCTGGGTCGGCCCATGTGTCGGAGAAATGGAAATCTATCATGGTTCTAAGTCCAAGGGTTTCTGCTCTGCGAGCTTTAACCACGACATCGTCTACATTGTTCCAACCTTCTTCTGGATTTACCCACACGCGCAATCTTATTGAGTTGATGCCACAATGGTCGCGTAAAAGTTTCATGCATTCCATTTCAACACGCTCTGTGCCGGGAGTGTAAAATTTAATTCCTTCGGATTCCATCTGGGTGAGCCAACTCACATCGGCACCTTTGGCAAAGCCGCATTCTTTCTCTATGGTAGTTTCTTCTTGTTTTGGGTTTGTTGTAGGGCCATCTTCGGAGCATGAACCGCAGACAAGGGAGGCTCCTAAAACTAAGGCGGTTATGAATGTTGTCATTTTCATTTATTTCGTCATTTAAGGGAGTAAGAATATGTTTGTTTGCCCAGATCTATAGTGAGGATATATGTTTCGCCGACAATAAGGGCATTGTCGCCGTCGAAACCGGTTGTTGCATCAGAGTGGCCTAAGCGTAAAATACCGTCGCCTCCGCCAAAGAACAATCCCCAGTTATTGTTGATTAGAACTTTAACACCCCAAGGAGTTTCCTTCTCTTTTATAAATTCTGCAGTGAAAACCTCAGGATTTTCTTCAGATTGAATCATAACGTGTTCCGACCAATCGTCGTTTAGGCCGGTAAAAGTAACCGTATGGACCGGTGTTAGTTCGTAGGTCATGTCTTTGAGTTTGAAATCCATGACATACAATCCCTTTTCTGGTGCTGGTATATTGCCATCGGATTCCGCAATAACCAATGAACCAGCAAGAGGGGTAGCGTCATCGGATGCTTTGTAGGCTACAGACCAATCAGGTTGTGGATATGCACGATAACCCCATTCGGAATCTACCCAATGTGCCCCACCATAGCTCAACGAGCTTTCGTCGTAAAGAGTTAGGTAATCATCAAAACCGTTCCAATTAATAACGCCGGAGAAATAAAGATATTGTTCGGCTTCAGGTTCCGGGGCTGCCTCTCCTGCCATAATTGCAAGAGCCATGGGATTGGAGAGGTCTAGGACAAGGGTAGTTTGTCCAGAAGGGAGTTCTATTGCTATAGAAGAGGGCTCTTTTCCAAAAGAGAGGTTTTGGCAGGCTCCTCCAAAACCAACAGTTTGTGGCAGAGACGGCCCCATGTCGGTAGTTTCTTTGTTGTATAGGCTTCCTTGCCCTGATATGTTTATTGTAACGGTTTTGGCCGCATCCATTTCTATAGGGAGAGTCCATTGATTTGCCTTGATGTTGAAAGTCATCTCTCCATTTATGTCTCCGGAAACATAGAGATTATCAATATGGAGTGCGCTCCACCAACCTTCGACAGTATTTAGGGTAGTATAATAGCATCCGGCAGGATCAGGAAACCAGAAATTCCAGTGATCCTCGGATGATGAGGCATGAAATGTCATCCCGGATTGTCCTATATTGCCCCAAACCACATTATTGGCCTCTCTGAACCACCAATTAGTCCAACCATTTACACCCATGAAACCGTGGTAAATACCGTTTTCTTCTGGAGAGGCAAGTAGCATATTTGTCTCATTCCAATCTTTGTCTAAAACGGTACCAAGATTAAGGTGGATTTTATATGATTGAACCATAGCCTTTAATACAGAAGAATATGAAATTTCCGTATTAGCGGCCAAGACAGAACGTATGCGGATATAAAGGGGAGCTTTTTTTTCCGGTTCAAAGCCAAGCCTTCCAAGCAAACCATTTAACTCCTCACATAGGAATTGGCGCGAACGCACTCCTTTTTCTACACTTATATCAATGGTATTGCCAAAAAGTTCGTCATTTGATAGTTGGATAGTCTCTTCCGCAGCATTTAGTGGTGCTTGAAGATCTGGGTTGTCAAGCATAAGTTTGCCATCACCGGTCCAATACAAAGTCATTGCAAGTGCTTGTGGTGTGGCTGCATTTAGTATTATCTCGCCCGAAGCTCCGTCAAGTGTTATCTCTTCGGGTGTCTGTACATATACCGGATCTATATCGCTTTGGCATGAACTTGATGTCAAGGCCATCAATGTCAAAGCAAGGATTGAGCCGGTTTTTATATTAAGTTTCATGGTGATTTATTAGTAAAGGGGATTAGAAAGATTGGGGTTGGCTGTCAAATCTGTATCCGGTATTGGATAAAAGTTGAACTTGGAGTTAACGGCACGTCCGTCAAGGACTCCTCCTTTCCATTGCCATAGGTAGTCTGCAGTAGTAAATTTATCAAATCGCACCAAGTCTGTGCGTCTCACGGATTCAAGGTAAAGTTCTCTGGCACGTTCGTCAAGAATAAAATCAAGTGTTAGATCTCCTTCTGAAATTTTACCGCTTTCGTCGTTTTTATATGCACGTAGACGAACATCATTAACCAGTTTCAACGCGTCTGCCTTGGTTAATCCGGAGCCTCCTCTCAAGCAGGCTTCGGCAGCCATGAGATAAACGTCGGCGAGTCGGATAAGAGGATAGTCTGTTGAACAACCTGTAGCGGCCGAGTTGGACGCGGCAATACCATCGTCGGTGAGATTTGAGAATTTTTCAAAGAAAAAACCTTCAGATTGATTGTCTATTGGCCCTGTGAAAAATTGGGACTGGTCTGTCGTATAGAACATTGCACGAGAATCAAGAGTATTGGATATATCTCCGAATTTATCTACTATCTCACCTCTCGCACGGAACATGCCCCATCCGTTTGTAAGGCCGTATTTAGCCGGGTCTTGTGAACTGGAATTACCGCATGAGCCACATACCAAATAAGTACCTCCTCCCCACGTTACAGACGTTGTTGCATCGCAGACCATTGCAAAAAGTATTTCGTGGCCACGTTTGTGGTTGTCGGCATTGAATAGTTTGGCATAGTCTGGCTCAAGGTAGAACGCAGGGTTCGAGATAACTTTGTGACATGCATTCACACATTCGGTATAATATTTAGTATCTTCCGCACCTCGGTATATGGCGCTGTTCAAGTACAAACGAGCCAAAAGAGCCCATGCCGTCGGGCGACATGCGCGACCATACTCGTTAGACTCGGGCAATGCGTACTCAGAGTTGTCAGAAACCAGATCTTTCAGTTCTTTTTCCACGTAATCAAATAGTTCAGGTCCATCAAAAGCTTCTGGTATGAAACCGGTTACAGGTGTATTTTCGTCTACTTTTGGCCCTTTGCGATAAAGGTCAAGAACCATCCAATAGCTGAATGCTCTCATAAATCGCGCTTCCGCACTAAAGGTCCTTATTTCATTTTGTTCTGCTTGAGAGAATTTTGCAATTTCCTCGTTAGTGCAGTGGCGTAGAAATTCATTGCAGAGAGAAATATTAAAGAACAGCCAATAATATGAGTCAGATACCCAAGAATCCTTAGAGTTCCATGTCATATAAGTCAAGTCTGTCAAATTGTTGCCAGATAACCACGTGTTGGCAACCTCATCGGTCGAGGCTTCTTGAAGGTTGAAATATCCTCTGGAAAAATCTTGATAATTTATAGTGGAAAGGTCTCCGTTATCACCGCCTTGACCTTGTCCTGCAAGAACATAGGATGCATATATTTTTGCCAATACAGATTGGTAATTTGAAGCATTGGCATATACATCCTGCGATGTGGTTTCGGTCACGGGATTTTGATTAAGGTCATCGGTACATGCCGAAAAAAGCAATGCCGCAGCTCCCAAAAAGCCGATAAATTTATTTATTCGTTTCATTGTTGCTTATTTAAAAATTAAGGCCGATAGTCAAGGAGTATGTGCGCGGGCGCGGGTATACGGCAGTGTCTACGCCATTGGAGTTTTCTGGATCAACTCCTTTGTACTTGGTAATGGTAAATACATTTTGGACCATTGCAGATGCATGCAGGTTCAAACTTTTATATATTTTGCCGAAATCATAGGTAAGCTGCAAGTTATCCATCTTTAAGAAAGATGCGTTTTCCAGATAATAGTCGCTTTGGAATTGACGACGTGTAAATTGAGTGTCAAGAAAACTGCGGTTCAAGTTGTTCAATTGGTAGTCGTTGTAACTCATTGTTTCCCATGCGCCAGTATTCATGGCCATGCCATTGAAAACATATCCTCCAATATTTGCACGCAATGATGTTGATAGAGTCCATTTCTTGTATCTCAAACTTGTAGAAAAACCGAGAATCCAATCTGGAGCAGGCGAATGGCAATGGTATCTGTCTGCATTTGTTATCTGTCCGTCTCCGTCAAGATCTGCATAAAGGCCTTCTATAGGCTTTCCGGTCTTGCTGTCGTATAGCTGTTTATACAAATAGAACGAGTATGGAGCATAGTCGGTGGAAAATACTTGCATCTGGTAAGCATCAATCCATGGCCCGACTTCAGTATCCGGGCTTGGAGCGCCAGGAGTAAGAGTGAGGTTTTTAATGCGGACACGTTGCCATGCGGCGTTTGCAGTAAGTGACCAAGACCAATCTTTTGTCTCTACAAGATGTGCTGTCAAAGCCAACTCAAGTCCTTTTGAATCTACGTTGCCAACGTTTTCAAGCATAAGTTTATCAAAATTTGTACCGGCCGGAACTGGAACTGTTGCGAGCAGGTTCTCGGTTTTACGGGTGTAAAAATCAGCAGAGAAAGTGAATCGGTTGTTCAATATAGCCAAGTCTATGCCATAGTTCCAAGATTTGGTTGTTTCCCATTTCAAATCAGGATTATATGCTTCTGGGCGATAGGTGTATATCGGACGTCCGCCAAATTGGTATTGAGCGCCGTCAAGGCCGGGTGTATAGACTGGTATATAGCCGTAATTTGTAATGCCGTCTTGTTGTCCTGTGATTCCATAAGAAACTCGTGCTTTCAAATCGTTTACAATGTTTTTTGCCGTAGAAAAGAATTCTTCTTGCGAAATACGCCACGCAAAAGCTACAGACGGGAATGTGCCCCAACGATTATCTTTAGAAAAGCGAGAAGATCCGTCGCGGCGCATAGTGGCTGTGAGTAGATATCTATCCATGAAAGTATAATTCAATCGCCCGTAATACGACAAAAGAGAATGGCGTTGGTCTGTTGCTGCAGAGGTAGATTGCTGTATACCTTCAACATTATATACTGCATAGAACGGTGTCGTATATTTCCAGTATTGGTAATCATAACCCAAGGTTACGTCAATATCAGATTTTATTTCGTCAAAACTACGGTTATAGTTTGCATATATAGTGAGTAGTTTATTGTAATTTTTCTGTGGGCCATATTTGTAGTCACGGCCACCCGTTGTGTAGTATGAAATAGCCTCGGCCGGTACAAATACTTTGCCCTCTCCTTTAGACCAGTCATATCCGCCGGTTGCATGAACTCTCAGTCCTTTAACCCAACGAATATTCCAGTCGGCGTCTATATTTCCGATGACACGATATACATCGGATGTCGAATTATATTGTTTCAGGCGTCCTAATGCATTAGCCAAAGCTCCTGTTACCGGAATACCGTTAGCATCTACAGCCTCGGTATATCCGCCAAAACTGTTGTTACCAGAATATACCGGTATTGTCGGATTGAGTGTCGCTCCACCCCATATGGCGTCGGTGTCTGCAAATCGGTTATTGGAATATGTCCCTTTTAAGCTTACCAGAAATCGGAGCTCGTCTCGGAAAAAAGAAGGATTGAGGTTTAAGTTCCCGGTAAATCGTTTGGCATTATCGGTTTTGAGGATGCCATCTTGATAGTATGCCCCTGCCGATACGCGGAATGGCAACCAAGATGTGGCTCTGCCCGAAACGCTCAAGTTGTTATCGGTACCGTAAGCTGTCTGATATATTTGGTCGTTCCAATTTGTTCTGGCTGTACCTAAAAGTGACTTCTGTCTGTCTGTTCCCAATTTGTTTACAATGTCTACAAACTCGTCGGTAGACAGCATATCAGATGTTTTTGTTTTGGTTGAGATAGAATGGGTAGTTTGAAACGATACTTTAATTCCGTCGCCTTTTCCTTTCTTTGTGGTTATTATAATTACACCATTAGATGCACGTGAACCATAAATTGCTGTAGATGAAGCATCTTTAAGAATTGTCATGCTTTCAATATCGTTTGGATTTATAAGACTAAGGAAATTACCGCTTCCGCTTATAGAGCCTCCCACTTCCATGGGTACGCCATCTAATACGATAAGTGGATCATTGGACGCATTAAGAGATGCGCCTCCACGTACACGTATTGTAGAACCGGAAGTGGGCGATCCCCCACCATTGATAATTTGTACACCTGCAACCTTACCGTTTACAAGTTCTTCGGGCGAAGAAATCATACCTTTGTTGAAATCCTTTTCTCCAATTGATGATACAGAACCCGTCAGATCATCTTTTTTACGCACACCATAACCAATTACAACAACCTCATCCAATATTTCAGAATTGGGCTTGAGGACAATTGCCATTTCACCTGGGGTTATATCAACTATTTTGTTATCGTAACCCACATATGAAACTACTAATTTATTTGCATCTGTCGGAACAGAAAGAGTAAAATGCCCGTCCAGATCTGTTGCAGCTCCAATGGTTTTATCTGCAACTTTAACGGAAGCACCTATGAGAGGCTCTCCGTTTTCGTCTACTACAGTGCCCGTTACTGTCTTGTGGTCCTGTGCAAATACCGAAACGGGCATAAGGAAAATTGAGAGCAGGATGCCCAATAGCCAATTCCTTATTTCGGAAGCACTTTTTGTTGATCTCATTAAAAATGGTATTATGATTGGTTTGTTTAATTTCCGGGATATGGTGTGCAACCTGTTAAAGCAATCTTTTTCACCTAAGAAATACCTGTTGGATTATGGTCGCAAAATTATATGAGTTTCATCTTAACCATATGAAATAATTGGACAAAAAGTGCAATAAAAAGGACTTGAAGAGTATTTTGCTTAAAAATGTCTTATTCGTTGCTTATTGTGTTATCGTCGTCAGATTTATATTGACTTGGTTTAACACCATAATGAGCCTGGAAACATTTAGCAAAATAAGATGGAGTTTTAAAACCTACCATGTAGCTTATTTCCGATACCGTGAAACGTTTTTGGCTCAATAGCATGGCAGCCTTTTGTAGACGAACGCGTCTTATGTAGTCAAGAGGAGCTGTGTCTAAATATTTTTTAATTAAGCGATAGAGTTGTTTCTGTGGTATCCCGCTTTTTTCGCACAAGAAATTAACATTCAAATCAGGATCAGAAATGTTTTCTTCTATGATCCTTGCAATTTTGTTTAATTGCTTTTCTGTAGACGATTCTGCTTCAATAGGTTTAGCTTCGGTTATTACCTGTAGACGTAGCTTTTGTCGGATGTCGCTTCTGGATTTCAGCAGTTGCTTCACACGCCCCAAGAGCATTTTAGGATCAAAGGGCTTGGGCATAAAAGAGTCTATACCCAATTTCACACTTTCGTTTTCTGTTTGATTGTCGGTTTTGGCTGTGAGCATAATTATTGGCACTGAAACGAGCCTGGGATTTTGACGCATACGTCTGCACATTTCAAGGCCGTTCATAATGGGCATCATTTCGTCGGCTATCACAAGGTCTGGCGCAAACGAAGAAGCGATTGCTAAGCCAGCTCTGCCGTTATCCGCTACAAGAACCATATATTCTTCTCCTAAGAGAGTGGAGATAAAAGACGATATCTGTTCATTATCATCTACAATAAGTATTTTGGGCTTGTCGTAGGCTGTTTTGCTTAGCTGTGATGTTTTTTCTCCTGTTTTCTTTTCAGTAGTTGGAAGCGTGATTATAAAAGAAGTTCCTTGTCCCTTTTTACTATAAAGATCAATATTTCCTTTCATTAGCTCCAAGTATTTCTTTATTAAGTATAAACCAAGCCCTGTGCCTTCGTATAATTTGGCGGTAGAAGGAGCTCTGAACATCCTCTGGAAAACAAGTGGCTGATCGATGTCTTCAATTCCTAAACCGTCGTCGGATACGACTATCTCAGCAATATCGTCTTGTCGGCTTATCCCGCAAGATATTGTTGCACCTTCTTCGGAATATTTGCAGGCATTAGAAAGTAAATTTGTCATGACAGATTCAAATTTCACTGCATCACCTTCAATGAAAATTTCTGGACAAGAGGAGTGGAATACAAATTTTTTTTCTGGGTGGTTTTCTTTGAATGTTTCAAAAACTCCACGGCAAAATTCTACTATTTCGAATGTGGAAAGAATGAGCATGCTGTCGTCCCCGTCTTCAAGATGATGTAATTCTATTGTTTTGTGAATTAGATTGTTGAGGCGCATGGCATTTTCGTAGATGGTTTCAAGTGTTTTTTTAGTCTCTGGGTCTTTGTTACTTTCTTTCATGAGACTGACAGGCCCTATGATCATAGACAATGGAGTCTTTAGATCGTGTGATATATTGGATAGAAATGTTAGTTTTTTCTCTACATTGTCAAGAGCTTTTCTGCGTTCTTCTTCTTGGTAAAATCTTTCGTTTTTTCGTTTAACATAGGATACAGCTACGAAAACTACTATTATTCCTGTGAAAATATATATTAAAATGGCCCACCATGAAAGTAGAAGGGGAGGCTCAACATCCAGAGGTATAGATACAGGTATGTCGTCTATGCCAACACGTTTGATGAGAATATTGAAATGCCCCATTTTCAAATCGCTAAACGAAATCCTGTTTATACCTTCGGGTAGAACTTGCCATCCTTCGGTTGTGTCGGATTTGGCATCACATAAGTTATACATATAGCGTTGAACAGATGTGGGCGAGTAGTCTAAAGCACTGAAAATTAAAGAAACACTCCCTCCGTAGGGTATGGTGATACTTTTTGCTGTATTATGCAAATTAAATTGTTGCATTGATGTCCTGTCTGTATTGTACCATACCATCGCCACATTTTTAATCTTCAGGTCGGATTTATTATTAAATGCATGAGGACTGACCTCTAATATTTCATCTACTCCACCTAAGAGAACTTTATTGCTTACAATATCTTCGTATACAGCAGTATATGCTTTTTGCGGTATAGGCAATATTGTGGCAGATAGATTATCTCCGTTGATTTTCCAAAGTTTACTGTTTGTGCTCACCCACATGTCGTCTCCTACTGGCCCCAATGAAAGAACATTTTCATCTTCTGTAGGGTTGGAAAACCTAAGAATCTGGTAATTATTAT
>CAJTUG010000018.1:4064-19636 GCA_910579605.1 uncultured Muribaculaceae bacterium | reverse complement strand
CTCCACCATTGAATGTACACCAAATACGCCCTCTATTATCTTTAGAAAGATTAGATGGGTAGCAACCGCTGAGTTCGTAGATATTGTATCTTGCCATACTATCTGTTTTTGGATTATAGCAAGCCAATATATCATCTCGGAAGAGCAAAATCCATATTTGACCTTCTTTGTCTATCACGACATTGTTTACAAGATCGTTCTCAAGATGGCGGCAAGCTCCAAGAGAGTCCGTTTTATCGGAATTGAGCGACATATCAGAGTAGACAATTCCACCCGAAGACGAAAATTTGTGTATTGAAACTCTATGCAGACCACTTAGAAAACCTCCTATCCAGAAAGAATTTAATACCGAATCTTCTTCAAAAGCATATACCCAGTTGGTGTTGTGGTTGCCTGTAGAATCTACCACGTGAAATACATCAAATTGATTCGTTTCATAGTTAAATCTATTCAGTCCTCCGTCGGTGGACAGCCATAAACTTCCCTGAGAATCTTCTTTAATTGCTCGTATTCTGTTGTGAGACAACGCCTTGTTTTTATTGTTATGTCGATGCCAATTTGTTCTGCGGTCTTTGCTAAGTTGAAGAACACCGTTAGTTCCACCCAACCACAAGTTGTCTTTACTGTCGCGGAAGATACAATGTATCTCGTTTCCTTCTCCGCTGCCTGTCAACGAACTGAGACGCAAGTTGCGTATGATATTGGAGTGTGATGAAATGGAGAACCCTCTTTCATGCCCTGCCAAAATATTGTTGTCTGCGTCTGCATGCAGACACCATATTTCATTATCTGCAATTGTGCTGTTTTGTCGTGTATCGTGTTTATAATGTTTGAGAGAATCTAAATGAAAGTCATAGACGCCATTGTCAGTCCCGATCATAATGTGATTATCGTTGATTCGTGCAAGACTTTTAATATTGTTTCCAGTTAGTTCTGGTATATCCTCCCATTTATCTTCAGCAATATAATATTTATACAAAGCACCTTCGCTTCCGACATAAAGGAAATTGCCGTCATTGGATTCTAAAAGGCAGTTTACAAAGAGATTATGGTGGCTTTCATTGAATGGGCGCGTGCTTATAGATATAAATCTGTTTTTCACATTATCCCATTTGGCAAGTCCGTTGAATGTACCGGCATAGATTATTCCTCGGGAGTCTCGCATAATTGAATATGTAGACTTGTGTGGCAATCCGGTAGTCGATTCTATTGTCAATCCATCGTCTAAATCTGTTGATAATAAATCCGCTGTGAAAACACCATAAAGGCTACCTAACCACAACTGCTTGTCCACCAATGTAAGACATCGTATTTCCTTCGGGCTTTTGTTGTCAATAATCTCTATAGTGCCATTATTATATTTTAACGTGAATAAACCTTGGTTGGTTCCAACAAATAGAAAACCGCTGTATTCTATTAGAGCATATACCTGTGAGCCCTCAAGCTTTTCATGGTTTATCTTATGTGTGTTAACGCCATCAAATACCCAAAGTCCATTGTTACTCCCCAACCATATTATTCCATTTCTGTCGGCAAAAAAACAAAAGGTGGCAGTTGGTCTGCCCCCAACCATAATATTTTTCCATGCCAAATCAATTTCCGGCATAGATGAGTATGCTCGACATTGTATGGAGAACAATAGAAGGATAAGTAAAGAGAAAGAGGATAACAGGGTTTTCACGTTCATGATTCAAGGTAGATGAAAATGTGACAATTATTTCGCAAATATACTAATTTTCAGCACCCTAAAGCAAATATAAAGTGCGAAATAGATGCAACATTCAAGACATTTTATATAAGAAAAAAGACATCGCATAGGCGATGTCTTGACATGAAACAAATCGTATGACTATTTTTCACTTATTTTGCGCAGGGCGTTCCAACATGGAAGCTGCTAAAGAGTCGGCTGCATGGATGAGAGAGGGGAGGGGAGAGTTTTTACCTGCCTGACGATAAAATCTTTCATCGTCGCGCGAAAGATTCCAAGGACCCATATGCCATCTTATTGCACACATCTCGTCTTCGGTAATGTCAAGACCTGAGCGTAGTATCTGCATCACAGATTTTTCCCCGTGTCCTATCGGAAAACGTTCGTCGTGAATCTCGTATGCCTCTTGGATTTCGTAGATTCCTATCTCGTTTTTACGCTTTTTCTTTGTGAGTACATAAAAATCAGCTTTACACACATCATGGAGTAGGGCGGCGATAGCAATAGAATCGTCGTTGAGTTTAGAGGCCAAGTCTGGACGCATTTTTACCATTTGGTCGCGGATTACTATTGCGGTATCGTAAACATTGAGAGAATGTTCAACAAGGCCACCAGGGAAAGAACCGTGACCTTGAGACGATGCCGGAGCTTGGAAAAACCCCAAATCCTCAAGGTCTTCTATAACATATTCAATATTTTCGCGATTTGTGGCGCGGAGCAACTGACAGAATCGGCTTTGAAATTCATTAGTTTCGTTATTATTCATAATACCGGGCTTAGAAGTCTGAGTATTGATTCCGCTATTTTATTGCCAAGAGGCCGTTTTCTCCAGTTGTCGGCGAGCACACGATTGCAATTTGAAATGTCGTGCCGGAAAATTTCAAGCATCTTGGCATTAAAATCACGGCTATAGAAAAAGATATTTGATTCAAAATTATAGTCAAAACTGCGGAAATCAAAATTTGTGGAGCCTATACTCACAATCTCATCGTCGATTATTATAGTCTTGGAATGGAGCATACCTTCACGATAAAGATAAAATTTGATTCCCGAACGCAGGCATTCGGCTATATACGACGCCGAAGCGTAAGTGAGCATTGTAGAATCGCTCTTTGCCGGCAACATTATTCTCACATCTATATGTGCGAGCGCTGCCGTCTGAAGTGCTTTGAGCAACGCTTCTGTCGGTAAGAAATAGGGAGTTTGAATAAATACTCTTTTCCTTGCCATTGAAATAGCTTTTTGAAAAGAAAATGCTATGTTACTCCATTGCGATGTCGGGCCTGATACTAAAAGTTGTGCTCCCACATTGCTTATGGCATTTGCTCCAGGCGTTGCATAATTATCTGGCTCTGCAAAGGCATCATCTATAAGCGGGCCCCCCATAAAATTCCAATCTACTGCAAAAGAATAATTCACGGCTTTAACAATCGCTCCTGTTAAACGTACATGGGTATCACGCCATTTATTAAACGATTTACCGCCGTCGATATATCTCTGAGCAACATTCATGCCACCAAGATATGCCAAGCGGCCGTCGATAACAACAAGTTTACGGTGGTTTCTCCAATTTATACGTGTACCAAGCTGTGGGAAAGTAACTTTAAAAAACGGATGAGCTTCAATCCCTGCAGCTCTAAGACGTTTAAAAAATTTATTGGAAGTACCGAAAGAGCCAACGTGGTCATATATAAGCTTAACTCTAACTCCCTGTTTTGCTTTCCGTTCTAATATCGAGGCTACTCGTTGACCCAAATCATCATCGGAAAAAATGTAATATTGTATATGGATGAAATTTTGTGCATTTTCCAAATCGCGTTCAAGTTGGGAAAATTTATTAGCTCCGTCGGTGTAGACCTCAACGCTATTTGGATAATAAAATTGCGCTCGCGTCATAGAGCGCGCCAGATTTATCAGCTGAACAGATTGAAGCGAAAGATCAAGATTGGAAATTTCGATATTAGACCTTTTCTCGGCTTTTCGCAGTTTTCTTCTGTTGCGACGCGATATCATTCGGGTATTTTTGATATTTCGGCCGAAAAATAGGTAAAGTATTAATCCTACAAATGGCAATAAAAGAAGAACCGTAACCCATGCGAGGGATTTCACTGGGTTTCGGTTCTCTGATATTATTATTATAATGATAATCAGCGTTGAAGCTATCGCCAACCATATCAAGATGGTATAAAACCATCCTGAAGAAAAAAAGGAAGCAATAGCATCAAACATCTGGTATAAATATGAGGCAACTGCCTCTTAATCTTAGTCAAATGTCATTTCATCAAAACCTTCGGCGTCAAACTCATCAGCGTTGAATTCGTCCGAACCATAGAAATCCTCGTCCATATCATCAATGGAGGCAGCATTCTTGGCATCAATTTTGGCATCAAACTCATCAAGATCCATGTCTTGTGGGGGTGCTTGCCCAAGGCTGAGCGAACAGTAGGGATCCTGCAAAGTTCGGCCAGTAATCAGTTCGGTCATCTCAATAAAGAAAGCCCGTTCGGTCATATAATCAAACACAAACAGTAATTTCTGCCCGTCGTCATCTATAAAATCACCAAGAACCGACTCGTCCATCAGCCACACGTCTTGATCTGGATCGGACCCCATGTCCTCATATGTTATTTCTTTTTCTTTTTCCCAATCTTCATTGCAGAGAAAGAACGAACACATACGGTTCTTTTCGTAACCTATAGAATCACAAATCGCGTTTTTTAAATCTAAAAAGGTACCGGTTGCGTCGATTTTTATTTCGCGTTTGAAATTGTCGACCTCGTCGGAAACTATTCGGAAATTGAAGATCATATTCTTGAAAAATGATATGCGGAAATATTCTTTTTTTTTACACTGCGAAGATAGCAACAATGCATGTAAAAATGCAAATTTTAGCCAACTTTTTTCTTAAATTTTTATGAAAGACTTAATGGCCATATTAAGCCGCTTTATCTTTTGTTATTATAATCTGTCGGTAGTCTTTGAGGTCAATGCTTTTATTATAGCCAACCCGCCAAAGATTTGCAAAAGCATTCCGGGGATACCCATGCGGAAATCGGCACTTGCATATTCAAAACTTCCTGAAATAGCCCATTCTCCAAGAGTACCTATCGTTTGGTAGGCTAAAACTACTATAGCAAGTTTAGAAACAGATACTTTCCTGAATTTTTCCGATGCATATCCGGCAAATACACCCAAAAGCACGGATTTCATAAGTATTGAAGGTAATGCTTCTACCGGAGGCATTCCAAATATGCTGTTTATCAGAGGAGACGCTAATGCTGTTATTATGCCTACTCTCCATCCAAAAACATAAGCTCCTACAAGTGTGAATAGGTATATTGGTAGCCATATATGACCTGCACCAGGAAAGAGATGGACAGTTTGTGGCAAAATTATGTTTGCAGCGATAAACATAGACGCCACAGCATACGTCTTGATAGAATTGAATGGCAAAGAATTGACCGTAATAGTTTTCTGCATATTTAATAGAGTCGTTATATTGTATTTTTAAATCTTCATGAAAACACTGGTATGTGCCAAACGGAAGATTTCTGTGCAAATATAAATCATTTTGTTGAACTGGCACAACCCTGCGATTCTTTTTTTCAAAAATATTCAAAAAATGCTTCTTAACCGGGAAATAATTAGTATATTTGCGAAAATTTGTGATATCAAGGTTAATGAAATTCATTGGAGCACACGTATCGGCAACGCCGCTGGTTAGCATTGCACCCGAAGAAGCACGTCTTTTGGGAGCTAAAGCGTTTGCATTCAATCTTGTGGACCCGTTGAAATGGTCTTCGCCTGCTTATAGCGAAGCTGATATTGAGACGTTCCGCAGGCGTTGTAGCCAATATGGGTATACTCCCGACCAGTGCATCCTCCCTCATTCGGCATTTGTAGTTAATCTTGGCTCTCCGGATGCCCGGAAATTAAGTATGTCAAGGAAAACTTTTGTCGATGAGCTTAAAAGATGTAAAGCTTTGGGGTTGACCCGCCTGAATTTTCATCCTGGTTCACATTTAAAACAAGTATCTCTGGAAGAATGTCTGCGCACAGTTGCAGAATCTATCAACCGTTGTCTTGCCGATACCGATTCAGTTACAGCCGTTATTGAGAATACTGCTGGACAAGGCAGTAATGTCGGATTTACTTTTGAGCAGCTTGCAGAAATTATATGCCATGTAGAAGATAAAAGTAGAATAGGTGTCTGTATAGACACTTGTCATGCCATGGCGTCAGGATACGATTTATCGGATACTGATAATTACAAAAAATTGTGGGATGAATTTGACAGTACCGTCGGATTTTCTTACCTCAAAGGAATGCATCTGAACGATGCGCTCCGGCAGGCTGGCTCCAGAATAGATCGCCATTCGCCCATAGGGAAAGGGACAATCGGTATTGACTTTTTTTGTTTGCTAATGGCCGACAAACGATTTGACAACATCCCTTTGATTCTTGAAACTCCAAATCCCGAAAATTGGGCTGAAGAGATATCATTACTATATTCAATGACAGAAAATTAGTAACTTTTAAATAATAATACCCTAACTAAGCCATGAAGGAACAACGTGATTTAGGATTTTGGAAATTATGGAACCTTAGCTTCGGCTTTTTCGGTGTCCAGATTGCCTATGCTCTTCAAAGTTCTCAAGTGAGCCGCATCTTTTCTACTATCGGTGCAGACCCACATGATTTAAGTTATTTTTGGATTCTCCCCCCCTTGATGGGACTTCTTGTTCAACCTATTGTCGGCACCGCAAGCGACCGAACATGGACTCGTTTAGGGCGAAGACTGCCATATCTGTTGATTGGTGCATTAGTAGCAATCGTTGTCATGTGCCTCTTGCCAAATTCCGGTTCTTTTGGGCTTGGAATA
Organism: uncultured Muribaculaceae bacterium; assembly: GCA_910579605.1. Lineage (GTDB taxonomy): Bacteria > Bacteroidota > Bacteroidia > Bacteroidales > Muribaculaceae > CAG-873. The sequence goes on along the minus strand of CAJTUG010000018.1, from coordinate 13,046 downwards.
TCTTCGGCTATTATTTTTGGTCTTATAATGCTTATGCTTCTTGATACATCTATCAATATGGCCATGCAGCCGTTTAAGATGCTGGTGGGCGATATGGTTAATGAGAAGCAGAAAGGGTTGGCTTATTCTATACAATCGTTTTTGTGCAATGCCGGTTCTGTTGTAGGTTACGTGGCACCATTTGTGTTGGCATGGTTTCTGAGCAATACAGCCCCTGCAGGTAAAGTTCCTGACACCGTGACTTGGGCTTTTTATATCGGCGCGTTTATCCTCTTGCTCTGTGTGGTATATACTTTTGCCAAAGTAAAGGAAATGCCTCCGGCCGAGTATGCGGCATTCCATGGTATTTCGGTAAGCGATAAAGACAAAAAAGAAAATGTTAATTTGTTCAAACTTTTGGCTAAAGCCCCAAAAGTATTCTGGACAGTAGGTCTCGTTCAATTCTTTTGTTGGGCCGCGTTCCTCTATATGTGGACATATTCGGCCGATGCCGTTGCTTCCCAAGCTTTTGGTGCACCTTCAGTGCAATCGGTTACAGGAGTAACAATTAACGGTCAGTCATATGATGATAATTTTATTTTTGCAGATAAAACTCCTATTATACAACACGGCAGTTTAGCTATAGCAGGTATAGAAATAGATGGTGAATTGTGCAAGCCCTCTACAGTCGTGTTAGATGGCGATACTTTAATGGCCGATGGTGTCTTGGCAAAAGGAGTTTCACCTCAAGGTGGTGTTTTAGCTCAAAATGGTAACATATTGTTTGTAGACGGTAATGCCGTTTCTGTTACTGATAAAGCTGTTGCAGTGTCTGCCCTTGAATTAATTACATCGGATACCCAGCTTATCATGGCACATATAGCTCAAAAAGACAATAATTCCGGCGAATATATTCTTGAGCAGTCTTCCGTTTTACCACAAGTTAATTCACCCGAAGAAATAGGCCTGAATTACAAGACGATTCTTGATTCTTCATCCAAACAATATCAAGATGCAGGTGACTGGAATGGTAATCTACTTGCTGTTCAAGCTATCGCTGCTGTGCTTTGGGCTGTGGTTCTTGCATGGTTCCGTCGCCGTAAATTGGCTTATTCTCTAAGCTTGTTCATTGGTGCTGTAGGTTTTGTATCTGTCTACTTTATTAGCAACGCATATGCGCTTTACCTTAGCTATGCCTTGATGGGTTGCGCATGGGCTGCAATGCTCTCAATGCCTTTTACAATACTCACAAATGCATTATCCGGCGAAAATATAGGTGCTTATCTCGGGTTGTTCAACTGCACTATAACAATACCGCAGATTGTAGCAGCACTTCTTGGCGGTCTTATCCTCGGTTGTTTCCCGTCTCAAGCCAATGGTGCTCCTGCCACAGTGTTCATGCTTGTCATATCCGGTGTTCTTCTTGCTTTAGGAGCCATTGCAGTTTGGAATATAAAGGAAACTTTCGGTTCTCAAAATAAAGGCGAAAAGCCCATTGAAGCAATGACAGAATCGCAGATGGTTTCGTCGGAAGACATTTAACAAGATAATAGCTTTTTTGCTTTTTTGTGATATACGATTCCGGGTTTTGCCTTGAAAGGCGAAGCCCGGAATCGGCAATATAAAAACAACATGTAAAACTTGACAAATATATGGAATCCATTCGGCAACTATATAAGATAGGCAACGGCCCGTCGTCGTCACACACAATGGGCCCACGAAAAGCGGCAATGCGCTTCGTTGAGAAAACTGGTTCTGAAGCCTCTCGGTTTGAGGTAGTTCTCTACGGTTCTCTTGCAGCTACAGGTAAAGGACACTTGACAGACAAGGCAATACTTGAGGTTCTTTTGCCTGTTGCCCCTGCAGACATTGTATGGAAACCCGATAAAGTATTGCCATTTCATACAAACGGAATGACCTTCAAGTCATTTGATTCCAATGGGAATATCTTGGATGAGTGGACAGTATATTCTGTCGGAGGTGGTGATATTGTAGAAGAAGGGCAGAGCAGAACTGTTGGCCAAAGCATATATCCTCTCACGAAAATCAAAGATATTTTAAAATATTGCGAAGAAAGAGGCTTGAGTTATTGGGAATATGTAGAGCAATGCGAAGGACATGCAATATGGGACTATCTGCATGAAGTCTGGGAGGTTATGAAAGCGGCAGTCGTCAGAGGCATAGAAGCAGAAGGAGTGCTCCCTGGAGGATTGGGCGTAAGAAGGAAAGCGGTGAGCTATTACGTGCATGCTGAAGGTTATAATAAATCACTTAAAAGCAGAGGCCTTGTATACGCCTATGCATTGGCTGTGAGCGAAGAAAACGCTTCTGGAGGATTGATCGTAACAGCTCCTACATGTGGCTCATGTGGTATCGTCCCGGCAGTATTATACCACTTGCACACATCAAAAGGATTTAGCGAAAAACGTATCTTGAGGGCATTAGCAACAGCCGGTCTGTTTGGAAATGTCGTGAAATTCAATGCATCTGTTTCTGGTGCCGAAGTTGGTTGTCAAGGAGAGGTTGGGGTTGCCTGTGCAATGGCTGCCGCTGCTGCTTCACAACTTTTTGGTGGTACTGTAGCTCAAATTGAATATTCTGCCGAAATGGGTCTTGAACACCATTTAGGCCTTACCTGCGATCCCGTTTGCGGCCTTGTGCAAATACCATGTATAGAACGCAATGCCTATGCGGCTGCTCGCGCTCTCGACGCAAATCTATATGCAGCGTTCAGCGATGGAAGACACAGCGTGGATTTCGACCGTATAGTAGAAGTCATGAAACAGACAGGACATGACATTCCTTCGTTATATAAAGAAACAGCTCTCGGAGGTTTGGCTGTGATAAAATAGATTCATCGCCAACCCGTAGCCAAGGCGTAGCTTCGCTTGTTGACAGTTTACAAAACTTATGCAAGAGCGATGCCGCGCCTTGAGCTTTTAGAATCATTCGGCAGTCTGTTAAACGCTTAGATTTCTTATATTAAAAAGCTTGTTTTATTTTGTGACTTTTTCAAATTCCGATGCTGGAGCTAAGCAGATAGGACAGATGAAATCATTTGGTATTTCTTCGCCATCATACTCATATCCGCATATTTTACATTCCCATATGGTTTTATCGCTATTTTCGGCTGCTTTTTGTCCCTTAGTCTTGATATATTTTTGATAGTATGCATAAGTTGCCGACGGTTCATTGGAGATAATACCCGTATCAGTAACCGAAGCTATAAAAAGGATATGACTTCCAAGATCCATCGTATTTGAAACCTTCGCGGATATGAATGCATTCGTACCCTCGGTTATAGCCAACGTCCCGTTGGCCATACGGCGTACAGCCTTGAAATCTTGAAATTTTTCAACAGAGCGACCACTTTGGAATCCGAATCGTTTAAATAAGGACATATCAGCTTTTTCGCTGATGATTGAAGCCGTGAATACCCCTGATTTCAGAAGCAAATGGCAAGTATAATCTTCCTTGTTAAGACAAACACAAATTTGGTTTGGTTCAGACGTGACTTGCATCAAGGTGTCGCAGATACAGCCATTATCTTTATCGTCTGCTTTAGTTGAAACAATATAAAGGCCATATGAGATATTAAACATTGGATTATCCATAACGTGCAATTATTGAAGAGGTTGAATAGGAATATAACACTAATAATAACCCATTGCTGAAATATTTTGTTCATGTATTATCAAACCATACTCAGCAATTAATTATTGCTATTATTGCGGATTTTTTGTAACTTTGCCGTATAAAAACCCGACTACTCACATTTCCACCACTTTATGGTTGTATTTTTTATATCAAAGGGCAGTCCGACGGTATTTGCCGTCCAGACCGACCATGCTCTCTCAGATAGCGAGAAAGAACGCTTGAGCTGGCTTTTCAACGGAGCAGCTCCTCATTCGGCCGATAAGCTTAAAGGCACTTTTGTTGGCCCTCGGAAAGAAATGATAACTCCATGGAGCACAAATGCCGTAGAGATTACTCAAAACATGGGTCTCTCCGGCATTTTTCGTATAGAGGAGTTGCGTCGAGCCGATGATGCATCTCCATCGTTTGATCCTATGCTTCAGTCTGTTTACCATGATCCCGATGGCGAAGTATTCACTACTAATGCAAAGCCAGAAGAAGCAGAAGATATTTCAGACATAACAGAATATAACGCTCGCCAAGGTCTTGCTTTGAGCGAACAGGAAGAGCAATATCTTAGAGATTTGGCTCATCGCATTGGCCGAAAATTAACCGATAGCGAAGTATTCGGTTTTTCTCAAGTGAATTCAGAACATTGCAGACATAAAATCTTCAATGGTACATTTATTATCGATGGTGTTGAAAAGGAAACTTCACTTTTCAAACTCATAAAGCGCACAAGTGCACGCAATCCCCGACGTCTCGTTTCGGCATACAAAGATAATGTTGCTTTCATAGAAGGTCCGTCTATAAGACAATTTTCACCGGAAAAACCTGATGTGCCTTCGTATTTTGTTGAACGAGAAATAGATACTGTACTGTCCCTTAAAGCCGAAACACATAATTTTCCAACTACTGTTGAGCCTTTCAACGGTGCGGCAACTGGAAGCGGGGGGGAAATACGCGACCGTTTAGGCGGTGGACGTGCAAGTTTGCCTCTCGCAGGTACTGCCGTGTACATGACTTCATATCCTCGTATTACTGATACTCGTAAATGGGAAACATCTATTTCTCCGCGCCCATGGTTATACCATGCTCCAGACGATATCCTCATCAAAGCTTCAAACGGTGCAAGTGATTTCGGTAATAAATTCGGGCAACCGCTTATTTGCGGTTCGCTTCTCACTTTTGAACAGCAGGAGCAGCTTCGCACATATGGCTACGATAAGGTAATAATGCTTGCAGGCGGCGTTGGTTTTGCAGCCGCCAAAGATGCCATAAAAGGTGAACCCGAAGCCGGGCAATGCGTGGTTCTTTCTGGTGGCGATAACTACAGGATTGGCATGGGTGGAGGTGCTGTCAGTTCGGTCGACACTGGACGGTATGCAGGAGCAATAGAACTTAATGCTGTTCAACGTGCAAATCCCGAGATGCAGAAACGTGTTGCAAATGTGATTCGGGCTCTTGCCGAAAGTGCCTTCAATCCAATCGTTTCTATCCACGACCACGGGGCCGGTGGACACCTTAATGCACTTTCTGAACTCATAGAATCTACTGGCGGATTTATAGATATCGACGCTCTTCCTGTTGGAGACCCAACCCTTTCAGATAAAGAAATTATTGGCAACGAAAGCCAAGAAAGAATGGGGTTTGTAATAAATGCAAAGGATATTCCGCTGGTAGAAAGAATTGCACAACGAGAACGAGCTCCTTTGTATGTCGTAGGTAAGACGACAGACGACAAACGTTTGAAATTCAGCCGTTCATCATCAGACAAAGCAGCTATAGATCTTGCCGTAGCCGATATGTTGGGCAATCCGCCTAAAACTGTTATAGAAGACAGAACGATTGTATCGGAATTTACCCCGGTTGAAACATCAGGAATCCATATTCCTCAAGCCATAGAAGATGTTTTGACTCTCGAAGCAGTTGCTTGCAAAGATTGGCTCACAAACAAGGTAGACCGTTCGGTTACAGGACGTGTGGCAACCCAGCAATGTGTAGGTGAACTTCAATTACCTCTGAGCGATTGTGGTGTTGTTGCCTTGGATTATCACGGTTGTGCAGGTATTGCAACCTCTATAGGTCATGCACCGCAAGTTGCATTGGCAAATGTTGCTGCTGGATCGCGTTTAGCAATTGCTGAAGCATTGACCAATATAGCATGTGCTAACCTTAAAGGCGGCTTAGACGCTGTTTCTTTGAGTGCAAACTGGATGTGGCCATGCAAAAATCCAGGAGAAGATGCTGCTCTATACAATGCCGTTGAGGCTTGCTCGGATTTTGCTTGTGCCTTGGGTGTGAATATCCCTACGGGAAAAGACAGCTTGTCTATGACGCAAAAATACCCTGACGGTAGCAAAGTTTTATCTCCAGGAACAGTAATTATTTCTGCAGCTGGAGAGGTAGAGGATATCCGCAAAACAATTAGTCCTGTATTGAAAAACACATCTAAATCTGGATTGTACTATATAGATTTCAGTGGCACACCGCTTCAATTAGGTGGTTCTGCACTTGCTCAGACTATGGGTAAGATAGGTCGCGAGGTTCCCGATGTGGTTTCTGCTGAATATTTCGCCAAAGCATTTAATGTTATGCAGACATTGGTGAATAAAAAATGGCTTGCAGCTGCCCACGACGTAAGTGCCGGTGGTCTTGTCACAACTCTTCTGGAAATGTGTTTCTCCAATATTTCAGGGGGACTTAATTTATATACCGACGGTTTTAAAATGTATGGCGAGACCGATTTGGTGAAGATTCTTTTTTCAGAGAATCCGGCTATAGTTGTGCAGATTGAAGACAGGTTCAAAGACCGTGCGGAAAAAATACTTGATGAATCTGGAGTTAAATATTTCCCTATAGGTGCTCCATGCAAAGAAAATGTATTGACTATTGCCCACGCAGATCTTAATTACCTTGTATCTGTGCCGGCAATGCGTAAGGTTTGGGCAGAACCTTCATTTCTTCTTGATTCCAAGCAGACATTCAACGGATGCGCCATCCAACGCTTTGCAAATCTGGGTAAGCAGCCTCTTCGCTATCGCTTGCCAAAAGATTTCAAAGGCACATTCAAATCATTGGGGATAGACAGCAATAGAGAAAATCGTAGTAGCGTCCGCGCAGCTATTATACGTGAAAAAGGCGTAAACAGCGATAGAGAGATGGCATACTCTCTATATACAGCCGGTTTTGATGTAAAAGATGTACACATGACCGACCTTATGAGCGGAAGAGAAACCCTTGAAGATGTAAACATGATAGTGTTCTGCGGAGGTTTCTCAAACAGCGACGTCCTTGGCTCTGCCAAAGGTTGGGCCGGAGGTTTCCGTTGGAACGATACCGCCCGTCAGGCCCTGCGCCGTTTCTATAGCCGACCCGATACTTTGAGTCTGGGCGTTTGCAACGGTTGCCAGTTGATGATAGAACTCAATTTGCTCGAAGGAATGGATGCCGAAAAAACAGTTGAAATGAAGCATAACATTTCCGGGAAATTTGAATCCACTTTTGTTACCGTAAACATACCGCAGAACAATTCCGTAATGTTCGGTCCTTTGGCTGGCGCTCGGGCAGGAATATGGGTAGCGCATGGCGAAGGACGTTTCCATTTCAAAAAGGCTCTTTCCAACTACAACATTGTCGGCCGATATAGCTATAGTTCATATCCCGCAAATCCAAATGGGTCTACAGGAGCCGTTGCGGCTCTGGCAAGTGCCGATGGTCGTCACTTGGCTATTATGCCACATCCGGAACGCAGCGTTTTCCCTTGGCAGTGTGCTTATTATCCGGAGTCTCGTTCAAACGACGAGGCAACAATATGGTTGGCCGCCTTTGTCAATGCACGAAAATGGATTGAAGATAAGCTCAAATAGATCGGATACTTAAATAATAAGAAAAGGCATTGATGCGTGTTTCATCAATGCCTTTTCTTTATTCATAATTCAGTTTCACCAACCGCCTCCCAATGCCTTATATAAGTTTGTCAAGGCAAGAAACTCATCGCGGGTAGCATTGCTCACACCTATTTGTGCATCAAAATACCGCCTTTGAGCATCAAGTACATCAATATAGTTTATCGCTCCCATATTATATTGCGCGTAAGCCAACTGAGCATATTTCATGGCTGCTTCGCGGAGCTCTTGTCTTCGTTTTGACGTAGCCTTGGCTTGTGCAAAAGAAGTAACTGCATTATCAACCTCATGGAAAGCGACTAATACAGTCTTTTCATAGGCTAATTTTGCTTGGTCGTATTGAGCGACTGCGGCTTTATGTTTTTTCCTGTTTCTTCCGAAATCAAAAACAGATCCGGCAATGTTTCCTAAAATATAAGTGAAAGGCGACTGGAAGAAATTATGCAATTCGTCGTTTTCAAGACCGCCTGTCAAATTAATTGAGAAACGGGGAAAGCGGTCTGCATATACAACTCCTACATTGGCCAAGGCTGCTTGAAGCTGAGCTTCAGATTTTCTGATGTCGGGGCGACGTTTAAGTAGAGTGGACGGAATTCCAACAGGGATGGAATCTGGGATTGATTGTTCAAGTATAAGTTTCCCACGAGCAATTTCTTGTTCGGGATAACGACCCATAAGGAGCATCAGCGCGTTTTTTTGAATTGCAATTTGTTTTTCCAAGCCAGGAATAAGAGCTTCGGTAGTTGCACATTCCACAATTGCTTGTTGGTAAACCGTTTCAGGTGTCAAACCTCCTTCAAAACGCAGTTTTGCCTTCTTTAGGTTCTCGCTACGGGTAAAAAGGGTGCGTTTAACAATAGCCAACTCATTATCTAAAGCGATGAGCGAAAAATATGCTGAAGCTGCTTCTGCAATAAGGCTTACACGCAATGCGCGGTAGTCTTCTACCGATGCTTCAAAATTAGCTTTACCTTTTCTCCGTGCCCATTTTAGTTGTCCCCATAAATCTATTTCCCACGACATGGTAGCTTTTAATCCATATTCAGGATCACGAACCTCTTTCTTGCCATAATAATCGTTGGTTTCGTTATTACCGTATAGTCGTGCACTTATTTCAGGAAAATAGTTTGATGCCGTCAAACCATATAATTGCTGCAATTCTTCTATTTTGGCTGCTGCAATCTGGAAATCTTTATTGAAAGCAAGGGTTTCGTCGATAATATGAATAAGAGCCGAGTCGGTATATACTTTCCACCATTCAACATCTGCCAAAGTAATGGTGTCGGTTGAATTACCGGCTAAAGATTTTGGCAGGTTAAGTTCAGGTTTAGAGCAGTTTCGGGTGCCCGAACATGCCGGAAACAAAGTTATGGCTAATATTGCCAAAGCAATATATATGATGTTGTTATTTCTCATTTTTTAGTCTCTTGTTTTTTATCGCTGTTTTGGCTTTAGCAAT
>CAJTUG010000018.1:0-4045 GCA_910579605.1 uncultured Muribaculaceae bacterium | reverse complement strand
GAAAAACGGTACAAAAACAATTCCGATAGTCACCGCCACAAGCATCCCGAAAAACACTCCGGTACCAATGTCGCGGCGAGCTGCAGAACCTGGTCCTGACGCGAACACCAAAGGAAGAAGACCGAGCATAAATGCCAACGAAGTCATCATGAGAGGGCGGAAGCGGAGATGAGCTGCTTTTAGAGCGGCAGAAACGGTATCTGCCCCTTTGGCAACCTCCTCTTGGGCAAATTCAACTATCAGGATTGCGTTCTTAGCCACAAGTCCTACCAACATTACGAGACCTATTTGGAAATATACGTTGTTTTCAAGGCCACATATCCATATTCCTAAATATGCCCCGACCCCGGCAACAGGGAGCGAAAGGATTACAGCCAAAGGCACTGTCCAACTTTCATATAGAGCAGCCAAAAACAAGAACACAAACAAAAATGCAAGACTGAGAACAAGCATTGTGTTGCCGCTGCCATGCTTCTGTTGATAGGATAACCCTGCCCATTCAACCCCCATGTTGGAAGGAAGATGTTCTTCAACTATTTTTTCAAGGGCTTCCATAGCTTGACCTGTACTGTAGCCGTGCCCAGCTTCGCCAGAGATAGTAGCTGCGTTGAACATGTTGAATCTTTTTACGCTTCCGGGACCGGATGTAAAATAACTTGAACCGAGTGAAGTCACAGGAACCATTGCGCCATCATTGGCTCTCACAGAGAATAGTCCTAAGTTTGAGCGGTTGGCGCGATATGGTGCCTCTGCTTGTATATAAACGCGATATATTCGGTTATACATATTGAAATCGTTAACGTATACCGATCCTGTAAAGGCTTTCATAGTTGAGAAAATATCGCTTACAGGGATTCCTTGAAGTTTGGCCTTGTCTCTGTCTACATCAAAAAAAAGTTGAGGTATATCGCTTTGCATTGATGTTGAAAGACCGCTTATTTCCGGACATTTTGATGCATAATATTTCAGAGTGTCAAGAGCGTTTTGCAAATCAGTATAGCTTGCATCGGCTCGTGCCTCTAATGCCATCTCAAAACCACCGGATGTTCCGAGACCTGGTATGATTGCAGGGGTGAAAAAATATGCATTGGCTTCGGGATATTCAGCCAACTCATCGGTGAGACGTTGACGAAGCTCTGCTAAGGAATTATCTCCTCGCTTGCCCGAAGGTTTAAGAATAATCGTCATCGTAGAATGAGCCTGGTTTGTACCGGTGCGTGGCGAAGACCCTGTCACGTTCAATACATATTCAACGTCTTTATCGTTCATTAGAAAAGCCAATGCGCGTTCTGTTACTTGGCGAGTACGCTCTATGGTAGAGCCTTCTGGAAGTTCAAGCTCAAGTGTAAAATATCCTTGGTCTTCTGGCGACATGAAACTTTGTGGCAACAAAAGATTGCAGACATATATCAGCACTAATGCCATTCCAAAAGCTGCAAGCATTCGTTTTGGCGCGTTTAATGCTTTGAGAACCATCCTGCCATAGAACGTGTTGCCGCGGCGCAACCAATAGTTGATAAGGCGGAAGAAGCGGGCTTTCCTCTTATTTTGTGATTTCTGCAAAATTTTAGAGCACATCACTGGAGAGAGTGTAAGGGCTACGATAGTAGAGATAATAACAGACACTGCAATCGTTATCGTGAACTGACGATACAATTGACCCGTAATTCCCGGCAGGAAACTAACAGGAACAAATACTGCGCAGAGAACCAACGACATTGCAATCAATGCCGAGCCTAATCCCGACATGGCTCTACGGGTGGCTTCGGCAGGTCCTACATTCTCTTGATCCATTATGCGTTCAACATTCTCTACCACTACAATAGCATCGTCTACTACTATGCCAATGGCCAGAATGAGACCCAACAATGTGAGCATGTTCAACGAGAAGCCAAAAATGAGCATTACACCGAATGTCCCCACCAATGAAATAGGCACTGCTATAACCGGGATTATTGTGGCACGCCAATTCTGCAACGACAGGAACACCACCAAAATAACCAATATCAGCGCTTCAAAGAACGTTCGGTATACATGATGAATGGATTCTGAGATGTAGGTTGTCATATCAAACGGTATTTCGTAGGAAATACCTTCGGGGAAATTTTGAGAAATCTCGTCCATGGTGGCCTTGACTTGCTCTGCCACATCCATAGCATTACTTCCCGGAAGCATGTTGATGTCCAATACTGCTGCATTACCACCGTTGATTCCACTCTCCGTAGAGTAGCTGGAGGCCTCAAGCGAGACCCTGGCAACATCTTTCAACCTTATTATTGAACCGTTGGGATTTGCCCTCACTACTATGTCTTCAAATTCAGAAACCGAAGACAAACGTCCACGAGCAATGATGGGATATGTCATATCTATACCATTCATCGGAGCCTGACCTAATACACCTGCTGCAGATTCGCGGTTCTGATCCTTCAATGCTTTCTGTATGTCCCCTACGGTTAGACCTAAATCAGCAAGCTTATCGGGCTGAACATAAATCTGCATGGCATAGTACCGGCCTCCGACATTGCGTATGCTGCCAACGCCGGGAACACGCCGTAAAAGGTCTAAAACATTTAGTGTAGCGTAGTTACTCAAGTATATCTCGTCAAACTTGGGGTCGTCGGAGAGTATAGTTATGGTCATGAGTTTGTTGGCAGTCTGTTTTTCTACGCTGATACCATTTTGGACCACTTCGGCCGGCAGGCGTGATTCTGCTTTTTTTACGCGGTTCTGTACATCTACTGCAGCAAGTTCTGGGTCTACATCTATGTCAAACGTAATAGAAGCCGAAAATCCACCTGAATTTGATGAGGATGAACTCATATATATCATTCCAGGAGTGCCGTTGAGTTCTTGCTCTATAGGTGTTGCCACCGCCTGGGTAACGGTCATGGCATCTGCTCCGGGATACGATGCAGATACTTGTACTACTGGTGGGACGATCTGAGGGTATTGGTCTACCGGAAGCATAACCAACCCTATGACACCCAGAATCATGATTACTATTGATATGACAATAGAAAAAACCGGGTGATCCAAGAAAAAATTCTTTTTCATGATAGTTGGTGTTTATTTGTGTATGCTGTCGGTTTTTTCTTTATGAGGCATAGGCCGAACTTTCATTCCGTGGCGAAGTTTATGGTAGCCCTCAGTAACTATGTTTTCGCCATGTGCAAGTCCGCGTTCTACTATCACACGGTTCCCTTGTTCGGGACCTATTTCTACATACCTGCGTTCTACCACGCTATCGGGACGGATAACATAGATGTAGCTTGCGCCTTTTTCTATCTCTAAAGCTTTCAATGGGACTTCTACTGCGTTTTTGCGAACGTCCATAAGTACCTTTACCTTGGTAAATTCTCCAGGGAGGAGGACATGTCCCGGATTAGGCATCTCGGCTCGCACTCCAAATGTGCCTGTTGCCGGGTCTACCTGCGGAGATGTGAAATCTACCAATCCGCGATAGGGATATTCCGTGCCATCGGCAAGTGTAATCGTTACGAAAGGATCTGTGCGTTCTTCAGCATCCCTTTGTCCGAGGTTTACACTGCTGTCTTTGTTCTTGAGATAATCTAATGCCGTCATTGAGAAATCAATCAACACTGTATCACTCTTCACTACAGTCGCCAATAAAGATTTCCCCCCAGGGCCTACCAAGGTTCCCAAATCGGCGCTGCGCTCGGAAATATAGCCTGAAATAGGACTTTTCACTTGTGTATAGCTCAAAGTCAAATCTGCTTGTGTAAGGTCGGCTTCGGCTACAGATTCCTCAGCTTTTGCGCTCTCGTAAGCCGCGATGGCATTATCGAGGTCAAGCTGAGAGGCTGCGTTTTGCTCATACAAAGGACGGATACGGTTAAGATCGCGTTCGCTCTTGTGGGCATTTGCACGAGCTTTGTTTAATTGAGCACGGGCTTTTTCCGCACGGGCTTTGTAGATTCGTGGGTCTATAACAAAGAGTGTTTGTCCTTTGGATATATGCGAACCTTCTTCAAAGTACATACTTTCAAGATATCCCTCCACTCGTGCCCGTATCTCAACGAATTGC
>CAJTUG010000017.1:36113-40725 GCA_910579605.1 uncultured Muribaculaceae bacterium | reverse complement strand
GAACTTTCTCAACAGAGCGACATTTTTTATCTCAAACCTTTAGATTCCACCGAATCACCAACCCTGACATTACCAAAACTCGAGTTCCAGAAACAAAACAATTGGATATTACCAGAAACATTACTTTGCAGAGTTAAAGGCGAAAGCGCCGACGGATTGCCGATTTTAGCCCATGTAATAGCACCTTATGTCTATGAACTTTATGGCGAGGGATTCCTCAGAGGCGAAACATTCGAGTTCCTCGTCACAAGCATACCGGCAAACCCGGTGGAAGAACCTTTTTCCGTCAGAGACAAAAACGGAATTTATTATCGCCTGAGCGAGCCTGAAGGCCTACTGACAAAAGGACAAATCGTCAGATGCAAATTCACAAAAATGACCCCCAAATATTTCTCGATGGAAAGGGTCGACGAAGGCGCAAAAATACCTTTTTTCAAACCTTCGGAACTTTTTGATGCCGTAGGAATGAATTCGCGCATCAAACGCTTTGTGACAGAACACCTTTTCCGCAGGCCGGAAATGTTCAACGTAAGAGTAGACATCCAGACAAAAAAACCACTTTGGCCACTTTCGGCAGCGCGTCTCATTTTAGACCATCTCCCGGAATGGTATATCCAAGCCGACTTAAAACAAAATAATAGTGCTCAAAGGGCATTGCTTGATGCAATGAGGTCTGTCCTTTTATACCTTTTGGAAGGTTCTGGTTTCCTAAACTCAGTGCCCGCTGCTCGCCGACGGTCCATTCAAGAACAACTAACCGAGTTGGTAGACCTCTTAAATCCTTATTTCACGGCACTTGACATATTACGCTCCGGCCGTCAAGACAAATTCGTCGAAGATATTTTCGACAAATTACAAAAATCCGGTTTCCTCTACCACCCGGCAAGGCAATTTGCAATATTGATGCTCATATTCCGGTTGAACCCTGAAAAAGTAGGATATTATCTCAGCCGAATATTTGAAAGCATCTTCAGCAGAGACCTTGAAAACTGGAAAATAGACCCATTCCGAAGCGCATTTGTAGAACAATTTGAAATCTATGTCAGACAAGCTCGTAAAGAAATAGACCTGTTGCCTTTAGCCGAAAATAAAGACCAGAAATCACATCTCGAAACTATCATCACAGCGCTTGCCCTCCAGCTCCTGCTCGCCGAAAACGAAGAAGAATTATCTCGTAATTTTTCTCTGTATTTCAGATATATATCACTTCTCCGGCCACTCAACACCGAAGTGTTGCTATCAAAATCGTTCCTTGCTCTATTAGGCGTGAAATTACCGGCTGCAAAACCAAGCTACAAGCAGCTCCGAGAACCAATGATGATGATGACACAGGCTACAGTGATGCCGGCGGCAGATATTTTCTCTTGTATAGAAAGCACCCACCGATTTTCCAACGGCACCGTAGACATCACAATCTCTGCTGCCGGAATAATACTCTCCCTCTCAGGACGGCGCGACATCACAGAACGAATAATACCCGAAGATTTAATGCCTTGGTTGAAACCACAGATAAAACTAAACGGCATTAAAAGCCTTTCAGGCACAAAACTGCGCAAACTTGCAGACCATAACCAATGGTGGCACTCTATAGAAACCTCGCTCTTCGACAACACCGCGTTAGCTGTAAGAGAACAGAAAAATCAAGAAAAACGTGCGGCTGTTCCTGGCGACCAGGTATACATCGTTATCGATTCTATTGAAGACTACGATTTTGTAAACAGCAATCCATCTTTCCGCGCAACAATAAGCGATGAAGAATTTTTAGAAGGCACCGGAACGATAAAACGCGATATGATTGTGGGATTCAATCTCAAATCACACGCATTCAGGACTTTTTCATCACCCGACGGCACTCCCTACGGATTCCTCGCCACGGTTATAGCAAAAGATGAAAATGGCAAATACTCGTTCTCGCTGCGCGACGAAGTAGACCTATATATCGACAATTCGCTAAACTACGAAGACGAATTCACCGCAGTTGTAACCGGTATAAACCAAAGGGATTACAGCGCAATCTGTTCCTTAGGCTTCGGCATTTTCCTTGAGCAATCCCCAGAAATGGAACTGAACGTCTCAGACATCGTTCGCTTCAAAGTCACAAAAAAAGGCCCTCAAGGAAACGTAAGGGGATATGTCACCGCAGTCAGCCACGACCCGTCAGACCAATTCGACAAAATGGAAGCATTCGGTAGCATGATGAGAAGCATAGCAGTTGATCCGGCCGAAAACGAATCCGAAGACTCCGACCTATTCCGCGATAACGACGAAATTCTATCGGCCGAAGATATCCGCGAGCTAATTGAAATTATTCGCTTCAAAGCAATTGCCGAAAACGACCTCATAAAAGCTTACGACTATCTCCGTTTTGCCCGGATTTTGGCAAAAGTGATTTCCGACGAGCACTTGGCCGAAAAACTTTCTGCCCACGCTGCCCTGCTCACCCTTCACCAATATTTTGCCACCAACAGCAACATAGACAGCGACAAGCTTGAAGCCCTCAAGCCGATCGCTTATGCCGACCCGTTCTTGAAAATGATTTTCCAACGCCTTGAAATGGTGTCTTGGCTCGGGAAACAGCAACACAACCAAGACCTTTTTGCATTCGTCAACAACCCGTCAAACGAATTGGCCGGGTCTATAGCCGGAATGGTCTTGAGCTACAACCTGGTGAACCAAGCTTCTTCCGACGACAATTCCATTGCTTCCGGTCTCAAAGGGAAAATAATGGAAAAACTGAACGTTAACAACGAAACAAAAAACACAAAATATTACGGTTCGGAATCCAAATACTTGGAATTCAAAACATCCATTGTATTCCCGGCTGTATCTCCAGGTCAAGAGATGCGCCAAGATCCAGAAACACAACTATTTCACATCCTCAGCCGTATCGCAGGATTCCTCAATGCAAATGGTGGCCGACTTTACCTCGGAGTCAATAATGATGGTTATGCCGTTGGATTGCACGACGATTTCAAATATTTTGAACGCCACAAAGCTACTGCAGGTAAAATCAATTTCACAGTCAAGAATCTTGAACAAATGTGCCTGTTCCTTGAAAATCTCGTAGCGTATAAATTCGGGGCAAAAGCCGCACGTAAAATTGAAATAGCAGCAGATTCGGAGACCGATAAAGATGTGATCCTCATTTCAATCACAGAATCCCCAGACCCGGTATTCCTTGACGAACGCCTCTTCGTTCGCCAAAGCGGACAATCTACAAAAGAATACCATGGCAAAGAAATTTCCGATTTTGTGAAAGAGAGGCTTGAACTCCGTGCAGAACGCGAGCATATGCTTGCCATGGCTACAAAAGCCTCTTTGGATAACATTGAAATACCCAATTTCGACGAAATTGTAAACGCCGACTCCAATGGGCAACACGAAAATACCGTCTCAGTACAGCTCCAACAAGCCGAAACCGACGTTACAACCGACAACGGCAACGATACAATAGCTTTAGCAACATCACGTTGGCGGCCAAACATCCTGCACAATTATGAAGACGGCTTCGAACAACCTTTGGGATACCTCTATTTCACAGACCAGAACCAACTCTTTTTCAGCCGTTACGACATATACATGGAAACCGGAATCGACAGTTGCCGTCTGGCTCTTACAATCCCCCACGGCATGAACGATGCGTGGTTGATACTTGCATTCCAGGGTGAACAAGCAATGAAGATCAACGTCCAAGACATTCTTGAAAAAGGCGACAACAACCCAATGGATATTTACAACAACGCCGAACTTATGTTTGCTGCTTTAGCCCGGGATAACGACGGCCTTGTTGCAGTCTTCGTAGCCTCATCAAGCTCAAAGGCTGTTAAACGCATGGTACCCATAGCTCAAATAGAGCAAGTCCACGACCTTTCTGCCTCGCCAAAACGGATACTTGACGCTCCAGCCGAAAAATCACTCGACTGGGAAATTGCGGATTCTTCTTCAATCTCTAATTTCACAGACTGCTCGGCAGCCAAACTCGGGACCAAACGTGCAGGGTTCCCGATGAACGTGAAAAAAGGAGAACAACGATACGACGAAAAATTAGACGAACTTGTAACCCAGGCCAAACCTGCCTTATGAGCCAACCTCTTATATCAATAATCACAATCTGCTTCAACGCCGAGAGCACCATAAAGCGTACTCTTGAAAGTGTTGACAATCAATGCTTCGACGACTACGAACATATCATAGTCGACGGTGCTTCTTCCGACGGTACTTTGACAATAATAAAAGAAGCCCCAAGTACACTCAGGCATATATTTTCCGAGCCCGACAACGGATTATATGATGCAATGAACAAAGGCATTTCGCTGTCTAAAGGCAAATACCTCATATTTTTGAATGCCGGCGATAAATTCCACGGGAAGGACGCTTTGCGACGTATAGCGCATGCTATCGAAGAAAACGATCTACCGGGAATAGTCTATGGCCAGACCATGATAGTAGACGACCAAGGCTCAACATTAGGTCCGCGACATCTCCAAGCCCCGGAAACATTGACTTTGGAATCTTTCAAAAACGGCATGTTGGTTTGCCACCAGGCATTCATAGCGAATAGGAAAATCATAGGATTCTACGATATCAAATATCGTTTTTCTGCCGACTACGA
>CAJTUG010000017.1:35813-36103 GCA_910579605.1 uncultured Muribaculaceae bacterium | reverse complement strand
TGCATACAATGCCTGCAACACTCCCGTAAAAACATATACCTCGGAGACGAACCACTCATAGATTATCTCTCGGAAGGTGTCACGACAAAAAACCACAGAGCTTCATTGTTAGAACGGTTTAAAATCATGTCGTTCTATTTCGGTTTTTTCCCTACTGTCTGCCGCCATGCCATTTTTTTCTATAGAAACTTAAAAAGAAAAGTATGATTCTCGTAAACACCACTTTTTCTGTAGACAATACCATTCAGGGGGAAATCATCGGTTACTGTGAGAAAGCCGTACTTTACGAT
>CAJTUG010000017.1:35548-35803 GCA_910579605.1 uncultured Muribaculaceae bacterium | reverse complement strand
AATTCATCATCGACGAATACATACCCTCGGCAATAAAAATGTGCCACGCATACGCACCTTTACTCACCGCATTGAGACAAGGTCAAGGTCCTGATGATCCCTCGTCTTCAACCTTGGCACTCCAGATGAGATTGCCGCGGCAAAAAGACGAACAAGTTTTCGCCAGTGAATTTTATCAGGCTCTTTTCGGGAAAATGGCTCTCCGTTGGGGTAAGAAAGTTTTATATTTCTCCTCCGTACTTGACGTGTTGACTG
>CAJTUG010000017.1:32265-35538 GCA_910579605.1 uncultured Muribaculaceae bacterium | reverse complement strand
ATGGAACAAGCCGTTAAAGAAGCCGACAGGATAATTATTGGCATAGATCCCGGAACAAATGTCATGGGTTATGGCATTTTAGGCGTCATCAAAAGCAAGCCGCAACTCATAGCCATGGGGGTTTTAGACCTAACAAAAATTGGAGATCCATATACCAAGCTCGGACGAATTTACGACAGGGTAAAAATGCTCGTAGAGCAATTCTGCCCCGACGAAATGGCTATTGAAGCGCCATTTTTTGGCAAAAACGTTCAATCCATGCTCAAATTAGGTCGTGCGCAAGGGGTTGCCATAGCTGCTGCTTTAAGTCATGAGGTTCCTATAACAGAATACGAACCCCGTAAAATAAAGCAAGCTATCACGGGCAACGGCGCCGCATCCAAAGAGCAAGTCCGCGAAATGCTAAAACGCATATTGGCTATCAAATCAGAAAACATGATTCCTCAACTTGATTCTACAGATGCTCTGGCGGCAGCTCTTTGCCATTTCTACGAATCTTCTAAACCTGCAAAATCGCCAAGAGCTTCTTCGTGGAAAGATTTTATAGCCAAAAATCCAAACAGAGTCCAAAAACGAACCGATAATTAGCCCTGTTTGTTGTATTAATCTGACAATCCCTTATAAATTAAAAAGATGAAAGATAAACTTACAATAGCCCTTGTGGCACATGATACCCGAAAAGCAGATATGGTGGATTGGGTGAGATTTAATGCAGAATACCTTTCACGCCACCACTTGGTGTGCACCGGTACTACCGGAGGACTGGTAAAACAAGCCTTCGACGAACTCGGAATACCCTGCGATGTTCAATGCATGAATTCCGGGCCAATGGGTGGCGATGCAGAAATAGCAGCAATGGTAGTAAGGCAAGAAGTAGATTTGGCCGTTTTTCTTATCGACGACCTTAACCCTCAACCACACGAAGCAGATATACAGATGCTCCTTCGCCAATGCCGCCTCCACAATGTGCCTATTGCATGCAACAGAGTTAGCGCCGACCTCATGATTTCAAGCACACTTTGGAACGACAAAGACTATATACCCGCTCCTCAAAGCTACGTTACTTTCAACCGTTGACCACAAAACAAACAATGGAACAAGAAATAAGGAAGATACAAGAACTCAGAGAATTACTCCATCGCCAAAACTATAATTATTATGTTCTTAACTCTCCCGAAATAAGCGACAGACAGTTTGACGAACTACTTGCAGAACTTGATGCGCTGGAAAAGAAGCATCCGGAAACCTACGACCCGAATTCGCCCACACAACGTGTGGGTTCAGACATCACCAAAGGGTTCAGCCAGGTAGACCACCTCTACCCTATGCTTTCTCTCTCAAATACTTATTCCATAGATGAGGTAGACGCTTGGGTTGGGCGCATAGACGAGACAATACCGGGTCAAAAGTTTGAAATTGTAGGAGAGCTAAAATTCGACGGCACGGGAATTTCACTTGTCTACGAAAAAGGTAAGCTGATAAGAGCCGTAACACGTGGCGACGGAATCCACGGCGACGATGTAACCGCCAATGTCAGAACCATAAAAACCATACCTCTTGTATTAACCGGAAACGATTATCCCGATTTCTTTGAAATACGAGGCGAAATTGTGCTTCCTTGGAAAGCATTTGAGAAGATGAATCAAGAACGTCAATACAAAGGCGAGACTCTCTTTGCAAATCCCCGAAACGCAGCCGCAGGAACGCTCAAGCTCCAAAATTCCGCAGAGGTAGCTCGTCGTGGACTTGACGCTTATCTTTATTATCTGTTAGGCGATAATCTCCCTTACGACAACCACTACGACAATATGCAGGCTGCAAAGCGTTGGGGGTTCAAGATTTCGGATGCAATGACTCTTCTTCACGACATTAAAGAAGTAGATGAGTATATAAATCATTGGGATACAGCTCGCAGAGAGTTGCCTGTCGCAACCGACGGACTTGTCTTCAAGGTCAATTCCCTCCGCCAACAGCTCAACTTAGGATTTACTGCCAAATCTCCACGATGGGCCGTAGCATATAAATTTGCAGCCGAAAGAGCTGCCACACGCCTGCGATTCGTTTCCTTTGATGTAGGAAGAATGGGTATTATAACACCTGTAGCAAATCTGGAACCGGTACTTCTCTCTGGGACCGTGGTAAAACGAGCATCAATGCACAACCAAGACATAATGCAAGCACTTGATGTGCACGACAACGACATGCTTTTCGTTGAAAAAGGCGGTGAAATCATCCCCAAAATCACAGGCGTAGAAACATCTCAGCGTATTCCAGGAGCTAAGCCGATAGAATTTGTGAGCCACTGCCCTGCCTGCGGATCGCCTCTAATACGAATAGAAGGCGAGGCAGCTTGGATATGTCCCAACAAAATGGGATGCATACCCCAGATTGTCGGGCGGTTGGAACATTTCGTTGGCCGCAAGATGATGAACATAGACGGGATAGGGCAAGAAACGGCCATGCTCCTCTATAATCACGGCCTGGTGAAAAATATAGCCGATCTTTACGATTTGACAGCAGAAAAGGTAGAAACCCTACCCGGACTTGCAAGAAAAAGCGCCGAAAGGATTATAGACGGCATTCAAGCAAGCAAAAGCGTTCCGTTTGAACGAGTGGTATATGCTCTTTCCATACCTTATGTAGGTGAAACGACAGCAAAAAAAGTTGCAAAAGCCGCTAAAGATATCGACACGCTTATGGCCATGAAGCCTGAGCAGCTTGAATCTATAGAAGATGTAGGCTCACGCATCGCTTTAGCCATTACAGATTATTTTGCAGATACATATAACCGCGAGATAGTAGAACGCTTGAGACAGGCCGGTGTCTGCATGCAACTAAGTCCCGAGCAGGCTTCTGGTCCTAAAAGCGACACGCTGCAAGGCAAAACGTTTGTCATTAGCGGTGTTTTTGCCCTAAACAGCCGTGAAGAGTACAAAAACATGATAGAATCCCATGGAGGTAAAAACAGCGGTTCAATATCCAAGAAGACCGATTTTGTCCTTGCCGGTGAGAATATGGGTCCGGCAAAATTAGAAAAAGCAGCTAAGTTGGGAATTCCTATAATCGATGAAAATCAATTTCTCACAATGATAGGCGAAAATCAACCCCATTAATATTTTTTAATTCAATCATAAAAATATTTTTAATTAACTTTGTGCTTCAGAAACTTCTCATTTTTCACCTATGGCAGAAATTAAAACAGTAGGCATCCTCACTTCCGGAGGCGACGCACCCGGCATGAATGCTGCAATACGCGCCGTCACCCGTTCGGCC
>CAJTUG010000017.1:30387-32232 GCA_910579605.1 uncultured Muribaculaceae bacterium | reverse complement strand
TCAAAGGCATTTACCGCGGTTACAGAGGTCTCATAACCGACGAAATCGTTGATTTCCGTACCCAAAACGTTTCCAACATCATCCAGCAAGGCGGTACTATCCTCAAAACTGCCCGCTGCAAAGAATTCCAGACCCCCGAAGGCCGGCAATTAGCATATGATGTGCTCCGCCGCCACGAAATAGACGCACTTGTAGTTATAGGTGGCGACGGTTCTCTTACAGGAGCACGAATCTTCGCCAACGAGTTCAACCTCCCCATAATAGGTTTGCCCGGCACTATAGACAACGACCTCTACGGCACAGACACAACCATAGGCTACGACACAGCTTTGAACACCATCATGGAATGTGTGGACAAAATACGCGATACAGCCACAAGCCACGAACGTCTCTTCTTTATTGAGGTAATGGGCCGCGACGCAGGTTTCCTTGCACTTAACGGTGCGATTGCCTCGGGAGCAGAAGCCGCAATTATTCCCGAAATATCAACAGAGGTCGACCAGTTGGCAGAACTTATACAAAACGGTTTCCGCAAGAGCAAAAACTCGTCAATAGTTCTGGTTGCCGAAAGTCCTGTTACCGGAGGCGCAATGGGCTTGGCTGAACGCGTGAAAAACGAATATCCCGGCTACGACGTGCGAGTCTCCATTTTAGGACATCTCCAGCGCGGCGGCTCTCCTACAGCCCACGACCGTATTTTGGCTTCCAGAATGGGAGCGGCAGCCATAGATGCATTAATGGAAGACCAACGAAACGTGATGATAGGCATCAAAAACGATGAAATAGTTTATGTTCCTTTCTCAAAGGCAATTAAAAACGATAAACCCATCAACAGGGAACTCCTGAGCACTCTACGCCGCCTTTCGATATAAAAAATTTTAAAAACTTGCTTGGCGATTTCAAAAATAATAACTAACTTTGCAGTCGCTAAGCCAATCGGGGTGTAGCACAGTTGGCAGCGCGCCACGTTCGGGACGTGGAGGTCGGAAGTTCGAGTCTTCTCACCCCGACTAATAGACAAACTTTAATTTCAACCCTCAATTAAAGTTTGTCTATTTTTATATCCAATTGAGATGAGTATCAATAAATTAGATTGATTTTTCAAGAATTTCAACCCCTCACTTTTTTGATTGCTCACACGGTCACTCAACAGAATATACACCTTACTCAACACAAAATGTTGAGTAAAATGTTGAGTTGATAATCTGATGTCAAATTGCCTAAAACAAACGTATGGCAATTTCATTAACATTACACCTTACAACAAAGGCCGACAACGCTAAAGGACAAATCTCCCCAAAATGTACGCACAATATTTGGGGTTTCGGTGTTTTATTTATATATTTGCAAATAATCACCGAAGCAAAAACGGAACAATATGAGCGAACAAGAACTAAATTCATATCGATTTCTTAGTGGACAGGATCCGACTGATGAAATGCTTTATGCAATAATGTCGGAGGCTCGCGATGCTGCAATAAAGAAAGCGGAAGAAGCTCAAAAGAAATTTGAGGCTGATTACGAACGTCAATATGAGCAAGCTATTCAGATATGGGGTAAACGAATAGATTCCTTGCGTAATGAATTCCATTAATCATCGACCAGAATTAATTGTCATAGCTGGACCAAATGGTTCTGGCAAGACGACAGTGACAACTCAGTTATTACATCATGAGTGGTCAGAAGGCGTGTTATATATAAATCCAGACCAAATTGCCGAAGACAAATTTGGTGGTTGGAATAATCAAGATGCTATTATAAAATCTGCAAATTATTGCGCAGAATTGCGAGAAAAATGCCTAACGGAACGAGTTCCATTCGTATTTGAGACAGTTTTTTCGGCCC
>CAJTUG010000017.1:12204-30364 GCA_910579605.1 uncultured Muribaculaceae bacterium | reverse complement strand
CAAGATAAATTAGATTTTATAATTCGAGCCAAAGTTGCAGGTTTTTTCATACGATTCTTTTTTATTGGAACGACATCTCCCACTATAAACGCCGCAAGAATTGCAAAAAGAGTTATTGAAGGTGGGCATGATGTTTCAATCACTAAAGTAATAAGCAGATATCAAAAGTCTATGATTAACTGTCGCTTAATATCAGGAATTGTAGATCGATTATATGTTTATGATAATTCTGTTGACAATCAATCTGCACAAATACTATTTAGACTCTCCAATGGCACATTGGCTAAACAATATGTTGATAGTGTTCCAGAATGGGCTTCTAACATCTTGAATCAAAATCAGAACAAAATTATAACACTTACAACAGTAAAGTGACACAAAAACGGCGAAATATCAGCGTCAAAAGTGTTGCTAACAAAGCGTTTCCTTTCTTCTCGCAAAAAAATAGACAAACTTTAATTTCAACCCCTCACTTTTTTGATTGCTCTCAATGTCAACTCTTCAAATATCTATTTTATTAACTCCAAAATGTTGAGTAAAATGTTGAGTTGATAATCTGATGTCAAATTGCCTAAAACAAACGTATGGCAATTTCATTAACATTACACCTTACAACAAAGGCTGACAAGGCTAAAGGACAAATCTCCCCAAAATTGTTTCCGTTAAACTTATGCTGCAGCGTATTGATACCCTTTTGTCTCAAAGGAAATTTTTCGCCATAGAAACCACTCTCGCCACACGCTCATGTAAAACCTTAGTTGAACGTGCCAAAGCTTTGGGATATACCGTCACACTGCTTTTCTTCTGGCTCCTCTCTCCTGAAATGGCTGAGATGCGTGTCGCCACACGTGTCGCTTCCGGTGGTCACAACATCCATGTCATCAATCGCCGATATTGGCTCGGACGTCAAAACCTTTTCAATATCTTCGCACCAATAGTCCACTATTGGTCGTTATATGATAACAGCGATAGTATTAAAGGTATTGTAGAACGCAACACAATCATCAACGAATCAATCCTCTACAAAATCAATGAATCATGTCAGAACAGGAAGAAATAAAATTATACGACAAGATACGTGAAAGCATCGCCAATACACAAAAGAGATTGCTTGAACGCAAAGCAAAACTCGGCGAGACAGTCATAATAGCCGATGCCAACGGTCAGCCCCTCGAAATACCCGCTTCCGAAGCCCTGAGTCTCTACTCCTCAAATATATAGTAGCCGGCTTCGTTGCCGCTCCCGAAGATGGCGACGACGTTGGGACCTCTCCACCACGCCCCCGCAGCGTAGCGAGTACTATATCTATCGTAATTGAGGCTATTTTATATAGTAACTATCCAAATCTCTTGCCAAGAGATATTTAACTGTGTCCAAAGTTAGCGAAAATATTTCACAATCACAAATTTTTCGGATTCAAAACAACAAAATATGTTTTATAGCATAGTCAGTGTTTAGTTAATGGTTCTATACAACCAACGTAAATCCCATAAAAATAAATACAACCGAGTAAATCCAAATCTCTTGGCAAGAGACTATAAATAAGAAAACAACGAAGATGAAGAAAAAATTAAAAATTTCAGTAAGTGGAGAGGATAATGAGTTGACCTCTATCTTCTTTACCCCATGCTCTGATGAAAATCTCTCGGGCTTATTAGATGCGGCTGAAGAAGACGACCTCTTCAATTACGTATTCAACGGCAAAGAATACCGTTTTTATGGTTCTTACCCAAATAGCGGGATAGTGAAATATACGATTGAAGGAGAAGAAACTAAGGAAGATGACAATGGCTTCAATCCTTCATTTGCTGCTATGACCGTGAATGGGATCATGGATAACTGGGGCGATGATCCGGAAACATACGAACCTCATGTGAAATTCATGAAGGAAATGAAATTTGACACGCCTGAGAACAGAGAGTCGGAAGCCATAAAAAAAGTCTGGGAACAGATGGGTGCCAACAAAACCGACTCCGATAAGTTCTTCCATCTCTTGCTCAAAGAGATTCTCGGAGATAATCCAGCGGCAGCTGTTTGGTGTTCTAAACTCGAAGATGGAGATGAAGATTCCTTTATGTCAGCAGAATTCGAAATTGATGTTGACGGAGAATTCGACATCTCAAAAATAGAGTTTATCAGCTTCGATGAAGAGTTTGAGAGCGAACCATTGGAATCATACGCAAGTCATGATATGGTATTGCTCAACGCAATCGTATATGACGGCAAAATGTATTTTGCAAAAGACGAAGTTGAGGTCGAAGATGGTTACGACGGTGATAATCTCATCGAGGAGAGTGGCGTAATTAATTCTTCAGAGCTCTAACATCTCCCCCCCTCCGACCCACATCTTCTACTTCACCCTCTCTACTCCCCACCGCGATCCCTATAACCCCGCTTACATACAAACGCTGCCGCATCTCCTCTAAAGACGCGGCGGCGTTTGTATGTACACAATGTGCCGTCAATTGTAGGGACGCGGCGTGCCGCGTGGCGAGTACTATGCTTCTTTCCTACTTCACCGAAACATCGCAGTAAGAAGATCTGTGAATATTTCATTTATGAGTGAAATATCATGTGTGACTTTGCGTTTGCCTCACAAGTTCGTACGCCGCTATAATAGAATATGTAGTTTTGCTAATTTTACGTCTGAATAATTTAGTATATTTGTACATGAACACTTTTAAACGTAAGATTTACAACCAAATGCTACATTGGCAAGCATGATGGTAAATGTCGCAAATCATTGCGATGACCCGAATATCGGAATGTCTCTGACTAAAAACCTGGAAAAATTCAAATTGTATATGAATGATATAGGGCTTTTTGTAACCCACATTTCCAAAGATAAACGTGCCGTGGATAATATTATCTATGAGAAACTACTCAGAGATAAACTTGAAACCAATTTAGGATATGTCTTTGAAAATATGGTTGCCCAAACTTTGAGAGTCATAGGAGATGATCTATATTATTTCACCTTCCCCTCCAATTCTCCTAATCGTAGTTATGAAATTGATTTTCTGATAAGCAGAGACAATAAGATTTGTCCTATTGAGGTGAAATCAGGAGGTTATAATACTCATCCTTCCATTGATGAGTTTGCAAAAAAATATTCAAACATACTCTTTGTTGTCATTCATAAATCGTGCAAGCGTGTCTGATATTGTGGAAAGCATTATGCAACCCACATACCCATCGCCCGATTCTCAGCGCAAGATCACATCGTAAAAACAAGAGACAAGGCAATCAAGTCGGATGTGATTGCCATAACGACATCGACATAAGAATACAGAGGATTTTGCAAAGATACAACATAAGTTTGGTCAGACAAATTTTATAGGATTGACTCTACACGGATATTTGTTGTACCGCTAAGGTTGCAAGGTTTGAATAAAATGACTATTTTTGCGATATGTTACAAATAATAATAGAACCCAACGAGAAATACACCCTCGGCGAAATGGGCCAGATGGCAGTTGAGGGCGGCGCTGCATGGATTATACTCCGATGCAACGGCATGAGCGACAACCAGATAAAAGAGGAAACCTCCGATTTGATAAGCCTGTGCAGGGAATCCGGGACAATCCTCACTATAGAAAATCACTACAAGCTTGCCGAAAGTCTTGGAATCCACGGCGTTTTTGCCACCGACAAGACTCTCCAAGCACAATTCTTGAGAAATACCATGGGCCCTGAAGCCATGATAGGAATGCTTGTGTCCACAGCAACGCAGGCATATCATCTTGAGAGTGCCGACATTGACTATGCAGCCGTAGACAACCGTGAAACCGGGCTTGACATCCTGTCGGATTTGCGCGGCAAAAGTAATATGTATCCCATAGTATTGTGTGGCGATTTCGGAATTGAAGACTTGCCGGCAATTGTGGCCGACGGTTTCAGCGGTATCTGTACGGGTAAAACAGCTTTTGAAAGCAAAGATCCTGCAGAATACATATCAAATATGCTGTCTACTCTTTCTAAACAGTAATCTGAATGGCTGGAGAGTTGCGCAAATCCATAACCCGTACCATTTTGCCATTGGTGTTGGGGTTAGGAGTAGCCGCTTGGCTTATTTTACGCGACATTAAAGCAGAAACGCTCAGAGGACTGACCCTCGATTGGCATACCGTAGGTTTTCTGGCATTGGCGCTTATATTTGTGGTAGGCCGTGATTTCGGTTTGGCATGGAGATTCCACACAATAGCATGGCCCGATCTAACATGGAAAAGGGCTATACGCACAGATATAATGTGTGCCTTCACTTCGGCAATAACACCTTCGGTTGTCGGAGGAAGCGCATTGGCCATATTTTATCTCAACAGAGAAGGCATATCATTGGGAAGAGCCACCACACTGACTTTGACCACCTTGTTTTTAGACGAATTGTTTTTTGTGGTTTTCTGTCCCATTATAATGCTCATAGTACCCACAGGAGAACTTTTTGGTAATGCATTAGATAGCCAAGGGTGGTTTTTCAATAGTGTGCAAGCCGTGTTCTGGTTGGTATATGCAGGAATTGTGATATGGACCGCAATCTTATTTTTCTCTATTATAGCCAAGCCCGAACTTGCCAGCAGTATTCTGTATTCCATATCCAAATGGCGACTCATGCGCAAGTTTAGCCATAAAATCACGCATATGGCCGACAATATGGTTGCAACTTCAAAGTGGGTGAAAGGACGAGGAATCAAATGGTGGCTAAATGTTTTCGGCGCTACTGTACTTTCGTGGTTTTCGCGATATTTCGTGGTCAACGCAATTTTCTGGGCTTTAGTGCCTAATTCCTCGGGGTTGCTTATTTTCTGCCGTCAATTTGTTGTATGGGTAGTACTCATGGTAAGCCCGACTCCCGGCGGAAGTGGAATAAGCGAGTGGCTTTTTGCTAATTATTACGGCGACCTTATAGGCGACGTTGGTATGGCTGCGGTACTGGCACTGGTATGGAGAGCTCTCAGCTATTATATTTACCTTATTGCCGGGTGCGCTTTGCTGCCGGGATATTTCAGAAAACAAAAATAAGCACATCTCATGAAACGTTTCCTTTGCATTATAAGCATTCTTGTTTCACTGTCGGCAACTATTGCAGCCCAAACAAACAAGGCATTTGTCATTCCCATTGAAACGGAGATAGACCACAGCGCATTCCATCATTTCCGCCAAGGCCTCAAAGAAGCCAAAAATTTCGGAAGCGACCTTATAATAATCAAACTAAACACTTATGGCGGGGCTATTGACTCTGCAGATTCTATCCGCATAGCCATAATGCGGACACAAACACCTACGGTTGCTTTCGTAGATCCAAACGCCGCGTCGGCCGGAGCTTTGATAGCTTTGGCTTGCGACAGCGTCTACATGGCTCCGGGAGCCTCAATGGGATCGGCCACAGTAGTAAACGGAGCAGGAGAACCTATGCCCGAAAAGTACCAATCCTATATGAGCACAATAATGCGAGCCACCGCAGAGCACCATGGCCGTGTGCTCAAAGGCGACAGCATGGTATGGCGCAGAAACCCTGATATTGCGGCATCCATGGTGAATCCCGAAATTTCCGTGTCTATGACAGGCCGTCAAGCCATGGAATGCGGATACGCCGACGGATTGGCAACAGACATAGACGATATTCTTGCCGACCTCGATATGGCAGGTGCTCAAGTAGGATATTACCAGAGTACTCTAACCGACGACATTTTAGGCTTTCTATCCAATGCCGCCGTGAGAGCTATACTCGTAATGCTTATTTTAGGAGGAATATATATGGAGATGCACACGCCGGGGCTCGGTTTTGCAGCAGCAGTTTCCGTTGTTTCTGCCGTGCTTTATTTCCTTCCTATGTTTGTGGTGGGTTCTATCCCGGCGTGGGTACTTATTCTTTTTATCTGCGGTTTGGTTCTGATAGCTCTGGAGGTTTTTGTGATACCGGGCTTTGGAGTTGCCGGAGTCACAGGCATTGCAGCCATAGCGGTTGCCCTTACGAGCGCTTTGGCTGCCGATTCTGTTTCGGGTTTGAATTTCAGCAGCATTGCCAACGCATTAATAACTATTGGCATTGGATCGGCATTGGCAATTGCCCTAATCCTCTACCTCACAGGCTCACACGGCCCTAAATTTTTCCGTAAACACTCCGAACTTATGACCGAACTTAGCGTAGCCGAAGGATTCGTGGGAGTAGACATGAGCCCGGCACAACTCGTCGGACATATTGCAATAGCTGCCACAGATTTACGACCAGCCGGCAAAATAACTGTAGACGGCAAAATCTACGACGCCGTTTCGACGGGAATCTTCATAAATTCAGGTCAAGAACTCAAAATCGTAAAATACGAAAACGCCCAATTATACGTTGAACAAAATGGATAAACCATCTTTTATAGGCTTAATACCTGCACGATACTCCTCCACACGCTTTCCCGGCAAACCTCTTGCCAAGATAGGCGGAATACCGATGATACAACGTGTTTATGAACGCGTAGCCCAAGTGCTCGACGATATTGCCGTCGCCACCGACGATATAAGGATTTTAAATGCCGTAGAAGCATTTGGAGGACGTGCCGTCATGACTTCAGATAAACACCGCAGCGGCACCGACCGCTGCCGTGAGGCATACGAAAAAATTGGCAGCAATGCCGATGTCGTTATCAACATACAAGGCGATGAACCGTTTATAGCCAAGCGACAGATAGAATCACTGAAAGAATGCTTCAATTCTGCCGACGTGCAATTAGCATCGCTTGCAAGGCCTTTTGACCCTTCATTGGGCTTTGAAGCACTTTTTGATCCCAATAAAGTGAAAGTAGTGCTCGACAACGACATGAACGCAATCTATTTCTCACGTTCAATAATCCCCTACGTGAGGGGCGCAGAATGGAAACTTTGGCTTGAAAACGCGCAGTTCCACACTCATGTGGGATTGTATGGCTACAGGGCTTCTACTTTGAAAGCAATAACAGAGCTTCCGCAATCTTCGCTGGAATTGGCGGAATCATTAGAGCAACTGCGCTGGTTGCAGGCCGGTTACAAAATCAAGATGGCGTTGACCGACGAACCTACAATAGGCATTGACACTCCGGCAGATCTGGAAGCTGCCGAAAAATACTTGTGTTCATGATCGATTCCCGGCCAATAACAGCACCCGAAATATACCCCATAGGCACGATAGATTTCCCTCGTATGGAAATTACCGCGCTTGAAAATGGTGCTACCCTACATGCTTATAATGGAGGCGACCAAGATTTGCTCCGAATAGGGATTTATTTCCAAGGTGGCTCCCGCGAGGTAGGAGTCGTAGAGCAATCCCTTTGTTTGGCAACTTTGACAGAGGGAGCCGTCGGAATAGATGGCGACGATATTGCCGACATCCTTGATTTCAATGGAGCCCGCATTGCCACACGTTGCCACAGCCACTATACAGGGATAGAACTTACCGTGCTCAACAGCCGCCTTAGTTCTGTCTTGCCGGTGATGTCTAAAATCGTATCGCGCCCGTCGTTTCCCGTCCAGGCAATCAAGATAGCGGCCACACGTGCAGCCGCTCAATTGCGATTGGCCCGAGAGCAAGTGATGACTTTAGCATTCGAGGGCTTTATAACCCTTATGGCCGGCAAGAATCATCCAGCTGCTTTCCAACCAACAGAAAAAGATTATCTTGACTGCGATCGTGATACACTTGTGGAAACTTGGAGTAAAATAGCCACTGCTAAATCTTGCCATGTATTCGTGGCAGGGAAAATAAACGGCAATGATATGACGCTCATAAAACAATTTGTCCTTGACCTTCCTACATCTCCGAGCTTGGATCTTTCCATAAAACCATATATAGCCCAGAAACCACAAGTTTTAGTAACAGAACATGCAGGTAGCCTTCAAAACGCCATTATGGCCGGAATGCCTGCTATAAACAGGAATTCTCCCGACTATGCCAATCTGCGACTTTCGATAATGGCCTTAGGAGGCTATTTCGGAAGCAGGCTCATGAGCAACATACGCGAAGAAAAAGGCTTGACATATGGCATTTCCGCGTCATTGGCAGCATCTGTCGACGCCGCATATATCTCGATAAACGCACAATGCAACTGCAGCTATACCGATGAGGTTATAAGGGAAACTGCAAAAGAAATGAATTTGCTTAAGACTAATCCTCCTACAGGTGATGAATTGTCGCGGCTCAAAGCATTTGCAGCAACCCAACTTTTAAAATCGTTTGAGAGTCCGGTTTCTATCATGTCGCAATATATTTCACAACTTGTGGTGGGAATACCTGCCGGATATTTCGAAGAGCAACAAAAAGCTATAGATTCATTAACCGGCGACATCATAGCCGTATGCGCTTCCAAGTATATCAATACC
The DNA here is from genome assembly GCA_910579605.1 of uncultured Muribaculaceae bacterium. Taxonomy (GTDB): domain Bacteria; phylum Bacteroidota; class Bacteroidia; order Bacteroidales; family Muribaculaceae; genus CAG-873. Next base: position 22,021 of record CAJTUG010000017.1, on the reverse strand, counting down.
GATGAACTGAGAATCAGCATAGGCGGAGAAGCCTCTTCAACACTTATTCACATTTGAATAAGTTCAAAATCCAACACTTTTTATTAATTTTGCAAAACGAATATTCAAACATTTAAAACGATACTGTCAATTCCAATGAAAAAAAGCGCTTTACAAAAAGCTCGCGCCTCTTATCAGCCTAAACTGCCTATCGCTCTCCAAGGCCCTGTTAAGGTTGTAGAAGGCCGTCCAACCGAATCTGTAGCCGATCAGGCTGCTATCAAAGCCCTCTTCCCCAACACCTACGGACTCCCCGAGATCCGTTTTGAAAAGAACGCTACTCCCACTCCAGGCAAGCCCATAAATGTTGGCGTTATCCTTTCGGGTGGCCAAGCCCCCGGCGGACACAACGTTATTTGCGGTATTTTCGACGGTATCAAAAAGATACACCGCGACAGCCGTCTTTTCGGATTCCTCATGGGCCCGAGCGGTTTGGTTGAGCACAAATACATTGAACTCACAGCTCCTATCATTGACGAATACCGCAATACCGGCGGCTTCGACATCATTGGTTCGGGCCGTACAAAATTGGAAAAAGTAGACCAATTCAATAAAGGGCTTGAAATACTCAAAGAATTGGGAATTTCCGCACTTGTAATCATTGGCGGCGACGACTCAAATACAAATGCAGCTGTTTTGGCAGAATACTACAAAGCCAACAACGCAGGCGTTCAGGTTATCGGTTGCCCCAAAACTATTGACGGAGACCTCAAAAACGGACTTATCGAAACATCTTTCGGTTTCGACACAGCAACAAAGGTTTACTCTGAAGTTATAGGCAATATCCAGCGCGATTGCAACTCCGCTAAAAAATATTGGCATTTCATCAAACTCATGGGTCGCTCGGCAAGCCATATTGCTCTTGAATGCGCACTCCAATGCCAGCCTAACATCTGCTTGATTTCTGAAGAAATCCAAGAACGCGACATGAACCTTGACGATATCGTTCGCTACATAGGAGATATCGTTATTTCCCGCGCCGCAGAAGGTAATAATTTCGGTACTGTCCTCATTCCTGAAGGCCTCATTGAATTTATTCCTGAATTCAAACGCCTAATCGGCCAACTCAACGAGGTACTCGGAGCAAACAAAGATAAAGTTGCCGGTATGGACGAAGCTGCACTCACACAGTTTATATTCGACAACCTTGACCAGCAGAACCTCGCAGCCCTCAAGAAACTCCCTGCCAATGTAGCTAAACAGCTCATGCTTGACCGCGACCCACATGGTAACGTACAAGTTTCGCTTATTGAAACAGAGAAACTTCTCAGCGGTCTCGTTGCCGATTATGTTGCCAACAACGCCGATTTTGCAGCGGCAAAAGGCAAATTCTCACCTCTCCATCATTTCTTCGGCTATGAAGGACGATGCGCAGATCCCTCTAATTTCGATGCCGACTACTGCTACTCTCTCGGCTACAATGCAGCAGCTCTCATCAATGCAGGTGTAACAGGCTATATGTCGTCTATCCGCAACCTTGTTAAACCGGCCGTACAGTGGATTCCCGGTGGTATCCCCATCACCATGATGATGAACATGGAACGTCGCAACGCCGAAGACAAGCCGGTAATTCAAAAAGCATTAGTACGTCTTGATGGAGCGCCATTCCTCCACTTTGCCGCTAAACGCGACGAATGGGCACACAACACATGCTACATGTATCCTGGTCCTATCCAATATTTCGGACCTGCCGAAGTATGCGACCAACCCACACTGACACTCAAATACGAGCACAAAGATAAATAACAACCCGAATCTCAGCTTGCACCTCCCGAGGAAATGTCATCTCCGACACTCCTCGGGAGGTTTTTATTTTGCAGCTCTTAAGTATTTAACCGAGACGATAAAATACTTGTCACTTACAATCTGTATATTGCAACAATGTGTTATTCTGCATTGTCTTTTAGCCATTTAAGACGACGCTGGTCTGGCAGATGCTTTACACTAAATTTTTCAAACTTTGCCATAAAGCCAGAGCCATCAGGACAAGCCCCCATAACCCCAACTTTCATAGGGATATTATCCTGCATCCAGGCATTACGCATCAAAGTGTCATGAACTGCTGTTTTTTCACCATATTAATAGACTGCCAATATCACGTAGGTTCAACCAATGCCTTATACAGAGATTACGTATGATAAGTAAAAACGGAGAATGGATAGACACTCTACATCGCCTTTTTTATATCCCGGCTAAAGATGGAAAAACGATACAATTTGCGTTGTGTCTATATGGAGGGATGAATTTTGAATTGAAAAGCGAATCCATTATAATGGATACAATAACAGGGCAAGCCACAGAATTAAGCTCGTCTACAGGCATAAAGATACTGTCACCTCAAGAAACAGCAGTACTCAGATTAATCGATGAAGGCAACCGAAGCAAAGGCATAGCAGATATTTTATGCATAAGTTCGCATACTGTAAGCCGTCACCGCCAGAACATCATAGCAAAACTGAAAGTGCGCAATTCTGCTGAAGCCTGTAAAGTTGCGCGAAATCTAAATTTACTATGATGTACAATCTCATGTTTCAACCAATGGTAATTATTTGATTTGAGAAAAATCATTATATATCAACATACTAACACAAGAGATTTCTGCCGTTTAAACTCAGAATAGCAAACAAAATGCAACAAAATAGCAATTAATTTTGTTGTTAATAAAAAATGTTGTAATTTTGTGGTGTTAAAACGCGCAATATCCGCCGCGCGACTCTTTTTCCCCCTTTTACAATTATAGTTTCAACAGAGGAGCAAGACACTCCCCTCGGCCGTGTTTTAAGAAAACAGGCATCACAACTATTCCTCTCCAATTTATCACTATCCCTTTTTCAGAAAAATCAAACTATCTACATAGATAAATGTATAATATAGTACAACTACAGGAAATGACCGATGACCAACTCACAGCAGTAGCAGAAGAGATGGGTCTCAAAAAAATCGATATTTCCGACAAAGAATCGCTTGTATACCGCATTTTAGATCAGCAAGCCATAGACAAGGCTGCTGCAAGCACAGCAGAGCGCAAACGCCGCAATGAAAACGGCGAAGACAAAGCGCCAAAAAAACGCGGTCGCAAGAAGAAAGAAGACAATTCAGCTAAAGTCCAGTCCCCGGAAGTTCCAGCCCAAACAGCAGAAAACGAGCCAGAACAAGCTGAAGAAAAATCTACAACTCCCCCTACACAGGCTACCGAGAAAAAAAGACGTGGACGCCCCAAAAAAGTACAACCTGCAGACAGGCAAAATCCAGAATCAAAAAAGGAATCCGAGACAAGCGACGAAACAACCCCAATTGTAGAATCGGCCACCTCAGAACAAAATCAAAACATTCAAAAATCTCCAGCCTCCACAACTCAGAGTTCTGAAAACAAAGAACCAAACCAAGAACCCCAAAACGAGCAAGAGGACGACAAGCAAAATAACCAGGATTCATCTCTACAGGAAAAACCAAAACGCGATTTCCGCCCGGGTAGCGATTCATCATTAGGTGAATTTTTCCCTCGTAGCCAAGGCCGTAAATTCGTCCCTCGTAGCCAACGGGAAAAAGAAGAAGAAGCCCGTCAGAAAAAATTTGAAAAAGAACACGCCCAACCCACGGCACAACAACAATCCCAGTCAGAACAGCAACCGATACAACAGGGGCCGGTTGTACCTGGACTTGTTGTAATAGGAGAACCAAGCCAGCAAGCACAGGTCCAACAGCAGATGGGCGGCAAAAAAAACAAGAAAAATCGCTTCAACCAACAGCAACGTGCTCCACGCTTTGATTTCGAAGGCATTCTCGAAGCCACCGGAGTATTGGAAATAGTGCCCGAAGGTTATGGTTTTCTCCGCTCGGCAGATTTCAACTACCTGCCTTCCCCCGACGACGTTTTCGTTACACAGCAACAGATAAAAGCCTACGGTCTCAGATCCGGCGACGTTGTGGAAGCATTCATCAGGCCGCCCAAAGAAGGAGAAAAATATTTCCCATTAACCGATATCCGCATGGTAAATGGCCGTTCGCTTGAATTTATACGCGACCGCGTGGCTTTCGAGCATTTGACGCCACTTTTCCCAGACGAAAAATTCAATCTCACCGGCGGACGGTCTTGCACTATATCTACAAGAGTTGTAGACATGTTCGCTCCAATAGGCAAAGGACAGCGAGGCCTTATAGTCGCTCCACCTAAAACCGGCAAGACATTGCTTCTCAAAGATATTGCAAATGCAATTGCAGAGAACCATCCCGAAACGTATATCATGATTCTTCTCATAGACGAACGTCCAGAAGAGGTAACAGATATGCAACGGAGTGTAAATGCTGAAGTAATTGCATCAACATTCGACGAACCTGCCGAACGCCATGTAAAAATTGCCGGAATAGTACTCGACAAAGCAAAAAGAATGGTAGAATGCGGCCACGACGTTGTGGTGCTCCTTGATTCTATAACACGCCTTGCCCGAGCATACAACACCGTTGCACCTGCATCCGGGAAAATATTATCGGGTGGCGTAGATGCCAATGCACTCCAAAAACCAAAACGGTTCTTTGGCGCAGCCCGAAACATTGAAGGAGGAGGATCTCTCACAATTATAGCCACAGCATTGACTGAAACGAGTTCTAAAATGGACGAAGTTATTTTTGAAGAGTTCAAAGGCACTGGCAACATGGAGCTCCAACTCGACAGAAAACTTTCCAACAAACGCATTTTCCCTGCAGTAGATATCATGGCATCAAGTACGCGCCGCGACGATTTGCTATTGAGGAAAGAGACCTTAGACCGCATGTGGATTTTGCGCCGATTCCTTTCCGACCGCACGTCTATAGAGGCCATGGAATTTATAAAAGACCGCATGGAACGCACTCTCGACAACGAAGAGCTCCTAAGAACAATGGGCGACTGATGAAAATCTTCACTCTTGCCTTTTTTGCTTCTCTTTGTATTTTTACGGCACATGGAGAAGAACGAGAAATTTCTATCCCCAACGGGAAAATAAATTTAGCCGGCACGCTGTCTTTGCCTCAGGGCAAGGCACGTGCCGTTGCCGTAATGGCTACTGGCAGCGGACCGCAAAACCGCGATGAAGAAATAGCAGGACACAAACCTTTCAAACTGATATCCGATTCGCTTGCAAGCCACGGAATTGCAGTGCTGCGTCTTGACGATCGTGGAACGGCTTCAAGCACAGGAGATTTTTCTACTGCCACGTTGGAGGATTTAACGTCTGATATTGCAACCGGTTTGGAATATGCGCGAAAATTTTTCCCAGATATACCCAAAGGGGTAATCGGACATTCTCAAGGCGGTTCAATTGCCATAAAATTAGGAGCAGACAGCAAATGCGATTATATTGTAACCCTCGCTGCTCCGGCATGGGCTGGAGACTCTCTTATAATGTCGCAAAGCCGAACTTTGGCCACTGCACTAACAGGACGGTGGGATGCCGAACCGTTGCAACGCAAACTCATGGATATAGCAAAAGGGCCAAGCCCCGACTTTCAGGCCCAGATGATGCTCTATACCACTATGGCGCAAGCATATGGCGAAGCAGCAAAAACATCGCAAGTTCAAGATTATATAACCAAACAGACAGCAGCACTTGTTTCCCCAGGCTATCGGTCAATGCTTCGCTACAATCCCGAAGACGATATAAGGAATATCAGCATACCATGGCTGGCATTGAATGGCAGCAAAGACATGCAGGTGCTTCCATCCAATCTCGAGACAATCAAAAAACTTAACGGCAAAGCAACAACCAAGGAACTCCCTGGATTGAACCATCTTTTCCAAAACTGCACAACAGGATTACCCGACGAATACGAAAAAATAGCCGAGGACTTTTCACCGTCGGCTATTACAGAGATTATAGACTGGTTCAATATTATTTTGCCTTGAAATTAAATATCGGCTTGATGATGTTGTCTATAGCAACCGTTTGGCCGATATTTTCAATTATTTCTTGTGCCGGCTTATAAACCATGGGGGATTCGTCGATGGTAGATTCAACTACACACTCAGAATATATTCCGCCCATAGCTGTTTTGAAATCTTCCATTTTCAATGTTTCTATGGCAACACCCCTACTCAATACACGCCCGGCGCCATGAGGTGCAGAGCAATTCCAGTCTTCATTGCCTTTGCCTGTGCAAATCAACGATCCGTCGCGCATATTTAACGGAATTATGCATTTTTCGCCCTTTGCTGCGGAAACAGCTCCCTTTCGGATAATATTATCGTCGGATATATAGTTGTGGATTGTTTCAAATTCCTCCACAATTTCAACTTCACCGAAAAATTTCATCAGCATAAACACTATCAGCTTCCTGTTCAATGTAGCCCATTGCTGGCATAAGCGCATATCGTGGAGATAGTCTTCGCGGTCTTGTCCTTCAAGGTAGCATAAATCATCAGGGATGGCAAGTTTCACAGCTTTGAAATTCCTATGCAACTCTTTTATCGCCCCCTCAATTTCAGACCTTCTGCCAGAAGCTTTGTATTCTTTAATAATCTGCTTTTGTTTTTCTACTACCTCGTTCCAACCCATATGGTATTTAACCGCTACTTTTTGGTAGTATTCGGCCACTTGTTTACCGAGATTTCGCGAACCCGTATGAACCACCAGACAAAAGTCTCCGTTTTCCGCAACATCAAGTTCTATAAAGTGATTCCCTCCACCCAGAGTGCCTATAGACTTATTTATCCTTCCTGAAAATTTGAGATTTCTATAGCAGCGGAGCTTCATAACCAATTCTTTTGCTTGACGGTATATTTCCATACCAATGCCCACCAGAGGAGTGGCATCAAGATCGCGAATCATTTTCCCAGACGGAACATTATCCATAATATAGCAGTGGAATCTATGGAAATCTATTGTCCCTTTATTCTTAAACCTAACCAAATGCATGCCGCATCCAATATCCACTCCCACTACATTAGGAATTACCCTTTCGCCCAAATTACCGGTAAAACCTATCACACATCCTGCTCCTGCATGAACATCGGGCATTATCCTTATTTTACTCCCCATGAATACAGGCACTGAAACGAGTCGTTCTATCTGCGCAATTGCAGTAGCTTCAACATTATCGGTAAAAATCTTAACATCGTGGTTTGCTATTGTTCTCATTACTACGGATTTTTGAATTACGCAGCAAAATTAAAGCTCAAGTGCGCAACATAATTGCGCACTTCAAAAAAATTTTAGTATTTTTGCAAAAAACACAGATAAAATGGCATTAAACCGCAACACACTTATCCGACTCACAACCTTAGACCGTTGTCTATCTAACCGCTACCGACGTTGGACCATGCAAGATTTGATGGATGCATGCAGCGACGCGCTCTATGAATACGAAGGAAGAAACAACACTATAAGCAGGCGTACAATCCAATCCGACCTCCAATTGCTTAGGAGCGACAAATTAGGCTACAATGCACCAATAGAAATATACGATAAGAAATACTACCGGTATTCCGACCCTGATTTCTCCATCAATAACATTGGCTTCACCGACGAAGACATATCAACCATTCATGGAGCAATGGATATCCTACGCCATTTCAGCGTTTTCCCACAGATGGCCTCAGCCTCCGATGTTTTTGCAAAACTTGAAGCAAAAGTAAACCACAACATAGAAAAGAAACCGCAAGCAATACATTTAGAGAAAAACGAGCAATACAAGGGCCTTGAACTTATCGGACCGCTATGCGAAGCCATAAAACAACGGAAAGTCCTGGCCATAACTTATCAATCGTTTAAGGCAAGACATGCCGATGTGTTTCAAGTTTCGCCTTTTGTTCTAAAAGAATACCACAACCGATGGTTTCTCATAGCCTCCGGAAAAGAACAAAACAAAATCCGCATTCTTGCTATAGACAGAATACTGGATTTTAAAACCGTAAAGGGCCAGGCTTATGACGATTGTAATTTCGATGCGGAAACTTTTTTCTCAGACGTTATTGGAGTCACAAAATCGCCCGAAGACCGTAGCCGGGAAATACATTTGCTCTTTGATTCGTTTTTTGCGCCGTATATCTCTACAAAGCCCCTTCATCCAAGCCAGGAAACTATTGGCAAGCGGAGTGATGGGTGGACTGAATTCAAGATAAACGTTGTCATAAACCCCGAACTCATACGAGAATTGCTCGGCTATGGTTCCCACTTAGAGGTTCTCTATCCACCAAAACTACGCGACCAAATAAAAAACGATTTAAAAGCGGCATTAAACCGCTATTAAAAAAGCCGGGCGGAAAGTCACCTTCCCGCCCGGCCGGCATGTTATTCAGATAAGTATCGCATTAACCGTAATTAATAGTTCCACTGGCAAGCGATCATTTTCAAGTTCGGACAAGCAATTGTACGAAGGTCGGTGATCATGTTGAAGCGGCAGTTGATATATGTGAGCGCCTGGTCGAAAGAAACGTCGAGCATGGTAAGTTCGTTGTTGTTGCAGAGGAGGCGCTGCAAGAATGTCTGGTTAGAGAGAGTGAGCGAGGTAAGGTCGTTATAAGAGCAGTCTACGAAAACTACATTGGGGCAAGAACTTACATCAAAAGTAGTCAAATTGTTGTATGAGCAAACGATATCCATAAGGGCGTTGCAGTCGCGTACTCCCAAGCTCTTCATATTGTTGTCGGAGCAGATGAAAGAAGCCAACGAAGGCAGACCCGATACAATCATGTTTGAGATTTCGTTATCGTCAACATTGAGGTTTTGCAAGTTTGTAACTCCCACCAAGTTCACAGAGGTGAGCTTATTGTAACCGCAATACAAGTTTTTAAGAGCGGTGCAATTTGCGACAGAAAGCTGTTCGAGGTGGTTGCTCTGGCAGTTAAGGGTTTCAAGGGTTGAAGAAGACTGGAGGTCAAGTTCGGCCAAGAGATTTGATGCCACATTCAAAGTTTTGAGAACGGGAACATCTGAGAGAGTAAATTCAGCAATACGGTTATTGTTGAGCTGGACTTTGTAGAGCTGCGGGCAGTTTGCAAGGTCTACTTCAGCAATTTTGTTTCTGGAAGCGTTAAGTTCTGAAAGAGCAACGTCGCCGCTGACAGTGAGAGAAGTTAATTTATTGCGGGAAACGTCTACTTTTGCAAGAGCCTTAAAACCGCTGAGGTCAAGAGAGCCGGCAATTTTCTTGTCTTTCCAATCGATAGAGGTAATGTGTTTGCCTTCAACGGTAACTCCTTCCCAAGTCGACGGGTCTTTGACGTTTGAAATCTTGAGGGCTTCTGCGTTTGTTGCGTGTTCCTGTGCAGGTTGTGCAAGGAAATTTTGGAGTTGTTTGAGTTCGCTCTTGTCTACTTGAGCGAAAGCGGCTGATCCCATAAGGGCCATAGCCATGAGTAATGCGACTTTTTTCATATCGGTCATAAATAAAAGTTGGTAATCGAGTGATTTTGTAATTCTAACAAGTGATGTTGCTAAAAGGTTTGATGCGCGATGAATTTTTTTTAATTTTGCACCTTATATTTCAACAACATTAGTAGCATAATGCAGCGTTCTCTTGCGCCTTGATATCTATATAAAAAACGAGAGACAAAAAAGTTCATATACAAATATTATTTTCCACGTAAAAAAGTGTCTTGAGCAATAAATACGTTAATAATTACCAAAAAATATATCAGATTCATCCTTTTTTACTATCTTTGCATTTTGAAAGGGGAAACTCCCCTGCCAATTATAAAAATGTATAAATATATAAGCTACATATTATTTGCCGTTTTTCTCTGCTCGTGTGGTGAATATCAGCGAGTTCAGAAAAGCGACGACTATAACTACAAGTTTGAGTA
>CAJTUG010000017.1:5439-12115 GCA_910579605.1 uncultured Muribaculaceae bacterium | reverse complement strand
TTCAAAGGTTCCGACAAGGCCGAGGAATCTTTATATCTCCTTGGCATGAGCCACTATGAGAATAAGGATTACATGAGTGCCGGAGCTTGGTTCAAGAACTACTACAGCCGCTATCCCAAGGGCAAATATGTGGAACAAGCGCGTTTCTTCTGCGGCTATGGATATTTCCTGGATTCACCAGAGCCCCAACTTGACCAAAGCGAAACACTCAAAGCGATAGAAGAGTTACAGGCTTTCTTAGACTATTTCCCTCGCAGCGAAAAAGTCTCTATTGCACAAAACGCAATTTTTGAGCTTCAGGATAAACTCACGCTCAAACAGCTTCAAAACGCCCAGCTTTACTATAATTTGGGGAACTATATGGGCAACAACTACGAGTCTGCCATAATAGTTGCCAGGAATGCAGTGAAAGACTATCCTTATTCCAAATACAAGGAAGATCTTGAAATGCTCATCCTCAAGGCACGGTATCAAGAAGCAGCAAACTCTATAGAAGAGAAGAAAGCAGACCGCTACCGTGAGGTAATAGATGAATATTATTCATTCATAAACAATTATCCCGACACGCCCAACCGCGAAGAGGCCGATAATATCCTTAAAATAGCCCAGAAATACGTAAAGGACTAAATTTCACCAAGAACCAAAAATTTTCTAAATATAAACATGGATTTCAAGAAAAGCAACACTCCGCTCACTACCGTAACCCGCGATATGATAGAACTCTCGCAGGACACCGGCAACATCTACGAAACCGTTTGCATCATCTCCAAACGAGCAAACCAAATCGCACAACAGATGAAGAGCGATCTCGAAAAGAAACTTCAGGAATTCGCACCCTACAACGACAACCTTGAGGAAATAAACGAGAACCGCGAACAGATCGAAATCTCCCGTTACTATGAACGCTTACCCAAGCCTACCCTCATAGCAACCCAAGAGTATATCGACCATAAACTCTTCTTCCGCAAATCCAACAAGGACCGCAACAATATCTAATCTCGCTCCGAGGAGCGGCTTTATAAAGTTGCACCTTCTCTCCTACCGTTTCGGGGGGACGCGCCCGCTCGGTGCGTCCCTTCTAATTTTGCCATTATAACGAAATTTTCAACTCGTTTCTCTATATTATCTATTATGCCTTTAGAGCCCCTTCATTTTCAGCCTATTCTCAAACCGGTGGTATGGGGCGGCAATAAAATAGCTGCCTTCAAAGGTATCTCTACGAGCGACATAAATATTGGCGAGAGCTGGGAAATATCTACAATTCCCGGGTCGGTCTCTGTTGTAGACAGAGGGCCTCATAAAGGCAAATCCATTTGCCAGCTTATCGATGAATTCGGGCCTGAACTATTAGGAGATGATATCTACGGTCGTTTCGGCAATGAATTCCCTCTCTTGGTTAAATTTATCGACACCAAAGAAAACCTATCTGTCCAAGTGCATCCGACAGACCGCATAGCACGCCATTCTCACGGAGAAAAAGGCAAAACTGAAATGTGGCACATAATCCAAGCCGACGACAATGCCAAAATATATCTTGGCATAAAAGATGGTTACACCCCCGACAAACTTAGGGAACTTATAGACTCGGGGAATCTTATGGATGCCGTGAAAGAATACGACAGCAAAGAAGGTCAATCTTATTTCATACCTGCAGGCACTGTCCATTCTATAGGTGGAGGAAATCTTTTGGCGGAGATCCAGCAAAACAGCGATATCACATACCGCCTCTACGACTATAACCGCACGGATAAATCGGGCAACAAAAGACCGCTCCATATAGACCAAGCCCTCAACGCATTGGATTTCAACGACAAAGCATTCTGCATAGCAGATGCACAAAGCGAAGAATTGGTGTCTTGCACATATTTCACGGTAAAGCAAATACAATTGACCGGAAATATACCAACCGATTTAAAAGCGGATCTTTTTTAATAGTAATGTGCATATCAGGGACCGCAACAATCAATAGCGAAATATCGGGCAATCTCACAATAAAGCAGGGTGAAACATACCTCATACCAGCCAGCAACTTGCCCGTTTCCGCTTCGGGTGTTGGCAAACTTCTTACGGCACAAGTATAAACTGATATTTAATATTAAAGTATCAGAATATAATCCGGATTATGAATTTAGGCAAGCCGCAGGATAACTTTAAGTATTCGTTTGCGGCTTCCTCGTATGTTTAACAAGCTACCAAAAGCGCAATATTTCGCTTTGGCAGCTTTTAATTTGTTATTGCTATTTCAGAATATTTCCGTATATTTGTATTCAGTATGAAACAGATAAAAAAAGTTGCGCTCTCTCTAAGCATGGCATTTGGTTTTATAACTGCCATGGCTGCTCCTGTAGACGAAGCCAAGAAATTGTATTTTGAGGGGGAATATCAGCAGGCACTTGAAATTTTGGAAAAACTTGCAAAAAGGACGCCGCGCGACGGTACTGTGACTTACTATCTTGGCGCATCGCTCCACAAACTCGGACGAACAGACGAAGCTATCCAGCCTCTTAAAGTCTCCGAAGGCCGCAATGTAGCAGTGGCATCGGAATTACTGACACAAATTGCACTTGACCAATACCGGGTTGCAGACGCAGAAGCCCATATGGAAAAATGGGAATCTTCTGCCAAGAAGCAACGTAAAGAATTGGGAGAGTCTTTCAACGAGACATCCGGCAGGCTTGTGAGAATGAAAAATATGATGGAGCGCGTAGAGAAAATAGAAATTCTGGATTCCATTGAAATAGATTCCGCTACTTTTTTCACGGCATACCGTCTGAGCGCTCCAGCAGGGCGTATACTCCCTCCCGAGGCAATAAACAGGCTGCAAGGAATAGACGGGCTAAACGAAGTTTCGGCAGGATATATGCCGGAAAACAATAGCGAGGTTCTATGGGCTGCCAAAGACGACGAATTTTGGAAAATATATTCTGCAGGCATTCTGGACGACGGCAGTATGGATCACACGACTGCATTGCCCGACAATCTTGCCGAGGGTGGCAATGCAATGTATCCATTCCTCATGCCCGACGGGATGACCTTATATTTTGCCAATGACGGCCAAAACAGTCTCGGTGGTTATGATATTTTTATGACCAGACGCACCGAAGGCGACAATGGGCAAACCGAATATTTCCAACCACAGAACATGGGTATGCCCTACAATTCGCCATACAACGATTTTCTTCTTGCCATAGATGAAGCTTCAGGCTTAGGCTGGTGGGCAACAGATAGAAACCAAGTTCCCGGAAAGGTTACTATATATGTATTCGCCCCCTCGCAAGTAAGGGTCAACGTAGAACCCGACGATTCTAATATCGCCTCTTTGGCTCGCCTCGACAATATTTCGCTCACACGCAATCCCGACACAGACTATAAAGCTATGCTTGCAAAAAAACTCCCCAAGGAGAGCAATCAAGCCACAAGTCAAACATCCCCAAGATTCTGCATAGATCTCGGCGGAGGGAGAGTTTATACACATCTTTCAGATTTCCGTTCCCAACAGGCAAAAAGTGCCATGCTCGAACTATTAGGCCGCCAGGCTCGACTGCGCAAGCATATCGAAGCCGAAGAAAAGTTGAGGCAACAATACAGGAATGGCAATAAATCTGTGTCGCAAGCAATATTAGATTCCGAAGAAGAAACAACAAGAATAAGAGCTGAAATCAAACAACTCAGGAATTCTGTTGCCCGTCTTGAAAAATAATCTAAAACCATATAAAACTAACCATTGCAATGGAAATCACAATCATCCTTATCTGCGCGGCAGTAGTAATTCTGCTTGTAGTATTTTTCTACTATTGCCCGTTTTTCCTGTGGATTTCAGCCCGTGTAAGCGGAGTGAAAGTATCGCTTCTGCAGCTTGTACTTATGCGTATTCGTCAAGTACCTCCAGGTGTTATTGTCCGTGCCTTGATAGAAGCACATAAGGCCGGCCTTAAAGATGTGACACGCGACGATTTAGAAGCCCACTACCTTGCCGGCGGTAACGTTGAACGCGTTGTCCATGCATTGGTTTCGGCGTCTAAGGCAAATATCGATCTCGGGTTCAAAATGGCCACAGCGATAGATCTCGCCGGTCGTGATGTTTTCCAAGCCGTGCAGATGAGCGTAAATCCAAAAGTGATAGACACTCCTCCCGTAACTGCGGTTGCCAAAGACGGAATCCAACTTATTGCAAAAGCTCGTGTGACAGTAAGGGCAAATATACGCCAACTTGTAGGCGGAGCAGGTGAAGATACCGTTCTTGCTCGTGTAGGCGAAGGCATCGTTTCATCCATCGGTTCATCAGAAAGCCATAAGCAAGTTCTTGAAAACCCTGATTCAATTTCTAAATTAGTGCTCAAAAAAGGCCTTGATTCAGGTACAGCATTTGAAATACTCTCTATCGACATTGCAGATATCGATATAGGACGCAACATTGGAGCGGCATTGCAAATAGACCAGGCACAAGCCGACAAAAACATTGCCCAAGCCAAAGCCGAAGAGCGCCGCGCCATGGCGATAGCTCGCGAACAAGAAATGAAAGCCCTCGCGCAAGAAGCTCGCGCCAAAGTTATAGAAGCAGAAGCAGAACTGCCAAAAGCCATGGCTCAAGCATTCATTTCAGGAAACCTTGGCATTATGGACTATTATAAGATGAAGAATATAGAAGCCGATACAAATATGCGCGAAAGCCTTGGTCAAGCGCCATCGGTTCCACAAAATAGCAGTCAAGAATAATGACAACCTTTCTCCTCGCTTTAGCCGTCTTAATAGGCGGCTATTTCATCTATGGTACAGTTGCCGAACGTGTTTTCGGCATAGATCCGGCGCGTCCCACACCATGCCAAAGCAAGGCAGACGGCGTAGATTTCGTAGAAATACCAACATGGAAAGTTTTCCTCATCCAGTTCCTTAACATAGCCGGCCTTGGACCGATTTTCGGAGCCATAATGGGCGTTATGTTTGGTCCGGCGGCTTTTTTGTGGATTTCGCTCGGCACTATTTTCGGCGGTGCCGTCCATGATTTCATATCTGCTATGATGAGTCTGAGAGCCGACGGGGCTTCTCTGCCTGAATTAGTAGGCAGAGAGCTTGGCTCTGCAATCAAGGCAATCATGAGAATAGTTTCTGTGATACTTTTGGTGTTGGTAGGAGCTGTTTTTGTGCTTACTCCGGCAAATCTCATAGCCGGCATGACTCCCGACTGGGCAAACGTAAACTTTTGGATTGCAATAATCTTTATTTATTACATATTAGCAACGCTTTTGCCTGTAGACAAATTAATTGGCCGCTTTTACCCGATTTTCGGTTTTGCGCTCCTATTCATGGCCGGAGGTCTTATGGTTGTTCTTCTTTCGGGAGCTTATCCTATCCCCGACGGAATAACCGACGGACTCGGGTCCAGATTTGCCGACAACGGGCATCCTATTTTTCCCATGATGTTTGTGAGCATAGCATGTGGAGCTATATCGGGATTCCATGCCACTCAATCGCCAATGATGGCTCGTTGCCTCAAAAACGAACGACTCGCCCGCCCCGTATTCTACGGAGCAATGGTGGCCGAAGGCATAGTTGCCCTAATATGGGCAGCCGCGGCAATAGCATTCACCGGAGGCTACAGCCAACTGGCCGACTATCTTTCATCTCATGCAGGCGCCGGCGCTTTGGTAAACGACATTTCAATGGCATGGTTGGGGACATTCGGTGGCATTTTAGCAATACTCGGCGTAGTAGCCGCTCCTATTACAACAGGCGATACCGCTTTGCGATCGGCCCGCCTCACTGTTGCCGATATGTTGCACTTAGACCAGACAAAGTTCTATAAACGAGTTTTGGCAGCTTTGCCGCTCTTTGCGGCATCTTTTGCCCTTATGCTTATAGACTTCAATATCTTGTGGCGCTACTTTGCTTGGACAAACCAATTATTGGCAGCGTTCACATTATGGGCCGCAACTGTTTATCTTGCACGTAAACGAAAAGCATTCGTTATATGCCTTGTGCCGGCAATCTTCATGACAATGGTGGTTACAACCTACATTTTCTATGCCCCATCGCCCGAAGGATTTGGCCTCGGCATGACACCGGCTCTGACCATTGCAACTACTTTTGATGTTTTCTTGATTGCACTTTTTGCGCTGAATCTTAAAAAAATTCGCAATTCGTTGCCATTAGAGCAAGCATAATTTATGGATATAATCAAAGAAATAAAAAACGAACGTAAATATACTTTCCATAGTCATACTCAATTTTGCGACGGGCATGCTACAATGGAAGAGATGGCTATTGCCGCTATTTCCGAGGAATTCCGGTTCTATGGTTTCTCCCCACATTCGCCGATACCCATACCAAGCCCTTGCAACATGAAAAGCCAAGACGTGGAAGAATATCTCAATGAGGTTAAACATATCCAAATTAAATATGCTAATAGAGGTTGCCAATTTTATGCCGGAATGGAAATAGACTATTTGGGCAAGGAATGGGGACCCGCATTACCATATTTCAATGAAATAGGACTTGACTTTTCCATAGGTTCTGTTCATTTCATCCCCTCTCAGAGTGGCGATTACATAGATATAGACGGTAGTTTCGACAATTTCAAGAAAAAGATGTTGAATAATTTTCGCCGCGACATAGACTATGTGGTAGACACGTTCTTCCTCCAGTCTATTGATATGATAAACGCAGGCGGGTTTGACAT
>CAJTUG010000017.1:0-5397 GCA_910579605.1 uncultured Muribaculaceae bacterium | reverse complement strand
TTACTATGCCCCAGGAATAGAAGAAGGCACACACTACCGCTCGTTGATGGACGAGATAGTTGATTTAATAATACAAAAGAAAACGCTTATTGAAATAAACACAAAAGCACGCCAAGAGCATGGACGTTTTTTCCCAAATGAAAAATACTGGAAAAAACTTGTAGACTCCGGAGTACCGATAATCGTAAATAGCGACGCTCATCGGCCAGACCGTATAAGTGCTTCCAGGGCAGAAGCTTTTGAATTATTAGATAACATGAAGATACAAAAAGCGTCCAAGGTTTTATGAGAACTATCGAACTTTTGTCGCCGGCAAAAAATGCCGAAACAGGCAAATGCGCAATTCTTGCCGGAGCAGATGCCGTATACATCGGAGCGCCGGCTTTCGGAGCAAGAGCTGCAGCTACAAACTCAATAGAAGATATCGCAGACTTGGTCGCTTTTGCGCACCGTTATGAAGCAAAAGTATACGTAACCCTCAATACTATTCTCTTTGACACGGAACTTGAGGAAGCACAGAAAATGGTATGGCAGTTATATTCTATAGGTGTAGACGCTCTTATAGTCCAAGACATGGCATATCTCATGATGCATCTGCCTCCAATAGCCCTTCATGCCAGCACTCAATGCGATATCCGAACAGTTGAAAAAGCTCGTTTTTTGTCCAAAGCCGGATTCTCCCAGTTAGTATTACCTCGCGAATTCAGCCCCGAAGAAATAAAAGACATACATGATGCAGTAGATATTCCTCTGGAAGTGTTTGTCCATGGCGCCTTATGTGTGAGCTACAGCGGCGATTGCCATGCAGGTTTCGTCGCTACCGGCCGAAGCGCCAATCGTGGAGCTTGTCCACAAATGTGTAGGCTACCCTACGACTTAGTAGATTCTTCAGGCAATAAATTGGGAGAACGTAAACACTATCTGTCGCTACGCGACCTAAATAGATTAGACGACCTTGGCGAGCTAATTGCGGCTGGAGCCTCATCGTTTAAAATCGAAGGCCGCCTTAAAGACAGCAGATATGTAACAAACGTGACGGCGGCATATTCAGCTGAATTAGATAGAATCATAGCCCAGTCTGACGGGAATTTATGCAGAAGTTCAATTGGTAAAACGACGTTGAAATTCAAACCCGATGTCAACCGTACTTTTAACCGAGGCTACACAAATTTGATTTCGTATGCCGACATGGCTTCTCTTGATTCGCCTAAATGGATTGGTATTCCCGTGGCAAAAACGAACAGAGCATATGATCCCAGAAAAAAATATTTTACTGTTGCAGGTTCACCAGAACTGGCCAACGGAGACGGACTCGGATATTTTGATCAAAACAATGATTTTGTGGGTTTCAGATTGAACAAGGTTGAAGGCAACAAGCTATATCCGGCACAGGAACTCCTTAATCTCAAATCGGGGTCAACGCTCTACCGCAACAGCGACAAACAATTTTTTGACATCCTTGATTCTTCTCCCTGTAAACGTTTTATTGAAATAGACATAGCTATTTTTGCCGTAGACAATGATAATGTGGCTATAGAAATAAGCCGGGACGGTAAAGATAAAGTCACAACAATCTTCAATGCGCCAAACGACAAAGCCAAAACGCCACAAAATGAGCAACGGAAACGTATACTTGCAAAATTAGGTGATACAATCTATACTTTGCGAAATCTTGACGACAGGCTCGGCGACAGATTCATTTCGGCTTCCATTCTTACAGCTGCACGAAGAAACGCAATAGAAACGTTTGATATCCAACGTCAAGCAACATATCGCTACGACCGCCGTAAAACCACAGTCTTGAAACCCGGAGACTTGGAAGGTAAAGAACTGGATTTTCATGATAATATCGCAAATAGGCTTTCACAACAGTTTTACTCGGATTTGGGGGCGAAAATAAAACGCAAAGCCTTGGAAGCACAACCCGCGCTCCCCAATGGCGAGATACGTGTTATGACTACCAAGTATTGCATACGCCGGCAACTCGGCGCTTGCCTCAAGGGACGCAACGCACATGCTCTGCCCTCCCCTATTTTCTTATCAAACGAATCCGGAAAATATCGCCTGGATTTTGATTGCAAGCGTTGCGGGATGAACATCATAAAACTACCGAAACAATGATAGAATATATTAAAGGCGAAATAGCAGCTCTCACTCCGGCCTCGGTAACTGTTGAGACTAAAGGTGGTGTTGCGTATCTAATGAACATTACATTGCCTACTTTTACACAACTTGAAGGGAAAACAGCTGCCAAATTATTCATTCATGAAACCATGCGCGAAGACGTTTGGTCGCTATATGGTTTCGTAGAAGAAGAAGAACGCCGTCTTTTCCGCTCTCTCATAGGGGTGCCTGGAGTTGGAGCATCAACGGCCATTATAATCCTGTCGTCATTACAAGGATCGGAATTAGCCGCAGTAATATCAGCTGCCGACGTTAAAAGACTAAAAAGTATAAAAGGGATAGGGGCTAAGACAGCAGAACGAATTATTGTGGATTTACGCGATAAAATCAAAACAGAAAATCCGACTCTTCCATTTGCCATCTCCAATAAAAAACCGGATGCCTACGAAGAAGCTCAAGCAGCTCTCATTATGCTTGGCTTCGACAAAAAGAACACTGAAAAAGCCCTTGACAAACTTTTTGGTGCAGACCCAGATTTACGTGTAGAGACTGCTATAAAGAAAGCCCTGAGCATGATGTAGCATTTTTCTTCATGATGTAATAAGAAAGACATGCGGTCAAAATTATGGCCGCATGTCTTTATGTCTTTCTTAATTTACCGTTTTATTTAGATTGCTTAAACAGCCAATCTCTTACTGCATTTATTTTATATGCATAGTCAAAAGAATACATGTGCTCACAACCTTCGCCATCAGCCGGAAGGACGGTTTTAGGTTCAAATTCAAATATATTGACGGGAGCTCCTTTTTCAAGCATAGTTTGAGCGAGTTCGCTTTGCCTTGATTCAGGAAGCTGAGCGCTCCATGCTGCAAACGTGTATTGCACACCTTCTTTGCGAGCTGCGTTTTCAAGCGGTTCCAGACATGAATATGCCTTACCTTGGTCGCCGGCAATGAAATAAATAAATTTATGTTTTATAAGCGAATCGACTGAGGCTGCATCACAATAGCTGTCTACAAAAATAGACGCTGCAAAAAGATCAGGATATGCAACATTGTAGTACATTGAAAGCATGCCCCCCATAGACTGGCCGGTGGCATAGAGTCTGTCTGCATCAATATTTTTTTCAGCTACAAGACTCTTAAGCAGTCTCGCGGCCATATCTACTTCGTCGGTCTTTTGATAGGAGTCGTTGACAGCTACAGCCGAAAATTGGGGTACAAGCACATAGCACGGGTTCTTAGCCTGCGACTCTGCCGTAGCCCAAACAAGCGCTCCGTAGCCTTGAGTGAGAGGGAGCGTTATGTCGCCTCCGGCCGTGCTTGCATCGGCAGTGAAAAGGACAAGAGGATATTTTTTAGAAGCGTCAAGATTTGCTGGAGTATACAAGTTGTATTTTAGAGTTTTACCCGTTTGCGCATCTGTATATTCCAATTGTTTGAATTGAGGCACTACAGATTTAATCATAGCCTGCAAAGTGGAGTCGGAAGACTTGTCAATAGTAGTGCAGGCTTTTCCCGGCTTTTCGTCTGCTTTTTCTTGTGCTTCTTCGGTTTTGGCTCCGGAATCGGATTTAGAGCTACATGAAATAGCAAAGAAAGGTAAGGAGCAAATAGCCAATGACGCTATAAAAGCTTTTAGTGATAGATAATTTTGTTTCATAATATAGAGTTTTTTAGCAGATTGCGATAGATTATGGCACAGCCGATAGCCCCACAGTCTATATCATCTCATTTTTTAGTTGAACAATCAATATAATAAACATTTAACCTTGATAAAAGTTTCATCTTAACTAATTTTATTATCTTTGTACGAGAATAATTATTAAACCAACAATCTTGAGTATAAACACAACAATACAATATTTACATTGTTGTAAAATCACCCTGCATAAATTTGAAACAAAAACTATATTTTATGAAAGTATTGACAATAAACGGGAGTCCGCACTTGCACGGATGTACCGACAGAGCATTGCAAGAAATAGAAAAAACTCTCATAGAATGCGGAATAGAGATAGAACGGATTAATATCGGCAACAAAGATATACGCGGTTGTATTGCCTGCAATTACTGCCGCCAACATGGACATTGCGTGTTTAACGACGCCGTAAACGACGCCGCTCCAAAATTTGCCGAAGCCGACGGCTTGGTAATTGGGACACCGACATATTATGCCGGAAGCAACGGGCAATTGTTGGCATTCCTCGACAGGCTTTTCTATAGCACCTCAGGTATATTCAACAAAACCATGAAAGTAGGAGCAGCTGTCGTATCGTCTCGTAGGGCAGGCTCTACATCGGCATTTGATGAAATAAACAAATATTTCTCCATCACTTCAATGCCTATTGCTTCAAGCACATATTGGAATGAAGTGCATGGCTTCGTTGCCGACGATGTCGAAAAAGACCTTGAAGGTCTTCAGACCATGCGAAATCTTGCACGTAACATGGCCTTCATGATAAAAGCTTTCAAATCCCAAGAAGCAAGAGAGGGCTTGCCAGAACAAGAACGAAATTCTTTTACCAGTTTTTATGGCTGAATATAGTTTTATCTATTTGCCACAATGCGAGCCTCAAGCTCAAGAAGTAGTTCTTTAGCCATGAGGCCGCCGGCATAGCCTGTAAGTTTATTATTGCTCCCTATAACACGATGACAAGGCACAAAGATGGAAACAGGATTGGATGCATTAGCCGAAGCTACCGCCCTGACAGCTTTTGGATTATTAATACGACGAGCTAATTCGGCATATGAAATTGTGGTTCCAAAAGGAATTTTCACAAGTTCAGCCCATACTTTGCATTGAAATTCAGAACCGATAAAACGGACTGGTATTGTAAAATCAGTTCTTCTTCCATCAAAAAAACCGTCAAGTTGGGCTATTGTTTCTTTCAATATTGGAGAGATGCCTTCTTCATACTCTGCATTAAGAACTCGTCTTATCTTATGCTCTAAATAAGCACGGCGTTTCCCCGAAACCCAGTTACAAATACACAGCTCCCCACAGTAAGAACCGAGAATCATTTCTCCAGCCGGCGACAGATATCGTGTTATTATTATTTTTTCCATGTTTATGTCTGTAAAGGCAAAAATACAAATAATTGCAGTATAATACAACAATTGATTTGAGGAAAATGTGTAGAAATACGCAAAAAAAACTTAAAAAAGCGTCATAAAGTTGCGTATATGAATCTTATGAATTAATTTTGCAACCGCAAATGCGCATGTGGCGTAATTGGTAGCCGCGTTAGACTTAGGATCTAATGTCTCAGGA
>CAJTUG010000016.1:35281-41915 GCA_910579605.1 uncultured Muribaculaceae bacterium | reverse complement strand
AATTAAACCGGGAACTTGAGAGCAGAGTGGTACGTTCTGTGCTGAACAAAGATTTGACCTGTGAGTATGAAATTACGATTCCAAAGGATATTATGACCCAGTACATAGCACCGCGCGGAATGGAGAATGTTATAGACACAAGAAAAAATGAATAATAACAAATAATTAAATCCACAGCAAAATTACAACATCATCAACCCGGTATAACGTCGGTTTCAGCACCCTCGCAATTTCACTATGCAATTATTTTTAGACAAAAGCCTAAAGTGTCATTTTTTTTTCATACTTTTGCACTTGATGAAAACCAAGTCAGATAGCGTAGAGAACATTTTTTCCGAGTATCTCACTCGGACAGGACGCCGACACACACAAGAGAGAACCGTTATAGTGCACTGCGTCAAAACCATGTCTCCCCATTTCACCATAGATCAATTGGCCCAATGCATAAAAAGGACTGGATTCCATCTTTCATTGCCAACAATCTATTCAACACTCCAGCTGATGGTAGACTGCGGTTTGATTTCACGACAGATTTTCGGCGAACGCTCCGCTTCTTTCGAGCTGTGCAACCGCAATCACTCGCACACAGTATGCCGAATATGCAGCAATGTAGTGGATTACTCAAACCAACAAGTCGACGAGTTCCTTGATTCCCTGCGCATTCCTCAATTCAACATCGAGAATATAAACATTTCGATTCATGGCGTGTGCTCCGCTTGTGCTCGAAAAATAGCCCGCAAAAAATCGAAAAAATCATCTATTCCTAAGAAATAAATATGAAAGCTGATCTTCTTTTAGGCCTGCAATGGGGCGACGAAGGCAAAGGTAAAATTGTAGATGTCCTTGCACCAGACTATGATATGGTTGCTCGTTTCCAAGGCGGTCCTAATGCCGGACACACATTGGAATTCGACGGACATAAACACGTGCTCCGATCAATACCATCCGGAATTTTCGCTGGCGGCGGCGCAACGGTAAACCTCATCGGAAACGGCGTAGTGCTCGACCCCGTTCTATTCAAAAAAGAAGCTGAAGACCTCGAACGAGATGGCATCAACCTGCACGAAATTCTAAAAATCAGCAAAAAAGCCCACCTCATAATGCCTACTCACCGACTACTTGATGCCGCAAGCGAAAAACGCAAAGGCTCGTCTAAAATCGGCACGACCGGCAAAGGCATAGGCCCAACATACACCGACAAAGTCTCGCGACGCGGATTGAGAGTCGGAGACATTCTCTCTCCAGATTTCGCAGAACGCTATTCTGCAGCCCGAAACACCCATCTTGAGCAACTGGAAGCCGCAGGCTGCAACCCGGCCGGCACCACTCAATTCGTAGCCTCAGAAGAAGAATGGTTCAACGCAATAGACTACCTCAAAACATTCCATCTGGTAGACTCCGAACATCTCGTAAATAAAACTCTCCGTTCAGAACATTCAGTCCTCTGCGAAGGAGCACAAGGAACGATGCTTGACGTAGATTTCGGCTCATATCCTTTCGTAACCTCCTCAAACACAGTAGCAGCAGGTGCTTGTACCGGCCTGGGCATAGCCCCCAATAAGATAGGACGAGTATACGGCATTTTCAAAGCCTATTGCACACGCGTGGGAAGCGGACCATTCCCAACCGAACTATTCGACAACATCGGAAGCACCATACGAAACATCGGACATGAATACGGTGCTGTAACCGGCCGTGAACGCAGATGCGGATGGTTAGACTTGGTAGCCCTCAAATATGCTGTGATGATAAACGGAGTAACACATCTCATAATGATGAAGAGCGACGTTCTCGACACGTTCCCGACCATCAAAGCTTGTGTTTCATACCGCCTACCCGACGGCACAGAAACCAAAGATTTCCCGTTCTCCATCGGCGAAGAAGCAGAAGGAGCCGGAACAATGGAACCCGTATACGAGGAATTTGCCGGTTGGCAGACATCACTCAGCAAAGCACGAACAGAAGAAGAGCTACCCGACGCATTCAAAAATTACATAAAATTCATAGAAAACTATCTTGAAGTCCCGGTAGCAGTCATATCGGTAGGTCCAGACAGAGAAGAAACCATTATCCGCAACATATAATACCTAAATACTCACCAAACAGCGGGAGACTTGGCTGGCCAAGTCTCCCGCTATTTATTATTATCTTGATGATTATCATACCTAAAACATTCACGTATTTCTCCATTTAAGAAATTTTTTGTAACTTTACCGAGATTTTACAACGGCAAATATATGCAAACGAGCAATGTTTGCCTCAAAAAATCAGATTACTAATAGGACTTAAAAAGTTACAATGCTGAATCACAGGGCTATAGTATGCTTTATAATAGGAATCTTAGCTGTTGTCGCGTCCTTCGGGGCTAAGGCACAGGAAGAATTCCAACGCAAATTAGAGCAAGTATCGTTCGTTCCTAAGGGAGCTTGGATAACAGGCGTAAGCGTGAGTTATTCGCAATCGAGCCAAGACGATTACCAATTCTTGATAATCGAGAATCTCAACGGTGATACGTATTCATTCAAAGTCAGCCCGATGCTAATGTTTTGCTTCAAAGATAACTTGGCGGCCGGCGGACGTTTTTCATATACACGCCAAAGGAACAAACTTAACTCCGCCGACGTGGTATTGGATTCAGAGACAAACTATAATGTAGACAATCTTTACTCCATAAGCCATAATTACAGCGGCACGGCTTTGATGCGCAGTTATTTCAGTTTGGGTAAAAGCACACGTTTCGGCATGTTTGCAGAACTCCAAATGCAATTGGGCGGAGGTCAGTCTAAAATATGCAGCGGAAGCGGGGCAGACCTCACCGGCACATACTCTCGCAATTTCAATTTCAACATAGGTCTTGCCCCTGGCATGAGCATATTCCTCAATAATTATTCTGCCATAGAGGTGAATGTCGGCGTCTTAGGTTTCAACTACACCCACAACCATGCCGTTACCGACCAGATCTATGTGGCCAATATGAATACAAAACGCGCAAATTTCAAAATAAACCTCTTTTCAATTACCTTCGGGGTAGTATTCTATCTATAAAATGAAAAAGATAATAGGCATACTTCTGTTGCTTGTTCTTGGAATGGGGTTTGACGCTGCAGGCCAAGATATAGTGAGAAAAGAATTGAGGACTTTCAATCCCGACAGCCTCGGAACAGTGATAATAGACGGCGATACCGTAAGCGTGGTACTGCCCAGCAAGAACTATGGCCGTTTTGACCGCGGTCTATTCAACTACATTTTTATCCCACACGGGAAATGGGGATTTGGAGTTACCGCCTCTTACGGCGAAATTAATACCGACGACATAGAAATCCTGTCTATACTGAAAGATTTCAACTTTTCGGGGAAAATGTATTCAATAAACCCATATGTTTCATACTTTTTCAGAAACAACCAGGCTGTCGGTCTCAAATTCAACTATACCCGTGGCATAGCCGATCTTGCCGGTTTGTCCATGGATTTCGACGAAGATTTGAATTTCACCCTCAAAGACGTGAGCTACTACCAACACAGCTTCGCAATCTCATCGTTCTACCGCAACTACGTAGGTTTGGATCCTTCGGGCCGCTTCGGGATTTTCAATGAGATAGACCTCGCATTCAGTAGCGGCTCCTCAAAATTCAAGCGATTATATAACGGTGAGCCAAAAGACACCAACACATCAACCACTCAGGCTTCGCTTAATTTCAGCCCCGGTCTATGCGTATTCATACAAGATTACGTTTCGTTCAACGTTTCGTTTGGCGTTTTCGGGTTGAAGCTCCGCCATGAGAAACAACTGACCAACGGAGTAGACGAAGGATCGCGTTTCACCTCCGGGGCAAATTTCCGTTTCAATCTTTTCAACATTAACTTTGGCTTGATGGTCGTGATATGAAAAATCTATACAAAATAATAGTCTCGTTGGTATTTGCATTGAGTTTAGCTTGCTGCATAAACAACGACATACCCTACCCTCGCATACAGGCTAATTTTCTCTCCTTCAACGTTAAAGGTCAAGATGGAGGATCCGCAATAGACTCTTTGAGCCGTACCGTCACGGTAACTCTTCCAGAAGAAGTAGACATTTACTCTGTCACAGTATCTGGCTACTCTCTTACCCCCGGCGCACATATAGTAGAAAGCCCATTTGAGCGTCCCATAGATCTCAGCACACCCATAACCGTAGTACTGAGCCTCTACCAAGATTATTCATGGCGAATAATAGCCAATCAAAACATAGAAAGATATTTTGAGGTTTCCGGCCAAGTAGGAGAAACTACCATAGACGTCCCGGGCAGGCGTATCGTATTATCTGTCAGCAAAAACACCAATTTATCCAAACTCAAAGTAGAGCGCGCGAAATTGGCGAACGAAGGCTCCATAATGACCCCAGATATTGCCGAAGGTGGTATCATAGACGCTCGCAAGCCTGTTGAGATATCGGTAGAGGTTTTCGACCATAAACAATTATGGACACTCTACGTAGAGACAGTTGAATCAACGGTATCTACAGTAAGCGCCGATGCATGGACTTGTGTGGCATGGGTAAAAGGCGAAGCCGAAGCCGGGAAAGACAACGGCATTGAATACCGATTGGCAGGCACCGACATCTGGACTAAAGTAGAGAAATCAAATATCACTACCAACGGCGGATCTTTCACCGCTTGTATTCCTCATCTTTCGCCTCAAACGAGCTATCAGACAAGAGCTTACTCCGACCAAGACTACGGAGAGATAATTGATTTCACCACCGGGAGCATTTACCAGATGCCAAACAGCGATTTTGATTCATGGTGGCTTGACGGTAAAATCTGGTGTCCGTGGGCAGAAGGTGGCGAAGCCTTTTGGGGGACAGGCAACCAAGGGGCTGCAACATTGGGGCAGTCCAACTCTATTCCCACCGACGATACCCCCACCGGACAAGGCTGGGCGGCCAAACTTGAAACCAGATTCGTAGGGATAGGCATCATAGGTAAGCTTGCGGCAGGCAATCTTTTTGCCGGTGTTTACGTGAAAACCGATGGCACCAACGGAATCCTGTCTTTTGGGCGCCCCACGTCTGAACGCCCAACAAAACTCCGCGGCATGTATAAATACACAGGAACACCAATCTCACATTCTTCGTCGGATTTCACCGACCTGATAGGTCAACCTGATACTTGCATTGTTTGGTGTGCGCTCATAGACAGCGCAGAGCCGTTTGAGATACGCACGAATCCCAAGAACAGGCAGCTTTTCGACCCCGATGGTCCGGAGGTTGTTGCTTACGGTAAAATGGAACAAAGCCAGACAATTACAGAATGGATACCTTTTGAATTTGAATTGAACTATAAATCGACATCCCGTGTGCCCAAATACATTTTGGTTACGTGCTCGGCAAGCAAATACGGTGATTACTTTACCGGGGGCAACGGGTCGATACTCTATGTTGACGATTTTGAATTAGTTTACGACTACTGATGAAACGTTTATTTATCACATTTATCGCAAGCTCTCTCCTATCCCTATCCTCTCATGCCGACGACGGCACATTCAGTTACAAACCCACTTTCCACGGTACAATACGCGGGCAATACGAGTATTCAACCCCTACAGGCGATAGCCGTTTTATGGTTCGCAACGCCAGAGCAAGCGTCTCGGGGTCGGCGCTTCCCAAAGTAGGTTATTTCCTGCAAGTTGATTTTTGCGACCGAGGTAAAATCCTCATTCTTGATGCTTATGCCAGCGTCACGCCTGTCAAAGGGCTTAAATTGATGGCCGGCCAAATGCGTGTACCTTTTGATCCGGATGCAGCACGCGCCCCACACGCCTATTTCTTCGCAAACCGCTCATTCCCTTCAAAAACCTTCGGCAACCTCCGAGCTGTCGGTGCGAAAGCTTCATATTCTTTCCAGAAATTTCCTCTTTATTTGGAAGCAGGAGCATTCGACGATACCGATAAATCCGACCATACCAAATGGAACGAAGGACTCACTTATGGAGCTAAAGCAGTATGGGGTAAGCAACAAGGTTGGAAGCCTGCTGTTTTCTTCATGTCTCGTGTGCCGCAAGGAGCCGCCAATGCCGTGAGAATCAATTCATCCGGAATTAATGTGGCATGGACCGACGCCTCCTGGCATCTTGAAGGCGAATACATATACCGGCATTATACCAATTGTAATTTCGACGCCTCACACGCATTCTATGTCTTCGGCAACTATGGCTTCCCGGTAAAATGGCCTTTGGCCAACCGTTTTTCTGTTCAGGCGCGATACGACATGATGACATCCACATCAAACGGCATACGCAACGACGAAGGTATGGTTGTTGAAACCGATCCGCACAAACACCGCATAACAGTTGGTGCCACAGCATCGTATCAACGTGGAATCTTCCACGCCGACTATCGTCTAAATTTCGAACAATATTTCTACAAAGAAACCGCCAATCCATCACCATCGGATAATTCCAAACTGGTGGCAGGAGTGACGGTATACTTTTGATTGCCAGCCGTAGCCCGACAACCTTATTGACAGGTGCTTACATAACGTTAAGCACCTGTTCTTTTATCTGTTCCAAAGCATCTTTCATTCTCACGACAATAGCCTGCATCGCCGCATGGTTGCTTTTTGAGCCGAGAGTATTTATTTCACGCCCCATCTCC
>CAJTUG010000016.1:16518-35271 GCA_910579605.1 uncultured Muribaculaceae bacterium | reverse complement strand
TGAGCAATAAAACCGAGTTTTTTTCCTTGCCCGGGTTGCGGGAGCGCCATTGTCTCCATGAAATAAGCCAAGTGCTTGCCAAGTCGCTGTTTTTCTTCATTCACATCAAGTTTCTCTATGTAGAAAATCATTTCCTGTTCCAATCGGCCTTTATCGAAATCTACTGCCGGGATTTTAGAAATCCCCTCTTCAAGACGCGAGCGTATTTTTGCCACCCTTTCTTTCTCAAAAGGATCTATCTGCGCAAGGAGGTCGGAAATTATTTCTATTCTTTCAGCAAAGAATTTTTCAAGCTCTATACCTTCTGCACGGCGATGGTTCATGAGAGCATTGACCGCACCCTCGACAGCTTCGTTCAATGCCGCCACTTGAGTTTCATCGGCACTTTCGGGTGATATAGTCTGGATTACATCGGGAAAACGCATGAGTACCGAATACCAATCGCTTGGTTCCGGAATCCCAAGAGTATCTGCAGCACTCTTAATCTGCCGGCAATAATTTTCCATGGCCTCCACGTTGAGAGATGCTGTTACCCCGGCATCTGCAACCGATTTGTTTTCCACAGAAATACTCACATCGATTTTACCACGTTCGAGCACATGGCCGACGGTATTTCTCACTTCAAGTTCATTTTCGCGGAAAGTATATGGAATCCTCACAGTCAAATCGAGCTGTTTGGAATTAAGCGACTTGATTTCGGCTGTTATTTTTTTTGAAGCAGTTTCGGCAGAAGCCTTACCGAAACCCGTCATTGACATTAGCATGGTAAAATACGATATACAAGCTATCCCAAACGCCAAGGATACTTGATTTTTAAGAGCTTACACTTGCGGCGTTTTTATCTGAAATGCAAAATTACAAAATATCGGCGGCATTTAGTATGTTTTGCCGCAAAAAATGCGTAACTTTGTGGCTAAACCAAGACTACTATGGCTATTATATTAAACATAGAAACCTCCGGACCAGATTGTTCCGTGGCTTTGACAGCCGACGGTTCTGTACTTAAGCAATTGACCGACCGTGGCCGTAACCATGCCGAAGTTCTTTCGGGTTTTATCAAGAACTGTCTTGATCATTTGTCATCTCATGAGCTCAAACTCAACGCCGTTGCCGTGAGCCTCGGCCCGGGCAGCTATACCGGTTTGCGTATAGGACTCAGCGAAGCCAAAGGTTTGGCCTATGCTTTAGATATACCGTTGATAGGTATTGACACACTTAAGCTTCTCGCCACTCAGGTTATGTTTGAAGAAATGCCCGAAGCCGACACCATATTCATTCCCATGATAGATGCTCGCCGCATGGAAATCTATACGGCAGCTTATGACATGACACTCACTCCGTTGGCTGAGCCACATGCTCTCATTCTTGACGAAGGTTCTTATTCCGACATAAGAAACAGCGGCAGACCGGTATTATTTTTCGGCAGCGGCGCCGATAAAGCCCGAGAAATAATGGAAAGCAATGCAAATGTACGTTTCGTTTCCGACATCGTGCCATTGGCTTCGGGCATGACAGCCCTTGCAGAACAAGCCTTCATGCGCCGCGATTTCATAGACGTAGCCTACTCTACCCCTTTGTATCTCAAAGATTTCCAAGCTACAAAACCGAAAAACAAAGTATTATGACCGACTATACAGCCGACATCCGTGAAGCCGTAAAAATCCTCCGAAACGGTGGCGTTGTATTGTATCCCACCGACACTGTGTGGGGATTAGGTTGCGATGCCTGCAACAAAGAAGCTGTCGACAGGATATTCAAAATCAAACGTCGCAACGACGCCAAGGCACTTATAACTTTGGTGGGAAGTCTGGCTCAGCTTGAGCACACGGTAGACAATATCCCTGAGGTCGCTTACCAACTTATCGAGTACTCAGAGAAACCCGTAACCATAGTGTACGATTCACCCTTTCCCGGCGCCGGCATAGCAGAAAATCTGTTGGCGCCCGATGGGACAATAGGAGTACGAGTCACCGGAGAAGAGTTCAGTTCCCAACTTTGCAAAGCTTTCGGCAAACCATTGGTTTCTACCTCAGCAAATGTCAGCGGCCAAGAAACCCCACAATGTTTCGGGCAAATAAGTGCAGAAATAAAAGAGGCAGTAGACTATATCTGTCTATCACGCCGCGAAGAAGATGCATCATCAGTACCATCGTCGGTGATACGTCTTTCTGAGGGAGGCCTTTTTAAAATCATACGCCCGTAGGCCATATGGGTGATATAAACAAATTCAGGATAAAATATATAGTAGCCGACTTTCTCTCTGTAAATGTCGGTTGGTTGCTATTTAACTTTATCCGATATTTGCGCCTCCCCCACGACTATTCCATTTCCCTCCTTGAGTGGTTGACAACAAAGCCTGTACTTTTCGGCCAATTGTTTGTGCCTGTATGTATGGTTTTGCTATATGCGTTATCGGGAAGCTATAACCGCGACAACAGTGTTTTCAAATCTCGATTGGATGAGCTTATCAACACTGCTGTAGTGTCGTTTATAGGTATGCTCGGCGTATATTTTACGGCTCTTATAAACGATAATGTCGCAGAGCGCATGACCAACTACGCTCTAATACTTGTTCTTTTTCTGTGTTTCTTTATTCCTACCGAATCAATACGCTTATATCTCACCACAGGTATGGCAAGAGCGGTGAGAGAAGGCAGATATCGAGTCAAGGCTTTGATAATAGGCGCTTCTCAAGATAATTCTATCCATGCTTCGCGTCTCATCAACTCTCAGGCACAAACAGGCTTGGATATTATTGGATTCGTGGATTTGGACAACGAGAATGCGCAAACGACCCACCAGGGGCTACCTATTTACCGAGATAAAAATCTGCAAAGGTTATGCGACGACAAGAAGATTGAAGCACTCATAATAATGCCATCCGGGGCAGGCTTGCCACGCACGGCAGAAATTATCTACGAATTATATGGGCTTAAACGCGCTCTTTACCTCACGCCGAGCCTCTACAACGTTCTTGTAACCAAGCCGCGAGTACACTCGCTCAAAGCCGAACCTCTCATAGATATCTCAAACGCCAGGATACCGCCTCATGTGATAAACCTGAAGCGAGTGAGCGACATATTGATTTCGGCATGTGCTATCTTGGTTCTTCTGCCAGTTTATGCTGCCATTGCCCTTGCTGTGAAATTGGATTCCAGAGGTCCTGTCTTTTATCGACAGGAAAGGGTCGGTTACCATAAAAAAATCTTCAAGATAGTGAAATTCCGCTCTATGTATACCGACGCGGAAAAAAACGGTCCGGCTCTTTCATCGCCAACAGACCCGAGGATAACTAAAGTAGGACATTATTTGCGCAAATTCCGTTTAGACGAGCTTCCTCAGTTTTGGAATGTTTTGGTAGGCGATATGTCGGTAGTTGGTCCGCGGCCGGAAAGGGAGTATTATGTGAGACAGCTTGAAGAGTTATATCCGGCCTATAGCCTTGTTCACCAAGTGCGACCCGGCATAACATCTTTGGGCCTGGTTAAATTTGGCTATGCCCAAAGCATCGACGAAATGCTTGAGCGCCTTGCTTTTGATATTATTTACATAGAAAACGTGTCTATCGGAGTAGATATTAAGATATTGCTCCATACAATAATAACAGTAGTAACCGGTAGAGGAGTATGAAAATAAGCCTCAAAGAAAAAATAAAAGAATGGTTTATGAGTTTCCTGATATGGCGGGAACACCATATCAAGGAGAAGAATTTCGTTCTTATACTTGCGTTTTTCGTAGGTATCCTGAGCGGACTTGCAGCCATAGTGCTCAAGTTTCTGATACATTTCATATCTCAGAACCTCACAGCGAGCGTTAATATAGAATCCGGGAACCCTCTCTACATTCTTCTTCCTGCAGTTGGCGTTGTGATTACGGCGCTTTACGTTCGTTTTATAGTGCGCGATAACATCAGCCATGGCGTTACCC
The DNA here is from genome assembly GCA_910579605.1 of uncultured Muribaculaceae bacterium. Taxonomy (GTDB): domain Bacteria; phylum Bacteroidota; class Bacteroidia; order Bacteroidales; family Muribaculaceae; genus CAG-873. Next base: position 31,344 of record CAJTUG010000016.1, on the reverse strand, counting down.
GTGTGTTATATGCTATTTCTCAAAACAAGAGCCGTCTCAAGAAACATAATATCTACACTTCGGTACTTGCCAGCAGTGTTACGATAGGTTTCGGCGGTTCTGTAGGAGCTGAAGGACCAATAGTCTTCACCGGAGCGGCTATAGGTTCCAACATAGGGAGCACTTTCAGAATGTCGCCTCGTATTCTCATGATTTTGGTAGGCTGTGGAGCTGCTGCCGGTATAGCCGGCATTTTCAAAGCACCTATTGCCGGCATGCTTTTCACATTGGAGGTTCTCATGCTCGACCTCACTACAGTGACGGTTATGCCTCTTCTTATCGCTTCTATAACGAGCGCTACCATGGCTTATGTCTACACAGGATACGAGTTTGAATTTTTCTTTGCCCAGACAGAGAATTTTTATTCGTCGCGCATACCATATGTCATAATGCTCGGACTTCTGTGCGGTTTCGTGTCGCTCTATTTTACGAGAGCCATGAATATGATGGAAAACTTTTTCGGGCGATTTAAAAATCCGCTGATTAAAACGTTGGTTGGCTGCTCAATTCTCTCGGCTTTGGTGTTTCTCCTACCGCCGCTCTATGGTGAAGGTTACGGTTCTATTGTAGGGCTTCTGGCCGGAGACACTTCATCGATTGTAAACGGCTCAATCTTCTATAGCGACCGCAACCAGGTATGGTTTCTGGCTCTGTTTATCGGATTGATAATATTGACAAAGGCTTTTGCCACGTCTGCCACAAACGGAGCAGGTGGTGTCGGCGGCACTTTTGCGCCGTCGCTCTATGTGGGCTGCATGACAGGTTTCTTGTTTGCTTTTGCAGTGAACCATTTGGGTTTCGACATGCAGCTTTCCACCAAAAACTTTGCGCTCATAGGGATGGCCGGAGTGATGAGCGGGGTGATGCATGCTCCGTTGATGGCAATCTTCTTGACGGCAGAACTTACCGGCGGATACGATCTTTTCCTGCCGCTGCTCATAGTGAGTACTATAGCTTATGGCACAATTAAATTTTTTGAGCCATATTCTATCTACACCATGCGACTTGCCAAACGCGGCGAGCTCCTCACGCACCACAAAGACAAAGCTGTTTTGACGCTTCTAAAAGTCAACAATCTGATTGAGACAGATTTCCTGCCTGTTTATCCGAAGATGACGCTTAAAGACATGGTGGATATCATAAGCAAAAGCAACCGCAACCTCTTTCCTGTGCTAAATGAAAGGAAAGAGCTTGTGGGGGTTGTCCTCTTAGACGACATCCGTAATATCATGTTCCGCCCTGAGCTTTACCGACGCATGAGAGTCAGCACTTTCATGTCGGTTCCTCCCGGTAAAATAGAGATAGGCCAGAGCATGGATGCGGTGATGAAGCAGTTTGACGATACAGGCGCATGGAATCTTCCGGTAGTTGAAAACGGCAAATATGTGGGGTTTGTCTCCAAGAGTAAGATATTTAATTCCTACCGTCGTGTTCTCCGTCACTATTGCGAAGACTGATATGAATATGTAGCAACTATAAAAACAGCATAAAAAGGTAACTATGGATAATAATCAAGAAATAAGAGTACTCGTTGTAGGTTCAGGAAACATTGGAGGCGCCATGGCTTGCGGCATGAGCACTGGCGGAGCCAAGGTAATCCTCTACAACCGGTCGGCAAAACGACTTGAGCGGTACCTTGGCCGTGAAGATATGCAGTGTACCACTGATTTGGCAACTGCATTTTCTTTGAAACCAGATATTGTTTTGATCTGCATAGAAGGCCACGCAGTGGAGTCGTGGTTGGAATCGGCCGGGCCTCTTTTGTCTTCAAGCCACGCCATAGTGGCATCGGCAGCTGCGTCGGTGAGCATATCGCAAATGGAAGCGACATTAAAACCTTTTATTTCTAAACCGAAACTACTACGTATTTTGCCAAATATAGCTGCAAAATTGGGCAAGTCCGTTAATCTCTTGGCATCCAGCGGCCTCAGCACAGAAGAAATTTCAACTGTAAAGAATCTTCTGTCGGCTACGGGTGTGTGTATTGAGATTGAAGAACGTCTTTTCGGCGCAGCAATGTCGCTGTCGTCGTGTGGCATTGCTTTTGCATTGCGCTATGTGAGGGCTTGCACCGAAGCCGGAGTTGAACTGGGCTTATCGCCGTGGCAGGCAAGCGATATCACGGCAGCTGTTCTGAGCGGAACCGCCGCTATGCTCGAGCACAAAGAGAACGGACGCCGACCACATGCCGAAGAGCTTGTGGATAGCGTTACTACCCCGGGAGGGCTTACCATAAAGGGGCTAAATGAAATGGAAAACAACGGCTTCAGCAAGGCTGTATTGGCCGGAATCAAAGCAGCAGTGAAATGAATAAAGTAATTTTGATGGGTAATGTTGGCCGCGATCCTAAAATGAGGATGGCCGACGGTACTCCTATAGCAGAATTTTCGCTCGCCACCAACGAACGCCGCCGCTCGCGCGGTGCCGACGGCACAGAGACAGAAGTCGAGCTTACGGAGTGGCACAATATAGTGATGTGGGGACGGGCGGCAGAATATGCGGAAAAGTACATCCGCAAGGGTAGCCGTCTTCTTTTAGAAGGGAAAATACGTACGCGCACTTGGGAAGACCATAATGCCATAAAACGCAGTATCACGGAAATCTACGTTGATTCATTCGAGTTTTTGCCCCGATGAACTTTTTAGCTTATCGGGAGGTTATCTTTTTAAACTAAAAAACTACGGTTATGAGAATGGATGGACGCCGCCAGAGCGGCAATATGGTAGACCGCCGAGGTATTTCCGGTAAAACGAAGCTTGGTATTGGCGGAGGAATTGTAGGTATAATAGTAGTGGCCGCAGTGACACTCCTGTCGGGAGGGTCTCTGGGCGATGTCTTGGGCAATGTCATGGGGCAGGGAAGTGGCATGATGAGCCAATATAGCACTCAAGAAAATTACACTCCAACTGCCGAGGACGAGCGTCTTGCCACTTTTGCCTCTCAAGTGCTTGCCGGAACAGAAGACGTTTGGACCAGAGAATTTCAAAGACAGGGCTGGGGCGAATACAGCGCGCCCAAGATGATTCTTTTCAATGGCTCTGTAAACTCGGGATGTGGTCATGCAACTTCTCAGACCGGTCCATTCTATTGCTCAGCCGACCAAGCCGTGTACATAGATCTTGATTTCTTCAAAGACATGGATTCAAGTATAGGTGCCGACGGAGAATTTGCCTACGCCTATGTAATAGCACATGAGGTAGGACATCATGTGCAATATCTCTTAGGTACCCTGGACGAAGCCCACAACCGGATGTCGCAACTTAGCGAGACTGAGGCAAACCAAATAAGTGTCCGTCTGGAGCTTCAAGCAGATTTCTATGCCGGAGTATGGGCTGCATTAGACAATGAGATGTTTAATTCAATTGAAGAAGGCGATGTAGAGAACGCTATAAACGCTGCATCAAAGATTGGCGACGATTATCTGCAAAAGAAGGCATATGGGCGGGAAATCCCTGAGAGCTTCAATCATGGCCGATCGGAGCAACGTGTCCGTTGGCTCAGCAGAGGTCTCAAAACGGGCAATCCCAACTATGGCGATACATTCAGCCCGTCGTATTCATCACTATGAGTATAGCTAATATTAACGATATATATATGCGCCGAGCCTTGTATCTTGCATCGCTTGGCGCTGGTTACGTTTCGCCCAATCCTATGGTTGGAGCTGTTATCTGCTCACCCGACGGGCGTATAATAGGCGAGGGGTGGCACCGGAATTTCGGAGGTCCCCATGCAGAAGTCTGGGCAGTACGATCTGTGTCTGAGGCAGACAAATATCTTTTGCCGGATAGCACTATTTATGTAACGCTTGAACCATGCTCGCACTACGGCAAGACACCACCATGCGCTAAAATGTTGATAGACATAGGCATTGGTCGTGTCGTTGTAGGAGCAGGAGACCCTAATCCTAAAGTTTCAGGCAGAGGCGTCAAAATGCTTAGAGATGCCGGTATTGAAGTCGTTGAGGGCATTCTGGCGCAAGAGAGTGAAGAACTCAACAAAACATTTATGCTTTCACAGCGCCTCCGCAGACCTTTCGTCACCCTGAAATGGGCACAGAGTTCCGATGGATTCATGGATTGCAAACGCGATGAGAATGAAGCGGCTGCACGTTTTTCTACTGCACAGAGCAGTATATCAGTACATCGTCGCCGCGCTATGGCAGATGCAATTGCCGTGGGAGCAGACACAGCATTGGCCGACAATCCGAGCCTTACTGTAAGGGCGTTGGCAGGACGCAATCCGCGACCGGTGCTTTTAGACCGTCATAATAAATTAAATACGACCAACTGCACTCTACTTACCGACCCGAGGAATTCAATCCATGCAACCGATTTCGGCAACAACGAGGAATTGCTTCATTATCTGTTTGAAAAAGAGGGGATATCATCGATCTTGATTGAAGGCGGAAGCAAGGTATTGTCGTCGTTTATAGCCGATGGTTTATGGGATGAGGCTTATGTGGAGACATCACCCCAAGTCCTGAGTATAAATGGCAGAACGGCGGCTCCATCAATTCCATTAATTCCGACAAAAGCATATTTTTTGGGAGAAAACCGCATTGATTTTTATTCGCATAAAAAGATAAAGCACGTTAAAAACATATAAATGCGACTAAAAACAAATAATTCATCACTCATTGTTAGTATGGTTTGACCCAAATTTTTTAATTTTGCAGCTTGAAATACCGCAAACTAAATGAAGAAACTAATAAAATATAGCTCTGCAGCCTTATTGGCAGCAATGGCGGTTGCCGGGTGTAACTCGTCGGACATTTCCTCAGAAATATGGACTTCGTCGACAGCTGCCGTCGGGAACTTTTCTCTACAAGCAGATAAAAAAGTGTTGGCCAATCTTGACACCGTATTCTTTTGCATAGACCAGAATGCAGCTCAAATTTTCAACCCCGACTCGCTGCCTTATGGTACAACGGTGAAAAAATTAGTGCCCAATATCACTCCGATAGATTTGGCATCTGCCATAACGCTTACCTACAAAACAGACAAGGGACAAGACACGACGGTAAATTACGTGACCAATTCCACCGACAGCATAAATTTTGCCAATGGTCCGGTTAAATTGGCCATAACGTCCTACGACAAAGTACTTACCCGCGAGTATACCGTGAAAGTAAACGTACACACGGTGAAGCCAGATTCCATGGCATGGAGCAGAGCTGCAAACCGCTCTTTGCCGTCTATTTTCAACGTGCCCAACAGCCAAAGTACAGCTCGGACAGACAAGGGTTTCTATTGCCTCACATCTTATCAAGGGAATTATTGCATGGCTTTTGCCGAAGACCCAAACAAAAAAGATTGGCATAAAGAAACAGCAACTATACCCTCGGGAGCACATGCCGAAAGCTTTATCGGCTCGGAAGATAAACTGTATATCCTTGCCGATGACGGTATTAACGACGGTAAATTTGCGGTTTACGAGTCTACCGACAGCAAGACATGGACTAAGCTTCCCTATCGAGTATATAGCCTCATAGGAGCATATGGCAAGCGTCTATTAGGCACTATCCCTGTTGGGGAAAAATGGTTTATCTGCGATTTGAGCGACGGCAGCACAACAGAAATGCCTTCGGGTATGCCAGTAGAAGGCTACTCTCGCCCCGTATCGCTAAGTTTTCCATTGAGTGCACAGAAATTGATGATGGTAATTGGCGGACGTTGTGCCGACGGCTCTTTCTCGAGCGATGTATGGGCATATGATGGCAGCACATGGGCAAAAACAAGCAACACGCCTTTGCCTAAAGGGTTCAGAGACATGTGCCTTGTTCCGTTCTTTACCTTTAATGTTTCAACGACTTTCGTAGTAACCGAATACACTACCCTCCTTGCTTTCGGCGGCAATAACGGTATGGTTAATAATGGCACCGTGTACCAATCTCGCGACTACGGCATGACATGGACAGAAGCGTCTGAACTCATGCAGCTTCCCTCTGCAGTCCCGGCCATGAGCCAATCGCAAGCCTATGTAGCCAACCAAAAATATTACAGCCGAAATGCCGACGAATGGGTTGAATTCCCCTGCGATTATCTGTTGCCTTCCAACGTGAACGAACAAGCATGGTATCCATTCATGAGTAGGGCTACAAAACCGGTTGAAGAATGGGAATGCCCGTTTATCTATGTATTTGGCGGAGAATCTGCCGAAGGCGTTCTTTATAACACAATATGGAGAGCGACAATCAACCGTCTGCTTTTCAAGCCATTGATTTAAGGATATATGAATAAAGCCCTAAGCAACGTAACAATCGTTATTTGCCGCAGTATATTTGCTGTGGCATGCTTGCTTGCGGCTATAAATGCAAATGCCCAAACAGCTCCTTATAAATTTGATTTAGGAGCGAATTTAGGAATGAGCGGCTATATTGGCGATGCCAGTACAGCCAATCTCTATGCTCATCCCGGCTTTGCCGCAGAGTTGGGATTCAGGTATATTCCAGATACCCGTTGGGCCATAAAAGCGTCTTTCAGCACCTTCGGACTCAGCGGCAATACAGCCGACAGCAACAATGTGCTTCCCGACGGTGCCCAGTATTCATTCACCTCGCAAGTTTATGATTTAACTGCGCGCGCCGAATTCAATTTCTTTGCCTACGGAATCGGCGAAACCTACAAGCGCCTCCGCCGATGGACTCCGTTTCTTGCCGTAGGTTTCGGGGCTGCATTATCGTCGTCGGGCGGCTCCACGAGTATAATGCCTGTTATCCCCATGACTTTCGGCATTAAATTTAAAATTAAAGAACGTCTTAACCTCATGGCAGAATTTACCATGACAAAGGCTTTCGGCGATCATGTAGACGGCCCTGAATTATCGGATCTCAATACAATTAAAAGCTCGTTTTACAAAAACACCGACTGGTATTCGCGCCTGAGTGTAGGTATATCCTACGAATTCGGGAAACGCTGCGAAACCTGTCATTATGTAGACTAACTCAATATATGCCATATACAATCGACATAGATAAAAACAAAGTTCCGGCTCATGTTGCTATAATCATGGACGGAAACGGACGTTGGGCCCAAGCAAGAGGTCTCGACCGCTCTGCCGGGCATGTCGAAGGCGTCAATACCGTTCGCCGCATAACCGAGGCCGCCTCGGAAGCCGGTGTTAAATTTTTGACGCTCTATACCTTCTCCACAGAAAATTGGAATCGGCCAAAGGAAGAGGTCGATGCGCTGATGGAACTGATTGTGATGGCCATAGAACGTGAGACGCCCGATTTGATAAAAAACAATGTGCGCCTGACGGCAATAGGAGATCTGGGCCGTATGCCCCAACGAGCAGCAGAAAGGCTTGAGAAATGTATGGCTCAGACATCACATTGCACCGGCCTCACCCTTGTATTAGCCCTTAGCTATTCATCGCGATGGGAGATACTTGAGGCAGTAAAAAAACTTGCAGGTCAAGTAGCCTCGGGAAAACTCAAGCCAGAAGAAATTACCGAAGATATTTTCTCGGCCTCTCTTACCACATCTAACATCCCAGACCCTGACCTTTTAATCCGGACAGGAGGTGATATGCGAATAAGCAATTTCCTTCTCTACCAGATAGCTTATACTGAAATTGCCGTAACTCCGACATATTGGCCGGATTACAGTAAAGACGATTTTGCCAATCATTTAAAAGAATACCAACATCGCCAACGTCGCTTCGGCCTCACCGGCGAGCAGGTTGAAAAAAAATAAATGCCTTCATTTGCCAATCATCCACATATGCAGTCGAAAATATTATTACTCCTCACATTTCTTGCCATACTGCCTTTTAATTCTTTTAAAAGCGCGGCACAGGCACCGTCTGACACTGTCTACAACCCAACGGTGCTATATAACATCATGCCTAAAACATACGAGATAGCGGGCATAGAGATAGAAGGAGCACCCAACTACGAAGATTACCTCATATTAGGATATGCAGGTATTAAAGTAGGCGACCGCCTTACAATTCCCGGCGACGATATAACTAACGCAGTGAAACGACTCATGCGGCAAACTCTTTTTGCCCAGGCAAGGATAGAGCTGACGAAAACCGTCGGCAACAAGGCATGGCTAAAAATCGTGCTCCGTACCCAACCGCGAATCTCTAAGGTAAACTACATAGGCACAAAGAAAGGCGAGGCCAAAGACTTGCAGGAGCGTTTGCAGTTGATGAAAGGCAACCAGATAACGCAAAATATAGTTAACCGCGCAGAAGCCATCGTAAAGAAATACTACAACGACAAAGGTTTCGGCAACGCGACGGTAAAAATCCAACAGCATGAGGATCTCTCAGCCCAAAACGAGATGATTGTAGACATAATCGTGGACAAACATTCAAAAGTCAAGGTCCACAAAATCTACATAGACGGCAACCAGATAATGAGCGACGGAGCAATCCAGCGCACGATGAAAAAAACCAACGAAAAAGGTAAGTTGCTCAACTTGTTTAAACAGAAGAAATTCGTGGAGTCTGATTATCAAGACGACTTGAACCGAATCCTTGAAAAGTACAACGAGAAAGGCTATCGCGATGCCAGAATCGTTTCCGACTCCGTAGTGGCATACGACGATAATAATGTTGACGTATACATCAACCTTGACGAAGGTAAGCAATATTTCATTAAAGATATCAATTGGGTAGGCAACACCGTTTATCCCACTGAATTCCTGCAGGAATACCTGGGGATGAAATCGGGCGACGTGTATAACCAAAAACTCATGCGCAAACGCCTAAATGAAGACGACGACGCTGTTGGCAATCTTTATATGGACCACGGTTATCTCTTCTACCAACTCGTACCTATTGAGCGCGATATCAACGGCGACTCCATCACCTTGGAGATGCGAATGATAGAAGGCCCTCAAGCCCGAATCAACAATATCGTTATTAATGGCAACGACCGACTATATGAAAAAGTAATCCGCCGCGAACTTCGTGTTCGCCCCGGCGACCTTTTCAGCAAGAGCGATTTGATGCGATCGGCACGTGAAATTGCCCAGACCGGCCATTTCAATCCCGAAAAAATGGATATCCAACCAGAGCCTAACGAAGACAACGGCACGGTAGATATAGTTTTCAATCTTGAATCCAAGGCCAACGACCAGATAGAATTTTCGCTTGGTTGGGGTCAGACCGGTATCATAGGAAAATTGCAATTGAAATTCACCAATTTCTCCATAAAGAATCTTTTCTACCCCAGCACTTATAGAGGCATCATTCCTCAAGGCGAAGGACAGACTTTCACTATCAGTGCCCAGACAAATGCCCGATACTACCAATCGTATGCTATTTCGTTCCTCGACCCGTGGTTTGGCGGCAAACGCCCCAACTCATTGTCTCTTTCGGCATACTACAGCCGCCAGACAGGTGTGAACTCGTCGTTCTATAACAGTAACTGGAGCAACTCCATGTTCTGGGGTTCAGGTTTGGGTTACTACCCCGGCAGTTCTTACAACGATTACTACCAGAACTCATATCAAAATAGTCTTGACCCCAACAAAGTACTCCAGATGGTTGGTGTAAACATAGGATTTGGCAAACGACTAAAATGGCCTGACGACTATTTCACTTTCACAGCGGAATTAGGATATAACTGGTATTATCTTAAGAATTGGGAGTATCTGTACTACATGAACAACGGTACAAGTAACGCAATTGTGCTTGGCCTTACCTTGGCGCGTTCGTCTATAGACAACCCATTGTATACCCGCAGCGGCTCTCAATTCTCCCTATCGTTGCAAATGACACCACCGGCAAGCCTTTTTACTGGTCATAGGGATTGGAAAAAACTGTCGGAAGACCAGACCGAGGAATCCAAGAAACAGCTCTACCAGTGGATAGAATATTGGAAATTGCGTTTCCGTTCGCGTACATATACACCACTTAGCAACGATCCGCAATGGACTCCGGTCTTGATGACACGTTTTGATTTTGGCTTGCTCGGCAGCTATAACAAGTACTTGCGCACACCGTTTGAAACATTCTATGTGGGTGGCGACGGTATGTCTGGTTCTTATACTTATGCGACAGAAACCATAGCATTGCGCGGCTACGACAATGGCGCCTTGACACCTTACGGCTCAGAAGGCCGCGCATATACCCGTATGGGTCTGGAGCTCCATTTCCCCTTGATGCTCCAGCCTACTACGACAATCTATGCCCTCGGTTTTGTTGAAGCCGGTAACGCATGGACTTCTGTGAGCCAATTCAACCCCTTCTCGCTCAAGCGAAGCGCCGGAGCCGGTGTACGTATCCACCTTCCTATGGTAGGTTTGATGGGTATCGACTGGGCTTATGGCTTTGACCGTACCCCGTATAACAACAACCAACGTGGCGGCAGCCATTTCCACTTTATTCTCGGACAGGAATTCTAAACCTTTTGTCTCGGAATGTGTCTTAATAACTAAAAGCTTCTTATCATGAAAAAAGTTATAATACTCCTCATCATGGCCGTAGCCGGAATAGGAATGGCTACAGCTCAGAAATTTGCGTTGGTAGATATGGAATATATCTTCCGCAATGTACCGTCGTATGAAATGGCCAACGAGCAGCTGAACCAGTTGTCGCAGCGTTGGCAGAAAGAAGTTGAAGCCAAAGGAAAAGAGGCCGAAACTTTGTACCAGAACTACCTTGCCGACAAGGTATTCCTTACGGATGACCAAGTTAAGAAACGTGAAGCCGAAATCGTAGCCAAGGAAAAAGAAACCACCGAACTGCGCTACAAATATTTCGGGCCAGAAGGTGAACTTTACCAAAAACGTCAGACTTTGCTCAAACCAATACAAGACGACGTTTATAATGCCGTTAAGAAAGTTGCAGAAGAACGAGGTTATCAAGCTATCTTCGACAGGGCCTCGTCGTCGGACATCGTATATGCCTCCCCACGTATAGACATAAGCAACGAGGTACTTGCTAAATTGGGATATTCAAATTAAATTTGTATATTTGCAATCTCCAAACAACATATCTAAGAAAATAATAATATCTAAACATACTCATCATGTTAAAAAAGATCCTTTTAGCCGTGGCAATAGCTTTGCCAATGACCGTAATGGCACAGAAATTCGGCACAGTAAAGACAGACGAAGTATTCCAATCATTGCCTGAAACCGCCGAAATGCAAGCACGTTATACCGATGCTTCCAAGCAATATGAGCAGCAATTTGAAAATATCAAGGAAAAACTCAACAAGCTCATCGCCGACTATCAAGTATTGGAAAAAGACCCTAACGCCCTTGAAACTATCAAAGAAAGCCGTCGCAACGAAATAGACGAAATGGCCAACAAGCTTGATAAATACCGCGAAAACGCATACAACGACCTCAACAAAATCCAGCAAGATTACATGGCTCCCGCTCAGCAGAAGATATTGGAAGCTATCAAGACCGTTGGTGTAGAAGGCAACTATACTTTCATCTTCCCCAACGATCCCGGTCTTATCCTTTACCAAGGAACTGAAGTTGTAGACGTAACAGCCGAGGTAAAAGCAAAACTCGGTATAAAATAAGCATAAAATAAATTTATACGATATTTACCGGATGTCCTTACTAAAGGGCTTCCGGTATTTTTTATATTTTGTTTTTCCGGGATAAAAATAAATATTCTATCTTTGTATCCGAAAACGAACGATAAAGAATAACATGAAAGACGGATTTTTCTGTGTGGCTACGGCCGCTCCAAAAGTAAGCGTTGGCGATGTTGAAGGCAACCTCACACGAATAAAGGAACTTATATCTGAGGCTAATGCATCTGGAGCCGATGCCATAGTGTTTCCAGAAATGAGCATTACCGCATACACATGCGGCGACTTGTTCCATTCATCAACTCTTTTAGACGCAGCCGACTCGGCGATATGCCGGTTGGCGGAGTTTACGGCAGACAAATCCACTCTTGTTGTAGTAGGTGCACCTTTACGTTATAACAACACACTTTACAACTGCGCAGCAATCATATACGGCGGTAAACTTATTGGATTTGTTCCTAAAACATATATTCCAAACTATAACGAATTCTACGAGAAAAGATGGTTTGCATCCGCGCCAACTTTTCCTGAAGGATCAGTAGATATACATCATCGGGCAGGGGTATGCAAATTCGGCAACATTATTTTTAATTTCCGCGGTGTAGGACTCGGGGTTGAGATTTGCGAGGATCTGTGGAGTCCTGTTCCTCCAAGCACATATCTTGCCATGGCAGGGGCTGAATTGATTTTCAATCTTTCTGCCAGCGATGACCTTATAGGGAAATATGATTATCTCACTTCTCTCATATCCCAGCAGTCGGCAAGATGCATTGCAGGATACGCCTATGCCTCTGCCGGATTCGGCGAATCTTCTACCGATCTTGTTTTCAACGCCAAGCTGCTCATTGCCGAAAACGGGTCTATACTCAAAAGAAATAAACGATGGGAAACGGGCAGTCAACTCATAATGTCGTCGGTAGATATAGAGGCCATCAAACGCGACAGGCTTCACAACAGTTCTTTTACAGATTGTAGCCGTCGTAACAATCTTCCTGTTACCATAGTAGAGATAAGCGACGATAATCCTGCTCCACTTGGGCAGGCGATTATCCGCAATGTCAAAGCTATGCCTTTCGTTCCGTCGGACGATGCCGACTTGACACAACGCTGCGAGGAAATCATCAACATTCAAGTAGCAGGCCTTGCTAAACGCCTCGACGCAACCGGAACAAAGAAATTGGTTATAGGCATTTCGGGCGGATTGGATTCCACTTTAGCTCTTCTTGTTGCCACTCGCACTTACGATTTATTAGGACTTGACAGGAAAGGTATTATTGGCGTGACAATGCCCGGCTTTGGCACTACGGGCCGCACATACCGCAATGCCATTACACTTATGGAGACGCTTAGCGTTACTATCCGCGAAATAAACATAGGAGCGGCAGTGCTTCAACATTTTAAAGATATAGGCCACGACCCGGATGTGACCGACGTGACGTATGAAAACAGCCAGGCACGCGAGCGTACACAAATCCTCATGGATATTGCCAACCAAACCGGTGGAATGGTCTTGGGCACTGGAGATTTGTCGGAATTGGCGCTTGGTTGGGCTACATATAACGGCGACCATATGTCGATGTATGGGGTCAACAGCGGCGTTCCTAAAACATTGGTTCAACACCTGACCCGTTTTTTTGCGACGACACTGGATAATACGAAGACACGAGAAGCCCTCCTTGATATACTTGACACCCCTATCAGTCCTGAGTTAATACCGGCATCCGCCGATGGCACAATATCTCAGAAAACCGAAGATCTTGTAGGGCCCTACGAACTTCACGACTTCTTCCTTTATTACACTTTGAGATATGGATTTTCACCGCGCCGTATCTATACTTTAAGCAAACTCGCAGGGCTATGCCAAAAATATGGTTCAAACGAGGTTAAGCGCTGGCTGTCTACATTCTTCCGCCGTTTCTTCAACCAACAGTTCAAGCGGTCGTGTCTCCCCGACGGTCCTAAGGTTGGCAGCGTTTGCCTGTCTCCGCGCGGCGATTGGCGAATGCCTTCTGATGCCAACTCAAGTCTATGGATGAAAGAGTGCCGCATGCTCATAGAAGAAAGCGAAATATAAGCGCTGTTAACATTTATTATTGAGGGAGATACTCTAAATCATATGGCGAAAAAATTCCGTATTCCGGAAATTATTCGTACCTTTGCCACCGGAAAAACAAAACATAACCACAGAACAAAATAAAAATGGTAAGTTACAAAGATCTCGGCCTTGTGAACACTCGCGAAATGTTCAAGAAGGCTATTGAAGGCGGCTATGCAATCCCCGCATTCAATTTCAACAACATGGAGCAATTGCAGGCTATCGTACGTGCAGCATCAGAAGAACGCAGCCCGGTAATCCTCCAAGTATCTAAAGGAGCACGCAACTATGCCAATGCTACCCTCCTCCGCTACATGGCACAGGGTGCAGTAGAATACGCAAAAGAACTTGGATGGGAAAAACCCCAGATTGTACTTCACCTGGACCACGGTGATTCTTTCGAACTCTGCAAGAGCTGCATCGACAGCGGTTTCTCCTCTGTTATGATCGATGGTTCTCACCTTCCCTACGAAGAAAACGTTGCCCTCACCAAACAAGTATGCGACTACGCACACCAGTATGATGTAACAGTAGAAGGCGAACTCGGCGTACTTGCCGGTGTAGAAGACGAAGTTTCTTCTGACCACCACACCTACACCGATCCCGAAGAAGTAATTGATTTCGCTACCCGCACAGGTTGCGATTCTTTGGCAATCTCAATCGGTACCTCTCACGGTGCATATAAATTTACTCCCGAGCAGTGCACACGCAATGCCGAAGGCAAACTCGTTCCCCCGCCGTTGGCATTTGAAGTACTTGACGCAGTAATGGAAAAACTCCCCGGTTTCCCCATCGTACTCCATGGTTCTTCTTCTGTTCCCCAAGATGAAGTTGATACAATCAACATGTTTGGCGGCAAGCTCCCCGATGCTATCGGTATTCCCGAAGAACAGCTCCGCAAAGCTGCCAAGAGCGCCGTTTGCAAAATCAACATCGACTCCGACAGCCGCTTGGCAATGACCGCAGCTATCCGTCGTGTATTTGCTGAAAAACCCGGTGAATTCGACCCCCGCAAATACCTCGGCCCGGCTCGCGACAACATGGAGAAACTCTATCGCCACAAAATTGTTAACGTTCTCGGCTCAAAAGGCAAAGCAGAATAAGTTGACAGCGAAATAGCATTGCACAAGCAGCCCGGAAAATTTCCGGGCTGCTTTTTTACTTAAGTGTCATAGAAAGCAAT
>CAJTUG010000016.1:0-16435 GCA_910579605.1 uncultured Muribaculaceae bacterium | reverse complement strand
GCAACCATGTATTTAAAGAGTCTACCAATTCCGGATTATCTGGAGCTACTGCCCAACATTGGAATTGATTGAAAGATATGGGCGTAGAATAGTCTAATCCTGGATAGTCTGTTGCAATACGTTTTGCAACAGATTCAGAAACTACAGCTCTTGGGATCTGTCCCAAGGCTGTCATAATAGCTAAATGCTCGGGAGACTTATCGGGTATTGTGCGGATATATATAGAATCTCCCAACTCCTTGGCCATATTCCGAAGCCTTATAATGGCCGGAGAACCTTTTGCAATCCATACGGAATCGCCCATAAGCTGTTCTTGAGAACTAACCGGTACATTGCCTGCAGAATCGCGCAACTGCACCAATACCCTCCTGTCAAGATAAACAGGAGTAGTTACCTCAAAATATTTTTTTATATTACTTGTTGCCGGAACCGCGGCGACCAACACATCGTACTTATTGTCATATAACCCTGCAAAAGCTTTATCGAGATTAGCAAACGGTATAAATTTAACAGGCTTGCGATGTATCCGAGCAATATCTTTGAGAACCTCATAGTCGAAACCTTCTGCAGTATCATTTGCCAAGAAATATGAAAGCGGCGACATTTCTATAGCTACAGTCAATGTATCTCCGCCTGGTTTGGCATATTCAATAGCCACCGAAGAATCGGCAATGTTGTTCTTGCGCCAGAAGCCCACTGCCGCCAGCGCTACAATTATAAACGCCACAACCACGGGCGCGATAGCTTTTGCTTTATCTGTTTTCATGTGAGGATGTCTTTTGAAATCAGAGCGGTTCCAAATCCGTTCTGATTAATTAACAATCCTCACAATGACAATGTTTTTAACGCAGCGGGAAGACCTTATCGTTGAGCAGGCGACCGGCAAGGTTATCAAAATCTTTGTGTGCGTTTTTAGATTCAAGATATTTGTTTATTGCCTCAACATGCGACTGCCTGTGCAAATCAGTACCTATAAAATCAACCAAATTTTCTTTCATAAGGTATTCGGCCATTTTGCGTTCAGCTTTACCATAAGCTTCGGCCAAGCTCAAAACATTAATCTGCAAAAGCAAACCAGCCTCGTGAAGCTCGTTCAGGCGTTCCTTGCGTTTGTAGTAATATGCATATCTCTCGGGATGAGCCAAAACAGGTGTCAAGCCTTTCATCTGCAAATCAAACACCAAGTCTTTGATGTTCCATGGCTCTTGCATAAATGAATTCTCAATCAATATATAATTTCCCGGATATGTCATGAGAGTATCGGCAGCAATATTTTGAGCAAGCAACTCATCTATACGGTACTCGGCAGCATGGTCTATAGCGATGTCGTTACCTCGTTTAGCCAGTTCTGCCTTGAGTTTACCCATAGCCGGTTGAATGGTAGAAAGGCTGTTCTCAAAAGTAATTTTGGTGACGTGAGGAGTGGCAAGAATCCTGTTTATTCCCCATTGCTGCATCTGCTCAATAAGGTTGGCCGATGTTTTAGCATCTGGAGAACCATCGTCTATTCCCGGGACGACATGGCAATGAATATCGGTAGTGACGGGGAGTTTAATCCTTTCTTTACTTTTATTGAAAAAAGAAAACATCTTGATAATTATAAAATTATATGGTAAGAATCTGAGCTGCCGCGTTTTTTGTATCCACTTTCTTTATAATATGGACAATTTTATGGTCTGAGTCGGTTATAAAAGTGGTCCTTACCGTTCCCATATATTCCCTACCTGCCATTTTTTTCTTTTGCCATACGCCGAAAGCTTGATTTACAGAAGTGTCTTCATCACTCAGAAGCAAGAAGGGCAGCTGATACTTATCGGCAAATTTCAAGTGGCTTGCTACCGAATCTTTGCTAATGCCCACAATAGTATAACCCTTGGCTGCAAGTTCATCCATACCGTCGCGCAACGAACAAGCTTCGGCTGTACACCCGGGAGTATTGTCTTTTGGGTAAAAGTAAATAATCAATGCGCCTTCAAGAGTATCGGAATCTACGGGATTGCCGTTTTGGTCTCGTCCTATATATCGGGGAATTTTATCGCCTATTTCCATATTACTATCGAGATATTAAAATCTTGCCCATAGAATTATTGCAAGGGCTTATCTATTTATACAGCAAAGTTAAGAATAATGTTCAATTATTCAAAATTAAATCAAACCCATGGCTAATGCTCTCATTAATTCTAAGATATAAATTAGGCTTGCATAGCTATCATAATGTTGACTATCTGGGATGTTGCATAAATATAACTATTTGGTTTTTAATGTATTAAGTTCGTGATTTCTTATTTTGATTTCGTGCCAGTATATCTATCGACCCTTTCATCACAAAAAAGGGTTAAATTTTTGGCACAAAAATTTGGTGAAAGAGAAAAAAATCATTAACTTTGCAACCGCAAACGCGAAAGGCGGGATAGCTCAGTTGGTTAGAGCGTCGGATTCATAACCCGGAGGTCACGAGTTCAATTCTCGTTCCCGCCACCCACAAAGCACTGAAAGATATTCTTTCGGTGCTTTTTTCATTATTGCGCAATATAAACAATGAAAAAACATGCGCCGCATTTGAGTATGCGGCGCATGCGAAATATAAATGCAAGGTAATTTTGTGATTCGTAGTAACCTGCAATTTTATAATAACAGGGTTTCTACTTAGCGTATCGAGTGATCAACTTTTCAACACTTTGATAGCCGCTTTATAGTCGGGCTCGTTTGTAATTTCTTCTACCAAATCCGAGAAAATAATGTCATGATTTTCATCCATGACGATAACCGCACGTGCTAAAAGGCCTGCAAGAGGTCCGTCTACAATCTGCAGCCCGTATTTCTGCGAGAACATTGGCGAACGGAAGGCAGATGCCACTACCACGTTTTCCAACCCTTCGGTTGTGCAAAAACGTCCCATGGCAAATGGCAAGTCCATGGACACACATACGACTACGGTATTATCGAGATTTGCAGCTTCTTGATTGAAACGGCGTACAGAAGCAGCGCATACAGGTGTGTCAAGACTTGGGAAAATATTAAGTACGACCCGTTTGCCTTCAAAATCGCTGCATTTAACCTCCGAAAGGTCTTTTGCGACGAGGTTAAAACAGGGCGCTTTTGTTCCTACTGCAGGGATGTTGCCGTATGTGTGACAAGGGGTGCCTTTAAAAAAGATTGTTTCCATATTGTTGAGTTTTTATTGTCATAATCCTGCGGCTATACCGCTTTTCTGTATAACAATCGACTCAAGCTCTTGGTTGAATCCTCTTACAAAATCTTTTACAATTCCGTCTTTCCCGACAAATAAAACCACGGGTGTTACGGCTCCAACTCCGCAGTCTCGCGCTGCGCCCGATGCACTTATCAAAACCGTTTCCGACGGTAGTGGTTTTCCTATTATTTCTGCTACATCGTCGGCTCGTTTATCTATAAAAGCCCATACCACGTCTGTGGCTACCGGGAGGTAAGCCACAGCATTTCTCACGGCTTCTACCACTTTGGGAGTAGAGCCTACAGAAGTGTCGAGAAATACCATTATGGAAGGTGATGCCGTTTTTTGTCCCGCTGCTCTGAAAAAGCGCTCTCCACCTATTGTGGGCGACGATATTTCTGGCAAAGGCCTTCCCGGGAGGTTCTCAAGGGAGAAAGCGCTTTCGCGATACTTTTCAAATGCTTCGTTTTGACGGCTAATGAGATTTTCAAGATTCAATGAACAATCGCTGTCGCTTAGGGCAGAGGATTGAAACCTTACCGTTATGCTCTGCTCTCCGAGTTGACCCGGATTATTCTCAAATTCAAATTTCACGGGGTTCAATGTCTGCCTTTCAAGCAAATAGGTATACTCAGCACAATCATAGCCCGAAATTCGTCGTACCCCTTCTATCTTGATAATTTCATGATTTTCTGTAACGGAGAAAACAAAAGTTGAATCATTAATCATCTCTTTGAATTTTTCGCCGAGGAACTGCGGCAACAACTCCGTGAATTGTGCTTGTAGCTGCACTCCTTTCGACGTATTACCGGCAGGGGCAAAGGGAACTGGATCGTCGGCATAATGATATTCCTGCAGGCGTTTATCTCTAAAACGGAAATGGTTACCTTCAAAATATGCAGAGAAACCGGAACTCATGCCACTCGGGGTAGGCATTTGCCATGAAATATAATAATCGCACGGCGATAATGTATCGCCAGAAGCGGCCATACTTTCAAGATATACCGAATATGAAATGGGGTCGGAAAATGATGGCAAGAGGACTTCGTATGAACAAGAATCTTTGAAACATTCCTTCTGCATGAGGCTATCGGCAATGAGCGACAGTTTGTTTTTTGCAGAAACATACGAAACCATGGCAATAATTGCCACAGAGCAGACAATGAACTTTTTAATCATGATGTAATCCCTGTCTTTTTACGATTTTTTGGAAGCGAGAAACGGAAACCGAGTCCTGCTCCAGGCACGTTAAGCACTTCTATAGTACCGCCATGGGCAATTATTGTATTCTGCACGATGGGCAATCCGAGACCTGTACCACCGGCCTTTCGGGAGCGTCCTGTATCTATGCGATAGAACCGGTCAAAAAGATGCGGGATATGTTTTTCGTCTACACCGGTTCCATTGTCGTAGAATATGAAATGATAGAAACCTTCTTCTTCTTTTTCGTAGTCCAGAGTACACCACGACCCTTTTGAATATGCTACTGAATTCTTGACAAGGTTAATAATTATACCTGTAAGAAGGTTGTAGTTGCCTTGTATCTTGCAGTTTAACGGAACATTGAAATTGAATTCCATTTTACCTAATATACCAGACTCGTCGATATCGCTTGCAATGGTATACACCAAGTCGTGGAAATCAAGTTCTTCTGTGCTGACCAATCCGCTTCCTTCTTCCAGACGTGTAATAGCAGAAACGTCGGCAATGAGGTTTACGAGACGATCGACATGCTCCTGAGCTTTGTGGAGGAAATGATTTCGAGACGCTTCGTCCATATCGGGATTTTGGACAATGGTGTCGAGATAACCTTTTATAACGCCGATAGGTGTTCGGAGCTCATGGTTTATATTGTTTGTGAGCTGTCGTTTTGCACGAGCTTTTTCCTCGATTGCGTTGAGGGCTACTTTATGTTCTCTTTTGAGCCTTTGCATAGCCAGAGACCGCTCGTTATACATGTGCACAATCTGCCTGCTTATATCGCCGAGTTCATCGTGGGGATAGTCCATTGCCGGCATAAAGTTTGGATCGGTTGCTGCCCTATCGGCAATTGTTTTCAAAATGGTTATATTTCTTCCGAAATATCGGCTTGACAGATAAGCAAAAACAGTACAAGCCATAGCAATTGCCAAAATGACATAAAACACCGAGGTTTTGGGCATGGCAGCTTCCATGATGTCTTGGTCAAAAGGCAAAACGGTCATAACTTTCAATCGCCCGTCGCTGCTGTTTAAGACTTTGTAGTAGTAATATCCTTTCTTACGTGCTTCGTCTATAGTTTCCGGGGTTTCGTTCAAACCAGGTGCTATTGTAAGGCCTTGCTCGCGTTCTTCTTCAGAAGGAGTAAGGCCTATTGGCTCACCAATACTTTTTATAAGCTGCCCGTCGTGATAAACCGACACCCTTATAAGGTCGTATTGAGGTAGTGCCCTATAATATCTTGTGATAAAATCCATAAACGGCCTGACGTCTGTGTCGTCTTCATAGGCCGTATTTATGCGGTTATTAATCAAATCCAATTGTGTATGGATCTGATCCATCCTGAATTCCCGTTCGTTTTTAATCTGCCACCAAGCAATACCTACCGCAATCCACAGACAAGCAACAAGCGGGATGAAGATTTGCCATTGATAACTAATCCTTCTCTTTAAAGCCATAACCGAATCCTTGACGAGTAACAATATATTTATCGTAATCCCCAAGCTTCTTGCGGAGTCTGGTAATATTAGTATCGATAGTTCTACCTGTGACAACGACGTCGTTGCCCCAAACGTTCTTAATGAGCTCTTCGCGAGAATAAATCCGGTTGGGATGTGTGAGGAAGAACAAGAGTATGTCGAATTCTGTTCTTGTCAAGGCCAAATGCTTACCGTCGAGGTAACACTCTTTGTCGTTGCGGTCTATCTTGAGACCTTTAAATACAACGTCGGGCTCGTATATAGATTTGGAGTCTGATTCGGTTTTTTGGGCCGTATAGCCAGTACGTCTAAGCACCGCTTTCACGCGAGCCAAAACTTCACCTATCACGAATGGTTTTGTCACATAATCGTCGGCTCCAATATTAAGGCCTTTCACCACATCGTCTTCGTCGGACAAAGCCGAGCAAAATAAAATAGGAGTGAATTCCGTGGCTGCATTAGCTCTTATCCTGTTGGCAAAATCAAAGCCGCTAAGCTGGTCCATCATGATATCCACCATAAATAGTTGATACTGCTCTATTTCCATTTCAAGTGCCTCTTCTGCACTATATGCACAATCCACTTGGTAACCTTCTTTTTCAAGGTTAAATTTCAGGATTTCGCATACTGATTCTTCGTCGTCAATAACCAATATTTTTGCTCTCATGATTGGATGTGTATGTGATTGGTAATGATATTCTTTGGTTTATTATCTGTAATCTGGCATCTAAAAATGCGCAATATGTTTTGAGCCATAAAATTAGTAAATTTTTCCATCACGGCAATGTTAACTTATGTTAATTAGGAAACTTGTAATGAACCATCTGCCGTGATGGGATGTTTTGATTACATAATTACTATATTTTGCACTGTGTTTTTTCATGGTATTAGATTTAAGGTTAAAGATTGTCGGGTGTCGTGAGACAGCCGATTTTTTTTTATACTTATTGCAGTAGATTACTGAATCTCGGGGATACTCGTGTACCGTCGGCAGTTATGAGCAAACATTCCGCACCGGCTTGTTCTACTAAATCCAAACCGGCATCAGCTCCGAGAACCATACAAGCGGTTGCCAAAGCATCGGCAAAACCACATGTAGGAGCCATTACTGTCGCACTTAAAACATCTGTTTGCACCGGATATCCGATTCTTGGGTCCAAGGTGTGGCCATATACGTTGCCCTTGCTGTCTACTTTAAAATTCCTGTAATTCCCAGAAGAAGCGATTGCCGCCGCATCAGGACCTATTTCAACGACACAGAAACGTGAATGGAGCGAACTAACATCAGCAGTTTCCACAGGCGCATCTATTTGTATTCTCCACGGTTTCCCTTTGGGATTTAAACCTTGGGCAACAATTTCGCCGCCTATCTCCACCATAAAATCAGAACAACCGTTCCGGCGCAACATATCTGCTACACGGTCTACTCCATAACCTTTGGCCACAGCCGAGAAATCAAACCGTGTCTGCGGTGATTTTTTTTCTACATGTCCGTTGCTAATCAGACACTCGCCGAATCCTACAAAAGCGAGAACAGAATCTACCGTTTGCTTTGTGACATCTGCTACAGAGTCACGTCCGAATCCCCATAAGTCTGTAAGAGGAGCTACGGTTGGATCAAAAGCGCCGCCCGATAACTTATAAACGGTTTCCGATATTTCCCAGACTCCAAGGATACTTGAAGAAACAGAATCGCAGCTATTCTCATTTATAGCAGATATGAGCGAATTAGGGTTAAACATGCTCAAGTCGCTGTCTATTGCCGACATTTCAAAACGTATGGAGTCGGACAAGTCTTCGTGAGCATTATAAACAATATGATAGGTCGTACCCCAAGTTACCCCGTCTGATATAAAATATTTTTGGCTACAGCTTGCAAATGTCAAAAAAAATACCGATATTAGCGGCAGAATAAAAAAACTATGTTTCATACCCTTTAAATATATTCACAAATATACAAAAAAACGCCGACTGTTGAACCTACCGCTTTATTGTTTGTTAGCAACAATATAAACTTTGTCATTTTTCCGAATTATCAACCCCTAAAAACATTAAATATCCTATGCACCGTTCATATATTTTTTTGGCAGAAGGATTTGAAGAAATTGAAGCCCTGACAGTAGTAGACGTTATGCGCCGCGCCGGCATGGACATCAAAACGGTTTCTATAACCGACAGCAAAGAAGTTGCCGGAGCTCACGGCATAACGGTAAAAAGCGACTTGACTTTTAAAGAAGCTGATTTCGGCGGCTCTGAATGGCTTATATTGCCTGGCGGCATGCCCGGTTCTACAAACTTGGCCTCTTTTGAAGCTCTTTGCGACTTGCTCAAAGTCCATAAAGGCAAAATAGCGGCAATCTGCGCAGCCCCGGCTGTAGTTCTGGCTCCATTAGGACTCCTCAAAGACAAAGAAGCGACATGCTATCCCGGCTTTGAAAGCCAAGCAAAAGAACATGGTGCAATTATGCGTGATTCTCCTGTTATTGCGCTAAAGGAACTCATTACTGCCAACGGACCCAGTGCTGCCTTACGTTTTGCATTGGCCATAGTCGCTAACTCTCTTGGAGAATCCGCCGCGCAACAAGTTGGAGGAGGAATGCTTTTCTATCCCAAAACGATGAATTTCTATTTCTAAACTATAATGGACAAAAGAAAAACCGGATTCCTCAGAGGAATCCGGTTTTTTATCTTCTCCAAAATGCAGGGGTGAGAATTACCAAAACAGTGAAAATCTCCAGACGACCTGTCAGCATCAAAATCGATAGCACCCATTTGGCTGTGTCCGGCAGGATCTCATAGTTACCGCCATAGCCGGTAACACCTGCACCAAGCCCGGTATTGGAAATACAAGAGAACGAAGAGAAAAAAGCATCTACGGTCGGAACGCCAAGACATGATAGCACCAAACCTCCAAGAACAACCAATAGCATGTATATACACATGAAGGCTACAACTTTAGACAGCAAATCTGGATTTACAACTTTGCCGTTTACCTTAACACTCTGTATGGAATTGGGGTAAATGCACCTGTAGAGTTCGTTTTTCACATATTTGAACAGATATATCACACGGTCTATTTTAGAACCTCCACTGGTACTTCCTGCACATGCGCCAGAAAACATCATGACAAAAGTGAGTGCCAATGCAAAATAACCCCACGCATTAAAACCAGTGGCAGTAAAACCTGTTGAAGTTATTATACTCACCACTTGGAAAAGAGGATCTACAAGCCAATCGTCTAACTCAAGGGCTTGGCCATGATAAAACACAGCACCGACAAACAGGATAGTCATCCCTAAGATAGCCCATAGATAAACTCTGAGCACCTCATTATTGCGCAAATGAGAGAAATCGCCCCTCACCCCCTTATATATCAATCCGAAATTTACACCCCCGAGGAACATGAAAACCGTTAAAACCAATTTTATATAAACGGAGTTATCCCATATAGCTATGCCGTTTTCATCGGTAGCGTATCCTCCTGTAGAAATAGTTCCGAAAGCATGACAAACGCTCTGGAACAAATCCATCGGGCCTGCCCATAGGAGCAAGATAAGCACTATTGTAAGCAATAAATATACCAACCACAGGCTCTTTGCTGTCTGGCTAATGCGAGGGCGAATTTTATCGTGGGTAATTCCCGTGACCTCTGCATTAAACATCTGCATGCCTCCCGAATGGTTGAGCATAGGAATAACTGCCAATGTGAAAAGTATTATACCCATGCCTCCAATCCACTGCATAAGCGCTCTCCAGAGGTGGAGTCCATGACCCAAGCCATCAAAAGAACCCATCACTGTAGCCCCTGTGGTTGTAAAGCCCGACATCGCTTCAAAAAAAGCGTCGCTCAGACCAAGTGGTTTGCTACCGAAAAGAAAAGGAATCAAACCGAAAACAGAAAACACTACCCACACCATGGCCGTGAGCAGGAATCCGTCGCGTTTACCCATGTGCGACGAAGTAGGTTTTGCTCTTTTTGCACACACAAGACCACAGACACCCGTAAGCAACGCCGTTGCCATAAACACCAACCAATCGTCTTCGCCATATGCCAGGGAGGTGAATCCCGGGATGAACATAAAAACAGATTCAATCATTAAAAGC
The DNA here is from genome assembly GCA_910579605.1 of uncultured Muribaculaceae bacterium. Lineage (GTDB taxonomy): Bacteria > Bacteroidota > Bacteroidia > Bacteroidales > Muribaculaceae > CAG-873. The sequence continues at coordinate 6,460 of CAJTUG010000016.1, read as the reverse complement.
CAGCCCATAATACGCGTGAGTTGGCGAAAATTTATGAGATGCCTATGCTTGTTTTTTATCATTAAACAGAAATTGTGCCTTAATTAAACAGACGTTCAACCTTGTGGAGTGCCCCGGCAAGACAGAATACCAATACGTGGTCGCCCGCTTGAAGCCGAGTATTACCGTTGATAAGCATACCTTGGTCGCCACGTATAAGACCGGCTAAAGTCATGTCTCGGTTAAGACGCAAATCTTTGACAGGGGCGTGCGTGATCTTGGAGCCTTCGCGCACTTCAAGTTCAGCGACCTCTGCATCGGCCAAAGCAAGACATTTGCTTGTAGAAGAATCCGCATCAAGGAGGTATTGGAAAATAGAACTTGAAGCCAATAATTTCTTATTTACCACCGTTCCTATATTGAGATTCTCGGCTTGAGAAATAAACTGGATATTTTCTACATTGGCAACGGTTTTCTTCACTCCCATTTCTTTGGCAGTGAGACAGGTTAAAATATTCGTTTCGGAGCTGTCGGAAAGGGCTACAAAGGCATCCATATCGGAAATGCCTATTTCGGCCAACAGATCGGTGTCGCGAGCATCTCCATGTATAATTTCGCAATCGGGGCAACGCTGCGGCAAACGGCGACAAATATCTATATCTTTCTCTATTATCTTGAATTTAAACCGGTTTCCTGCAAGATTCACAAGGCGCACGGCTATTTTAGAACCACCCATAATGAGCACCCTTTTAATCTTGTGTGCCGTTTTGCCTGTGAGCGAAATAAGGTCGGAGATGTGATCACGTGTAGTGGTAAAATAAAGGATATCGCCAGGTTCCATGAAATCGTCACCTCGTGGGATGATTGTCTCATGGTTTCTTTTAATAGCCGACACGTGGAAATGCCTGTTTATGAAAGCAAACTCCTTGAGCTGCATATGAGCCAAGGGAGAACCTTCGCGGAGCTTTACTCCGGCCAAGATTATACGACCGTCGTGAAGCTCAAACCAGTTCCTTATCCAACTGCGTTCAAGGGATGTGATGATTTCTTCGGCGGCAACCTGTTCTGGATAAATCACCCTATCCACACCCATGTGCTTAACATGGGGAATGTTCGCAGGATTCATGAAATCGTAGGTATCTATACGGGCAACGGTAGTTTTTGCGCCGAGATTCTTGGCAATAGAACAAGCAACTATATTATTTGCTTCGTAGGGAGTTACAGCAATAAACAAATCGCAAGTGCCGGCTCCGGCTTCGCGCAAAGTGGCGAAAGAATATGGGCTTCCTACAATGGTCATGAGATTATAATTGGCATCTAATATAGCCAATTTCTCTGCATCGGAGTCTATAAGCATGATATCTTGCTCCTCATTAGACAATAATTTTGCCAAATGGGTGCCGACTTCTCCGGCACCGGAAATTACGATTCTCATAGTTAATTTTTTACAATTTCTTTAATGGCATCAAAAATAGACTTGACGTCGAAATGACACATCTCATGCAATTGTGCCGGCGAGCCTTGAGGTATAAACATATCGGGGATACCCAAAGTTTTTATTTTCCGCATAAAACCATTTGAAGCAAACCACTCCGAAACGGCTGAACCGAGCCCTCCTTTTACCGTTCCATCTTCTACTGTTATAACCGGGCAATCTTTGGCCGCAACTTCCCGCAAGATATCTTCGTCTATAGGTTTGAGGAAAATCATATCATAGTGAGCCACCGAGATACCTTGAGATTTTGCTCGGTCAATCGCTTTCTCTACATCAGCCGCAACCGTTCCTATAGACAAGACTACCACGTCGTTTCCTTCGGCGAGCTTTTCGCCTTTTCCTACCGGAATTTTTACCATTTCGTTTTTCCAATTGATTTCCAAACCTCCTCCACGAGGATAACGTATGGCAAAAGGCCCATTGCGCAAAGCTTGTGCCGTATACATTAAGTTGCGCAGGGCATGCTCATTGCGAGGAGCGGCAATTGTCATTCCAGGTACAGTACGCAGATATGCCAGATCGTAGGCTCCATGATGTGTAGCACCATCTTCTCCCACAAGCCCGGCACGGTCTATGCAAAAAACAACCGGAAGACGCTGCAGTGCTACGTCGTGGATAATATGATCGTAGGCTCTCTGAAGGAAACTTGAATATATAGCAACGAAAGGCAACATTCCGTCTTTTGCCAAACCACCTGCAAAGGTCACTGCATGTCCTTCGGAAATTCCAACGTCAAATACCCTGTGGGGCATTTCGGCTTGTATGGTAGACACCGACGTTCCAGATGGCATTGCTGCTGTTATTGCCACAATATCCTTATTTTCCCGAGCTAATTCCAAAAGAGTGTTGCCAAAAACATCTTGGTATTTCAGAGGTGTGTTTCCTTTCGGTTTAGAGTCTCTGCGTTCCCCGGTAGTCGGGTCAAAGCGCCCCGGAGCATGCCACGAAGCCGGGTCGGCTTCGGCTGGTGCATAGCCTTTACCTTTCACTGTGCGCAGATGTAGAATGCGTGGGCCTTCCATGTCGCGGATGTCGTTGAGCACTTTCACTAAGGTATCTACATCATGGCCGTCAAAAGGTCCGAAATACCTTATATTCAAACCCTCAAAAATATTCTGTTGCTTTGAAAGCAGGGATTTCAAGCTGTTGTTAAAACGAAGCATAGCTCCCTTGCGTCGGTCGCTAACCAAGTGCAGTTTTCTAAGGAGCTTGAAAAGTTTGAAGCGGAAATCGTTGTATGTCTTTGAGGTGGTGAGATGGGCAAGATAAGAATTGAGCGCACCAACGTTGCGATCAATAGACATATCGTTGTCGTTTAATATAATTAGCAAGTTATTGGGCGTGTTTGCGGCGTTGTTGATACCTTCAAATGCCAAACCGCCGCTAATTGAAGCGTCGCCAACAATTGCCACCACATTTTTCTTTTCCCCTTTGAGCTTCGACGCTATAGCCATTCCCAGAGCTGCAGAAATGGAATTTGAGGCATGACCGGCAGAGAATGTATCATATTCGCTCTCATCGGGGTTTGGGAAACCGCTTAAGCCGCCAAATTTACGGTTTGTAGAAAAAGCCTCCCGGCGACCAGTAAGCAGCTTATGGCCATAGGCCTGATGACCGACATCCCACACAAGCCTGTCTGAAGGTGTGTCAAAGACATAATGCAAAGCCACCGTAAGCTCTACGGCACCCATGCTCGAAGCGAAATGACCTGGGTTGTCGGCCAAAGAATTGATGAGGAAAGTACGGATTTCCGAGCAAACTTGCGGCAATTTTTCCACCGGCAATTTTCGCAAATCTGCCGGGGAATCTATCTTTTCCAGTAAAGGTATAGAAATGTTAGAATCCGAAATACTCATTTCTTTACATATTTCTTATACATCGGAACGAATATTATAATGGCCGACGCCACAATCACGAATGCGATATACAGTGTGAAAGTAGTGTGGAGCAATATATAAGCTACCAGCGCAAGCCATAATATCCCGAGGATAACAAATCGTAATATTACCGATGTTTTCATATTTGTTAAGTAAAAGCCTTGCCTCGCAAAATAACGCCAATTATCTGAAAAACGGATATTTTAACAATTATATACCCAAACCGGCATGGCAGACTTTTTGTTCATTAAATGCAAAGTTAATGATTTTTCCTTTTATATATGACTTTTACGCTCCGAAATATTTGTGTGAGGAATAAAAATAGCGTAAATTTGCATAACCCTAAAAACATCTCTACGCGATGAATTTCTTACGACACATAATTACTATAGCCACACTGGCCATAGCAGTTGCAGCAGCCGGGGTAAACCCCATGGGCACCAAATACAACATGACCGAATGCGAAGGCTCGCTGACTCCATACCCGGAAATAGCACCAGATGCCGGCGCCTACCCTGATTCTTTAGTGCCGGTTTTCATTAACCATGTAGGTCGCCATGGTGCCCGATATCCGGCATCTGCCGCCAATTGCCTGGCCTTAGAAAAAGCTCTTGCAAAAGCGGATTCTTGCGGAACGATAACAGCCTTAGGGAAGAAACTCCGAGCGCTGAACTTAGATGTAATATCGGCAAGCAATGGCCGCTGGGGGGCCCTTGACAGTCTCGGAATGGCAGAACAAGCAGGAATTGCCCGACGGATGTTTTTCAATTTCACTGATGTTTTCAGCACAAAAGGTGCGATGGTAGAAGCATTGTCGAGCTACTCTCCTCGAGCAATGATGAGCATGTACTCGTTTACGCATCAACTTGACAGATTAGACAACCACATTACTTTCACTACATCTACTGGGCGCATAAACTCCAAAACGATGCGTCCTTTCGACATAGACCAAGACTACTTGGATTTCCGCAAAAACAAGGTATGGGCCCCGGCATATGACGAATATTTTGCACAAGCATGCCCGGTATCGGCCATTAAACGGGTTTTGGGCGAAAAATACCCCTTTGCCGATGCTCAGCAAGAACAAGATCTTGCCATTACTGAATATTATGTTGTTGCCGGATTGTCTGCGATGAGCTTCCAACCACAGATGGACTTGTATTTCACCCCCGACGAAGCAAACGCGCTTTGGAGCTGCTTCAACCTTCGCCAGTATCTCCAAAGGACTTCAAGTACCGTATCGTCTATACCAGCCGATATTGCTGCCGATTTGGTGTCTGACCTCATCCATAGCACCGATGCTTTTATCAATGGAGACAACCCGCTTGTTGTGGCACGTCTGAGGTTTGGCCATGCCGAAACACTTATGCCTCTACTATCGCTCTTGAAAATCCCCGGATGCTACTACCTCACAAACTATTTTGATACCGTAGCCCAGCATTGGTGCGATTTCTATGTAGTGCCGATGGCTGCAAATATACAATTCATAGTCTTCCAATCACGCAACTCGGGGAAATATTATGTGAGAGTGGACCTTAACGAAAAACCCGTAGCTCTCCGCAAAGGCGACCCAGCCGTATACTACCCTTGGGGCGAGCTTAGGCGGTATATGAACAATTGCTTGCCTCTGATAATGCAAGATTGAAAAACCAACTGAAATACAACAAAAAAAACCGAGACTCAGTGAGTCCCGGTTTTTTTTGTTGTCGTATACAATTACCATTCGTAGGTAAAACCTACTTTTTCAACCTCTACAGAAATTGGAGGCTGCAATTTATATACAGATATTTTCCCCGAATTTATCTGGGGATAGGAGGCGGTGAGATCATCATAGAGCTTGGAAACAAAATGCTCCAATAGTTTACAAGGCTCTTCCATAACCATTTTCACATGCTCTATTATTTCTGCATAATTAATTGTCTGCGCGACACTATCCGACATCATTGCATGAATTGCATGAAAAGATAGGCTTAAGTCTATTTCAAATGTGTTTCCGACCAGTGTCTCTTGCTCATAGACACCGTGATAACCATATAGCCGCAAACCTTTTATTTCCAAAGTTGCCACATTATTCATTTCTTGCGTCCTTTCTTCTTGCGGTTGCCAACTTTCTCGGGTTTTGAGCCACGCCCTTTATATGGCTTACAGCCAAGATTATCAAGCGAACGAGGAGGATTCTTCTCATCTACAATAACAAAATCAAGCTGTTTTTTCTGCAAGTCGGCTCGAGCCACTTGAACCTGGATTTTGTCTCCCAAGCGGTATCGGTTATTGTATCTTCGGCCTATCAAGCAATAATTTGTGGCATCAAAATCGTAGTAATCATCTGCCAAATCGCGCATGGGCACAAGCCCTTCACATTTATTATCATCAAGTTCTACATAAAGCCCCCACTCGGTCACACCAGAAATAATACCGGCAAAAACTTCGCCAAGGTGATCGCCCATATACTCCACCTGCTTGTATTTTATAGACGCTCTCTCGGCATTGGCTGCAAGCTGTTCCATGTCGGACGAATGCTTGCACTGCTCCTCAAGTTTCTCTACATTAACACTACGTCCACCGGCAAGGTATTTCTCCAAAAGACGATGAACCATCATGTCGGGATATCGGCGGATAGGAGAGGTGAAATGGGTATAATAATCAAATCCCAATCCGTAATGACCAATATTCGTAGTGGTATAAATTGCCTTGGCCATTGAACGGATTGCCAGAGTAGACAAGAAATTTTCCTCTCCACGCCCTTTAACCTCAGCAAGCATCTTGTTGAGAGAACGGTTTATGTCTTTGGCAGAGCCAGTGGTTTTAATCTTGAATCCGAAAGGCCGACAAAGTTGGGCTAAATTAGCAAGTTTTTCGGCGTCTGGCTGGTCGTGTACACGATATACGAAAGCTTTTGGTTTCTTGCGCTTGTCGGGCACAAGTCCAATAGCAGCAGCTACCGTTTTATTTGCCAAGAGCATGAATTCCTCGATGAGTTTATTTGCATCTTTGCTTTCTTTGAAAAAAACGGAAACCGGATGTCCTTTTTCGTCGGTTTCAAACCTCACCTCGGCACGGTCGAAGACCGATTCAATATAAGCCTTCAAGTATAGCCAATCACCGCGGT
>CAJTUG010000015.1:41925-42481 GCA_910579605.1 uncultured Muribaculaceae bacterium | reverse complement strand
CTGGCCTCGTTGAATCATGCGAGATATATGTATCTTGGCATATTCGCTGAAATTTTCAAGACTATCATCCTCGGTTAGATACGCAATGACCTCTGCAACCGAAAGGGCAGTTATATCCTTTCGGTTGAGTAGGTCATTATATTTGAGTATGGCGCGAGCGCAATACTCATTCACCACCGGGTCCTTCAGCTCACCATTGGCTGAGACCTGCTTGTGATGGATGAACTTGTTCGTCTTGATGTAGCCCATCTTGCTACGATGTACGATGCGGATGTACACTTGATAAAAACCATCAGCCTTTAAGTTCCTTACAACTGCTTTAAGGGTTGCCATTTACGTTACGTTTTAGAGTTGTATGCGTCCATGTATGCGGCTTGTATGCGAGGGTGTAAATTCTTGTATGCTATTTGTATGTGTAGGCCGTTTATTTGGCTTTTGAAGCGACTCCAAATGTACGAACCCCCCTAAGAACAATTTAGGCCGTAACCTCTGTTTTACCAGTGGGTTACAGCCTAAATAGGTTATGTTTGCGGAACTGCCGCTAAGTAGCGATTAG
>CAJTUG010000015.1:32504-41913 GCA_910579605.1 uncultured Muribaculaceae bacterium | reverse complement strand
ATTGCGGCCTGGGCAGCTGCTACGCGTGCGATGGGAACGCGGAAAGGTGAGCAGCTCACATAGTTCATGCCAAGTTTTGCACAGAATATTACTGAGCTGGGTTCTCCGCCATGTTCGCCACAGATACCTACTTTGAGCTCTGGTTTAACGCTGCGGCCTTTTTCTACGCCCATGCGTACAAGTTGGCCAACGCCTACTTGATCAAGGACTTCAAAAGGATCGGTCTTGATAACCCCATGTTCTTTGTAGAATTTGAGGAATTTGGGTGCGTCATCACGAGAGAAGCCAAATGTCATTTGAGTCAAGTCGTTAGTACCGAACGAGAAGAAATCAGCAACCTGTGCAATTTCGTTTGCTGTGAGTGCTGCACGGGGAACTTCGATCATCGTACCAACGAGGTAGGGTATTGTATCGCCTTTTTCGTCGAATACTTTGGCTGCAGTTTCATTGATAACGTTAGCCTGATGTTGGAGTTCTTTGAGCGAGCCAACCAAGGGCACCATGATTTCGGGATGTACGTCGATACCACGGGCTTTGCAAGCCAATGCAGCTTCAATGATTGCTCGTGTCTGCATTTCTGTAATTTCGGGATATGTGATTCCCAAACGGCAGCCACGGTGACCGAGCATTGGGTTGAATTCTTCCAATGCATCTACTTTTGCCTTTACTTCGGCAAGGGTAATACCCATTTCGTCGGCAAGCTCTTTCTGAGTTGCAGTCTGGTGGGGTACGAATTCATGCAGAGGGGGATCAAGGAGGCGAATAGTAACGCCGAATCCGTCCATTGCTTCAAAGATACCTTCAAAGTCTCCACGTTGCATAGGCAACAATTTAGACAGTGCTGCACGGCGGCCTTCTTCGTCTGACGCAAGAATCATTTCGCGTACGGCTTTGATACGGTCGCCTTCAAAGAACATGTGTTCTGTACGGCAGAGACCGATACCTTGTGCACCGAAATTACGGGCTTGGCGAGCGTCGCGAGGTGTATCTGCATTAGTACGTACTAAAGTTTTGGTATATTTAGAAGCAAGATTCATGATTGCTGCAAAATCTCCGTCAAGAGTAGGTTCTGCAGTGGGAACTTGTCCGTCGTAAACCTCGCCGGTAGAACCGTTGAGGCTGATGAAATCGCCTTCTTTATATGTCTTACCACCCATTTCAACGGTCTTGGCAACATAGTCGATTTTAATTTCGCCTGCACCGGAAACACAGCATTTACCCATGCCGCGAGCAACCACTGCCGCGTGGCTGGTCATACCGCCGCGCATGGTGAGAATACCCTGAGCTACGGCCATGCCACGAAGGTCCTCGGGAGATGTTTCAATACGTACGAGAACAACTTTACGTTTCTTTTCTGCCCATGCTTCAGCTTCATCGGCAGCAAATACGATTTGGCCGCTGGCTGCACCAGGAGATGCAGGAAGGCCTTTAGCTACAACTTGAGCGCGTTTCAATGCTGATTTGTCAAAGACAGGGTGGAGGAGCTCGTCAAGTTTTTGAGGCTCCATGCGTTTGAGGACGGTTTTTTCGTCGATTACTCCAGCACGGAGAAGATCCATCGCAATCTTAACCATGGCTGCACCAGTACGTTTACCGTTACGAGTCTGTAGCATCCAGAGTTTGCCGTCTTGGATTGTGAATTCCATGTCCTGCATATCTTTATAGTATGCTTCGAGACGGTCTGCAATAGCAAAGAGTTCATTTGCGCAAAGTGGCATAGACTCTTCCAACGAAGGATACTTGCTTGCACGTTCTTCTTCAGAAATACCTTGGAGAGCGGCCCAACGACGTGAACCTTCTATTGTAATTTGCTGAGGTGTACGGATACCGGCAACTACGTCTTCACCCTGGGCATTGATAAGGTATTCACCGTTGAATATGTTTTCGCCGGTAGCTGCGTCGCGGCTGAATGCCACGCCGGTGGCTGAGTTGTTGCCCATGTTGCCATAAACCATAGCTTGAACGTTGACAGCGGTTCCCCATTCTTCGGGAATCTGGTTCATGCGACGGTAGATAATGGCACGTTCGTTCATCCAGCTGTCAAATACAGCGCAGATGCCACCCCAAAGTTGTTCCCAAGCGTCGTCGGGGAAATCTTTTCCGGTATATTCTTTTACCGCAGATTTGAAAAGTTTCACCAATTCTTTAAGGTCTTCAACTTGAAGCTCTGTGTCTTGCTTGTAGCCTTTTTCTTCTTTAACCTTGTCCATGATTTCTTCAAATGGGTCAAGGTCTGTTTTGTTTTTAGGCTTCATGCCAAGAACTACGTCGCCATACATCTGAACGAAACGACGGTAGCTGTCCCATGCAAAACGGGGATTCCCGCTCTTTTCAGCTAACGAAGCAACAGTTGCATCATTCATACCGAGGTTGAGCACAGTATCCATCATACCGGGCATTGAAGCGCGAGCTCCAGAACGCACCGACACGAGGAGCGGGTTGGCAGGATTATTGAACTGCTTGCCTGTGAGAGTCTCAACATGAGCGATAGCAGCTTTTACATCTTCTTTTATACGGGAAACAACCTCGTCGCGGCCATATTGGGTATATTCGTTGCAAACTTCGGTTGTGATGGTAAAACCGGGAGGTACCGGCATACCGAGTAAGTTCATTTCAGCAAGGTTCGCACCTTTACCGCCGAGGAGATTTCTCATCTCGGCATTACCTTCGGCTTTGCCGTCGCCGAATGTGTAAACTCTTTTCATTGTTTGGTTATTTATGATTTGTATCAAATTTGATTTGTGTTTAAATGTCAGGCCAAGAACCCTTATGTTTCGCAGGTTCTTTTGTGTTTTGCAAATTTACGAAAAAATTGACGAATAGCCAAATTTTTGTCTCTAATTGCATTTTTGCGGAATATATTGGCCTCTACCAATTTATAATTCACTCATTGTGGGCATTTATTGCATATAAATAAAAAAACGCGTTTGTATGTTTAAATAGCAAACGCGTTTTTATGCTTATTTATACTAATTTAGAATTTTGAGTCACTTAAGAAATTTTTAGAGACCCTTATATTCGCGAGAGTAACGCAACATCTGTGACGGATAATCTTCAGTGTAAGAAACCTTAACATCTGTTATATTGCCCTCATTGTCTTTTTCCAGACTATATACAGGATTAACAAATCCCTTGTAGGGAGCTATCGAGAGAGATGCGTAGCGGTCTAAAACCTCTTTATGCAATTCGGGGTCGACTTTTACGGCATATTTCTCTACAAGCTCGCAAGCAGCGGCATAATCTCCTTCTGAGCGAACGCGTTGGATTTCAGCAAGAAGTTGGCCAAACAAACCACGCAACGCTTCATAGTCATTGATTCGGATAAAAGATTTCCCGTCTTTTTTCACTATTTCTATTACGTTGTTTTCCTTACCCTTCTCATAGCACCATTCGGCAATAAGTTTACGGTTACGCATGTGTGCTTCTTCTACATTTTTACCTGGCTCAATACGCATAAGTTGTGTCATCATGCCATTGAGGATATACTTGTAGTATTCTGCTTTATATGCTTCCGGATTGTCTAAAAGTCCTATTTCCAGAAGTTTTGGATCTGCGAGATAATAAAGAGCAAACAAGTCTGCACGGGCTTCTTCAATTGTAGAACCATGTGCTTTCAGCGCATCAGGATCAACACCGGGAAGAAGTTTTCCAGATCCGTGACCGAGGCACTCATGCAAATCGGTATGGAGATTGTCTGTAATGAACAGATAGTCATCAATAAGTTTGCGTGTAGGTTCGTCTATCACAAATTCTTCGTTAAACCCAGAACCATGCGATGCCGCATCGTAGGCTTGTGTTATGTTTTCCAAAGTCACAGATTTTGACCCGTGTGCCGCTCTGATCCAATTGGCATTTGGTAAATTGATACCTATGGGAGTTGCAGGATAAGAATCGCCGGCAAGGATCGCCGCTGTGATAACTTTTGCCGACACACCTTTAACCTTATCTTTTTTGAATCGGGAATCAACAGGAGAATTGTCTTCAAACCATTGAGCATTTGCGCTTAATGTCTCTGTACGTTCACTTGCTTCAATGTTTTTGAAATTTACGATAGATTCCCAAGAACCGGTCATGCCCATAGGGTCGCCGTAGCTTTCAATGAAACCGTTTATAAAATCAACTTGCGATACGGTGTCTTCTGCCCACTCAATAGAATAGCGGTCAAACGTGGCCAAATCGCCTGTTGTATAGAATTCTATAAGAGAATTGATGATTTTCTTTTGTGCCGGATTTTCTGCATATTGTGACGCACTGTCGAGATTTGCCACTATGTGCTCTATAGCACTTGAATACAAACCGCCAAGTTTATATGGTTCTTCATATAGATTACCTTTCTCGTCGCGGTTCATGCGAGTGTTCAAACCATACGAAATTGGTGTTGGATCGTCTGCTTTTTTTAACTTGCTGTAATAGGCCTCTACTTCTGCTTGGGTAATCCCAGGTGCATACATGTTGTTAGCGCTTGTGGCGATGAGGTCTTCGCCTTCGGCCTGGTTCACACGCTTGCTTGCTATAGATGGGTCAAATATGACATCCATGAGCTCTGTCACGTTTTCAGGCACTTGCGGAAGTGCTGCTACTTGGCCTTCAAAGAATTCTCGGCTGAATCCGGGAACAAATTTGTCTGTTGAATAATGGTGGTGTATACCATTGCCAAACCAAACCTGTTTCATATAAGTGTCGAAAGCTTTCCAGTCAGCACTGTTTTTGTCGCCGTTGTAGTTTGTGTATACATTCTCCAGCAAATCCCTTATAGCAAGGTTATATCGGTTGTTTTGGTCCCACAATATATCGCGTCCCCAAAGAGCGGCTTGTGTGAGATAATATATCAAAGCCTTTTGTTTAACCGATAAATTATCAAAATCGGGTACTTTGTAGCGGAGCACCTCAATGTCGGCAAAACGATCTACCACATACGGAAAATCATCGGCCTCAGCCTTCTGAGGCGTTTTGCTGCACGACGAGGCCATCAATGTCATAGCCATTGCAGAAAGTAATACTATTTTTTTCATTATTATTTGATTGGGGGTTATTCTACGTATAATACGAGTCCTTTAAGGTATTCACCTTCGGGATGGTATATGTTGACGGGATGATCCGCCGGTTGAGTCATCTGGTGAAGAATCCTCACCCTACGACCCGTCGAGGCCGCTGCCGAGAAAACGGCCAACCTGAATTGTTCTTTGTTCACCGCCTGCGAGCAAGAGAAAGTGAACAGAATCCCTCCTGGAGCTATTTTTTCAAATGCTTTGGCATTAAGACGACGATAGCCTTGTAGTGCATTTCTAAGAGCAGATCGGTGCTTGGCAAAAGCCGGAGGGTCAAGAACTATTAAATTGTACTCATCTTTTCCCATATTATCTAAGAATTTAAAAGCATCTTCTGCCGAAGATCTATGTCGTCCGTCATTGAAATTCAAAGCGACATTCGCGTCTGTAAGAGATATCGCTTTAGCAGACGAATCTACAGAAACAACCTCTTTTGCACCGCCTGCCAATGCAGCCAAGGAGAAACCTCCTGTATAACAGAACATGTTTAGGACTTTGCGTCCATTTGAGTATTGCCGCAATAGGCTGCGGTTGTCTCGTTGATCTACAAAAAAACCTGTCTTCTGTCCTCTTAACCAGTCCACATGGAATGTAAATCCATTCTCCATAGCGGTATCTCCTGCAAAATGCCCCAATATATAATCATTGTGAGGATCCAGTTGTGCTTTATAGGGCAAAGTCGTTTCCGATTTATAATATACGTTTTCAATACCCGCATCTTTCAGTGCGACCAATCTCCGTGCTATAATATCGCGTGCAAAATGCATACCAGGCGAATGCGCTTGCATTACTGCTGTAGGACCATATACGTCCACAACAAGCCCCGGGAGAAAGTCGCCTTCACCATGTACGAGCCGAAACGCTGTATTATCTTCACGCTTGAGATTTAAAGCCTTTCTCAGTTCCCACGCTTGTTCAAGCCTGCGCCCATAAAAATCTTCGTCAACAGCCTCATCTGGACTAAAGGTCAGCATTCTCACAGCAATAGACCCTATTTGGAAATGGCCTGTGCCTACGATTCTGCCGTCATGTGTCGATATAGTAACAAGGTCGCCTTCTTCTATTTCGTCTTCTCCGGGCTGAGGCATATGCATTAAAGCTCCCGAGAAAACCCATGGGTGAAAGCGGTCAAGGGAATCTTCTTTACCCTTACGCAATTTTAATACTGGCAATTCTGTATCTTTCATTTCAAGAAAAATCTATAAATGTCGTTGCCGTTGGCATATAAAAGCAACAATATCAAAAAGAAAAAGCCTGCCGTATTGGCAATTTCCAAAAATCTATCACTTGGCTTTCGGCGTGAAACCATTTCTACAAGAAGGAACAAAGTGTGGCCACCGTCCAAACCAGGTATAGGAATAATATTCATAAATGCCAAGATAATAGATAGAAAAGCCGTAATTTGCCAGAAACTATACCAATTCCATTGCGACGGGAATAAATCGCCCAATGTACCGAATCCGCCAAGACTCTGTGCGCCTTCTTTTGTAAAAATCAATTTCAAGGACGATACATAAGTGCCAAGGGTAGAAGTGCCGATTTCCCAGCCTCGTGGTATTGATTCCCACAAATTGTAATTTATCGTCTCTCTGTCGAATATTTCAAGTGGCGACAACATTTGGATGCCAATTTTTCCATATTCATTGATGCCAACGGGTAATATGCTTTCGCTTCCATCGCTGCGCACTACAAGCATATCTAAAGTTTCTCCCTTATGTTCCGCTAACACAGGCAAAAATTCGCTTATGGCCGGAACTGTATCGTCACCAACTTTTAGAATCCTGTCGCCACGTTGTATCCCAGCTAATTGCGCCGGTTCTCCCGATTGCAATTTTGCAACATAGACAGGGATACGCATACTCATAGGACGCCATTCTTTCCCCTTGCTTGCCGCTTGGAGTATCAAAGAATCTGGAACAGCAATTTCAATTATTTCGCCATTACGTTTCACCGCAACCTTAGCACCTGGTTGGAGCAGATCCCATCCTGTGGAATAATCTGTAGCCTCAAGATTTTTGCCGTTTACAGCCATCAGGATATCTCCATTTTTAAAGCCTGCAGCTTGTAGTTCTGGCGCAAAGTCCATTCCTTCAGTCATAGATTGGTAGGGGATCACGTCGTCTCCCCAATGGAAAGCAATGCCGATATATATGCATATTGCAAGCAAGAAATTAAGGCAGACTCCGGCAACCATGACACACAAACGCTGCCATGCAGGTTTACTCCGGAATTCCCAACTTTGAGGCTCGCTTGCAAGTTGCGAAGCGTCTTTAGTTTCATCTATCATTCCGGCAATATCACAATATCCGCCTAAGGGCAACCATCCTAAACCATAAATCGTATCGCGCCAGGTTGGTTTTCCGTCTTTGCGGATTTCATGAGGTTTGTTTACTTGAAAACTTGCCCAACTCTTGGGGTTTCCGTCTTTGTCGTTGCTGGCTATAACCTCCAGTTTACCGCTCCTCGGATTGTAGCGCAACAATGAAAACCAAGGATTGAAAAACAAATAAAATCGGTTTACTTTAACACCAAACATCCGAGCAAATATATAATGCCCGAATTCATGGATAGTAACCAATATCACAAGCGCAAGAACAAGTTGCGCAGCTTTTACCAATAATTCCATATTTTCAATTTCTCAATATCTCCTCCGCTTTTTTCCGTGCCTCTTCATTGATGGCAACATAATCGGAATATTCAGGATTAGATATAAACGATGTTCTTTCAAGTGTTTCTGATATCAACGGATATATCCTGCCAAATCGTATCTCCCCGCGTAAAAAAGCTGATACCGCAACCTCATTGGCAGCATTTATAGTGCAAGCTGTTGTCCCTCCTTCGTGCAAGGCTCGGTAGGCAAGGCCAAGACACGGGAAACGTTGTATATCAGGCTCTTCAAACGTTAACGTAGAGTAATCTTTAAGACTTAGCTTCCGTTCTGCGCCTTTAAGCCTGCTGCTTTCTCCAAGGGCATAGGCTATGGGAAGATGCATGTCGGGAACGCCGAGTTGCGCCTTTACTGCACCGTCGTCGAACTCTACCATAGAGTGAACTATAGACTGAGGATGAACTACAGCCTTGATTTTCTCTGCCTTGATACCGAATAGATGGTGTGCTTCTATTATTTCAAATGCCTTATTCAAAAGGGTAGAGGAGTCTATTGTTATCTTAGCTCCCATGTTCCATTTAGGATGTTTAAGTGCATCCTTCGCTTCGGCAACAGCCATGGCTTCTGCAGTCCACGTTCTGAACGGCCCTCCAGATGCTGTAATGAGAAGACGGCTCACAGAATTTATATCTTCTCCTGCCAGACATTGAGCTATTGCAGAATGTTCAGAGTCTACCGGATATAAACGTGACTTAGATTCAGATAACAAACTATTGATATAATTTCCGGCAACCACAAGAGTTTCCTTATTTGCCAAAGCAATGTCTTTCCCGTTTTTTATTGCGCGTACGGTAGGAGCTAAACCGCTATAGCCCACTGTTGCCGTCAGAACCATGTCTATCTCAGGATGGTCAACACATTCTTCAAGAGCTTTTGAACCGGCTGCACATTCAATGCCGAGCGGATCTAATTCTTCCTTTAGGCGGCCTAATAACTCCTCCTTTCCTATAATCACAAGTGAGGGTCTGAATTTTTTTGCCGCTGTGATAAGATCTTCCACACGGCTGCCGGCTGTCAAAACGGTAGCTCTATAACGTTCAGGGTGTTCAGATATTATGTCAAGAGTTTGGCGACCTATAGAACCAGTCGCTCCCAATACTGCTATTCGCTTATACTCTTTCACTTAGGTGTCTTTTATAATTCGCAAAAAATACTTTCCTTCTCATAACTTATCCTCATCAGGATAATATCTGAAAAGAAATCAATTTTATTAGCATGACTTTATTCCGCAAAAATACTAAAAAAATTTCACTTTCAAAACACCTATTTTCTCAACCTCACCTAAAGCTCTATGCAATCAAAAAACAGACTGTGTCGTAATATAACTACAACACAGTCTGTTATATGTCAAATTTTTAATGATTAAGCTTCTGCAGCAGCTTCATCTGCAGCTTGTTCGGGTGCAGTGGTTGCATTCAATGCAGCGACGATAGTGCGGAATTCATCAAGGCTCACAGTCTTTTCGTTCAAAGACACTGCGTTGTGTATCTTGTTGAACAATTGTCCGCTGAATGCTTCACGTGCTATATGGCGACGCTGGTTCTCGTCTTTAAGCAAGTTTTCAGCATAATAATCTGCCATCTGTTCAGCCATTGCTCCCATTCCATATTGTTGGAGTTGGCTCATAGCAAAGATTCGGGCAAAAGCTTTCAAATCTTCTTCTGTCACCTTAACCTCCATGAGTTGGGCGGCC
>CAJTUG010000015.1:30808-32494 GCA_910579605.1 uncultured Muribaculaceae bacterium | reverse complement strand
TTTCAATAAGTTCCCACTTGATGCCATTTACAGAAGCATTGTAAGCTTCTTCAACATTATCCTTGTTCAAATCTTCATTTACTCGAATAAGGAATTTGCAGAGGAATTCTTTAGGCAATTCCATGTTGCCATAAGTATTCATCAAGTAGTCTTCAGCTGTGCGAACAAAGAGTTGACGGCTGTTGGGTTGGAGAGCTTGCGCTATGATATCTTTTACTTTAGCGAAATATTCTTCTTCGTTGTGAACGGTATCTGCTCCAAAAACTTTGTCGTAGTACTCTTGACCCAATTCTGCAGGTTTTACTACAACAAATTCCGAGATAGTAATCTCAAAATTGCCTTTAGCTTCTTCTACGCGGTCGCGGTCAATGTGGAGCATAGAGCTGAGTTCTGCTTCATTACCATCGCATGTGGCAAATGCATCAAACACAACTTTATCGCCTACTTTGCTGTCTTCAAATTTCTTTGCCTCGTCCTTGCCTTTAAACAGGAAGGGTGCCAAGATGCCTTCTTCCACCTCAATGCCGCCTTCTTTAACAGAACCGTCCTCATTGAGCTGTTTGATAACACCTTTTACCAACGCACGATCCGCATATGTTTCCGATGCAACACGTTCGCCGGCACGTTCACGCATGTCTTTATCCTGCTCCTTAACCATTTCGTCAGACACTGCAATGTTGTAGTAATCAAGAACAACACTGTTGTCAAGTTTCATGTTAAGTTCAGGTGCCAAACCTATTTCATAGGTAAAAGTGTAATCTTTCTCATCAAGATTGAGTTCCTGTCCTTCTGCCGGCAAGGGTTGCCCCATAAGGTCAAGATTATTGTCTTTGATATATTTGAGAGCTTCTTCAGAGGCGATATCGTTCAATACATCAGCTTTCACACCTTTGCCAAAACGTTTGCGCAAGGTTGCCATGTCGATATGTCCTTTACGGAAGCCGGGAATGTCTTTCTTTTGGCCGATTTCTTTGAGTGCCTTGGTTACTTTATCTGCATAGTCTGCTTCAACTATCGATACGACAAGACGACCTTCAAGATTTCCGGTCTTTTCAAGTGTTACGTTCATTTAGTTATGCTTTTTATTTTCGTTATTATAGCGTTTTAATTTTTTCCGACTGCAAAATTAACACAAAATATTCGCTATGTCAAATTTTAAACACAATTTTGCATTTTTAATTACTTTAATCGGTGTATTTTGCAACCAATTTTGCAGCCAAAGAAGAGCAGAAGCATTACCTCCGCTCTTCTTTATTATAAATTATTTGTTATCCACTATTTTAGAGTACCTGCTTCAGCTTTGGCTATCATCTCTTTGTTAGCGGAAATATAAATTTCTACTCGTCGGTTCTGAGCGCGGCCCGCAGCAGTTTCGTTGCTTGCAACATAATCTGCCATTGGAATACCTTGAGCACTCAAACGTGTGGGTGATACACCGCAATTGGCTAAATATGATAAAACGGCATCGGCTCGTTCGCCAGAAAGTTTCTGGTTTACAGCAAATGAACCGGTATTATCTGTAAATCCGTATATTTGTACATTTGTATCCGGATTATCTTTCAAAGAGGCTGCGAATCTCACCAAATCTGCTTGTGCCTGCGGATTTAAAGTGTATTTACCGGTGGGGAATAATATTCCTCCATCAAAAGTAACCTTGATAGCTTGTAGGCCATTGCTGTCGGTGGT
>CAJTUG010000015.1:26757-30783 GCA_910579605.1 uncultured Muribaculaceae bacterium | reverse complement strand
GTTGCCAAGCTGCTCTTGAAGCTGCTTTTGCTGTTTATCCATCTTGTTGCCTATCAATGCGCCGGCTCCGGCTCCTACCGCTGCTCCAATAGCGCTACCAATACCGGCTCCCTTTCCGCCGCCTATCAACGCGCCCAAGCCTGCGCCTACAGCTGCGCCGCCTCCGCCGCCTATCAACGCGCCTTTTCCTGTATTTGTCATCGACGAACAAGACGTTTCGCCGAGCATTAAGCCACATGCCATGAGGGCTATAATTGTCATTTTAATGATTTTCATCGTTTTATGGTTTTATGTTAAACTTAGCAGAATGTTTATTCTATAATTATAATCACAAAAATAGAAAAGAGTTTTGCCGATGCAAAAAAATTAACTAATTTTGTGAAAGTAATCATGCGACCGAATACTGTCGGATAAATACAATTTACTTTGCGAAGTTCAATTTTTATGACTTCTATAAATACTCACTCTCGTAAATCCAAGACTCTTTTCTTGGCCCACTTGGCTGCCTTAGGTGCTGTTGCCATGTGGGGTTATTCTTTCGTATCTTCTCGAGTTCTTCTCGACAACGGATTAGGACCTGTTCAAATTTATGTCTTAAGGTTCATAATTGCTTATTTCCTGGTTTTTTTATTTAGCCATAAAAAACTAAGAGCAAACTCTTTAGCCGACGAAGGTCTTTTCTGCATATGTGGTCTTGCCGCCGGTTCGCTTTATTTTATTGCTGAAAATACTGCCCTTGAGTATACCCTTGCTACAAACGTTTCACTTCTCACCTCCATGTCACCTTTGATTACTGCTATGCTTGTGGCGGGTCTTTATAAATCCGAAAAACTCGGAATCGGCACTTGGATAGGTTCTTTCCTTGCAGTTGTAGGTGTAATTTGTGTGGTGTTTAATAGTTCTACAGAACTTCAAGTACATCCTATCGGCGATTTCCTTTCTTTAGCTGCCGCTTTCAGTTGGGCTATATATTCTTTGATATTGAAAAAACTTGGAGCCGGCTACGATGTTTGGTTTATATCAAGAAAAACTTTCTTCTATGGATTGATAACAGCTATACCTTTCTTGTTTTTTGAGGAAAATAATGTAGATTTATTATCTACAATTCAAAAACCAGAAGTATACGGAAATCTACTCTTCCTTGGGCTTGGGGCATCTACGATAGCATATATACTATGGGCTGTGAGTGTACGAAATCTGGGGGCTGTAAATGCCAACAACTATATGTATTTCCAATCCATTATTACTTTAATTGTCGCAGCGATTGTTCTCGGAGAGCCTATCACGATGGTAGGTTGCATAGGCATAGCACTCATAGTAGGTGGCCTTTGGGCAGGAGACAACATAAATAAAATTCTTGCCGCTAAAAATAACCCAAAATAATTTCAGGTTAGAACATTTTGCTTGTTTTGTGGTTAGATAGGTTAGATTATTTATCCAACCACTATAATTATGAACAAATTTAAATTCCTTATCGCTCCATTGGCGGCTGTATTTGCTATAGCAACTGTTGCTTGCAGCAACGATGACAACGACAAGCCACAAGATAATCCTCTGTATCCAACCGAATCCAAAGTAGACCCGGCTGTCGCTTTCCCTAATGGTGTACCTACTCATGCCGGGGACTACAAAATTACTCTAAATAATCGCGGAAAAGTTGAATTTATTTCCGACGGCGACGAAAAAGCTACCTTTAGCTATAAACCGGTTTCAAGAACGGTAGACTACGATATGTCTATGGTTATTTCCTCGTCTGATTCTAAGGAGACCGAAACTTTTTATTTCAAACTCAATAATTTGGGCTTTGTAGAATACGCTTATCAGGTTGAAAACGACCCTTCCGAAGATTTCATAGACACTGAAGAATGGTGGTTCTCATACAACGACAATGGCCAACTTTCCTATATGAAACGAACCGAAGGTAACAACGAAACGACAACTATATCATATATAGATGGAAACATTACAAAAGTAGAAACGATATCCGACGAAGATCCATTCTTTCCGGGACGCCGCAATTACATGATTGCTGAAATAGCCTATACCGATACCGCAAATCCACAAACACTTGAAAATAAAAGTGGTATAATGTTTTTTGACGACATTTTCAGGATAGACCTTGATGAAATGGAATACGCCTATTTTGCAGGACTTTTAGGTAAAGCTACTAAAGATCTACCAGTCTCAGCCAAAGAAACAAACGGAAATTCATATCTGGCAAATTACAGCTTTGATTGGACGCTGAACGCAAGCCTCATGCCTACCAAATTGATCACAACTATGACAGATAATACTGGCCAACACGACCGCGAAACATATTCTTTCGCTTGGTAAAAACTTATTGAAGATAAATTGGAAGTGGCGTCATTATGGAATGATGTCACTTTCTTTATCTATTGGTAGAAATTGTTAAGTCTCAACTCTTTTTCCCGGTTAAACCTCCTGCGTTTCCATGAAAAATCTTTTATCAATTCTATTATCTTGCGTTCTTTAGAACAGAGAATATCCATCTCTTCGTCGGAATAGTTGAGCGATGTCATACACATACTGCAGCATTCGGCAACATGGCAATTACTACAGCGCTTATTGCGCCGGGATATAAAATGAGATTCAAGTTCTTCAGCTTTTGTCGGATCAAACATTAATGTATCATATATTGAGCCTATCTGGAAATCTCGGTTAAATCTTTCGCAAAGGTACAAATCGCCCGATACGGTGATAAAAGTCCTGTATAGTTTTTCAACGCATGTCGTAACGGTTATTTCATCTGTCGCCGAAGCGTCTATCTGTCCTGTCCATTCTGTAAATTTGTTTACGAGTAAACTCTCTTCTCCGGCGCAATATCTTTGAAAAGCTGTAGCCAAAAGGGTCTTGAAAGACGCATATTTCTTGTCGCTCAATTCCATCTCTTCTTTGTCGCGCGGAAGCAAAAAAGACACATGGCTCGGTTGTTTTAGTCTTAAAAAATCATCACCTTTCCAGTAATCAGATACACGTACCAAGTCTGTATATTCACTCAGAGTCACAAGGAACTCTACTCGCTTTAGATAATCTTGAGGATATCGTTTGTGAAAATTGCGAAGATTGCCCAGTATCCTGTCGTAGGTCGCAATACCGGTGCGTGTTATTCTGTTGCGGTTGTGCGTCTCGCGGTCTCCGTCTAAACTCACGAATACATCACAGTGGGATTGGTCGCAAATCCAATCCACAACATCGGCCGTAAGCAGATAACCGTTGGTTGAAATGCCAAATGTTATGTTATCACCGTGAACTGCCGTAAGCTTTTCTGCCATTGATTTCATGACTCCGAAAGCCAACAACGATTCTCCGCCATAGAAAGTAACCCTCACAGGTCTCCCAGGGTAATAATTGGCATTTATGAACTCCACAACTCTTTCAGCTGTCGTGGAGTTCATGTATTTTTCGGAATGTTCTCGTCGTTCATGGTATTCTCCAGAAAAGCAGCAATATTTGCAGCGGAAATTACATTGCTCTGTAAGTTCAACCACAAAAAGCGACAACTGGGGTTTTCCATGGGGTGTGACAGCTTTGAAAGTCTTGTTAGAGCCCCCTTTACCATCCATAGTTCCGATACTCCGACCTATCGCCTGTATTATATTTGCACGCTCCGCGGCAGTCGCCCGTGCTCGCCATTATGCCGTTTTCTTTAACAGCCTCTTTTATTTCTTCTCCAAATCTCACCATAGTTTCCCTCAATGATTCAAACGTGGCCGATTCTCCAAAGCTTTCGCCGGCTGAATACAATGCATTCCTTAGTTCTTTCTTTAAATGAAGCCCCTTAGGGAGGGTAGAGAGCATCTTATCTGCCGTAAGGGCAACCTTGCATGCCCCTTGCAAAAAATCTGCTGCCAAGGTTACCATCAAATCATCATTGTAACCCATTTCATGTGCCCGGTCTTCCAGTTCAAGACGCAGAGCTATAAAATCATTGTTTCCCATTTCTATAAAATTTTGCCTGTTCTGTCAATTCGTAATTTGTTCATATTTTCTGTAAAAACCACGATG
>CAJTUG010000015.1:16339-26747 GCA_910579605.1 uncultured Muribaculaceae bacterium | reverse complement strand
TCCGCTGTAGTCTAATATTAGTTTGTATATACAATCAACGACCAAACGCCCGGTTTTATCTATTAGCCCATAGAAACCTTTTTCATCTTGTACCTTAGCCAAGCCGTTGCAGAAATTAAAAGCCAACTTGAAAATAAGCGGTATTATCACTCTGCCGTTTTTATCAATAAAGCCATATTTTCCTTCATCGTTGCAAACAAAAGATAATCCTTCATTAAAATTACCCGTATTTTTATATATGGCAGGTATTACAAGTTTTCCGCTTTTATCTATGAAGCCCTTTCGTTTATTTATATCAACAGCGGCCAGGCCCTCGCTAAATGAATAGACGAAATCGTATATGAATGGTAATACCACCAAGCCATTGCGGTCTATAAACCCCCACTTATGATTATCATCGCATGCTCCTACAAGACCTTCGCAGAATGCCGACAATGTATTCCTATATATGAAAGGTATCACAATATCTCCCTTCTTATTGATGAACCCCCATTTACACGCATCGTTTTCAACACTTGCCAAGCCCTCGCTAAAGTCATAGGCCGTTTTATATATGCATGGTATTACAATACATTTACTTTCGTCGGCGAATCCGAATTTATCGTTTTCTTTTATCCTGTGTAACCTTAGATTTGCGACAATTTTCTCTCGAAGATGAATTTCAATGAAATCCACAAAATCTGTATCTGAAACAATATATTTTTTTGTTACTGATACATCAGAATCTTCATCGCTTTTAAATTCAAGGACATAATTACCTTTTTTTAGAGGTAGGGGAGTGGGACGGCAAGCCTTCACTTTCGCTAATGTACGACCGAAAAATTCTACTGTACAATCAGCATCAGATATTACGGTTATATCGGCAGTGCCGTCTACATGAACCTGTGGCTGAGCTACAGGAGCGATACGCTCTCTGATAAGCTTATCTATAGAAGCGTCGAGCAGAGATTCACTGTCTATCTTTGAAAACTGGTGCTGACCCAAAGTAACGCGGATTTCCTCGGGGATATAAGGCGGAAAGCTCTTGAAAAGACCGTCAAAATTAACAGGAATAATATGCCTCTCATGCTCAATGGCATATAGAATTTCTTGCCTCACCCAGTCTTTTTCGTCCAGGCAACGGTCAAGAGATCCTGGCGAAAGAATAAACACGAAAACTTTGGCACTATCTATCGCTGCCATTATACGGCTGTCGAATCGGCCGTCTTTAAGTTCGTCGTAGTCCAGAAACACGCGGTCGCGGTAACCGCGCTTTTCCAGTTCCGCTTTCAATATACGGGCATATTGAGCCCCACCTTCTCGCCTGTAGCTTATAAATATATCGTATTTCATATCAACTATACATCACTGGGTAAGAATTCACCGGTATCAGGATCGTAGACTAATTCGGTAAATAATTCATCATTTTCAGTTTCTGCAAAACCTTCTTTTAATGAAATATCCTTATAATTAAAGCCCTCATATACAAACGGAACTACATCATTTCCATCCTTGTCTATTAACCCCCATTCGCCTGATTCTTTTTTAACTTCCGCTATACCCTTGCTAAAACAACCTGCTTTTTCATAAATGAAAGGTATAACAATATTGCCAGACTTATCGATAAATCCAAACTTATTTGAGCCATCTTCAACCCACGCCAAGCCTTCGCTGAAAAATGAGGCGAATTCATATTTGCAAGGGATAATAATTTCCCCTTTTGTGTCTATGAAACCCCATTTCCCTATGTCATCCTGCACACTTGCCAAGCCTTCGCTGAACATCCACGCCAAATTATATATACACGGGATAATGATATTACCATCAGAATCCGCAAAACCGAATCTACCGTCTTTTAATAAGACATGCAGCATATGGTTTTCAACAGATTCATCCGGCAGTTCACCGTTTATAGACTTACCGTAATCCATACTGATACAACTGTCAATAAGCCAACCGGAAACCACAGTCTTTTGCAGAGTCCGTAGAATCAAGCTTATCCCTGAAAAACACCCAACTATATATCTCTTTCTGCAAATACGATCCTCCGCGTACAACACGCTTCCGGCCCGACAATGCACCTTGAGGATTATTTACAGGTTTACGGTCGCTACTGAAAAAGCCCGTTCGTTCGCCAACAGCATACTGTGCAGCATAGATATCTGAGCACCATTCGCGCACATTGCCGCTCATGTCGTATAAACCCAACTCATTGCATTTCAATTGGCAAACATCTTGGAGGCGCCCTTTGGAATTAATTTTGTACCATCCAACATTGTCAAGTATAGTCCCACCTGCAAAAACAGTGTCGTGTGTCAACTCACCTCCACGCGCAGCATATTCCCATTCAGCTTCTGTGGGTAGCCGGAAATTCCATCCGGTCTGCTTGTTAAGCTTAGAAAGGAAATCATAAACATCATGCCATGTCACATTTGTCTTCGGTTCGTTAGGATTGCCATTCAGAGGTTCACCTGTAATAGCACACCATTCCACATTAGTGAGAGTATGGTCACAAATATGGAAATCGGAAAGCTCTACTTTCGTAGAGCCTATCTTGCTGCCGAGAAGCGGATTATAGAGCGAGTGAGTGTCGCCCATATAGAAAACACCGCCTCTTACCGGCAACATAGACGCTTTCAAATTTTCTATTACTTGTTTCTGTTCCATCCGTTAGAATTCTGTGTTACCACATATAGGACATGTAGTACGGCCTTCATCTATATAATAGTGGCATCTTGGGCATTCAATCCCTCGCGCACCGTCAAGTATTGCCTGATAGCCACCTTCATTTACCCATTTTATAAGTTCTGCTGCCCTCAAAACAGTCCAAGGATGGCTGTCGTCCAGGATTGAAACATTACGTATAATAGTGTTGGCTGTATCACCATAATCATGTAAAAATTCCTCTGCTTGTTCTGCAAATATATGAGGATTGGCTATATTGAAATAGCGTTTGGGGATACCTGCCATTTTCATGATAGCAGACAATGCTGCATCCAGGTCCTGAACTGCCAATAATCCTGCGCGGTCTGCTGTAAATTCTGCCATACGACTCCAATGGCCCAAAGCCAACTGCAAAGGCATACCGGCACGTCCCAAGATACCCATTTCTCTTAATATCTCGCTTATCATATTTGCCATAACATGATAAATCACATGCCCACTCTTTATATGCCCCATTTCATGGCCTACTATATATGTGAGTTCCGGGTCTGTCAACAAATCCACAGCTCCGGTATATATGAGAAGCAATGCCTCCTCTGGAGTTCCTGTAGTATAAGCATTTATCCCATAGCACCACTGTGTATAAACAAGTGGCATACGGTCCACATCAAGAGTATCTGCAACATTTTGTACCAGGTTATAAAGCTCTGGACATGACGCTTTTGTCACATGGAAATTATTTCCGCAAAGCTCAACTACCCGCCATTTTATACTGCCCCAATTAAGCAAGAAGCCCATTGCGCTTTGAAATAATGGTAGCTTGCGCATCGCTTCCAAGGCCGCTTTATCAAACGGATGCTCGTAGGATGTCGATTTAAGATTTAAAAGTTGTTGTGCCATATATTGGTTTATTATAAATTGTCAAAATATATGCAATATAAATTGCCGCATTTCTAAAGTCCCTTAGCTTAGCTAAAGAAATTCAGAATCTTCACTCTTTTATCATTTGAAAAAAGCAGTCAGAATCCAACCGAGAGCCAAAACAACACACCCGGCTTCCAACGCAATAAGCAGTCTCTTCCTTATCTGCTCTTTAGAAATAGCTGCTGCTAATTCTTGTTTTAAGGTTGAGAGTTCCATACTTATCTGTTCATTCTCCTGAGTGAGGTTAATATTTGTCCGTTCAAGATCCAAAACCTTTAGCTCAAGTCCGCTATCGTTTTGGGCTTGCTTTTCTTTTTCAGTTATTAAGATTTTGTCTTCAACCTTTTCCGCACCATCCTCATCCTCGCTATTGTCTTGCTCCTTGGGCGATACATTTTCCTTTTCATCCTCTGAAGAATCATCAGACTTTACAAATTGAATTGTACTGGCCAAAGCTGCAAAATTTTGAGGGGTAAGAGTATTGTCAAGTGTATTCTGAAGCTCTTCTTGGGTCGTGCCCAATTGCAACTCAAGCAAAACCTTGTTGCGCAATTTATTATCTGTGCAAAACAGAGGACTTGTCGGTACAAAAAGATAAACAGGACCATGTGCTTTGCTTATCCTTTCTGCAATATCGCCAACAGCGGTTTGACCACGGAAACTGTCTACAAAACCTTTCAAAAAATCACCGTCGTAATGCAAGCCGCCACGTAGCGAGAAACCTTCGGCAAAATCTGTCTCAAATTGCTTCAAGCCATTAATTATACCCAAAAGCACATTATCAAGCAATTCCTTATCTTCGTCTTGACCTATAATCTGCAAAGCACAACTTATAGGTCTCCCGTCGGTATCTGTCTCAAAACTCGGAATATCGCGCAAAACAATTGCTATCTTGTCGTCAATATTTCTATAGAGTAATTTCGCCCCGCCATAGTTGAAATAGCGGCTACACAAAGCTGGAAAATCAAGCTTATTGTCCGATGTGACTTCCTGCTCTAACAAGTTTTCGTTGGAATTTCCATTGATACGAAACGTCCGGAATCCCCCATACGAATATTGGCAATAAAACCTTATCATAGTTCTTGTTTTTAATTAAAAAACGCCTTCTTTACCGGTTCGGTTCAATCTTCTTCTGTAACTACAAACGATTCTACTTTCGTAAATCCATCGCCTGTTGTCTTGATTGGAATCCTATTAACCAATTCTTCATAAATTGGCAGATAACGCCCGAAACGTCCACCCGAACTTAACCAACGTATATACCATGGTTTAGCTTTGTATTCCTGATATTTTGCTTGAGACAATTCATGTTCTTTTTTCACAAGAAAACGGAGTAGATGGTATGCAATCTGTTCGCAATGAACGGGCTTGAAACCTTCTCCTGTCGTTTTATACCATGATAAAGGTATCTGAGTAAAGGAGTGTAGATAGGTTTTATCTGGCTCAGGATCCACAGCGCTTACAGATTCTCTGAAAAGTGTCTTGCCATCTTGCAACAACAAAATATCAGTCAATGGATCAACCGAACAAATCTCGCCTTTTTTGTCTTTATCGGTACGGAAAAAACGGTAAGCATCAAGCATTCGCGTGTGTTCAAGCCCTCCCGCTGTCAAAATTGGCATAACCCACATTTCTACCGATGGATTAGAAACCCATGTGTTTATAAGTACCTTATATGCTTTTTGCAATCGCTCAGTTACTTCATTTATCCTTTTTTCGTGAACCCATTTTTCGCATTTTACAGGAACGAAAAGTATCAATTTCTTGTCCTCAGGGCTTTCTATCTTGATTTTAGACATTAAATCCGTTATTTCCATAGTCCTGTTCCAAACTGTATTTATATTCGGATTCTCATCCTGCATCAAATAGGGTGTATCGATAGCGATCACAAAAACATCACTTTCGTCAATGTGTTTTTGCAATTTCGGATAAAATTCGTGGGTCGGCTTCATCCATTCTCCGGGAACATCAACAAAATCAAAACCAATTCTTGCTGCACCTTGCACTGATGCCTCAAGATTGTATATCCCCTCTCCCAAATTAGGGCTCATATCAACGATAAACTGGCTGTTGTTGCCAAATTTCTGCCTGTTACGGAGATAGTTGTCAATTTCTATACGTTTTTCATGAAGAGGAACGTCCATTCCCGACGAGGCTCCATATGGAGTATTGTCACTGATTTTCACAAGATGCGAAACCTTGTCGTTCAACGAGTGTATAAGTGTTGAGAGTATCGTCGACTTTCCCGTTCGGCGACCCCCAAGCATTATTATTTTTGTATTAGGCATAATTACTATATCTGTTTATAATTTACTTGCTATATTGGAAAAATTTATGGCCGCAGACAACCTCATAACCTGGCAAATTAGTCTTGCGGTTCTTCTCCATAGTATATATTTCGTTTAGCAACGGTTTGTCATTATCAAAAAGAGAACCCAGTAGACGTCCCATAAAGTCGCCGTGCTTGCGGTTGCGTGTATACTGAGCCGCAAGGAACGACAAGAGATAATACAGAGGCTGAATGCAGAATGCCGGTCTGTATTTAGGATTGTCGCCACGGAAACGGTAATCTACACGTTCGGGTGTCCCGAATTCGTTTAGCTTCACAACTCCCTCCCCATCACAGAGCATCTTGTCGTATTCAACATCGCCAAGAGTCAAGATAGGAGTAATAGCACATGCAATATTCTTGCTTTCCTTAAAAACCTGTATCAGCTCAGAATACGATTCCTTAACGCGGTCGGCAACTTCTTCCATCCTGTTTTCATAAAAATAACGCTCGCATTTCAACGGTATCAGCAACACAAGGCGTTCATCGCCAAGTTCCGGAAGCACTCTTTTGAAAAATTCGGTTATGGCTGCCGGTTTGTTTTTCACATCGTTAAACGCGCCGTCATGTTCCATCAAGTGGGGTGTATCTATGGCTATGAAAACAGCTGTAGATTCCTTTATAAAAGACATCACGTCTTCAGGATAGTCAACAACAAACTCACCAGGGAAATCCTTTAGTTCCAAATTAATGCGTGGATCTTTGCCCTTAAGCCCAAAGTGGAAATCAAAAGTCGTAACTGTGCTTGAGGCTGCAAGACCGGCCGATGGACGGTCGCTCACAGAAGCCCTTTCCGCAAACACCGAATTCAAATAGTGTTTGCGGTCGGTAAGTTCAGATAAAGTCGCATTTTCGGCCGTCAAATGAAGACCTGTCGTACTTCCCAAACTTTCTTTTGTGTCGTTGAAGATGGCGGTAAGGATAGTGGTTTTACCTACTCCTCGTGGCCCCATCATGCACACTTTCATATCCATTGTTGGGGCTATTTTTGTTTTTAATACATCAAAAAATCCCATTTTATTATTATTGCAATTGTAACATGAAATTACTTTTTTTATTCTCACCGTTGAGCTTATCCAATTGTACATTCCATTCGTCAAGAGCAACCTGCTTGCCAACGATATTCTTAAAATCGTCGGCCCATATTGCTGGAGCATATTCACGGTAGAAATTCTTAAGCTCGCGCAAACCGTCTTCTTTAAAAATCAGACGTTCGCGCAATTTCCTTATACGGGCATTGAAGGAATTCGCAGGAATTCGCAACAGTTCCTTTATACCGTCCATCAAGTCTTGCGCTATATCAGGTATTGTCGACATCAAAGTCTGCAATATTATTTCTGCCTTTTCATCCACCGACGAACTATGAACCGACATCGGCAAACGTGTGAAACTTGGAGACTCCTGATCAAGATAACGCAATGCCAAATTTGCTTTGTATTCCAACAAGCCCTCTATATTCAAGCGGAAATCTACAATATCTTTAAATGCAGTCTTTACCAACGGGAATTCTTCCGTCTTCTGGGCTATCAATTCCTTGAACCATTCCAGAGGTGTCACAGACTCCCCTTCGCTCATAACAGGAATACGACCCAAACGACCGCCATCGTCTGAACGTAAAACTTCGATTATCCTATCCTTAACCTCATCTTGCAGACGAACAATTACAGTGCTGTTTATTTCGTCTAACGAGTCTCGCATCATTGCTCGCAGATTGTCCGCATAGTAGTTATATGCCGTTTCTACATGAGAATTAGGGCCTCCCTCGGTCAACCGCTCCTTGATTTCGGAAAGAGTGGGGCAGTGACGTCCCATACTACGTACTATACGCAAAACCTCCATACGTATTTGGTCATTTTCTGCATCTGGTGTATTATATTCCAGATTCAACTTGTTCAATTGACGCATCAATCCTAATTTGTCACGGAACAAATCGTCAAACAACCCTCCCGTACTTAGAGCTTTTTTCAAACCTCCGCGAAGAACCGAACTTGCTTTGCCGCACAACCCGAAATAATTCAGATATGCCTTATCCAATGCCTTGTTGGCTTTCTCCATCAAGTTGTTGTCAACCTGAGCCAAATTATCTATCAAATATTCCAAGATCGGAATCAAAAGCTTGTCTTGAACCTCATCGCTTTTAGAACAGTCAACCTTGGTTATCGATGCAAAATTAAGCTGTCGCTGTCGGAACGCATTTTCCATTGCATCTCCCGAATTATAATTCTGGAGTACATCTCCAACATTCAACGCAAAGAACAACCACTTGTTCAGCATATCCATACCCATGGATTCTGCTATCGAATCATACAACTGGTCGTCTTCAACACGTATGCTGTCTCCGTTGGCCGATGGCAAGCGAACTAAAATAGCCGCGTCGCTGTCGTTTTTCAAGGTCTCAAGCATTTTGTCGCCTATACCAAGTGATGTGTCTCCAAGACCTATTGTATCGACCAACACTATCTTGCCGGCATCTGCATAATTGAATTCAGTATAAATCCTCACCTCTTTTACAGCTAAAAATTTATACGTCGGCATCATGTTTACATCGTATTGTGCTACGAAATCCCTTATATGGTCTTCGTCAACATTCACCTCGCGGCCAAGATATTCTCTGTATTCGTTATAGTGTTCAACATATTTTTTGAAATGGTTGAACAACGATTGCTCTCTGCCGGTCTTTTGTGATATTTTGGCAATAAAGTCTGCTATACAAGTAGACAGCGACGGTATATTCGACGCAGCACCCAAATGTACATGGATATGAAGTTCGTCAAGATAACGTTGGATGATATTTACAAGCTCAACCTCATTATAGAAAACAACAGTGGCCCTTGCCGGCAACTGCCCGGGACTGTTGCAGATAACAGATTTTGCTCCTGTACAGTCACCTCCGTTAGATGCCGGTATGACCTCGTCCCTAAGACCGCTTATCGATTGGAGCAAACAGCTCTTCCCTTGCCGAGCTCGTCCAACAACACTTATATTGATGGTCTCGCGGCTGAAACGTTTCTTCAGCAACTCGAGTTCTCCAAGTGCTGAATAGATTGAATTAATACTTTCTTCTGCATTTGCAGCTTCTACGGCCTGTGCAAACAACGGGTCTTCAAGCGACATTGCATAATATTCCCCTTTTTGTTCATGGATATTATACAAGATGTTATCTCGCATCACCTGATATTCCGACAAAATAGAAAGTATCTTTTTAAGTTCAACCTCCTTGGCTGTCACCGCATCAAGATGACCATGGCCGGTAAAAGCACCGCGTCCTATTCTTCTGTCTAATATTTGATCTATCTGACCATTAATGTTTTCTGGCATGATTCAGTATTTTGTTTTATTATTATTCCGTTTTTAAAATAGAAGATTCACACATCCCATCAAGAAACCAAGCAAAGCCCCGAGCCATACTATCGCTTTAAGCTCTTTGTTCATTACATCAAGAATAAGTTTCTCAGATTCCTTAACATCCATCTCGTTGATTCTGGATTCTACTATTTTACTAATGTCTACAGCCTCCAGAATCTTGGGCAACTGCTCTCGCACTATAGTCTTATAGAAACCGATGATCGCAACTTTAATTTGTTCAATCTCCCGATCGCGGCCTTTAAAAAGCTCCTCCATCCGAAGATCCATAAAATTATCGATCTGGTCGCCTATCAGTGTTTCAACCATGGATTGAGAATGGTTCTCAAGCATCTCATCAATGTTCTTAGACAATAGATTCTCTGCTGGTTCTGCTACTAACGACAGGAATTGATCTGCGCTAAACATTCCCAATACACCTTTCTTCACTTTTCCCATCACATGTTCTACAACAATATGGGCAACTTTAGAGCCAAGGTGTGATTTAGACAATGCCGTATGGATTTGACCCGAAAGATTGGCTGCTATGCTATGCCGCATACTTTCCACCTCTTCCTTTCTGAGATAATGCCCCAAGAACGACTCAACGCTCTCGCCGTTATGTTTCTGTTCATCTACGAAACCATCGATTCCCGACGAAATCTTTTCAAGCATGTCTTCCGACAGCAACGTTCGCTCAAGAACATCCTTGTTCATGAGATTCTTGCTTATTGCATTCCCTATAGATGCGGCAATGCGCGACTTCTCTTTAGGTATCAATCCCGGCGTGAATGGCACCTTCATGCCAAATATATATTTAGCTGTCCGGGGGCGGAAAAGCATTCTTATCGCTATATCATTAGTTATATATCCTATCACTGCTCCAACGAGCGGACGTAATAGTAGAGTAGTAACAGTCATTATTTATAGTGCGTTAATCGTTCATAAATTTTTTTGGCAATCTGTTCTTGATTTACATCCCATATACCGATTGCTTGCAATTTTTTCTCAATCCTGCCTCCTATACAGTAAGCCAGAAAATCATCAAATACTGTAGCATTACCTTTTCCTATGCTGGTATTCAACAACCGTATTTGCTCATAGATAGTAGCTCCCGTAGAAACACCGCTGGATAGATCTTGAACGTTTATCAGATTTTCATCATAAATA